>CAXSEF010000034.1:0-8378 GCA_964236535.1 uncultured Acetobacteraceae bacterium
CCGGCAGGTTGTCCGTCACGACGATGTCGTCCGGCCGCAGGGTCGGGACGAGGGCCTGGCAATGCAGGCCTGGGCCCGTCCTCGGTCACGGTGCTGATCCATCGGATTCGTCGCGCCGGCGATGTGAACGGGATTGTCGCCAGGGCTGCGCGCTGACACTGGTGGTCAGCCCAGCCTCCAGCTCGCCTCCTGTCCGTCTCGGAGACATTGCCAGGCGTTGTTCAGACGACAGCCGACGCTGTGCCCTCCATGACCGGCGCGCGGGTCGCCCCGACGGCACCTGCGCCGCTCACCGCCGCGCCCGCCGCATGGCGCTCTCGGCCAGGATCGCGGCAAGGCCCGTGAACAACGCGACTCCTGCCCAGACCGGCTCCACCCCGAGCCACGGCAGCACCAGCCAGACCACCAGCAGCCACGCCACGATGGCGACGGCAAAGCTCCCATCGTCCACGAACAGCCCGAACACTTCGTGCGCGACGCTCCTGATCCAGCTCATCGCGCCGCTTCCACCCGGTTCGCGGAATGCCCGGCCCGCGACCGGCACAGCGGGACGGTCAGCAGGGCGGCCGCGAGAAACCCGACGATGAGCGCCAGGATCGACCGGTCCGCTCCCGGCCATGCAACGCCGATGCCCTCGCCCAGCCAGAAGCAGCCGAATGCCGACAGCAGCACGCCGACCACGAGCTTCAGGGTGTTTTCCGGCACGCGCGCCAGCGGCCGGTGGAGCACGACGCCGAGCGTCATCACGACCAGCAGCGCCGCAAGCGCACCCAGGCTCGCCGGCAGCAGCAGCCCGGCTCCCCCGGCGCCGAGCGCGATCACGATGAACACGACCTCGGTGCCCTCCAGCATGGTGATCTGGAACGCCGCCCCGAAGGCGATCCGGTCCCAGCCGCGGGCGGCGCCGTGGCCCCGCATCGCTTCCGTCCGCTTCGCGAACGCCGCCGCCTCGTCGTGCAGCGGGATCACCCCGGCGGACCGCAGGATGGCCTTGCGCAGCCATCGCAGACCGAACAGCAGCAGCAGCGCGCCGACCACCATCTGGATCAGGCCGAGCGGGATGCGCGTCAGGGCGGTCCCGAGCACGGCCACGAGAAGCAGGAGCACCGCGAGCGCTGCCGCGGCGCCAAGCAGCGTGTCGCGCCAGCCCCGCACGCTGCCGACTGCCAGGACGACCGTCAACGCCTCCACGAACTCGACCGTCGACGCGAGGAAGGCGGCAAGGACCGAAGGTGCGGCATGGGTCCAGGCGATACCGGTCATCGGGCGTCTCCTGCCTGCGACCGCAAGCAGTAGCGTGCATTACAAAAGCTGGCTAGACTGAAGCGTTCACTACATCGCGACGCACCGGAAGGCGCACATGACGGACCTGTTCAGGGCGCGGCTGGACCTGCATGGCGCCTCCTTGCCGCCGGCGAGCCGGCGGGTGGCGCAGTACATCGACGCCAACCGTGCCGCGGTGCTGGCGAGTTCGGCGCTGGACCTCGCGGCGCGGACCGGCACGTCGGACGCGACAGTCATCAGGACCGTCCAGACGCTCGGCTTCGCCGGACTGGGCGCGCTCAAGCAGGCCCTCGTCACGTCCGTCGACCGGCCCGCCACGCTCGCCGACGACATGCGCCGTACCCTGGGTGAGGTCGGCGAGGACACGAGTCAGGCGATCGGGCTGGTGTTCGCGGCCCACGAGGAGGCGTTGCAGAACCTCCGCACGCCCGCTGCCCGCGCGCAGATCATGGCCGGGGTCTCGGTGCTGCACCCCGCCGAGCGGATCGCGGTCTTCGGCATCGGCCCGTCCGCCGCGCTGGCCAGCTACGTGACGATGCTCCTGGCTCGCGCGGGGCGGCGCATCCTGGCCCTGAACGCGACCGGCGCCATGCTGGCCGACCAGATGCTGGACCTTCGTCCGGGTGATGCGCTGCTGGTGCTGGCGTATGGCCGCGCCTACGGCGAGGTCGTGGCGGTGTTCGCCGAAGCCCGCAGCATCGGCGCGCCGATCGTTCTGGTGACCGACAGCCTCGACCGGCGTCTGGCGCAACAGGCCGGCGTCGTCCTTCCTGCACGACGCGGACGCGCGGAGCGCGTGGCGCTGCATGGCGCGACCCTGGTCTGCCTGGAGGCGCTGGTGCTCGGCCTCGCCGCCGCCAGCACGCAGGCGGTGCCGACGCTGGAACGCCTCAACCGGCTGCGCGAGGCGGTCCGCGGCCGGGCGAAGTGACGTCTCGGCAGCCCGCGCCGACCAGAGGGTGATCCGGGTGAAAGCCTATGTCAGGCCGACTGATCGTGACCGTGTCGCACCGGTCCGTCGGGCGACGCCTGCTGGTGTGGCATCGCCGCCACAGCCAGGACGAACTGCCGCCTCGGCATCCGAGCTCCGACGCCTGGTCACACTTGTTCAACCTTAGGGTTTGATGGTGCACTCGTCTCGAGTGGATGGAAGGATGCGCTATGGAACAGGTTCTGGACGGCGGCGCCACAGCGACCGCAGCAGTCCGTCGAGCAACCCGACATAGTCAAGCGGGCCTGCCCCCCAGCGCCGAGGTGGAGATCGCCGGCTGGGTCAAGGTCGCCGTGCCGATCAGCCGAGCGACGATGGCGCTGCTGCGGCAACCTGCGCCCGTGCAGCTGGCGGACGGAGCGTAGGCGATGATGTCCGTCTTGCGCTCCCGCTGGGGCCAGTTGGTGCTGGGCATCCTCTGCATGGTGTCGATTGCCAACCTGCAGTACGGCTGGACCCTGTTCGTGCTGCCGATGAGCCAGGCGCAAGGCTGGAGCCAATCTGCCATCCAGCTGGCGTTCACCATCTTCGTGGTCTGCGAGACCTGGCTGTTGCCTCTCGAAGGCTATGTCATCGACAAGATCGGGCCGCGTCTGACGGTGTGTGCGGGCGGCGTGCTGATCGGCACCTCCTGGGTGGTGGACAGCTTCGCCGCTTCGCTGACGGTCCTGTATGTCGCATCGGCCGCGGGCGGCATCGGCTCCGGCTTCGTCTACGGGGCGGCGGTCGGCAATGCGATCAAATGGTTCCCGGACCGACGCGGCCTGGCGGCGGGGCTGACGGCAGCAGGCTTCGGCGCCGGGTCGGCGGTGACGATCGTGCCGATCTCCAACATGATCGCGGCGAGCGGCTACCAGTCGGCTTTCCTGTTCTTCGGCTTGCTGCAGGGCATCGTGGTCGCTCTGGTGGCGCTGCTGCTGCGCGCGCCGCCGGGACCGGGGATGCCGCGCGAGACGCCGGTCAGCCCCAGCGGCATGACCGCGACCCGGCCGTCACACCTGCACAGCCTCACCCGTGACTACCCGCCGGGCGAGGTGGCGCGGGAGCCGGTGTTCTGGCTGATGTACCTGATGTTCACGCTGGTCGGCGCCGGCGGCCTGCTCGCGACGGCGCAGCTCTCGGTCATCGCCACCGATTTCGGCGTGGCCGACACGCCCGTCACCCTGATGTACATCACCATGCCGGCGCTGACCTTCGCGCTGGCCATCGACCGGGTGATGAACGGGGTCACGCGTCCGTTCTTCGGCTGGATCTCCGACCATATCGGCCGCGAGAACACCATGTTCATCGCGTTCCTGCTGGAGGGCCTGGGCATCCTGGTGCTCACGTTCATGGCGTCGAACCCGGTGGCGTTCGTCGTGCTGACGGGCGTGGTATTCTTTGCATGGGGCGAGATCTACTCGCTGTTTCCCGCCGTTTCCGGAGACACGTTCGGCCGGCGCTATGCCGCGACCAACTACGGGCTGCTCTACACCGCCAAGGGCACCGCCGCGCTGCTGGTTCCGCTCGGCAGCCTCCTGCGCGACGCGACGGGCAACTGGCTGGCGGTGCTGTACCTCGCGGCGGCGACGAACCTGTTGACCGCTGCGCTGGCGCTGCTTGCGCTGAAGCCCCTGCGCCGCCGGTTCATGCGCCGCTCCATGCAGGCGCGTGCCGCCGAGCGGATCGCGGCGGCCAACGCCCGGCTCCTGGGAAATGCCCCGGCGCTCACTTGACCGGCCTGCGTCCTGACGTTCTCCGTCGCGGCACCGGCACCGGCACCGGCACCGGCACCGGCACCGGGGCAGGGAGCCGCTCGTCAGCCGAACCTGCCTGGCACCAGCGGCCCAGGGCACCGACCCTCACACATCCAGGTTCGCAACCTTCAGCGCGTTGCCGACGATGAACTCCCGCCGCGGCTCCACCACGTCGCCCATCAGCGTCGCGAACACCTGGCCCGCATCCTCCACGTCGCCCACCTTGACCTGCAGCAGCGTGCGCACCGACGGATCGAGCGTCGTCTTCCACAGCTGGTCCGGGTTCATCTCGCCCAGCCCCTTGAAGCGCTGGATCGCCAGACCCTTGCGCCCCTGCGCCAGGATGCGGTCGAACGCGCTCGCCGGCCCCGCCACCGCGACCTCGTTGCCGTCCAGCCGCAGCATCGCCGGCTGCGCGAACCGCTCCGCCAGCGCCCCGGCCTGCTCGGTCAGCCAGCGCGCCTCGGCGCTGCGCAGCCCCGCGCTGTCGAACCCGTAGCGCTCCGCCACCCCGCGCACCGTGCGCCGCATCGTCAGCCCGTCCGAGGTGTCGGCGATCCAGCCCCGCTCGTTGACCAGCGACACGTCGTTCAGCCGCGCCGACAGCGCCTGCGCCGCCTGCGCCGAGCCCTCCGCCGCCAGCGCCCCGGCGATCGCCGCCTGCTCCAGCAGCGGCGTCGGCACCTGCTCGGCCGCCAGCGCGCGCAGCTGCCGCGCCGTCTCGCGCAGCCACTCCACCTCCACGGCAAGCGCGCGCCCCTCCAGCACCCGCCCGTCGGCGTAGCTCAGCCGCGCCTCGGCCAGCGCCTTGTCCAGCAGGTAGTCCTCGAGCGACTTGTCGTTCTTCAGATAGCGCTCCTCGTTGCCGCGCTTCGCCCGGTACAGCGGCGGCTGCGCGATGTACAGATGCCCGCGCTCGATCAGCTCGCGCATCTGCCGGAAGAAGAACGTGAGCAGCAGCGTGCGGATATGGCTGCCGTCCACGTCGGCGTCGGTCATGATGACGATGCGGTGGTAGCGCAGCTTGCCAACCGAGAACCCGCCCTGCTCCACCGGCCCCTGGCCGATGCCGGTGCCGAGCGCCGTGATCAGCGTGCCGATCTCCGCCGAGCCCAGCATCTTGTCGAACCGCGCCCGCTCCACGTTGAGGATCTTGCCCTTCAGCGGCAGGATCGCCTGGTACTTGCGGTCGCGGCCCTGCTTGGCCGAGCCGCCGGCGCTGTCGCCCTCGACCAGGAAGATCTCGCACTTCGCCGGGTCGCGCTCCTGGCAGTCCGCGAGCTTGCCCGGCAGGGTGCTCACGTCCAGCACCCCCTTGCGCCGCGTCAGCTCGCGCGCCCGCCGCGCCGCCTCGCGCGCGCTCGCCGCGTCCATCACCTTCTGGATGATGCTGCGCGCCTCCTTCGGGTGCGTCTCGAACCAGTGCGAGATCGCGTCGGCCGCCGCCGCCTGCACCACCGGCTGCACCTCGGAGCTGACCAGCTTCTCCTTGGTCTGCGAGCTGAACTTCGGGTCCGGCACCTTGACCGACAGCACCGCCGTCATGCCCTCGCGCATGTCGTCGCCCACCAGCGCCAGCTGCTCCTTCTTGCCCATCCCCTCGGCATACTTCGTCACCACCCGCGTCAGCGCCTGGCGGAAGCCCGCGAGGTGCGAGCCGCCGTCGCGCTGCGGGATGTTGTTGGTGAAGCACAGCATCGTCTCGTGGTAGCTGTCGTTCCAGCTCAGCGCGAACTCGACCCGCATGCCCGAGGCGTCGTCCACCGCGGCCGAGATCACCGGGCTGAACAGCGCCGTCTTCGCCCGGTCGAGATACTCCGCGAACGCGACCAGCCCGCCCTCGTAGTGGAACGTCATCTCCTGCGCCGGCGCGTGCCGCTCGTCGCGCAGCGTGATCGCGAGCCCCGAGTTGAGGAACGCCAGCTCGCGCAGCCGCTTCTCCAGGATCGCCAGGTCGAACTCGATGTGGGTGAAGGTCGCAGCGCTCGGCTTGAACGTCACCTCGGTGCCGCCATCCTGCGCGGACGGCCCCACCACCACCAGCGGCGCCACCGCGTCGCCGTGCTCGAAGCGGATGAAGTGCTCCAGACCCTGGCGCCAGATGCGCACCTCCATCCACTCCGACAGCGCGTTCACCACCGCCGCACCCACGCCGTGCAGCCCGCCCGAAACCTTGTAGGAGTTCTGGTTGAACTTGCCGCCGGCATGCAGCCGCGTCAGCACCACCTCGGCAGCCGAGACGCCCTCCTCGGCATGCATGTCGGTGGGAATGCCGCGCCCGTCGTCGCGCACCATCACGCTGCCGTCGCCGTTCAGCGTCAGCGAGCACCGCGTCGCATAGCCCGCCTGCGCCTCGTCCACCGCGTTGTCGATGATCTCGAACGCCATGTGGTGCAGGCCCGACCCGTCGTCGGTGTCGCCGATGTACATGCCCGGCCGCTTGCGCACCGCGTCCAGCCCGCGCAGCACCGAGATCGACGCCGCGTCGTACGCCTCGTGCTCCACCGCTTCGAGGGCCGAAGCCGGGGCAGGGGCCGCGGGGGTCGTGGACGGGGGCAGGGGGTCAGGCCGGACGGGATCGGACATGCCGTGCAGAAGCTCCGTGAACGCGTGGGAGTATCCCACCCAGCATAGTCACTCCCGTGCCCCGGAGCGAGGGCTGGACACGGTTTGCCGGGCGAAGCAGCCATCGACGAGACCCCGTATCAACTGGCCCTGGGCGTGGCTGGCCAGGCAAGCAAGGCCAGAGGCTCTGCCCCTGGACGCAGCCGTTGACTGGCCTCTGGAGTCCCTGTCTTTAAGGAAGGGGTTTCCAAAGGGCTCAGGCCTTTTGTGGGTCCGGGCGGAGGGAACGCCCGGCCTTGCTGCGCCTGCCGGCCAAAGCCCGGGGCCGCTGGTATCAGGCGCCCCACGACCGGCAGAGCCCCGGCCTTTCCCCGCCTCGAACCTCACCCGCAGGCGAACGCCGGGTCCGCCACCAGCCCCGCGTCACCCGTCAGCAGGCCCTCGGCGACCCCGCGCAGCGGTGCGTACGGCCCGGCGTCGGTGCCGGTCAGCAGCACCTGGCCCGGCATCGCCGACAGCGCCGCGAACAGCGCCAGCCTGCGCGCCGCGTCGAGGTGCACCGTCGGCTCGTCGAGCAGCAGCAGCGGCGCCGCCCCGCGCGCCGCGGCGATCAGCCCGGCATGGCCCAGCACCACCGCGATCAGCAGCGCCTTCTGCTCCCCGGTGCTCGCGAGCCCCGCCGCCCGCCCGCTCGCGAGGTCGGCCATCGCCATGTCCGCCCGGTGCGCGCCCAGCCCGGCGGCGCCCGCCGCCCGGTCCGCGCCGCGCCGCGCCGCCAGGCTCGCCCGCACCCAGTCCTCCGCGTCCAGCGCCGCCCCGCCCGCCAGCCGCTCGGCCAGCGGGCAGCTCAGCTCCAGCACCGCGGCCGGAAACCCGCCCAGCGCCCCCGGCGCCGCCAGCGCCGCGTTCAGCCGCGCCACCAGACCCGCCCGCGCCGCCGCCGCCGCCACCCCGTGCCGCGCCATCGCGTCCTCCAGCCCCGACAGCCAGCCCGCGTCGCCGCCCTGCGCCAGCACCCGGTTGCGCTGCGCCATCGCGTGGTCGTGCGCCGCCACCTCGCGCGCATGGCCGGGCTCCAGCGCCCACACCAGCCGGTCGAGGAACCGCCGCCGCCCCGATGCGCCCTCCTGGAACAGCCGGTCCATCTGCGGCGTCAGCCACACCGCCGCGAAGTGCCGCGCCACCTCCGCCTGGTTCTGCGCCGGCGCCCCGTCCAGCCGGAACACCCGCCGCTCCGACGCCGCGTCCGGGCTCGCCCCGGTGCCCAGCTCGACCTCGCCTCCCGCCATGCCGATGCGCGCCGCAACTCCCCAGCGCCCGTCGCCGCCACGCCGCGCCAGCTCCGCCACCCGCGCCCCGCGCAGGCCCCGCCCCGGCCCCAGCAGCGACACCGCCTCCAGCAGGTTGGTCTTGCCCGAGCCGTTCGGCCCGGTGATCACCGCAAGCCGCGCCGACGGCCGCCAGCTCAGCCGCGCATAGCTGCGGAACTGCGTGAGGCTGAGATGCAGCAGCGCGGCCATCGCGATCCCCCCGGTCGCGCGCCCGCCGGCTCAGGCTCCAGGCATTGAAGCAGGCAAGGCCAAGGCTCCGCCTCTGGACTCCGCCGGGGGCTGAGCCCCCGGACCCGCACATGAAAGACGCCGCGCCACACCGCCGCTCCATGTGCCGCAAGACTCTTCCGGAAGCCGGACCAAGGCGCCGCCCGTCCCGCGTCCACAAAGAAGCCTTCCTTCACCCCCCAACGCCGGTCCGCGAGCTCGCTCCGCCGAGTCAGCTGGCGTGCCTGTGCGAGCACCGGAGCG
>CAXSEF010000034.1:8478-14189 GCA_964236535.1 uncultured Acetobacteraceae bacterium
GTCCGCGAGCTCGCTCCGCCGAGTCAGCTGGCGTGCCTGTGCGAGCACCGGAGCGGAGCGGCCGCTGGGCCGTGAGCACCGGAGCGCAGCAGAAGCGCGTCAGATGACCGGCGGAGCTAGAGTTCCCGGACCGGCTTTCAGACGCGCATGGGCATCAGGACGTAGAGCGCCGAGCCGTCCTCCGCGTCGCGCACGATGGTCGGCGCCGACCCGTCGGCGAACGCGAACTCCACCTGGCCCGCGATCTGGTCGGTGATGTCGTTGAGGTAGCGCGCCTGGAACCCGATCTCCAGCGGCCCCGACGCGTAGGTCACCCGCCCCTCGTCCAGCTCCTCGCTCGCCGTGCCCTGCTCCGGGCTCGACGCCGACAGCACCAGCAGGTCGCGCGACAGCGACAGCTTCACCGGCCGCGACCGCTCGCTGCTGATCGCCGCCACCCGCGCCACCGCGTCGGAGAAGTCCTTCTTGCCGACCCGCAGCATCTTGTCGTTGTCGCGCGGGATCACCCGGTCGTACTCGGGGAACGTCCCGTCGATCAGCTTGCTGGTCAGCGTCACCGTGCCGGCCGTGAACTGGATGCGGGTGTCCGACAGCCCGATCTCCACGCTCTCGCCGCCCTCGTCCAGCAGCTTGCGCAGCTCCGCGATGGTCTTGCGCGGCACGATCACTCCCGGCATCGCGCCCGCACCCTCCGGCAGCGGCTCCTCCACCCGCGCCAGCCGGTGCCCGTCCGTCGCCACCGCGCGCAGCACCCGACCGCCCTCCGCATCCGCCGCGTGCAGGTAGATGCCGTTCAGGTAGTAGCGCGTCTCCTCGGTGCTGATCGCGAACCGGGTGCGGTCGATCAGCCCCTTCAGCGTCAGCGACGGCAGGCTGAACCGGTGCGGCAGCTGCCCCGCCGTCATCGACGGGAAGTCGTCCGTCGGCAGCACCACCAGGCTCGTGGCATAGCGCCCCGCGCGCAACGCCAGCTGCGCGTCCCCGCCGGGATGGTCGAGCTCGATCTCCGCCCCGTCCGGCAGCTTGCGCGCGATCTCGTACAGCGTGGCCGCCGGCGCCGTCGTCGCCCCGTTGCGCGACACGCTGGCCGCCACCGTCTCCACCACCGCGATCTCCATGTCGGTGGCCGTGAGACTCAGCACCCCGTCGCGCGCCGCGATCATCACGTTGGCCAGGATCGGGATGGTGTTGCGCTTCTCCGCCACGCTCTGGATATGCGCGAGCGCCTTGAGCAGCGTGGCGCGATCGGCCTTGAGCTTCATCGGCGTCGTCCTTGCGTCAGGGCCCCGGGCAGCGCTGCGAACGCCCGGACAGGAGAGGGAGGGGGCGCGGATACTATCGGCACCTTGCCGGGACCGGAAGGGTACTTCCGGCCTGGAAGCAAGCAGGGCCAGCGGCGCTGCCTCCCGACTCCGCCGTAGGCTGAGCTCCCGGACCCGCCTCCGGCAGGAAGCCGCGCGAGCCGCCCTCAGCTCTCCAGCATCCGCCGCATCAGCTCGACGTCCTCGGCGAACCCCGCGTCCAGCCCCATCAGCTCGGTCACCCGGCTCACCGCATGCATCACCGTGGTGTGGTCGCGGTTGCCGAACTTGCGCCCGATCTCCGGCAGCGACCGGCTGGTCAGCTGCTTGGCCAGGTACATCGCCACCTGCCGCGGCCGCGCCACCGCCCGCGCCCGCCGCGCCGAGCTCATGTCCGACAGCCGGATGTTGAAATGCTCCGCCACCCGGCGCTGGATCTCCTCGATCGTCACCCGCCGGTCGTGCGCCTTGAGGATGTCGTGCAGCACCTCCTGGGTGCTCTCCAGCGTCACCGGCCGGCCGAACAGGTTGGCGTGCGCGATCAGCCGGTTCAGCGACCCCTCCAGCTCGCGCACGTTCGAGGTGATCTTGTGCGCCAGGTACTCCAGCACCTTCGGCGGCACCGCCACCCCCGAAGCGCCCGCCTTGCTCTCCAGGATCGAGATGCGCAGCTCGAACGTCGTTGCGTGTATGTCCGCAACCATTCCACACCCCAAACGTGTGCGCAGCCGGTCCTCCAGACCCGACAGGTCGGACGGGCTCTTGTCCGCCGACACCACGATCTGCTTGCCCGCATCCACCAGCGCATTGAAGGTGTGGAAGAACTCCTCCTGCGTGTTGTCCTTGCCGATCAGGAACTGCAGGTCGTCGATCATCAGCACGTCGACCGAGCGCAGTTCCTCCTTGAACTCCATGGTGGACTGGCTGCGGATCGCCGCGATGAAGCGGTACATGAACTTCTCGGCCGACATGTAGGCCACCGACGGCATCGGCCGCCCGCCGCGATCCACCCCCGGCCGGCCCAGCTCGATCCCGATCGCGTGCATCAGGTGCGTCTTGCCCAGCCCCACGCCGCCATACAGGAACAGCGGGTTGAACCCCTGGCTGGCCGGACGTTCCGCGACCCGCCGCGCGCAGGCGTGGGCGAACTCGTTCGGCTTGCCCACCACGAAGCTCTCGAAGCTGAAACGCTGGTCGAGCGACGCCTCCGCCCGCTCCGCCACCACACCCGCATCGACCAGCCCCGCCCTCGGCACAGCCCCCGCGACCAGCGCCGCAGCACCCGCTCCGTCGCCCGCCCCCGACGCGGCAACCAACCCCGACGGCAGCGCCCCGCCCGTCCCCGCGACGGCGCCTGGCCCGATCCCCGCCGCCGAGCCGACCCGCACGTCCACCCGGCGGATGCGCCGGTTCTCCTGCTGCCACAGCGCCGAGAGCTTGTCCGCGTAGTGGCTGCGCACCCAGTCGCGCAGGAACCGGGTGGGCAGGTGGACCGTGACCTCGTCGCCGTCGACGCCCGCCAGCGTCATCTGCCGCAGCCAGGTGCGGTACTCGACGTCGCCCACCTCGCTCTGCAGCCGGGAACGCACACGGGTCCAGCATTCGCCGAGTTCGGGCAGCGTCGCACGGTCCGGGGCGGTGGGGTCCTGATCCATGCGGCCGTCATCCCCGAACAGCCCCGGCGCCCGCTGGCACGGACGACGCGCACGTCCTCCGCAGCCACGTCGTCGGGGACACGCCAACCGGAGCGTGAAACGCTTCGGACACAGATCAGGAACAAGCAGAGATCGCGTCATCCGATCGCCGCGGCAGAACGTCCCAAGTAAGTGCGGAACAATCCATAAGTCAGTGCCGCATCGGACGCAATCCGAATCTAACAGATACGAAACGCCCAAATAACAAAACGCCCGACCGAGGATAAAACTCCCCAGGCCGAGCGTTCAGGATTATTCAGATTAACGTCAAAACTGTCAGATGATATTAAAGCGAAACGCTGGCGGGCGGTCAACCCGCCTGCCCGTCAAACCTGGACGAGCGACTTTACCCGTGCCGAAAGCCGCGACATCTTGCGCGCCACCGTGTTGCGATGGATCACGCCCTTGCCCGCCGCGCGCTGCATCTCCGGCTGTGCCGCCTGCAACGCCGCCGCCGCCGCCGCCTTGTCGCCGCCGGCGATCGCCTGCTCGACCTTTTTCACGAAGGTGCGCATGCGCGACTTGCGTGCAGCGTTGCGCTCGGTCCGCACCACGGTCTGCCGGTTGCGCTTCTTGGCGGAGGCGGTGTTGGCCATGAACCAGTCTCTCGGAATGCTGTGTCGCAGCCGGCGCGGACAACCGCCGGCCCCGTTGCGGAAGCCGCGGTTCTAGGCACCGACCCCGGCCAAGTCAAGCCGACCACGGGCGGCGAAGCCGCGACGCAAGGCCGGCGCGCAACCCGATGTCCCGGACGCGAGGACCCGCCGGAAGCCAAGCCCCGACCCGTCCCCCGAAGCCGAACGCCGCAGCGACGTGCCACCGGCCCGACCGCAGGATCTGCGCGGACCGATGCCGGCCGGCAAGCCGGGGGTGGCCGGTCCAGCGCCCGGCCTCGCCTACGCTCCCGCCGCCCCGCCGCCCCCCGAGAACGCCGGCGCCCGCTTCTCCAGGAACGCCGCCATCCCCTCGCGCTGGTCCGGCGTGCCGAACAGCGACAGGAACAGCGCGCGCTCGTAGCGCACCCCCTCGGCCAGCCCGGTCTCGAACGCCGCATTGACCGCCCGCTTGGCGAGCGCCGCCGCCACCGGCGACATCGACGCGATCCGCTCCGCCACCGCCACCGCCTCCTGGAGCAGCGACGCCGCCGGCACCACCCGCGAAATCAGGCCCAGGCGCTCCGCCTCCGCCGCCTCCATCATTCGCCCGGTCAGCACCAGGTCCATCGCCTTCGCCTTGCCCACCGCGCGCGCCAGACGCTGCGTCCCGCCCGCCCCCGGCAGGATGCCCAGCGTGATCTCCGGCTGTCCGAATCGCGCCGTGTCCGCCGCCACGATCAGATCGCACATCATCGCGAGCTCGCAGCCGCCGCCCAGCGCGAATCCGGCCACCGCGGCCACCACGGGCTTGCTCACCCGCGTCACCACCTCCCAGCGCTGCCCGATGAAATCGTCGAGCGCCGTCGCGGGAAACTGCCGGTCCCGCATCTCGCGCACGTCCGCGCCCGCGGCGAAAGCCTGCTCCGACCCGCTCAGCACAATGGCGCCCACCGCCGGATCGGCGTCGAACGCGATCAGCCGCTCGCCCAGCTCCTGCATCATCGCGTCGCACAGCGCGTTCAGCGCCTCCGGCCGGTCGAGCCGGATCAGCCCGACCCGACCCCGTGTCTCCGCGACAATCATCTGCTCCATGCACATCCCACCCCCGCAGCGACGCCAGGGCAACACCGCCGAAAGCATAACGTGCGCGGGAGCCCGGGGATTGGCGGACGCGTCAGGCAGGCAAGGCCGGGCTTTCCCTCCGCCCGCATTCCAGCGGCCCAGGCGGGCCGCCGGAACCTTGCGCGGGCTACCCCAGACCTACCAGAGGCCAGCGGCCTTTGGAAACCCTTGCTTCAAGCATGGGGATTCTCAAGGCTCGGCCTTGAGCGGAGTCCAGAGGCAGCGCCTCCGGCCTTGCTCGCTTCCTGCCCAGGCATCACCAGTCGCAGGCCGGCGACAGCCACCGCCGCGCCACCTGCGCGATCATCGGCTCGGCCGCCAGCCGGTGCCCGTGCAGCGACAGCACCAGCACGCAGGCGGCGAGGCTCCACGGCCAGATCCGCCCCGCATCGCCCGCCGCCGCGACGCGCGGCGCCGGCCAGCCCGAACGCCAGGCCAGCAGCGCGCCGCCCGCCGCCGCCACCGCGCAGCCCACCGCGACGTCGGACGGGCTATGCACGCCCAGGCGCACCCGGCTGACCGCGATCACCGACGCCATCGCCAGCGCCAGCAGCGCCGACAGCCAGGGCCCGCGCCGCCACCACATCGCCAGCAGCCCGCCATAGACGATCCCGCCCGCCGCGCTGTGCCCGCTCGGGCTGCGCAGCCCGACCCCGAACAGCCCGACGCGGCCCGGCACCCGCGTCGCGCAGGCGCCCACGCCCAGCTTGAGCACCAGCAGCGCCAGCAGCACGCCGCCCACCGCAACGACCCAGGCGCGCGCCTCCTGCCGCCGCCCGCGCTGCCACAGCGCCGTCCCCACCAGCAGCGCCAGCGGCAGCAGCAGCGCCTGGTCCGCGAAGTCGCTGACCAGCTGCGCCTGCGCGTGATCCATCAGCCGGCGGCCCCGACGGCTCGCCCCGCCAGCACCGACCCCGCCAGCACCGGACCCGCCGGCACCGGGCCCGCCGGCCGGGCCACGTCCACCCCTGTCACCTGCGTCACCTCGGCCCCGTCAT
>CAXSEF010000034.1:14289-19629 GCA_964236535.1 uncultured Acetobacteraceae bacterium
CCCGCCGGCCGGGCCACGTCCACCCCTGTCACCTGCGTCACCTCGGCCCCGTCATCATGCGCGGCGCAGCATCGGCCCGATTGGTGAACATCCGCCGAACGTCGCGCCGCCGACACACATCGCCAGCCAGCAACCCACCGGACCGGCGCATCGCGCGCCCTCCTGCCCGGCCTGCTGCAGCGCATCGGCATACGCCTCTTCGGATTTGTACGGAGCCGCCGCGGGCCGGAGCCGTCCGCCAATGCCGCGCACCATGCGGCCGGACGGCAGGGCAGGGGAGCAGGCTGGCGCGCCCGGAAAGACTCGAACTTCCAACCCCCAGATTCGTAGTCTGGTGCTCTATCCAATTGAGCTACGGGCGCCGCGGCCGGCGGTGTAGCGGAGCCCCGGCGCAGCCGCAAGCCGGGATCGCCAACCCCCGCCGCACCACGCCCGCCCGATCCCGCCGCGCCCACCCCGCGAAGCCTGGCCGCGAACACCCTGCGGGGTCAGCTGGCGCGTCTTTCCGCGCACCGGAGCCGTGCGCCGCGGGGCCGTGAGCCCCGGCGCGGAACAGCGCGTCGGCCGGCCGGCAGGGCGAAGGCCCCCGCCCGGGCGCTCAGGCCGCGTGCTTCTCCAGCTCGCGCAGCACCGACTCGCCCATCACGCTGCTGCCCACCCGCGCCGTCCCCGGCGAATGGATGTCCGCGGTGCGCAGGCCGTTCGCCAGCACCCGCCCCACCGCGCCCTCGATCAGCGCCGCGTCCGCCTCCATCGCGAACGAGTGGCGCAGCAGCATCGCGAAGCTCAGGATCTGCGCCAGCGGGTTCGCCACCCCCTTGCCGGCGATGTCCGGCGCGCTGCCGTGGATCGGCTCGTACAACGCGTGCCGGCGCCCGTCCGCCCCCACCACCCCGAGCGTCGCCGAAGGCAGCATGCCCAGCGACCCGGTGCACATCGCCGCCAGGTCGGACAGCAGGTCGCCGAACAGGTTGCCGGTCACGATCACGTCGAACTGCAGCGGGTTGCGCACCATCTGCATCGCGCAGTTGTCGGCATACATGTGCGACAGCGCCACGTCGGCATAGTCCCGCTCGCCCAGCGCCTGCACCGTCTGGCGCCACAGCAGCCCGCTCTCCATCACGTTGGCCTTGTCGACGCTCACCACCCGCCGCTTGCGCGCGCGCGCAAGCTCGAACGCCACCCGCGCCACCCGCTCGATCTCCACGGTGTCGTAGCTCTCGGTGTTGAACCCGCGCCGGCGCCCGTCCGGCAGCGTCTCCACCCCGCGAGGCTCGCCGAAATAGATCCCCCCCGTGCTCTCGCGCACGATCATCATGTCGAGCCCGCGCACCACCTCCGGCTTGAGCGTGCTCGCCCCCACCAGCGGATCGAGCACCACCGCCGGCCGCAGGTTCGCGAACAGCCCCAGCTCCGAGCGCAGCCGCAGGATCGCGATCTCCGGCCGGCTGTCGAAACCCAGGCGGTCCCACTTCGGCCCGCCCACCGCGCCGAACAGGATCGCGTCCGCCTGCTTCGCCGCCGCCAGCGTCTCCTCGGTGATCGCCACCCCGTGCGCGTCGATCGACGCACCCCCCACCAGCGCCTCGGTGATGTCGAACCGCACGCCGCGCGCCCGCGCCATCCAGTCCACCACGCGCTTGACCTCGCGCATCACCTCGGGGCCGATGCCGTCGCCGGGCAGCACGAGCAGGCTCTTGTTGACGGCCATCAGCATGGTCCCCGGCTGCAGATCATGCGAGGCTTGTAACAATCCACAGCTTCGGTAGGCAAGCAAGGCTGGGCTCTGCCCAGACCCGCCAAAGGCCTGAGGCCTTTGGAAACCCGTTTGTCAGGAAAAGGAATTCCACAGGATAGGCCAATGGCTGTATCCAGAGGCAGAGCCTCTGGCCTTAGCTTGTCTAGCCGATCATCCTCAAGACCTGTGGGATCGGACCCATCGGCACCCGACCCCCGGCCGGTGCCCCGACATGTGCGGGTCTGGGGGCTCAGCCCCCAGCGGGATCAAAGGGCAGAGCCCTTTGCCTGGCTAGACCCGGGATATCCCCGGCAGCCAGGGCTGCAGCACCGCGCGCTCCGCCTCGAACCGCTTGATCTCCGCCCCGCGCCGCATCGTCTCGCCGATGTCGTCGAGCCCCAGCAGCAGCCGTCCCTTGCGGAACGCGTCCACCTCGAACGCGATCGCCTCGCCGTTCGGCCGCACCACCACCTGGCGCTCCAGGTCCACGCTGATCCGGGCGTTCGCCCCCACCTCCGCATCGGCGATCAGCGCGTCGCACACCGGCCGCGGCAGCCTGACCGGCAGGATGCCGTTCTTGAAGCAGTTGTCGTGGAAGATGTCGGCGAAGTCCGGCGCGATCACGCAGCGTATGCCGAAATCCAGCAGCGCCCACGGCGCATGCTCGCGCGACGAGCCGCAGCCGAAGTTCTCGTGCGTCACCAGGATCTCGGCGTGCCGGTACGGCTCGCGGTTCAGCACGAACCCCGGCCGCTCCGACCCGTCCGGAGCGTAGCGCAGCGCGTCGAACAGGTTCCGGCCCAGCCCGGTGCGCGCGATCGTCTTGAGGAACCGCGACGGGATGATCTTGTCGGTATCGACGTTGGCCATCGGCAGCGGCGCCGCGATCCCCGTCAGCGTCGTGAACGGCTGCATCAGGCCGTCGCTCCAGAGCCGGGCACCCCAGACCCCGTCACCCCAGCAGAGCCGGGCACCCCGAAGCCCGCCGCCGCAGCCCCAGCCCCGGCCGCGCCGAGCGTCCGCGCATCCGCCAGCCGCCCGGTCACCGCCGCCGCCGCCGCCATCGCCGGCGACAGCAGGTGCGTGCGCCCGCCCGGTCCCTGCCGCCCCTCGAAGTTGCGGTTCGACGTCGACGCGCAGCGCTGCCCCGCCGTCAGCTTGTCCGGGTTCATCCCCAGGCACATCGAGCACCCGGCCTCGCGCCACTCGAACCCGGCGTCCAGGAACACCGTATCCAGCCCCTCGGCCTCCGCCTGGTGCTTCACCAGGCCCGAGCCCGGCACCACCATCGCCCGCACGCCGTCCGCCACCCGCCGCCCGCGCGCCACCGCCGCCGCCGCGCGCAGGTCCTCGATCCGGCCGTTGGTGCACGACCCGATGAACACCACGTCGACCGGGATCTCCGTCATCGGCGTGCCCGGCACCAGCGCCATGTAGTCGAGCATCCGCTGCAGCTCCGCCCGCCGCGCCGCGTCGCCCGCGGCGGCCGGATCGGGCACCCGCCCGGTGATCGGCACCACGTCCTCCGGGCTGGTCCCCCAGCTCACCATCGGCACGATGTCCGCGGCAGCCAGCACCACCACCCGGTCGTAGTGCGCCCCCTCGTCCGACGGCAGCGTCCGCCAGTGCTCCACCGCGCGCTGCAGCGCCTCGCCCTTCGGCGCGAACGGCCGCCCCTCGACATAGGCGAACGTCACCGCGTCCGGCGCCACCAGCCCGGCCCGCGCCCCCGCCTCGATGCTCATGTTGCAGATCGTCATCCGCCCGGCCATGTCGAGCCCGCGGATCGCCTCGCCGGCATACTCGATCACGTGCCCGTTGCCGCCCGCGGTGCCGATGGTGCCGATGATCGCCAGCATCACGTCCTTCGCCGACACCCCCGGCGCCAGCGCCCCGTCCACCCGCACCAGCATGTTGCGCGCCGGCTTCTGCAGCAGCGTCTGCGTCGCCAGCACGTGCTCGACCTCGCTGGTGCCGATGCCGAACGCCAGCGCCCCCATCGCCCCGTGCGTCGAGGTGTGGCTGTCCCCGCAGACGATCGTCATCCCCGGCAGGCTGATGCCCTGCTCCGGCCCCACGATGTGCACGATGCCCTGCTCGCGGCTCAGCAGCGGGAAGTACGGCACCCCGAACTCCGCGACGTTGCGCTCCAGCGTCTCCACCTGCAGCCGCGAGTCCGCCTCGACGATCCCCGCCCGACGGTCGCTGGTCGGCACGTTGTGGTCGGTCACCGCAACCGTCGCGTCCGGCCGCCGCACCCGCCGCCCGGACAGCCGCAGCCCCTCGAACGCCTGCGGGCTCGTCACCTCGTGCACCAGATGCCGGTCGATGTACAGCAGGCAGGTGCCGCCCTCGGACCGCTCGACCACGTGGCTGTCCCAGATCTTGTCGAACACAGTGCGAGGCTGGGTCAATGTGGGCTCTCCCAAGAGCGAGAAATGCCAGGGCCCTGCCCTGGACCCCGCCGAGGCCGCAGGCCCCAGACCCCTTTTGCCCAGGACCTGCGGCACCAGGCAGGGCAGGGGAGGCATACGGCCCATGGTGTGTGGGTCTGGGGGCTCAGCCCCCAGCGGGATCGAAGGGCAGAGCCCTTCGCCTTGCCTATTCCGCCGCAGCCGCCACCCGCGTATCGCGCGCCTTCTCGGCGATGCGCGCCGACTTGCCGCGCCGTCCGCGCAGATAGTACAGCTTCGCTCGCCGCACGTCGCCGCGCCGCAGCACCGCGATCTCCGAGATCGTCGGCGCATACAGCGGGAACACCCGCTCGACCCCCTCGCCGTAGCTGATCTTGCGCACCGTGAAGTTGCTGTTCAGCCCGCGGTTCGACCGCGCGATGCACACGCCCTCGTAGGCCTGCACGCGGGTGCGCTCGCCCTCGACCACCTTCACCGAAACCTTGAGCGTGTCGCCCGGCGCGAAGTCCGGCACGGCGCGCGCGGCGGACAGCCGGGCCATCTCCTCGGCCTCGTAGGTCTGGATGATGTTCATGGTCGTAATCCCTCTCGATGCGCTCAGTTACGGCGCGCCGGCCGCTGTTGCAACAGTCCCGCAGTGCCGCGCCCACAGGTCCGGCCGGCGCTCGCGCGTCACCCGCTCCGCCTCGCGCTTCCGCCACGCCGCGATCGCCGCATGGTCGCCCGACAGCAGCACGTCGGGCACCCGCCGCCCCGCCCACTCCGCCGGCCGCGTGTAGTGCGGATACTCCAGCAATCCCCCGGCGAAGCTCTCCTCGACCGCGCTCTCCGCCGCCCCCATCACCCCCGGCAGCAGCCGCACGCACGCGTCGAGCAGCACCATCGCCGCCAGCTCGCCCCCGGCCAGCACGTAGTCGCCCACGCTGACCTCGACCGCGCCGCGCGCCTCCACGACCCGCTGGTCGATCCCCTCGTAGCGCCCGCACAGCAGCACCACCCCCGGCCCCTCGGCCCAGCCGCGCACGTCCGCCTGCGCCATCGTCCGCCCGCGCGGCGTCAGGCAGATCAGCGGCCGCACCCCCGCCTCAGCCCCCGCCTGCGTCCCGGCCCCCGCCTGCGTCCCGGCCCCCGCCTGCGTCCCGGCCCCCGCGCCCAGCCCTGCCGCCAGCGCGCGGTCCACCACGTCCG
>CAXSEF010000034.1:19729-23328 GCA_964236535.1 uncultured Acetobacteraceae bacterium
TGCGTCCCGGCCCCCGCGCCCAGCCCTGCCGCCAGCGCGCGGTCCACCACGTCCGGCCGCAGCACCATGCCCGCGCCGCCGCCGAACGGCGTGTCGTCCACGCTGCGGTGCACCCCCAGCCCATGCGCGCGCATGTCGTGCGCCGCCAGGCTCCACCGCCCCGCCTCCAGCGCCCGACCCGCCAGCGCCTGCCCGAGCGGCCCCGGGAACATCCCCGGGAACAGCGTCACCACGCTGGCCCGCCATGCCGCGCCCGACCCGCCGCTCACCCCGTCACCCCCGCCGCGCCTGCGGCGTCCTCGCCACGCCCTGCCGCCGCATCCCCGTCGCGCCCGCCGCCGATCGCCGCGCCGTCCCGCGCCTCGACCTCTGCGGGCGGCACCACCACCACGCGCCGCGCGGCAAGGTCCACCACCGGCACCGCCGCCCGGGTGAACGGCACCAGCAGCGGCCCCGCATCCGCGCGCGCGATCTCCAGGCTGGTCCCCGCCCCGTAGTCGTGCACGTCGCACACCGAGCCGAGCACCGCGCCGCCCTCCGTCACCGCCGCCATCCCCACCAGGTCGGCAAGGTAGAACTCGTCCGGCGCCGGCGCCGGCAGCCGCTCCCGGGGCACGAACAGCTGCAGGTTGGTCAGCAGCGAAGCCTCGCTGCGGTCGGCCAGCGCCCGTCCGGCCTCGTCGCGCAGCTCCGCCACTCCCGCCTGCCGCCACGACAGCCGCCACGCCCGCCCGTCCCCGCCGAGCAGCGGCCCGTAGCCCGACAGCGCCTCCGGCTCGGCGGTGTAGCTGTGCACGTGCACCAGCCCGCGCACCCCGTGCGGCCGCCCCACCACGCCCAGCAGGATGCGCTCCTGCGTCAAGGTCCCCCGCCCGCGCCCTGCCTCAGGCCGCGTTGGCCGCGGCGCGCTCCTGCGCCTTCTTCTTCGGCGCCGACTGCACCGGCTGCTCCGGATAGGTCGGCACCGGCGCCAGCCCCGCCTTGCCCAGGAACTTCGCCACCCGTTCCGTCGCCAGCGCGCCCTCGCTCAGCCAATGCCTGATCCGCTCGTCCTTCAGCCGCACCCGGTCGGCGTGCTCGGCCGGCAGCATCGGGTTGTAGCTGCCCAGCTGCTCGATGAACCGCCCGTCCCGCGGCGAGCGGCTGTCGGCCACCACGATGTGGTAGTACGGCCGCTTCTTCGCGCCCGCGCGCGCCAGTCTGATCTTCAGGCCCATTCACTCTCTCCTCGTTGCGGACAGGCCTCGCCCGTCCGGTCATATCCGCGCCTGCAAGCCAGCAAGGCCGGGCTCTGCCCGGACCCGCCAAAGGGCGGAGCCCTTTGGAAACCCTTCCCTAAGCACAAGGATTCCAAAGGCTCGGCCAATGGCTGCGTCCAGAGGCGGAGCCTCCGGCCTTGCTCCCCAGGCATCACCCCGCCCGCGTCAGTACGGCCGCTTCTGCTGCATCGCCTTCGGCATCAGCGCGCCCATGCCGTGCCGCATCAGCCCCTTCTGCCCCAGCTTGTTCATCCGCTTCATCATCGTGCTCATGTCGTCGAACTGCTTGAGCAGCCTGTTGACCTCCTGCACGCTCGACCCCGACCCCGCCGCGATCCGCTTCTTGCGGCTCGCCTTGATGATGTCCGGCGCCTGCCGCTCCTTCATCGTCATCGACGAGATGATCGCCGCCTGCCGCTTCAGAACCGTCGTGTCGAGGTCCGCCCCCTCCAGCTGCTCCTTGATCTTGCCCACCCCCGGCAGCATGCCCAGGATGCCCGACAGCGACCCCATCTTGGTGATCTGCCGCAGCTGGCCCGCATAGTCCTCCAGGTCGAACCGACCCTTCGCCATCTTGCGGGCGAGCTTCTCCGCGTCCTCCTGGTCGATCGTCTCGCCGGCCTTCTCGACCAGGCCCACGATGTCGCCCATGCCGAGAATGCGCCCGGCCACCCGCTCCGGGTGGAACTCCTCCAGGGCGTCGATCTTCTCGCCCGACCCGGTCAGCTTGATCGGCGCGCCCGTCACCTGCCGCATCGACAGCGCCGCACCGCCGCGCGAGTCGCCGTCCATCCGCGTCAGCACGATCCCGGTGACGCCCACCGCCTCGTTAAACGCCTTCGCCGTGTTGACCGCGTCCTGCCCGGTCATCGCGTCGACCACCAGCAGCGTCTCGGCCGGGCTCACCGCCTCGCGGATCAGCCGCACCTCGTCCATCAGCGCCGCGTCGATCGACAGCCGCCCCGCGGTGTCGAGGATCACGACGTCGAACCCCTCGCGCCGCCCGACCTCCATCGCCCGCCGCGCGATCTGCAACGGCCGCTCCATCGCCACGACCGGCAGCGAGCTCACCCCCGCCCGCTCCGCGAGCTGTGCCAGCTGCAGCTGCGCCGCCGGCCGCGACACGTCCAGGCTCGCCAGCAGCACCCGCTTGCGCTCGCGCGTCGCCAGCCGCAGCGCGATCTTGCCCGACGTCGTCGTCTTGCCCGACCCCTGCAGCCCCACCATCAGGATCGGCACCGGCGCGGCGGCCGCCAGGTTAAGCGGCACCGCCCCCGCCCCGCCCAGCGCGTCCACCAGCGCGTCGTTGACGATCTTCGCGACCTGCTGCCCCGGGCTGACCGCGTTCAGCACCTCCGCACCCACCGCGCGCTCGCGCACCCGGGCCACGAAATCCTTCACCACCGGAAGCGCCACGTCGGCCTCCAGCATCGCGAGCCGCACCTCGCGCAGCGCGTCGCCGATGTCGGCCTCGCTCAGCGCCCCGCGGCCGCGCAGGCGATCCAGCACGTCCGAGAACCTGCCCGACAATGTGTCGAACATCGCGCCACCCCAAACGATTGCGCGCCGCTGCGCGAACCCTCGCGATGCGGCGTGACGAAGCCCGCGACCTAGGCCGCGACCCCGCCGCCTGTCAAGCGCGCAGGCAACGCCGGACCCTCCTCCGCCCGCATTCCATGGCCCAGGCGGAGCCGTCGGAACCTTCCGCGCCTGCGCCCGGACCCGGCAAACCCTTCCCCCAGGGACCGCGGCACCGCCCCGGGGCAAGTGCCGCAAGCCCAAATGTGCGGGTCTGGGGCCTCAGGCCCCAGCGGAGTCCAGAGGCGGAGCCTCTGGCCTTGCCGAGCCTCGCTCCCAGTTAACAGCGCCGGAGGACGCCCATGCCCGACCAGCCACCCCGCCCCACCATCGCCATCCTCGGCGGCGGCTTCTGCGGCGCCGTCACCGCGCTCCACCTCATGCGCGACCACCCGGAGCTCGCCGCCGACATCGTCATCGTCGAGCCGCGCGCCCGCCTCGGCGCCGGCCTTGCCTACGGCACCGTCGACCCCGAGCACCGCATCAACGTCGCCGCCGACCGCATGTCGCCCTTCCCCGAGCACCCCGACCACTTCGACGCCTGGCTGCGCGCCCACGCCGAGCCCGACGCCGACCCCGACAGCCGGCTCCCCGACGGCCGCCTGTTCGCCCGCCGCAGCAGCTTCGGCCGCTACGTCGACGCCACCCTGCACGAAGCCGCCGCCGCCGCCCCCAACCTGACCCTCCGCCACCTCCGCGACCGCGCCGTCGATGCCATCCCGACGCGCGCCACTCCGGCCCCCGCCACTCCGGCCCCCGCCA
>CAXSEF010000034.1:23428-29802 GCA_964236535.1 uncultured Acetobacteraceae bacterium
CCGGCCCCCGCCAACCCGGGCAGGGCAGGGGCCCCGCTCGCCCTCGCCCTCGCCAACGGCACCCGCCTCCAGGCCGACGCCGTCGTCCTCGCCCTCGGCAACCCCGCCCCCGACCTGCCGTTCCCCCTCGCCGGACTGCGCGGCCACCCCGGCCTGGTCGCCGACCCCTGGGACACCCGCCGCCTCGCCGCCATCGACCCCGACGCCGCCGTCCTGGTCGTCGGCACCGGCCTCACCGCCTGCGACGTCCTCGCCTCGCTGCGCGCCCACGGCCACGCCGGCCCCATCACCATGGTCTCCCGCCGCGGCCTGCTGCCCCGCCCCCGCACCAGCCTCGCCGTCACCCAGTTCGGCCGCTTCGACGACGCGCCCGAGACCACCGCCCTCGGCCTGCTCCGCCGCATCCGCCGCGCCATCGCCGCCGCTCACGCCGAGGGTCGCCCCTGGGAGGACATCGTCGCCGCCCTGCGCGAACAGGCCCGCCCGGTCTGGACCGCCCTGCCGCTGCCCGAGCGCACCCGCCTGCTCCGCCACCTGCGCCCGTTCTGGGACGTCCACCGCTTCCAGTGCGCCCCGCAGATCGACGCCCTCCTCCGCCGCGAACAGCACTCCGGCGGCGTGCAGGTCCGCGCCGCCACCCCCACCGGCGCCCGCTCCGAAGGCCCGGACCTGATCGTCGAGCTGCGCCCGCGCGGCGCAACCGTCGCCGAGACCCACCGCTTCGACGCCGTCGTCAGCTGCACCGGCCCCGGCCACCGCTCCGTGGTCGCCTCCACCCCCGTCCTGCACAGCCTCGACCGCGCCGGCGCCCTCGCCCCCGACCCGCTCGGCCTCGGAATCGCCGTCGACGCCGAGAACCACGTGCTCGGCCACGACGGCCACCCCAACCCGCGCCTGTTCGTCGCCGGCCCGCTCGCCCGCGGCCGGCACGGCGAGCTCATGGGCCTGCCCCAGGTCTCCACCCAGCCGCGCGAGGTCGCCGCCAGCATCGCCCGGCTGCTCGGCGCGACGTAGGCAGGCAAGGCCAGAGGCTCTGCCTCTGGACTCCGCCAAAGGCTGAGCCTTTGGAAGCCGTTCGCCTGCGAACCACTTCTACAAAGGCCCCAGGCCTTCGGCGGGTCCGGGCGGCGGCAGCGCCCAGCCTTGCCGCGCTGCCGATCACCGCCCAGGCTCGCCCCATGCACGTCGCGATCATCGCAGCCACCGCCGCCCTCGGCGGCCTCCTGTTCGGCTACGACACCGGCGTCATCTCCGGCGCCCTGCTGTTCCTGCGCGAGGCCTTCCATCTCTCCCCCCTGATGCTCGGCGTGGTGACCAGCATCGCGCTCGCCGGCGCCGCCGGCGGAGCAGCCGTCGCCGGGGTGCTCGCCGACCGCCTCGGACGCCGGCCGGTCCTGCTCGCCATCGCCATGGTGTTCGTCGCCGCCGCCGCCGTGTCCGCGCTCGCCGGCAGCCTGCCCGTGCTGCTCGCCGGCCGCCTGCTGGTCGGCATCGGCATCGGCGGCGCGTCCATGCTGACGCCGCTCTACCTCGCCGAGATCGCCCCCGCGGAACGGCGCGGCGCCCTGGTGTCGTTCAACCAGCTCGCCGTCACGCTCGGCATCCTGGTGTCCTACCTGGTGGGCTACGCCTTCGCGGCCGCAGGCGCCTGGCGCTGGATGCTGGGCCTGGGCGCGCTGCCCGGGATCGCCCTCGCGGTCGGCATGGCGCTGCTCCCCGAGACGCCGCGCTGGCTCGCCGGCCACGGCCACCCCGACCGCGCCCGCGCCGCGCTGCACCGGCTGCGCGGGCCCGGCGTCGACATCGAGCCGGAACTGCACGAGCTGCAGGCCGATCTCGCCCCCGGGCCCCGCGCGGCGCCGCGAACCCCGCGCGCGCACCGGGCCGCCCGCCTGCCGCTGATCGTGGGCATCGGCCTCGCGGTGTTCCAGCAGGTCACCGGCGTGAACACCGTGATCTACTTCGCGCCGGTGATCTTCCAGGCCGCCGGGCTGTCTTCCGCCCCGGCCGCCATCCTGGCCACCGCAGGGATCGGCGTGGTGAACGTCGGGATGACCATGATGGCGATCCGGCTGGTCGATCGCGTCGGCCGCCGCATGCTGCTGCTGAGCGGCCTCGCCGGCATGGCCGCCAGCCTGTGCGTGCTGGCATCCGCCTTCCTGCTCCCCACCGGCCCGGTGCTGGGCTGGCTCACCGCAGCCAGCCTGGCCTGCTACGTCGGCAGCTTCGCCATCGGCCTCGGCCCGGTGTTCTGGCTGCTGACCTCGGAGATCTTCCCGCTGGCGATCCGCGCCCGCGGCATGGCGTCCGCCACCATCGCCAACTGGCTCGCCAACCTCGTGGTCGCCCTGACCTTCCTCGACCTGGTCGAAGTCCTCGGCCGGCCCGGCGTCTTCCTCCTCTACGCGGCGCTCACCGCCGGCGCCTTCCTGTTCGCCCGCAGCCTCGTCCCCGAGACCAGAGGGGTCGGCCTGGAAGCCATCGAGGCGCTCTGGCTCCAGCGCGCCAAGGGCAATGGCCCGCACACCCCCACCGTCGCACCGCCCGCCTGAACACGCCAGGCCCTGCGAGGCCCCGAGCTACTGATCTGTCAGCAAGCAGCAAGGCCGGGCTTCCCCTCCGCCCGCATTCCAACGGCCCAAGCAGGCCGTCGGAACCTTGGAGCGGGCTACGCCCAGACCCACCAAAAGGCGGAGCCCTTTGGAAACCCTTCCCTTAAACATAAGGATTCTCAAGGCTCGCCTTGAGCGGAGTCCAGAGGCAGAGCCTCTGGCCTTGCTTGCCTGCCTGGCCGGCCAGGCCTTCGCTACGACTTCTTCACCCCGATCGGCTTGTGCGCCCGGTCCAGCCAGCGGCTGATCATCCCAGGCGGCTTCTTCGGCGGCGCCGGCCGCTGCTCGCGCTCCGCCGCCTGCTGCTCCCGGTCCTTGGCCTGCAGCCACTTGTCGAGGCTCATCCCCGCCTTCGCCGCGCGCTTCGCCTCGTAGGCGCGCTGCCCCTCCGTCAACTCCCTCGCCACCGCGTATCCCCCGATCCCGAACAAGCAAGGCCAGAGGCTCTGCCTCCGCGCACCGCCCAAGGCAAGCCTCGAGATCGCCTATGCTCGACACGACGGGACCAAACGGCCCCACGCCCCAGGGAGCCCCTACGCGGGCCGAGGGCAGCGCCCCGGCCATCTGTGCGGCGCGCCCTACCCGACCGGCACCCCCCAGATCTCCCCCGCGTACTCCCGGATCGTCCGGTCCGACGAGAACCACCCCACCCGCGCCGTGTTCAGGATCGCCGAGCGCCACCACGCCGCCTTGTCGCGCCAGTGGTCCGCCACCTGCCGGTGCGCGTCGTAGTACGCGTCGAAGTCCGCGGTCACGAAGAACCGGTCGTTCGCCAGCAGCCCGTCCACCAGCGCGCGGTAGCGGTGCGGCTCGTCCGGCGAGAACGCCCCGTTGCGCAGCGCCTCCAGCACCTCGGCCAGCGCCGGCGACGCCGCCACCGCGTCGCGCGCCTCCCACGTGCTCGCCTGGCGCGCCTGCACCTCGGCCACCGTCATGCCGAAGATGAAGATGTTCTCGTCTCCCACCGCCTCGCGCAGCTCGACGTTGGCCCCGTCCAGCGTGCCGATGGTCAGCGCGCCGTTCAGCGCGAGCTTCATGTTGCCGGTGCCCGACGCCTCCATCCCCGCCGTCGAGATCTGCTCGGACAGGTCGGCTGCCGGGATCAGCGTCTCCGCCAGGCTCACGCTGTAGTTCGGCAGGAACACCACCTTGAGCAGGTCGCGCACCGTGGGGTCGGTGTTGACCACCCGCGCCACGTCGTGCGCCAGCCGGATGATCAGCTTCGCCTGGTGGTAGCCAGGTGCCGCCTTGCCGGCCAGGATCTTCACCCGCGGCACCCAGTCGTGCGTCGAGCGCGACCGGATGCCGTCGTACAGCGCGATGGTATGCAGGATGTTGAGCAGCTGCCGCTTGTACTCGTGCAGCCGCTTGATCTGCACGTCGAACACCGCGTCCGGGCTGATCCGCACCCCGAGCTGGTCGGTCACCAGACGCAGCACCGCCGCCTTGCGCTCCTGCCGCTGGCCCGCGTAGCGCTCCTGGAACGACGCGTCCCCCGCATGCGCCTCCAGCCCCAGCAGCGCCTCCGGCTCGCGCAGCACCCGCTCGCCCAGCGCCTCCACCAGCAGCGACGTCAGCCCGGGATTGGCGTAGTGCAGCCAGCGCCGGAAGGTGATGCCGTTGGTCTTGTTGGTGATGCGGTCCGGCATGATCGAGTGCAGGTCGCCGAACACCGTGCGCCGCATCAGGTCGGTGTGCAGCGCCGACACCCCGTTGATCTTGTGCGACCCCAGGAACGCCAGGTGCCCCATGCGCACCCGCCGCCCGTTCTGCTCGTCGATCAGCGACATCGCCGCAACGAACCCCTCCTGGCCGCGCCCCGTCTCGCGCAGCCCGTCGAGGTGGCGCGCGTTGATCAGGTAGATGATTTGCATGTGCCGCGGCAGCAGCCGCTCCATCAGCGGCACCGGCCACATCTCCAGCGCCTCGGGCAGCAGCGTGTGGTTGGTGTAGCTGAAGCACGCCACCGCGATCGCCCACGCCTCGTCCCAGCCCAGCCCGTGGTCGTCCAGCAGCAGCCGCATCATCTCGGCCACCGCGATCGCCGGGTGGGTGTCGTTGAGCTGGATCGCCACCTTGTCCGGCAGCATCGCGATGTCGCCGAACTGCTGCATGTGGCGCGCGATCAGGTCCTGCAGCGAGGCCGAGGCGAAGAAGAACTCCTGGCGCAGCCGCAGCTCCTGGCCCGAAGCGCTCTCGTCGCCCGGATACAGCACCCGCGAGATCGCCTCCATCCGCGTCCGGTCCGCCAGCGCCCCCACATGGTCGCCGCGGTTGAAGTCCTCGAGCCGCAGCCGCGCCTTGGCCCGCGCCGCCCACAGCCGCAGCGTCGCCACGCCGCCGCCGCCGCCCACCACCGGGGTGTCGTACGCCACCGCCGAGATCTCCTCCGCCGGCTGCCACTGGTAGCGCACCCGACCGTCCCGACCCCCGCCGACATCGCCGGAACCCTGGGGCCCTTTCTGCGCCCCCTCTTGCGCCCCCTCTTGCGCCAGGACATGGCCGCCGAACCCCACCCGGAAGCTGGATTCCGCGCGCTCGAACTCCCACGGGTTGCCGAACGCCAGCCAGTCGTCCGGCAGCTCGTGCTGCACCCCGCCCTCGATCACCTGGCGGAACAGCCCGTGCTCGTAGCGGATGCCGTACCCGTACGCCGCGATGCGCAGTGTCGCCATGCTCTCCATGAAGCACGCCGCGAGCCGCCCCAGCCCGCCGTTGCCCAGCCCCGCGTCCGGCTCCTGCAGGCGAATGCGGTCGAGGCTCACGCCGAGCCCGTCCAGCGCCTCGCGCGCCAGCTCCAGGATGCCCAGGTTCCCCAGCGCGTCGAACAGTAGCCGCCCGATCAGGAACTCGAGCGACAGGTAGTACACCCGCTTGACCCCGGTCTCCTCGGCACGCCGGTTGGCGGCGATCCAGCCGTCCACCACCCCGTCGCGCGTGGCGAGCGCCATCGCCACGAACCAGTCGCGCTCGCTCGCCCCGTTCACGTCCTTGCCCACCTGGTAGACCAGACGGTCGACGATGCGCCGGCGCAGCTCCAGCACCGGATCGTCGGTGCGCCGCCGGTGCGGCGCAGCCGCGTCGTCCGCGTCAGCCGCCTGCGCCTCCCCGCCCTGCGTTCCCTCACCCGGGGCGGCATGCGG
Organism: uncultured Acetobacteraceae bacterium; assembly: GCA_964236535.1. Taxonomy (GTDB): domain Bacteria; phylum Pseudomonadota; class Alphaproteobacteria; order Acetobacterales; family Acetobacteraceae; genus CAXSEF01. The sequence continues at coordinate 29,184 of CAXSEF010000034.1, forward strand.
CCCGGCGACCCGCGGGTCGCCCGGAGCTGCGGGGGCGGGCGTCTCGGAAAGCGCTACATCCATGGTCAGGCTCCTGCGCCCCCCGTGCGTCCGGGCATGGGCATCACCGGCCGCAGGATGCGCGGCTCGCGGATAGGTTGCAACATCCCGACGTGCTATGCGCCGCCTCGCCGTCCCGGCACGCCACGCGGCGTCGGCGCCAGGACGCCCGCAGGAACACGCGATGGCCGAGCCGAAACTGAAGGCCGGGCTGTGGGTCAGCGCGGCGCTGCGCCGCGCCGACCAGCTCGGCCGGCCCGGCGCGGTGTTGCGCCGCGGTGACACCGACGCCGGCGGCGTCCTCGCCGTGCTGCGCAGCCGCGACGGATTCTGCGTGCTCGCCCAGGTCCGCCGGCCGGACGGCACCCCCGCCTGGATGCGCGGCACCGGCGCCGGCCCGGTCGACCAGCAGGCCGCCGACGCCTACGTCGAACGCCAGGTCGGCCGCGACCCCGACCTCTGGGTCGTCGAGTTCGAGGCGCCCGAGCTGCTGCCGCCCTTCGAGGCCGTCATCCTCTAGGCAGGGCAGGCAAGGCCAGAGGCTCTGCCTCTGGACTCCGCCAAAGGCCTGGCCTTTGGA
>CAXSEF010000035.1:0-28678 GCA_964236535.1 uncultured Acetobacteraceae bacterium
CGGTCAAGCATGACGTTGATCGACCTTGTGTGGACAGCTCGACCCCCCCGCCCCAGCCACGCCGAACAGCCGATGCCACTTTGTATAGTGAGCCTAAGACGGTGTTGGCTTCAAACAACCCCTATATTTTTTTCGGCAGCCACCCACGCGACAGCTACCTTCGATAACGGTAGTTATGGGACATACATCGAAGGCCTCGAGGCCGTCGATGTATGTCCCATAACTTGTGTTGTGGGACATACGGTAAGCGGGGCAAGATGGCGTCTTGTAACGACCATCCTTGTCCCGGAGCCCGACCCTATGGCGCTGCCCGACGTCGCTGCAATCGCGTCTACTCAGCGGTTGCTGACACCCGCTGCCGGCGACACTGACCAGCACCGAACATCGCCACGCTCTACGGGCCCGGGCCGAGTTTCGCTGCCCTCGTCGCGCAGTGGCGGCCAAGGCTCCTCAACGCCGGTAGACGCGGCTGACGTGATCGGCGAGGTAGACCGAGTGCTGACGATCGCCGCCCCAGCTAGCCCGCCATACGAGGCGTCGGTCAAACCGACCGTACTCGCGGCGCACGCCGAGCGCGATGCGACCCATCCTCAGAGTACAATACTTAATGGTACGCCGGTCGACGCCGAGTTCGCTCTTGTACCCGTTGGAGGCTCGCCCGTCCGGGTCCGAGCTTGGTTTGACGCTGCCGCCGCGGCCGCGAAGACGGAGAACGACGGCAGCTTGGCTGCTGCCCGCGGCTCGGCGCGGACCTACCGCAGCCGCGCCAAGGCCGACAACACCCGCGCCGCCTACCGTTCCGCCGTCCGTGGCTGGTGCGACTGGTGCACACAGCATAGCATCGCCCCCCTGCCCGCTCTCAGCCACGACATTGCGGCGTTCCTTGCCAGCGAGCGCGATCGCGGGCAAGCCGGCAACACCGTCCGACTACGCGCGGCCGCAATCCGCTTTATGCACCGCGCGGCCGGCCTGCCCTCCCCGACCGACACTGCGGAAGTATCCGAAACTCTGGCGGGCATCAGGCGCGACGCGCCCAATCCCCGAAAGAAGCGGGCGGCGACGCTGGCCGTAGTCCGCGAGCTGCTGACACCAATCCCGAACGACCTGCGCGGGCTACGCGACCGGGCCCTGCTGCTGGTGGGATTTGCTGGCGCGCTGCGCCGATCGGAACTTGCCGCAATCATGTTGTCCGACTTGCACCGGGCCGATCAGGGCTTTGAGCTTACCTTGCCGCGCAGCAAGGGGTCGCAGACATCGGCCGTGCTGGTGCCCTTGCCCTATGGAAGGACTGACCTTTGTCCCGTTCAAGCGCTCACCCGCTGGCTTGAGGTTGCCGGCATCTCGGAGGGTCCGGTTTTCCGGCGCATCTGGCTTCCGCCTCAGGCTGTCCCGGGTGGACCACCTCCCGCGCTGGCCCTTGGCACCGAGGCCATTACCCCGCGCTCTATCGGCCGCATCGTTCAGGCTCGCGCGTCGGCCGCAGGGTTCGCACCACACGACTTTGGCGGACACAGTCTCAAACGCGGTGCCCTCACTACCGGTATGGAAAGTGGAGCACATCCAGCGCAACTGAAGCGTCTGGGGCGGCACAAGAGCTTCCATATTCTAGGAGAGTATCTCGAGCATGGCGAGCTTTTCAGCAGCCACGCCCTACGCGATGCGTTGTAAGTCGTCTAGGCTTAGACACTCGGAGCGGTAGCTCATTGTAGCGCCGACTATCTAAATGTAGCGCCTGATAGCGTTAACAGGCTTGCTGTAGCGTTTCCTACCACGAATTTGGCTTATAACGCTTTATGTAGCTAAGTGTTGCTACATGCAGCTTTTAATGGCTGTTGCGAGCGTGAGGGCACGTGGTGTAGCGTTTAGAAGCTAGATGTCACTACCCAACGCTGGCGCGTGGTCGGCTGTCTTGAGTCTTGGAGGGATCATGCCTGTCGTTGTTGTCGCTAATCCAAAAGGCGGGGCTGGAAAGAGCACGACCGCACTGGTCTTGGCCCAAACGCTCGCTGGAATGAACGCGAGCGTGACGCTGATAGACGCGGATCCGAATCGCCCTATTGTTGACTGGCGTTCCGGCGGATCAAAAGTCATGTTTGATGTCATCGGCGATGTCACCGAAGGCAGCATCATTCGGACAATCCGAGATCATCGTGCAAAACGGCAGTTTGTCTTCGTCGACCTTGAAGGCACAGCGAGCAGACTGGTCTCGAGAGCGATCACGCAAGCCGATCTCGTCCTCATCCCACTGCAGGCCAGCGGCGTTGATGCCCGTCAAGCCAGCAGGGCAGTTGAACTGATACAGGAGGAAGAGGAAGCGTTGGGCGGTCGCGAAATTCCCTTCAGGATCCTGTTAACACGTACGAATCCGGCTATCGCCACTCGGATCGAGAAGGAAATCGTAGGAGCGCTGGCCGACGCGGGTCTGCCACTCCTGCGCACTCATCTTAATGAGCGCCAAGCTTACAAAGCCATGTTTGTACGACGACTGACCTTAGGAGAGCTTGATGCCGACAACGTCAATGGCTTGCCGGAAGCACTCCGCAATGCGGAGCGCCTTGTTGATGAACTGGTTGATGTCCTCGCACCAAATTCCGCCGAGGGAGCTGCCGCATGAGCACCAGTGACTACGGCTTTTCACCGTCCCGGAAGACCACCGCCGACAAGCTCAAGGACATCACGCCCACTGTCCACACGGAAGAACCGGATACGTCGAATCTGGAAAGAGCCGATGTAGCTGGGGCCGCCCTTGGGTTTGTCTCCAGAGACAGTACTCGGATCTTGACTCTACGCAAGCGTAAAGAAGTTGGGCCTACTGTGGCAATCAATATGCGTGTCCCAGAAGCAGTAGCTGACCGATTTATCAGATTTTGCGAGCAGAATCGCCTTTCATACTGGGAAGGCGTGGACGAGCTTATGAAGCGAGGTCACATAGATTGAGAGTTTTTATGTTGAAGTTTGGCTGTGCTCTGAGCCCGAATCATACACAGGTGCATATCGGACTTCGGTGACGGGGCAGGCGACTGACGCCGCGATCCACCGCGCCTGTTCGGACTTTGGTGACGCGCTGATCGGACTCTTGTGTCGAAAAATGCGCCATACATCGGACTCTTGTGACCATACTAATAATAGATCTAAACGCTTCAAATAGCCTATGTCGCAACAATCCGAAGCGTCACAAAAGTCCGAATTGACGCAGAGCGAAGTTTTGCTTGAAGTGACGTATCGGGAAGGCGTGCGGTATGGGCGACGTGCATCAGTTGATCCTCTCAAGAGGCGTCGAGGCTGCTCGATCTGCCAGCGACAGGAAGCTCGACAGGCAGTGTGTCGATACCGCCTTCGCCGTGCTAGGCGACGAGAAACAGCGTATCGGGATTATGCACGCCGGCTTCGCGATGACGGCGCTTCCCCACAAGCAAACGACGACGCCGGTCTGGACACGAGAAGGGGGGTTTGTCCGACTCCGTGTTGAAAGTGGCAGAGACGTAGAAGGCACTGAAGTAGGTATTCCTTTTGGCTCGGTGGCACGTCTCATACTTCTTTACCTGCAGAGCGAAGCTATTCGAACCAGAAGCCGAGAAATTGAGCTTGGGCGTTCGATGAACCACTGGCTTAAGACCATGGGCGTCGATAATGGCGGTAAGAATTACAAAATTGTCCGCGAACAGTCCAAGCGGATCAGCCTCTGTCGTCTTACTTTTTATCGAACGTGTGGTTCTGCTACTGCAGTAACCAATGGCAGCTTCGTACGAGACGCCATCATTCCTTCGTCAGATAGTTCTGACCAGAGCATGTTGTGGCAGGAAGTAGTCAGGCTTGACGAAGGTTTCTACCAAAGTCTCGTCGATCATGCGATGCCCTTGCAAGAAACTGCCATCAAGCAGTTGGCAGGCAAAAGCGCTGCAATCGATATTTATATTTGGCTCGCGTACCGACTACGTAGTCTGCAAGAACGAACGCCGATCTCATGGGCTGCGCTCTACCAACAATTTGGAGCCGAATACGCCCATATTCGTCAGTTTCGCGCACGATTTCGAGCTCCTCTCGCGCTGGCTCTGGCTGCATATCCTGCAGCCAGAGTTGAAGAGTCGGATACTGGGTTGATCTTATATCCTTCCGACCCTCCAATAGCGACAAAGGGGATTGTAGGATCGCGTGTAGTGCGATCACAGCTTAGGATCATCTAAGTTTCCAAGGTTTTCACAGGCACCACGCTGAGCGTCGGCCAGACGCTAGGATAGATAGATGGTTGCTTATCGGACTCTTGTGACAGCCATCGGACTCTTGTGACAGCCATCGGACTCTTGTGACGCTTCGTAGCGGCCGATTTCCGGTCGTATCATCACCACCTAAGTCGTTTTCTTAAACCGGCGACCGCAGCGTCACAAGAGTCCGAGGCGGTCCTTGATGCGATTCGGTGCCAGACCGTCCGCATACCGCTTGTGTCAGCTTTAGGCGTAGGCTGGAGGGCTGGCGGTAGCGTTACAAAAGTCCGATCGGCCTTAAGACAGCTTTCCAGATAGACGTTAATCGTCACAAGAGTCCGAGGCTGGCAGAGGTCGGCGCTCATTCGGACCGGTCACCATCCACCTCGCATCAAGCCAGAACTGCCGGTCCCGTTGCCCCTGGGCGATGCCCGTCGGTGACCAGAAGTCATGCTCCACGACCGGAGCCTCACCCAGGATCCGCGACATCAGCCCATGGGTGCGGTGCTTCCTGTCCCGATACGCATCGTCAGCAAACCCCATCGTCTCCACGACGACCACCCGATGCTGGATGCGGTAATCCGCCTCGGCCCACAGGATAAAATCGGGCAGGCAGGGGTCACGGGCCTCCTCGTCGCCTCCGGGTCGATGCTTGATGCCCATGTCGCGGACCATGGCCAGGCTGGCACGATGGACCTCGTTGGCCCTGGCCAGAAGAGCCTCGGCGTCGGATGACGCCGCTCCGGCAACCGCGGGGTGCCCGAGAGCGGACGACCACCCAAGATCGAACACCGGTTTCTCGATCGTCACCCGCACCTTGCGGCGCTTGCCCAGCCAGTCCTGCAGTTTGAGCAGCAGCGCCAGGGTCTGACGCTCCAGGTTGCTGTCGACCGGCATGAGATGCCCTGGCGAGGCGCAGGGGTGCAGGTAGGCCTTGAGCACCTCGACCGGCTGGCCTGGCGCCGCCTGCCCAATGACGCAGGCCGCAAGGTAGGACGACCGGGCCCGACGATCGCCCGCAGGCTCCTGGCCATACCCATCCCGCTCCCCGAAGATCGCGATCTCGCCGCGCACCGGGATCGGGTCGCCACGCAGCGGCCGGATCTGACCCTCGGCCGCCTCGGCCGCCATCGTCACCAGCAGGCCGTGTGGCCGGTGGCTGCGCCGGAAGCGCTCCGGCGGCGTGCGCGCGATCTTCGCCATCAGCTCGGGCAGGGCAGGGAGGTAGGTGCAAAGGAAGCTCGCCAGGGCGACGCCCTCCTCGAGCTCTATCTCGCGGGCAGCCGCTCGCAGGGCCCGGTACTGCTCGGCGATCGAGGGTAGCGGCTGCCCAGGAGAGAGCCGCGTCAGGCCTGCCTGCTCCAACAGCGTCATCAGCAATGTCGCCAGCCGCCCACGATGGCGGTCCCTGCTGCGACTGGTCACGGCCGCCATGGTGTGCTCGGGGCCCTTGTAGCGGGTGACGAGCGGGATTGGCTTGCGCGGCGCCACGCGGGCGTAGCTGCCGCAGATCAGGCGCTGCCCGGCCTGGTCCCGGTAGAAGTCGCAGGCCGGGTCGTGCGCCGGCCAGGGCGCCTCGGCATGGCGCCGGATGTGGTCCTCCGTGACCGGGACCAGGGCAGGAGGCCGCGCCATGTCGCCCAGGCAGTCGCACAGGAACCAGCGTCCGGCGCCCGAGTGCTGGTGGCGACGCACGACGGCGGCGCCGACCGTCCGGTCCTTAACCCTGCCGTAGCGCCCAAAGGCGCGACGCAGCGCCAGGTCCTCATCGACCGTCAGGTCCCTCAGCTCAGCCACCTCGCCTCGACGCGTCAGCCGCAGCACGGCCGCCTCCCACCCTGATCCTCGGTCCGCCCAGGCAGCAGGCGGGGGCGCGAACGGGAAACAAATTAGCAGAAATCGTGGTGCGACGGGTGCCCGTTCGCACCGCGGGCGGGAAGCGTGGGGAGGAGGAAGCCACAAACGGGGGGATGAAATGGCGCTACCGCTGCTGCTGGACGCGCCACAAGGGTGCGTCGCTTCGCTCCCGCCTGCCGGGCAGGCGCCCTTGTCCCGCGCCCCGCGCGCGGTCTCCGGGACGCATTCCGAGCAGAGGAGTGCGGGACGATGAGCCACGATGCGGAGCTGGACGAGCTGAAGGCAGGAGTGAGCTGCGCCGTGCTGCTGGAGCGTCATCCGCCGCCCTGGCAGCTGGACAAGGGGGAGAGCACCCGGCGCTGCCTGAAATACCGACGCGGCGAGGGCAAGATCATCCTCGTGACCCACGAGGGCCGGGGCTGGTGGGACCCGGGCAGCACCGCCAAGGGCGACGTGTTCTCCCTGGTGCAGCACCTCGAGCCCGGCCTGAACCTGGGCCAAGTGCGCAAGGTTCTGCGCCCGCTGGCCGGGCTGAGCCCGAGCTTCCCCGAGCACCTCCGCCGGACGGAGCGCGACAAGCCGGTCGTGTCGTTCGACACGCGCTGGGCACGGCGCCGGGTTCCCGCCCGGGGCTCGCCGACCTGGCGCTACCTGACCGAGACGAGGGGCCTGCCGGACCCAGTGGTGATCGCCGCAGTTCGGGCGGGAGTGCTGCGGGAGGGCCCGTATGCCAGCGCTTGGTTCGCGCACACCGACCACGAAGGCCGGCTGACCGGGTTCGAGATGCGCGGGCCGGACTACCGCGGTTTCAACACCGGCGGTGACAAGACCCTGTTCCGCCTGCCCGGCCGGCTCGCCACGAGCTTGGTGCCGGTGGGCCGCCTGCTGGTGGCTGAGGCGCCGCTCGACGCGATGAGCGTGGCGGCGATCGAGCGGCTGCGCGCCGACACCCTCTACGTCGCCGTCACCGGCGGCATGGGGCCGGAAACGCTCAGGTCCCTCGACCTGCAGCTGCGGGTAAATGCCCCCCTTTCGGGTGCGGTGCTGGTGGCGGCCACGGACGCCGACCACGCCGGCGACGGCTACGCCGCCCGGCTGGAGGGGATGGCCGACGTGGCTGGGGTGCGGTTCGAGCGCCTGCGGCCGCCGGCGGAGGGCGAGGACTGGAACGACCGGCTCAGGCAGGGAAGGGCGGCATGAGGCCCGATCGCGCCTGGGTGCGCCTACAGTCCGGCAAGCGCCTGGACCTGCTCGACCCCGACATGGCGGCCTGGGAGGACCGGGATCTCGCGATTGGGCTGTCGCGGACCTATCGCTGGGGCGGGCACTCGCGCTGGAACCTGCCGCTGTCGGTGGCCCAGCACAGTCTGCTGGTGCTGGTGCTGCGCCAGCAGATGCAGCCGCACGCCCCGCTCGACCGGGACGATGCGCTGCGCGAGCTGCTGCACGACGGGCACGAGGGCTTCCTGTCCTTCGACCCGATCGCCCCGGTCAAGCCGCACCTCGGTCCGGAGTTCGAGGACATCGCCGGCCGGCTACAGGCGGCGATCAGGCGCCGCTACGGCTTGCCGGCCTGGAAGGGCGACGACCACGTGCTGCACAAGCGGGCCGACCGCCTGGCCGCGGCCTCGGAGGCGCTGCACGTCGCCGGATGGTCCCGGCGCGACCTGCACGAGACGCTCGGCATCGAGCTCGCCCCGGTGATGGACGACCCGCTGCCGCGGCTGGACGGCCTCCAACCTTGGGAGCCCTGGCCCGCCAGGCTGGCGGCGGCCCTGTTCCTGGCCAAGCTGCGCGAACTGACCGACGACCGGGCGCAGCTGGATCACCCGGCAGCCTTGGAGGCGGCCGTCGAGCGCGAGCACACCGTCACGCGTCTCCACGCCGCCTTCCTCCGCCTGCCCCCTGCCAAGCTGCGCCGGTTCGCCGTGCCGCTGACCGGCAGCAGCCTGACCGACACCCTGGTCTACGCCGTGGCACATGACTGCTCGCAGCACGTCGAGGGCGTGGTGGTCGATGGCGTGCGCGACGAGGAGGGCCACTGGGACTTCGGCGAGCGATTCACGGTGTTCACCGATGAGGAAGAGCTCATCGACTGCAACGGTTGGAATCTCGATGTCCAGGTCCAGTAGCGCCCACGAGGCCGACGCGACGGCGGCGTCCATCCTGGCTGGTCTCACCCCGGCTCAGGCAGAGGCGGCCAGCCTGGATGGGCCCGTGCTGGTGCTGGCGGGTGCGGGCACCGGCAAGACCAAGACCCTGACCTCCGGCGTCGCCTGGCGCATCGAGGCCCGTGGCATCCCGGCCAGCCGCATCCTGGCCGTGACCTTCACCAACAAGGCCGCAGGAGAGATGACCGCGCGCATCCGTCGCATGCTGACCGGACAGGAGGTGCCATCCTGGTGCGGCACATTCCACGGCCTCGGCGCCCGCCAGCTGCGCGCCGAGCCGGAGGTGGCGGGCCTGCGCACAGGCTTCGACATCCTGGGCGCCGAGGACAGCAAGCGGCTGGTCATGCGCGTGCTGAAGGCGATGGCGGTGGACCCGGCCGAGCTCGGCGGAGACCGCGACCCGGTCAAGCTGGTGTGCCGGCAGATCGGCCAGTTCAAGGACGACCTGTTGACGCCAGAGCAGGCGCCGTCCCGGGTGGAGGCACGGATCGCCGAGGCGCGCCTGATCCACCGCCCGGTGGACCCGGACAGCCTGCGCCTGGTGGCGCGGGTCTACGCCGAGTACCAGCGCCGCCTGCGAGAGGCGAACGCGGCGGACTTCGGCGACCTGCTGCTGTGGCCAACCGTCGCCATGCAGCGCGACCCGGCCTACCGGCAGCGTTGGGCCGGACGCTTCGACTGCGTGCTGGCGGACGAATACCAGGACGTGTGCGCCGCCCAGTACTCGTGGCTGCGCCTGCTCTCAGCCGGGCACGGCAAGATCTTCGTCGTGGGTGACGACGACCAGTCGGTGTACGGGTTTCGAGGCGGGGACATCCAGTACATCCGCCGCTTTGCGCACGACTTCCCGCAGGCCCGGCAGGTGCGGCTGGAGGAGAACTTCCGCTCCACCGGGCACATCCTGGCCGCCGCCAACGCGGTGATCGCCCAGGACAAGCGCCGGCTCGGCAAGACGCTGCGGCCGACCAAGCCGATCGGCGTGCCGGTCGAGGTGGTGGGCTTCTCCGATCCCGAGGCCGAGGCACGCGGGCTGATCGCGGAGATGAAGCGCCGCGCGGCCGAGGGCGTGCCATGGGAGCACATGGCGCTGCTCTACCGCTCCAACTTCCTGTCGCGTGGCTTCGAGGAGGCGCTGATGCGCGGCCACGTGCTGTACGTCATCGTGGGCGACGTCGGGTTCTACCAGCGCGCCGAGATCAAGGACGCGCTGGCGCTGCTGCGCCTCGCCGCCTACCCGGACGACTACCAGTCCGACGAGGCCTTCCGCCGGGTGTGCAATAACCCGCCGCGTGGGCTCGGGCCGAAGGCGCTGGAGGAGATCAGCGACGAGGCGGCGTTCCGGGGCGTGTCGCTGCTGCGGGCGCTGGAGACGGCCAACCTGCCGCCTAAGGCCAAGGCTGCCGCGCATGGGTTCGCCGACGCGGTGCGAGGGGTGGCGCAGGACCGGAACGCCACCCTGGCCGACCAGCTGTCGCTGCTGCTCGACCGCACCGGCTACCAGGCATGGCTGCGGGAGAGCAAGGCGGAGGAAACCACCGACCGGCTGGAGAACCTGCAGGAGTTGCTCAGCCTGGCCGGCGGCTTCCACGGCGCGACCCAGCTGCTCGAGCACGCTGCGCTCGCCAGCGCGGCACCGGGAGAGAACACGGTGGGCCGGGTGCAGCTGATGACCAAGCACAAGGCCAAAGGCCTGGAGTTCCCGCACGTGTTCCTGGCCGGCTGGGACAGCAACTGCTTCCCCAGCCGCTTCGGCGACCAGGACGAGGAGCGTCGGCTGGCCTACGTCTCGCTCACTCGTGGCATGCAGCGGGTCAGCATCTCGCACTGTGCCTACCGGGCTGGGACGGCACGCCCGTCACCATTCATCGACGACATCCCGGAGCAAAGCCAGGTCAAGGGCTGGCTGCACGGCGAACGCGTACCGACGACGACCGAGATGCGGATGGACCGAAAGCGCCGGACGCACGAGGAGTTAGCGGCACTTCTGCGTCGGTGAGGCGCAGGAAGCCAAAGCAGAAACGGGACATGAGGGAAGCCCTGCCGCTGTCGTGACGGCCGCCGCAAGGGTGCGCCGCGCCTGCGCGCGGCCGGGCTCTGCCCGCCCTTGCCCCGTCCGCCCCGCCGCGGCCGCCGGGCTGGGTCTCCGAGAAGGAGATCCAGCAGAAGGCGGATACCATGGGTGCGATCGGAAGACGCCCGCGACGCGAAGACGCCGCAGACTTCAGCACGTTTATCGAATGCAAGGCGTGCCAGGAAACGTGGCCGGGCGGTGATCCAGCCTTGCGGGTCGACCGCCCGCGCTGCGCCGCCAGACCGGGCGAGCGCTGCGTCTGGTCGGGACCGCACGGCGTGAACACGCACATCGCCCGCGACATGGCGGCGATGCAAGCGGACAGATGACCCGCTGCGGTGCCCTGACCTGGGACGGGCGGCATTCCCGTCACCTCGTCCTGTCCTGCGTGACGCCGCCGCTCACCTCGGCTCCGGTTGGCCAGCTGGCGCTGCTCTGACCCGCAATCCCGCACCACACACCACGAGGAGAAGCGGGTCATGCCCGAAAACCTGACGCCTCCCACCCCGGCGGCTGGCTGCCCCGCCATGCCGATCCGGCGCTTCCTGGACCTGAGCACTGCGCATCTGCAGCCAGCCGATCGCCTGTTCCTGGAGTTCTCGGCCAACCCCGGATTGCTGGGCGGCCTGGCCGCGATGGCGGGCACCTATGGCTGGTTCGTCTACGCCCACGACGAGCGCTGCTGCGAGGGCATCTCGGACGTGCTCTGGGCCATCTTCGAGCGGGCCCAGGCACTTGGGTGTGACTACGTCCTGTTCGACGCCGACGGGCCAGTTCTGGAGGACCTGCCGGTGTTCGAGGATGAGGCGGAGGGAGGTACCCCGCCACCCTAGAACCGAGCGAAGGTTCACCCGCGAAAGATGGGATGGAGGAGGAGCGCTGCCGCTTGCGGCCCCGTCGGCGCAAGGGTGCGTCGCGCTCCTGCGCTCCCGGCTGCGCCGCCCTTGCCCCGCCCGGCCCGAAGCGGCCGGCGGGATGGGTCTCGGAGGACGAGACTCAGCAGGGGAACAAAGAGATGGCGACCAGGAAGCAGGTCAGAAGGAGCCTTGAGATGGCGGGCGGCGCAATGTTGCTGGCCGCAGTGATGTGGGGTGTGCTCGCCGTGCCGGGGTTCCTGTCGGACCAGGACTCCACAGTGCCGGCGATGCACCTGCGCGAGGCTCGGCGATGAGCCTCGACCACCTGCCCGAGATCTCCGGACGGCTGCTGGTGCTCCCGTTCGACGACCGCCTCGGGAGCGGCTTCGGGCTGATGCGGACCGACACCAGCCCGGCGGTCGAGGTCGCCATCGTCCACGACGGGACCGATCGCGGCATCGGCGAGGCGGAGCAGTACGCCCAGCTCCTTGGTCTGTCGCCGGTGATGCTGACGCTGCTGCAAGAGGCGCTCGGCGCCTGGGCCGAGCAGTTCGATGCACCCGACGACGCACCCGACGGAGACCACTACGTGTCGGGTTCCGACCTGGTCGAGTGGTTCGCCGAGTGGCGCCTCCGCGTGCGGGAGGGGCTCGCCGCACCCCCACCCTCGGCCTGACCGATCATCCCTCACCCGATCATCCCACCCGGAAAGCCCGCCCCCGAGCGGGCCTTCGGCATTCATGGAGACCTGACAGATGGCGGACTACTTCACCCGGTTCTCGGTCATGCTGCCGCTCGGCAGCGCGGAGCGGATCGGGCCGGCGCTGGCGATCTACGCCAAGCTGGCGGAGGACCTAGACCGGGACGAGGAGGCGTCGATCGGCTTCGACGCCGCGGCGTCGCCGGAGGTGGACCCGGCTGCGCTGTGGCTGTCGGCCAAGGAGGACGGCAACCCGGAGCACGTGATCGCCTTCGTGCGGCTCTGCGGCGAGGCGTTCGGCCTGACCGGGCGCTGGGGCTTCCGCTGGGCCCTGACCTGCTCGCGCATGCGCTTAGATGGCTGGGGCGGCGGCGCCCATGTGCTCGACCTTGCTACCGGCGAGACCGTGGAGTGGCTCGACTACGAGGACTGGCTCGCCGAGCGTCTCGGCGAAGCGCCTGCCGCCCCGATCGCAGGCTCGCGCGTCAGCGTGTTCGGCGCAGCTGCGGCCGAACGCCTGCTGCGCGAGGCGGCCGAGAACCACCGCGCGCTGCCGGCCGTCGATCCAGACCTGGCGCGCGCGATCGACGGCGACGCCCCCGGACTTGCGGAGGTGGCGGACGCGCTCGGGGCGCTGCTGCTGCGGCACGACGGCGTCATCACCCTGCAAGCCTGATCCATCCCTTCGCCTGCCCAACTCCGCCCGCCCTCCGACCCGGAGCGGCGGGCGTCCACGCATGGGAGCACCCCGTCATGGCGATCTGCCCGCACTGCGGCGAGGAGCAGGAGATCGACCTGCACGAGGTCTGGAGCAGCCGAGAGTTCATGGTCTTCACCTGCTGCGAGCAGTCCGAAGAGGAGGTGCGCTGGGGGTTGGCCCACGACTCGGAGTGGGCCCGTGCCCTGCTGCAGCACCTCGGCATCGAGGCGATCTGCGGCGAGCGCCTGCGCCGCGTCGCCGATGACGGCCTCGGCGCCCTGATCCTGGATTGGCAGCTCTGTCTCGACCGCATCGCCTTCCGCGACGCGCGTTGGTTCATCGACCAGCACCACGAACACCTGCCAGGTCCGACCCGCTGGTGGTATGGCCACGACATCTGGAACGGACTGGACCTGCTGGGGGTGGTGACGGTCGGGCAGCCGCTGGCTCGGGCCTACGACCCGCACCATGTGGTCGAGGTGACGCGGCTGTGCGTGCGGCGGGACCGGCCGGACGTCCTGCGCTGGAACGCCTGCAGCCAGCTCTACGGCTGGGCGGCGCGCGAGGCGCAGCTGCGGGGTTTCCGGCGCATCATCACCTACACCCGCCAAGACGAGGCTGGCGGCACGCTGCGCGCCGTTGGCTGGCGCTGCGACGGGCCTGCCGGGGGCCGCAGCTGGAACTGGCGCGGCCGACCCCGGGTCGATCGCGCGCCGCCCTGCCCGCAGCTCCGCTGGTCACGCGAGCTCACCCCCGCGCGGGCGCCACCAGAGCGGCGCAGACACGCGGCGCCCGAGCCGTGCTGGCTTGGCGATGGGCAGGGCTACGACCCAGCCGGCTCGTCCGCGGGATGAAGGTGCGCCTGCAGGTTCTCGAAGGCCGTGGTGGCCTCCTCGTCCATTGGCTCCGGCTCCGCCACCGCGACCCCGGGCGGGACCGCGTCGCCCGGATCGCGCTCGTCGCTCATGGCCTGCCCGCGCCGGGCCCTGGTCTTCCTCGGCGCCACCGGCGCGTCCGCCTTGGTGGCAGGCTTCGGCGCCCGCTTGGCGGGCTGTGGTGCCGCGGCGGCCGGCTTCGCCGCGAGCTCCGCCTCCAGCTCCTCGATCCTGGCCGTCGCCTGCTTGGCGGCCCGCACCGCGTCGCGGCTGCGGGCCCGCAGCCGCGACGCGGTGCGCTCCAGCTTCTCCACCTGTGCCCGCAGCTCGTCCTTGCTGACCTTCGGCACCGACGCGGCAGCCGCGAGCGTGCGCCGGGTGGCAGCGGGCGGTGCGACGGCCGGCTGGCGCCCCTTCGCAGGCTTTGCCGTGGCGGCGGCCTTGGCCGACGTCGATCCGGGTGGGCGCCCCCGGCGGGCTCCGCCCGCGGGCGCCTTCACGGTGCTGGCGATCCTGGCACGCTGCGCCATGGCTAACCTTCTCCTCGCGCGGCCTTGAGCGCGCCGTCGATGATGTCCTGGATGCTCTGCCCGCTCTCCTGCGAGCGCCGGTGCAGCCAGCGGTGCATTGGCACGCTGGCCCGGTAGGTCAATCCTACTGTCGGCTCCGGCCGGACAAAGGGGAAACTGTCCTGCCTTGGCCGGCGCGACCTGTCCTCTGTCGCCACCGTGGCCGCCGTGAACAGGCTGCTCTGGCCCGATACCTCGGTGGGCTGCACCCGCTCACGCTCGAGGCTGGCCAGGCTACGGTCGAGCGCCGTCTGCATGATGCTCTGCCCGGTGGTGGACAGGCGCAGCACCAGGCGCTTGAGGCGGTCGTAACGCGGCGGGTCGAGCCGCACGGTAACGGGGATGGTCCCGCTGCGCCGCGGTCGCAGTGGACCAGCCGGCGTCTGTGGTCGGGCTTGCGCATCATCGTTGGCCTGAACACCCTGCATCCTGACTCCCGTGGCCGCCAGCACGGCTGAGTCTAGACCGATCGAGCCGCTGAACGGCAACAACGTCGCTCGGTCGGCTACGCTTTGGCTGCGGCTGGCTCATGCCTGAATCATCCTGACGTCCGGATCACGATGGACACCCTGACCACGCTGCTCTCGACCCCCTTGGCTAATCTGCGTGCCTACTGGCTGGAGGAGCAGTGCTGCGGCGAACCGGGGTTGGCGTCGCTCTGGTTTCACGCGGCACGGTGGCCCGAGTGGCTACTGTCGGATTTGGCCCTGGACCATACCTGCAGGCGTTGCGGTGCCATGCCGGCGCTGACGCTGCTGTCACAGGACCGGCTTAGGCAACCAATCAAGGACATGCGGATCGACCTCGCTGATCGGTTCGACACGGACTGACCGGAGCTACGACAGCTGACGCAGAAGACGGCCAGCTTTTCTGCTCGATTACAGCAAGAATGGCCGGAAGCGGAAGGTCGGCAATGAGGCGCGTCCCCCGGGAAAGCGGACATCTGGCGAACTACCATTCAGAGCCACGGGATGGCATCATCATCACATGTGAGTCGCCTAGTTTAAGGAGAAGACATGTCGGAAGGACGAGACCACGAACGACGCTGGATCGTGCTTTGCACTGATGGACGTCATGTGACACTTGGGCGACATACTGATCCGACGGAGGACGAGGTTGTTGCTGCTGAACGTTCTCTTTCTGGCGCAGGCTTAGCCGGATGGCTTGCTGTGATGGCTGGTGACTACTACGCCCAGAAAGTTCAACCGAGCATAATGCCGGTCCGTCCACTAGCCGAACCGACTAGTTCTTTCGAAGATGCGAGGACAGCGTTTGAGATGACAAGGTCGCGGATGCTGGAGACGGTGTGACGTAACCTGAAACTGGCCGGAAGCGGAAGGTCCGCTTTTGAGCGAGAACCTGCGAAAGCGGACAGCTGCTGGCCTTTTCCTATTGGCAGCTATCGACCTCAAGTCGGCCATTCGAGGGCTGATCAGGCAAGCGCAGGATCGGACTTCCACAAAGCTTTTTAAGAGAAGGCGCCCGACGGGTGTCACAGATCGAGCGATGCCCTTGAGCGTGATTTAGGAGACAGTCATCGTTACGCCTTCTACACCGCACCAGGATGGAAAGGTTCTGACGATGCGTCTTAACTGGCTTGTTGTGTTCGGAGCGGTCGTTCTGCCGTTGAAAGTGTCAGCTGTCAGATTCAGCTGTGCTTCAGCCACTACGCCGAAAGACAAATACATTTGCCAATCTCCGGAGCTTTCGGCTCTCGACGGAAAGCTCGCACAGACTTATCGGCAGAAATTTGTGCTTCTCAGCCCGCAAGGCGCTAGTTTGTTGCGGAACTCCGAGCAGAGCTGGCTGCTGTACGTTGAGACTGTCTGTCCCATGGCCTCGATGAGCGACCCTTAGTGCAGACCCAGCGATCTGTCTCAAGGAGCGCTTTCAGGAACGTTTGCTCGACCTGAGTGCCGTGGCGCGAAAGTTCGGCCCCTTCCTGTTCAATCAAGTCGACTCCTACGCGGCTGAGCCACATACAGCTTCAGACTACACGGGCAGCGTAGCCGGCTTCTGTGTGCAGCACATATCATATCCCCAAATTGACGGTCCAGACTCGGCCAATACAAGCTCTTGGAACAAGATCTTCATCAAAGGTCGTGTCAACACTGCTGTGGGGTGTGACGGCTCTGAGGGTGACGAAGAAACTAAGTACACTATCAATTATGCTGCTGAGCACGTCATAAGCGTGGCTTGGTCTGACTCAACGTACTGTCATGGCACGCCACACGGTTATTTCTCAGTCGAAAGCGAAAACGTGGTGTGGGACCAGGGCTCGCGAGAGTTGACCCCAACGGACGTCTTTGTGGACGGCTGGAAAGTGAGACTGCAGCAGCTCTTCTGGAATGCCGTGCTCGCAAAAAATTGGAAGCCGTCAAGCGGAGGGGCCAAAGATGATGTCCTCGAGGCGGTTGTTGATCCCAAGCAATGGTCGTTTACGGATAACGGGCTGAGTGTGTCATTCAGCGCTTATATCGGTGGATGCTATGCCTGCAACCCAGATACGACGACGGTACGCTGGACTGATTCGCGGCCTCTATTGATTACTGGGTCGTTGTTGCCCTAGCCGGTAGAATGCGACTTGGCGCATTCCCGGACTTTCGGAAGCAGATGAGCGTCTGCTATGGACGTCAGGACATCCAAAGCAGACGGGCCGCTACCCCACTAAAAACCGTCGGTCCGGTATGAAGAAGCATGCCGTGGATAGCGGACATGCCGTCGCCCCGATGCGCCGGCGGCTACGCCCGCACGAACAGCATTTAGCTGTGGCCCAGCCGCAAATGCGCAACTTTGACCGTAACGGTCGTGCCGCCTATCAGCACGACCTCGTAGACCGACGTGGGACATCTACGTATCGGTTCTGGCGTTCGGCGCGGACATCAGACGCCGACACAAAGATTATATCAAATAGCTCGAGTGGGAGATCCGTCGCCATGCGGATCACACTGCCGAGTTTTAGCATCGCGTTCGGGTGGTCGCTGCTGGTTCCAAACCTGCAATCCGGGATGTCTCGAGCGACGAGTTTGCTTGACCGACCACGGGGCGGCGGAGCAAGTTTCTGGCGATAACAGATAACATTCCGCGCCAGGACTGGATGCGGTCGAATTAGAGAAGAATGCCCGTTTGCAGGGAGAAGACGGCAGGAAAATGCTAGGGCATTATCCACTAATGAGCCAAGACGCCTCTGATCCTCTTGACCAGACGATAGCGTGGATAGTTCACGGCCATGATGCATCCGTCCGCCTCAGGAATTGCATCGACGCCAATCCTTCGGTCGGCGGACTGACACTTGGCGAGTTCCTGTCGAATCCTGACGAGACACGGCGTCTCCTCTTGGGCCTCCGGAACCTCGGCCGTAAAACCGCCGACGAGCTTGCGGCAATGGCTGCGGCGGCTGCCGCGGAGTCTGGGGTCGGACCACCGACGCCGGTCCTTGAGCCTCGTGCGCGGCTTGCTTTCAGGTCGCTCGTCAATCTCCTGTCCACTGTTAACTTCCCGGTTGACCTGCTTGCCATCGAGATGAGCGTGCGGCTGCGGAACTGTCTCAAATCGATAGTGGAAGCCCAGCGCCAGGGCAGGAACGGTGACGCCGCGCCCTGCAATCTGGGCGCAGTCGTTGCAGGCTGGCCAGATTATCGCATGCTCTTGGTCAAGCAGGCCAACGTCGGTCGGACTACTGTCGCCGAACTCGAAAGCCTTATCGAGAAGATCGTCAGCAGACGACTCGGGTTACTCTGCGTTCCCGGCGCGGGAACAACTGTCACCATAGGGGTACTAAGTGAGGAGCGGCTCGACGAGACGTTCCATCAGGCGCTGATCGATGCCGCGGACGGTACGGAGGGCGACGCGCCATCGGACCTCGCGGCAATGCTTCACGGCGTCGATCGGAAGCTCCAGTTATCACCCCGCGAGCACATCCAAGAGACAATCGCCGAGTTGCCAGGGAAGGAACGCGACACTGTCACGCGGCGCTACGGCCTGGACGGGGGAGAGCCGCAGACGCTCGAGCAGATTGCGTCTCGGGTCCACGTGACGCGGGAGCGGGTCCGGCAAGTCGAGGCCAAGGCGCTCGGCAGGCTACGCGTCGGTCCCAACCGATTGGCGTTCGAGCGCATCTTGCTGGCCGAAGGCGAAGCGGTCTGGCATATGCTTTCGGCCGGCAGCGATCTCATCATGCCCGCCGATGTTCAGGATCGCCGTCAAGGAATTTCGGCGCACTTCTTCCTGGCCATTGAAGTCTGTCATGGCCGACTTATCGATTGGGTGAACACCCAAGCCCAGATCGCTCTTGGAGGCTGGTTGCGCAACGAAGCTGACCCGAAGGACATCAAGGACAGCGTCGCACGCACTGCAACTTGGACCCGGACGGCGCCTAGTCCCGTGCCGCTCGCCGCGGCAAGCAGGGCAGCGGGCGTGACCGAGAAAAATTTCGGCACCGCCGCGCGGGTGCGGCCCGAAATCAGGCTTTTCGAGGATTACGTCTGCCTGGGCCATTTTGGGAGCCAAGCCAGACGCACGTGCCGCTTGCACAGGCTTTCTGTCGCCAGTGGAGGCACCCAACCCTTTGATATCTGCACACTGCGAGACACTTACGCGGCGGCCTACCCTGACGACGCGGTTTCGCCACGCGTGATCTACCTCCAGCTGCTGCGGGCGCCGCATCTCTTCTTTAGGCTTTTCGACTCGATCTGGATTTGCGTCGAGCCTGGACCTGACCTCATCGGCGTTGCCAGCGGCGACATGCCCTTCCAGCGCATGCCGATGCTCAAAGGCAGCGATTTCGAGCTGGATAGCATCGGAGCCTGGCTCCGCGACACCTTGGCGAAAAACGGCCCAAGTCGATCAGTAGACCTGAGGGAGAAGGCGGAAAGTATCTTTTCCCACGGCATCTCGCAGTCGAGCGTCGGCGCGGCGCTCCAATCCAATCCAGATTTCGTCCGGGTCGCTCCCGGCGTTTACGGGTTGCACAGCGGTGTCGCCACGTGGTTGGAGCCGGGATCTGTCCATCCGACGCTGCTGAGCGACACTCAATGCCGCTACTATTCTATGTCGAGAAAAACTGGAGACCCGGTTGGCATCTACCCGGGATGGAGCCGCACCTTGGAGATGGGCCTTTGCCGTTGGGCTTCCTCCAACGCGTCGGACGAAGCCTATCGTTCCTTGCTGGCCGTGGTGGAGCCTTCGGGATGGCCTGTTGACCCAGTAGAGGCGGATACCTGGCAGGCTCGCAAGCGTTCCTACGGGAGCTATCGTCTGGCGACCCTGACCGCGCCCGAGGCCATGCACCTGCCTTCTGCCGCAAGCTTCCTGTCCTCCGCCATATGGCTGGCCATGACCGGCTCGATAGCGTGGACGACGGTGAACCGGACCGCCCAGCGGCGCATCGACAGCCAGAAAGCCGCTTCGACCCTGGCGCTTCTGGTCAGGTTCGGAATGGCTTCGCTGACGCGCCATTGGCAGGATCGCCACCAAGCGCTGCCGAGAGCCGCCGTTGCCGTCTCGGCCATGCTGGCGGACCTGTCGAGGAACGGGACCCTTTCCTGGGACAAGGGCCATCTGCATGCGCTGAGGGCGGAATCGCCGACGAGCCTGTCGATGCCGAACACCTCTTACGCTGTGGAGGCGATGCTGTCTGGCGGAGAGGGAGCTGCTGACAGTCGGCGCATGATGGATGCGGGACCCTCTTCAATGGACGTCGAAATGCTTTTCGGCAGCGACGACTGGAGTTCGGCGTTCCAACCGGGCTAGCATCGACCGCGTAAGACCGACTCAGCTCAAGCCAGCTCCGCTTTGGCGTCAGTCGCTTCGGCATCGGCGATCACGCCTCGAACAAGCACTCCCTGCTCGTTCGCGGCGTTTATCATTCGCCGTCCCTCCCGCGCGTCCTTGGTGGAAGGATCCTTGATCCAGCCATTCGCGGCCAAGTTCCCGAGCTGGCTCGCTGTCAGTCTCTGACGGGGGTCAACCAGACCTGACTTGCGGCCCCACTCGATTATTTTCACCCAGTCGGTCGCGTCAGTCCGACGGCAGGCTGCGAGCGCGTCAATATCGTCGGGATCAAGCGGCACCCGGGCGACCGTCGGCTGAACCCCCCAGCCGCCTCCCTGCTTCACCGTCTGGGCGAGTTCGGGCGGAAGGCGGTCGGGCAACGGCAGGTCGAGCGCCCTGACCGAGGCCCAGCATTCGGCCTTTTTGGTCCATTCCTTCACGTCCCGGGCACCCGCCGTCTCGATGATGCACGCGGCAATGGGATGACCCCAAGACCTGAGCAGGTCTTCCAGGACAGTCGAAACCCGCTGGTTCTGCCAGACATGGGCCAAGTCGAACTGGCTACCTGTCCTGAAAGACAGGTACGCCAAAGTGTAGGCCGAGATCTGCGGCCTGTAGCCCTCGAACTTCTCGCGTTTTGCCAAGTCGGTCATTGTGTTGGCGAGGATGCCCTTGGAGATGAGGTCCCGGAAATACGTGTCGTCCGGCTCCCAGCTTTTCGCCCTGGTCTCTCTTTGCCGCTGGGAGAACAGCACGAAGCTCTTCTGAGCGCCCGCGCTGACGAAATGGGGAAGCTGGTCCCAGGCGTTGACCCACCTCGCCAGGTCGGTCTTGGCAAAGCGACGCCCTGGCGGGGTGCGTTCCTTGAAGTTCCTCAGCTGCGCGGGCGTTGCCCCCTCCATGGCTTGCGCCACCATGTATTGCCCCCTGGCACGCTCGTAGAACCATTTGCCCTGCTCGCCCGGTATCCAGATGGACTTGGACAGGCGCTCGACCGCAATATGGAACGGGTCATTGGCCGAGAAGTCTGCCATCTGCACGGGGTTCTGCGTGTTGGCGAATTCGGCGATCCTCGGAGCCAGCGTTTCGACCAAGTCAGCCGGGATGACGGTTATCTTGGCTTGGAGGAAGACCTTCGACAGGTCGGCCTTGTCCATTGTCGCGGCCCTGTGAATCGAGGCCGTCGTCTGGCCACCGTTCACGATCTGCATCCCGCGGACGCGCTTAAGGACCGTGTCGCCATCTTCGCCCTGTCTGGCATCCACCTCTTCCGCAGTAATGGAAATGCCGTTGTTGTAGGCCATAAAGCGCTCGGGTTCCTTCCTGATGGTGTCCCGTATGCCGCGGTTGACCTTTCCCTTGGCCTGGAGGAACGAGCGGACGTTCCGCTCGAGCAGGCGCGCGCTGTAGCGATCGTAGACGCGGGACAGGAACTCCCCCGGGAGAATCGCCACCCAAGCGGCATATTCGCCGATTATTTCCGGCAGCCGGATGCAGCGCACCGGCCCGTCGTAGAACTCGGCAACGTCGATATTTATCGGCTCCTGCGCCCTCCCCGAAGTCGTCGCCCTGGCGAGCCGCTCGGCGTCCCAGACCTCGAACCTGACCTGGACGTTGCCGATCGCACGGTCGGGCAGCTTGTCGCGGCCGAGCGTGGTCGTCCCGTCCGTCAGGACGAAAACCCTGACGCGCTCGGTTTTCGGCCCGAGTTCATTGATTAGTCGGGTCATCCCGAAGACTTCCGTGCCGGGCTGGAGGGAGGAATGCAGCCCCTTCACTGCAGCGTCAAAGTAGCGAACCGCTTGCTCGACGGCCTTGCGAACGTCTTCAGCAGGCACCTTCACTGGTTCCGCGGCGTTCAGGAACACGCTTACGAACAAGTCAATGGAACCCACGTCCTCCGACACTGCGTAGCCGTTGAGCTTGCCGGACCCGCGGCCGGCCTTGCCTTCGAAGTAGACGCACTCCGCACCTTCGACGACGCCTAGATCGGCGAGCTGCTCGAGCACGATCTCGGTGAAGACGTTTTCCTTGAAATCCGCTGCTGTGCCGTCCAGCCCTCCGGCGCGATCCATGATCTCGGAGTTGAGGGCTGCCACGAACTTGGAAGGGTCATCGCTCATTGCTGGTTCCATGCATCATGCGGCGAGCCTCGGCTGCATCGATCAGGAAAGGAAGGCAGGCCGTCAGGCTTACCGAGTACGAGCATGCCGTTACGCCGGCGTAGAGTTCATCGGCACGGATCCGCGGGAAGTTGCCCCTGACGAGAAACTGCCTGTCCGAATGCATGGCGAAACCCTCTTTCCCGTAGTTCGCCCTGTGCGCTCGCAAATATCCTATCTCGAGCAGGCTGTCGGAGAAGCGGATGCCAGCGGAAGGATCCGATGCGGACATCGCGCACGAAATTGCGTCGATCATGTCAGGAAGCGTCTCACCTTGCCCTTCGGCCCTGGTGAGTGCGACGTGGCGGACCACGAGGCAGGGCAGAGGGCGCTCGTCGAGCTGGACGAGATTGGAGACCTCGAACGAGGCGGAGCCCGGGGAGGCGGTCGCCTTGACCTCGACAGAGCAATTTGGGAGTCGGAAATCCTGCGCCCCTGCCCATGGGCCTTGCCATGCATCGACCGCAGCGGAGGCGCCCAAGCCATGGGCGAGAAGCTCCCGCAACACGAACAGCTCGGCGTAAAGTCCTGTTTGCTCCTGCTCCGACAACAGGCGGTCGCCGTGTCGCTTCATGAATCTCTGCCACGTGTTGAGTCGCCCGATCAGGGCCGCGACGCCTTCTTTTTCCGATCTCGCCGAGGCGACCGCCATGGCCACGTCATCCGCGAGCACGGCGAACACACCGCCATACCTGGCATCGGTCAGCTCAAGGCATATCCGCACCGAGCCATTCGGCCCGGGAGCAACCGGCACGAGGTTGACGTCAAAGCCCGAGCAGGCCGGAAAGGCACTGGCCGGATGTATCGACTGGGCCCTTACCTCGAGAAGCAATCCTTTGGTCCGTTCCGGGAGCTTGATCCCGGCATACAAGGGAGTAGCAGAGGCGGCATGCGTGCGGCGCACGTGCCATCCAGGTTCGGTCCTGGTTTCGGCAGCGATCTCGGCCCATGTTTCCGCGACGGCAGGGATCAAGCAACCGCCCCGTATTCCAGGTCCCAATAAACGTTGTTGACCGTGTAGGAGACCTTCCGCGAGTTTTCCCTGGCCGGGAAGCTGAGACCGATCCCGATCACCGAACCCATGAAGTCGATCTCACCTAGCGCGGGATCCAGCGGGTAGATCAGGAGCAGCCCGCCGCCGGGCATGCGCTTGCCACGCACCATCCTGAGGCTTGGGCCGGAAGGCACGTCTGGCGGCACCTGCCGCCTGGACCGCGCGGGGTCGCGCTGCCATTCGTCGACTGCGGTCCGCAGCGCCTCCGCGTACTCGGCCTCGTCCAGGTCGACGGCCTCGTCCCTCGGCGCCAGCAGCCGCCTGATGTTGAAGAGGTTCATCTGCTTCTGCTGCGGCAGGCTGTAGGAGCGCTCATTCGGCGCGCGCTCAACGGACGCGACCGTCTCGCCGCCCAGCTGTACCTTCTGGCCATGACCGCTCACGAGCGCGACCGTCCAGCTGTCCAATTCCCCTAGTGGCTGGCTTCTTATGTAGTCCGCCAGGACCAAGCTGTTCACCTTGACGGCGCGTTCGTGGGTTGAGTACCTCCCGAGGAAGGTTGCCACCGCTTCTCCGCTGACTTCGGACCAGAGCCTGGCGCCCTCCCACGTATGCCTCCCGCCGCCCGGTCGGCTCCGGGTGGGGCCGCGCTCCGTGGCGGGCCCTAACGCGGCGAGGAAGAAATCGACGGCCAGCACGTTGGCCGCAAGCTTGGACGGATCGCGATGGAAAACCACGGTTTCCTCGCCAGCGCCCGCGAAGTCGAGCGACAGCGTGGTAGCATTCTGCATCTTGACCCGGGACGTCACCAGCAGGACCGGATGGGACCGGACCTTCAGTCCATATTGGCGCGGCGTGCCGCCGATCGCGGCCATGTGGTCGAACTCCAAGCGCAGCTCTTCGCTCGCGTCGGTGATGTGCTGGAACCATTCTTCGAGATCGGAGGTGGTGTACAGGCGCAGCAGATCGGTGTACCCGGGATGATAGCCGAACCATCGCCCCATCTGCATGAGGGTGTCGTACATCCGGGTAGCGCGCAGGAAGTAACTAACGCTCAGTCCCTCGAGGGTCAGGCCCCGCGCGAGCTTGTCGCCGCCGATGGCGATCACGTTCAGCCCGGTTGTCTTGTAGCTCTCGTAGTCAAGGACATCCTTGGCAGAGCCGTTGATTTCACGCACTTCGATTGTAAGGGCAATGACGGGCAGCATGTCGGCCAAGTCCGCCCATTCGACGTCCGCCAGGCCGGGATCGTTAAGAACCGATCGGACGATAGCTGTAGTAGGCACGAGATCGCGTTCCCATAGCTCGCGGAAGCGCTGGAGCATCCCGGCGACACCGCGCTTGAGTCGACGGGACATTGCCGTCAAGGCCTCTTGCACTTGCCGCTTGACGGCCTTTTGGACGGAGGTGAAGCGCGTAACATGGACGAGCATGGAATTGTGAGCCGAAGTTTCTCCTCGGGCCGCGCGCATTGAGCAGACCAGCATGAACGCCATGATCGCCTCCTCCAGCGACGGCGGAACGGCATCCTGCCCGTCGTGCAGCGGAGTCCAGCCGTTTTTGTGGACCGGAGGGACCCAACCCGCCTTTTCCGTCAGGTTAGACGATGCGGCGTGATCGGTGACCTGCCTAATGAGAGGCAGGCCGCGGCCGGAGGCGACCCCGTCGTCCTGAGGATCGAGCCCAAAGATCCGGACCGGGCCGTCGTAGTTCGAGGGGGCCGGAAGGTTCATGATGAAGCTACGCGGAAACAGGTCTTCGCCCTCGTCTTTTGTGCGGCCCTTGTCGTGAATGTAAATGTTGGCGAAGGGCGTGGCGGTGTAACCGAGGAAGGCGCTTTGTTCGAATGAGATCAGGACCTGCCTGACCAAGCTGTTGATTATTTTGGGGTCATGTTCAAGGTCGGGCGCTCCGCTCTCATCGAACTCCTGGTTCCCGGTGTCCACGGATGCGTTGTCAGCCTCGTCGTCAATGAGCAGCAAGGGCACGTCAACCAGGACCTTGCGATTCGTCAGGGGATCACGCCCGTTCGAGATGCGCTCGATCCAGAACAACAGGTTGCGCAGGACGCTCGGGTTCTTCTTTATTACCAGCAGGAGCGGTCGGCCGCCGGGGTTGATACCCATGGTATTGGCCGAAGCCCTGCTGAAGTCGCCGCTGTCCGCCCTGTTCGTCAGGTAGTCCGGCCTGAGCAGGGGATCGGAGTCGATCACGCCAACGCCGATCGGCTTGATCTCGCCTTCCCGCTGTTCCCGGAACGGCATGGTCTCATAGCCTAGAAATCCTTCGTCCAGCCGCATCTGCGTCTGGCTGCGCAGGTTTTTGTGCAGCCCGGCAAGCACGATGATCACCTTGTAGCCAGCATCGGCCGCCTTGTTGATCAGGCCGCAGTAGTTCGATGTCTTCCCGGATTGGACGTGACCCACCACCAACCCTCTGCGATCCCAGCTGCCTGGCCGCTTGGGGTCTTCCAGGCGGCCGAGGATATCGTCGGTGACTTGGTCCAGGGCTTCGATGGCCGGGGCGGCCCATTTCTCCTCGAGCATCTGTCGATACCTGGACCAATAGCGCCAGCCGTCCGCCCGCGCTGCGGTGAGCCAGGCCATGTGGTCATCGTCGCCGGCGAGGGTCACGGCGCGGCCGATCCAAATGCTGAACCGGGTTTCCATCATGACCACGACCGCGTCAGGGTCGACGCTGGACTTCCACGCCGGGTTCATGGCGAGCACGAGGTCCACCTTCGCCTTGATCATGCCGCGGGTGAGCGGGTCTGGACCCAAGTCGTTCTGGAGCAGCGCTTGAGCCATCACCAGCACGGTATCGAAATCGGATTTCATGGCGTCGCTCCGGCAGCCGGGCCGCGGCCGAGCGAGGCGACCGCATCCGGGAAGTTCTGGAATGGCTCGGTGGCGACCAGCTGCTTCCTGGCGAGCTCGGGCGTCAGCCCAATCCTCGACGTGAGATGCCCGTAAAGGCCGAGAAGCACGGCCATAATCTCGTCCGACGGCGCGGCAGCGAAGTTCGCGGTCTTGACCTCGCCCTTTTCCACGGTGTCGAGCCAGATGCGCTGCACCGGCACGGTTTCCTCGACGATCCGAAGCGCAGCTTCGACGCTGCCGGGATCGGAGCTTGCCGCCGCCGCCAAGCGCTGGATCGCAGGGTGGTCCCTGCTGATCCTGTATGCGGCGGCGGAGCCCGTGGCAACAGTCTCCCACGCATGGCGCAGGTCAGCGGCTGCTGGCGCCCGGCCATAGAAGCCTCGATGGGCGAAAACCTGGCGCGCCTGCACCCGCACGTTCCCAGCCAGGGCCTTCAGGCGCGGTCGCAAGCCTTGCGGCACGCGGGCTACGGACTTCTTGATGTCTATCCTCCACTCCTCGTCCGCGGTGTTCGGTATGTCCAGCCTCAAGCGGGCGAGCTTGAAAGGCTCCTCGCGCGTCCACGCCCGTTCGTCCCCAAGCCCCAGCCAACTCCCCGCGACCAGCATGCGGCGGTTGCGGTAGACGTAAAAGCCTTGCTGGGCAGTCCAGCCCTCCGGGCCGGCGCCGCTCCTGTACTCGGACTCCGTCAGGAAATCCTTGTGTGGAAGCACGAAGCCGCGCAGCTCTATGCCCCCCGCTGCCGTCGAGATGCGCTCCTGCGGCGTGGCGACCGTCGCGGCCAAAGCCGACATGAACGGGTCCCAGGGCTTGATGCGAGAAGCGGGGCCGGACCCGTTGATGAAAATGCGGAGTTCGGGGACGGTGCCTTCCAGGTAGCGGTGGAACACCATGGCGACATGTTCCTCAACGCGGTCGATCATGGCGAGAAAGGCATTCTCGGACCTCTCCGTGTCCTCTTGGGGTTCGATGATGCGATCAAGTTTCTCCAGCACCACGAGCGTACCCGAGGGCTGCCGCTCAAGGGCGGCCAAGTGGTCTGCCGAGCGCGCCGGCCGCCGGCTCAAGAGCTGCCAGTCGTTGGTCCGCGCGACGTGGTCCAGGTCCCATGTCCTTAAGGAGGTCGAGCCTGAACGGCGCGAAACTACTGTGAGGCTGCGGCACTGGGAGAACGACGCTGTCTTCAGGCCGAGGCCGAACCGCCCCAGGTCTCGCGCGACGCGGACTTCAGTCGGACTGCGAGCGCCTACTGTCATGGCCCTTACCAAATCCGGCAGGGTCATGCCGTGGCCATCGTCCAGAAGCGATACCGACGAGTCCTTTCCCGCGTAGGCGAACGTCAGCCAGACGTTGCCTGCGCCGGCCGAGACCGAGTTGTCGATCAGGTCCGCTATTGCGGTCGCGACGGAGTAGCCGACGCCCCGGAGCGCCTCGACCAGCGCGCCCGCCGCGGGTGGAACCAATTCGAACGAGGTGTCATCCGGCAGGGCTGAATGCCTTCGCGGTTTATCGGGTGCTGCGACTGTCGTTGCTTGCCAAGCGCCATGCAACGGTCTGAAGCAGGATTCCTGGTCTGAATGGACATCTTTATGGCCTGTTGCTGCGGTCACCGTGGTGCGGCCTGCCAGGCTGTTCGGCGACTATGGACACGGTGCGGCAACCTGGGCACACAATCTGCCAAGGTTCGTTCGGCGCCCCTGGTCGGTCGTGTTGGAGAGCAAAACCGCTATTGGCCGGTTAGGTGAAGTCATGGGGCCACGGACACTCGACCTGTTCTGCGGAGGCGGCGGTAGTAGCTGGGGAGCCCGCTCCGCAGGGGCGCAGATCGCGTGCGGGATCGACTCGTCGCCCTACGCGGTTGCCACCTACGGCCGCAACTTCCCTCGCGCCATGGCAGTCGAGATGACGCTGGACCACGACACAAGGCCGACCGACATTCCTGGGCTGGGTCGCATCGACCTGCTGCTGGCCTCGCCGGAGTGCACCCATCACACCTGCGCGCGGGGGGCGCGTCCCCGCGACGAGAACAGCAAGCTCACGGCCCGCTACGTGCTTAATTTCGCCCGCGACCTGCTGCCGAGGTGGATCGTGGTCGAGAACGTCCTTCACATGAAAGGCTGGGACGGCTACCGCCCCCTCGTCGGCGAACTGGAGGCGCTGGGCTACCACGTGCTCCCCCAGGAGCTTGATGCCTCGAAGCTCGGCGTGCCTCAGAAGCGGAAGCGACTTTTCCTTCTCTGCGACCGCTTGTCCATGCCCCGGCAGGTGCCGCTGCGTCGTGGTCGTTCGCGGTCGGCGCGGTCGGTCGTCGAGATTTCAGGCCCTTGGAAATCACGCCCGGTCGGTCCGGGAACCCATGCGCCGGCTACGCTGGCGCGCATTAACTGCGGCATTGCTGCGCTTGGCCGGGGCGTGCCGTTCCTGGTAGTTTATTACGGCTCCGACGGTTCCGGAGGGTGGCAGACGCTCGATCGCCCGTTGCGAACTCTGACGACGCTTGATCGCTTCGGGTTGCTCACGTGGAATGGTGACACGCCGATGCTGCGGATGCTGCAAGTGCCGGAGCTGCAAGCCGCGATGGGGTTCGGCCCTGAGTTCGACCTTGACAGCGGCCCGCGACGGGACCGGATCAGGACGCTCGGCAATGGAGTCTGCCCTCCTGTCATGCGCGCGATTGTGTCCAGCCTCACAGGGCAGACTGCAAGGGCGGTCGAGACCTCCGCTAAGCGGCTGTGGCTAACGCACGCCGACGCCGTCAACCGAAGTGCCTATCAAGCAGGAATATCTTGATTGGTGCACGGGAAGACCCCGAACTGCTAGGGTCAGGACCCATAAACGGTTGACCCGGCTCGATCGGATCTGATTCTGG
>CAXSEF010000036.1:0-28013 GCA_964236535.1 uncultured Acetobacteraceae bacterium
CGAGTGAATCACAACCGACTCAGACCATTCAAGATGTTCCCAAATGGACACTTAGAAACCCGTTTTCTAGGAATAGAAATTCCAAAGGCTAAGCCAATGGCTGCGTCAAGAGGCAGAGCCTCTAGCCTTGCTTGCCTGGCCAGTCTCGCCCGTTGGTATCAGGCAACCCAAGCCGATGTCAGCAAGCGGGAGCTGATCCGTCGAACCAGCCGCCTCAGTGCAGCTTGACCACTGGGGTGCCGCGCCGGCTGAGCGACCGGCCGATGGTGTCGGCCGCGACCCGCCAACTGCCGTGCAGCGACTGCTGATGCATCTTGTATAGGGACTGGTACATCATGCGCGCGAACCAGCCCTCGATGAACAGGTTCTTGCCGCGTAGAAACCCCATCAGGTTCCCCACCGTCGAATAGTGGCCAAGCGAGACCAGCGAACCGAAGTCACGGTAGCGGAACGGCTGCAGCGGCCTGCCCACCATGCGGGCGCGGAGCTGGCGCACCATGTGCGAGGCCTCCTGGTGCGCGGCCTGTGCCCTCGGCGGCACGGTGCTGCCGTCGGGCAGCGGCACCGCGGCGCAGTCGCCGACGGCAAACACGTTTTCGTCGCGCGTCGTCTGCAGCGTCGGCAGCGTGACCAGCTGGTTGACCTTGTTAGTCTCCAGGCCGCCAAGGTCGCGCAGGAAATCCGGCGCCTTCACCCCGGCGGCCCAGACCACCAACTGGGCCGGCACGAAAGTGCTATCGCTCAGCCTGACGCCTTCGGCGGTCACCTCGCTGACGCGTGAGGCGCTACGCACCTCGACGCCCATCGCGGTCAGCAACCGGAGCGTGGTGGCGCTGATGCGCTCTGGCAGCGCGGGCAGGATGCGTGGCGCCGCCTCGATCAGCACGATGCGGATGTCTTGCTCCGGGCGGATGCGGGTAAAGCCGAAACCCACGACTTGGCGCACGGTGCGGTGCAGTTCGGCGGCGAGCTCGGTACCGGTGGCGCCGGCGCCGATGATTGCGATGTGCAGCTGTCCGGGCCGTGCGCCGCCCTCCTGCGCGTTGGCGCGGAAGCAGGCGTTGACCAGCCGGCGGTTGAACCGGGCGGCCTGGTCCGGCGTCTCCAGCGGCACCGCGTGCTCGGCAGCACCCAGGGTGCCGAAATCGTTGGTGACGCTGCCGACCGCCATGATCAGGGTGTCGTAGCCGAAGCGGCGCTCGGGGGTGATCTCCCGCCCGTCCTCGTCGTGGTTTGCCGCCAGCTGCACCTCGCGCCGGTCACGATCGAGCAGCGTCATCTCGCCGAGCCGGTAGACGAAATGGTGCCAGTGCGCCTGGGCAAGGTAGTTCAGTTCGTGCTCGGAACGGTTCATGCTGCCGGCTGCGACCGAGTGCAGCAGCGGCTTCCACAAATGGGTGCGGGCACGCTCGATCAGCGTGACCTCGGCACGGTTGTGCTTCGCCAGGGTGTCGCCGAGCCTGGTCACCAGACCGAGGCCGGCCGCGCCGCCGCCCACCACGACGATGCGGTGCACACCAGTTGACACCGCGGGCTCTCCCTGCAGGGTCTCGCCGAAGTCGGTCATGGCAGCGGGAAGCTGGTCGGGCATTGTTCTACCTGCAGCAATATTGGCAGAGGATAGCACCAGAGGCGCTGAGCCAGTCATGAAACCGTGGTGACTGGCAATGAGAAAGCAAGGCTTGGCCCGGATCCGTCAAAAGCCCTCTTGCCAGACATGAGCCCGCTGGAAACGCCTTCGAAAAGCGACCCTGCTCCAGTTGCTGCGAATCAGGCGGGGAGGCGAGTAACGTTCTCGCGCTCGAACTTGCGCTGCCGGCGCTGCATCAGGTTCCAGGCAAGCTTCGTCGACGCCGCCGACAGACGGCCACGCGGCGGCAAGCCCACGGATTTAAGTACCATGCCCATGCTGCGCTCGATGTGGCGATAGCGGTAGAAGCTCATCGCCTGGCCCATGTAGGAGGCCATGCAGCGGGCATGATCGTAGGGGACCCCCACCGCATCGTTGCCGCAGTGGAAGGCGAAGGCCAGCTCGTCGTCCTCGGTCTCGGTGATGCGGCCGGCGGCGATGCGCAACCGTTTAAGCACGTTAATTTTTTCCCGGCCCAGGTAGCGCTTCATGTGGTCGTAGAAAAGCTTGAAGTGGCGGTACTCGTCGGCGGCGATCAGGCGGCAGACCTGCTTAAGCGCCGGCTCGTCGGTCGCATCGCCGAGCGCCGTATAGTATGACGAGGTCCCGGTCTCAACCATGCAGCGCGCGATCAGCTCGCCGGTGAGCGAGCCGCGCACCGAGACGTCGACGTCGAGCGGTACCTGGTAGCCGGCCTTATAGCGGGCGAAAGACCCTTCGTAATCCCAGCTCGGGTCGGCGAGCATGGACCACTTTCCCAGTGCGTCGCCATGCTGGACCTCCTCAATTGCCCAGTTGTCGGTAGCCTGGCGGAAGTCGGGGTCCTGCGAGAACACGTTCTTGAGGTAGATGGCGTAGTCGATGCCGTTGCGCTCGACCATGGCTGCGGCCTTGACCAGCGGGACGATGGCGGGGTCGACCTTCGTGGGGTCAAAGGCGTCCCAGGAGATCTCGTCGATCTGCCAGTGCTTCATGGACGGGCTCTTTCATGCGGCTTCACGTCGGAGTTGAACGGCTTTCAGGCAAGCAGGACCAAGCTCTGCCAAAGGGCTGAGCCTTTTGGCAACCATTTCTGAGGCGACGGAGCCCCGGGCTAGGCTGTGATCTTGACGAATGGATTCTCAAGGCTCGGCCTTGAGCAAACAGAGGCAGAGCCTCTAGCCTTGCCTGTCTGCGCTCAGGGCGCCGCAGCAATCATGGCGTGAGCGGCCTGCAGACGGTCGAGGGCCGACTCGCGGGCATCGTTGTCGAGGCCTGCGGTCTGGTAGGCAGCCTGGGCTTCGCCGAGGCGTTGCTCGCCGACGGCGCGGTTGATCTCGGCGACCGGAACCGCCTCGTCGGCCAGGATCGTGCAGTTGGTCGGCGTGATCTCGGCGAACCCGCTGGCGACGTAGAAGCGGTCGGTGACGCGACCGCCCTCGTGTAACGTGATCACGCCGCCGCGCAGGGCGACCATCATCGGTGCGTGCTGCGGTGTAGCGGTCAGGTCGCCGTCCCATGCGGGCATCACCACCATGTCGACCGGGCGCTTGAGCAGAACCCGGTCCGGGCTGACAATCTCAAGGTCGATCGGCATCAGCGTGTTTCCTTCGTCGTCGAATACCCGCGATTCACGCCTTTTCCTTCATGGACTCGGCTTTCTTGACGACCTCGTCGATGGTGCCGACCATGTAGAACGCGGCCTCGGGCAGGGCGTCGTGCTTGCCGTCGCAGATCTCGCGGAACGAGCGGATAGTGTCCTCGACCTTGACGAACACGCCGGGGCTGCCGGTGAAAACCTCGGCGACGTGGAACGGCTGGCTGAGGAAGCGCTGGATGCGGCGCGCGCGGGCGACGGTCTGCTTGTCCTCCTCAGACAGCTCGTCCATGCCGAGAATGGCAATGATGTCCTGCAGGCTCTTGTAGGTCTGCAGGATTTTCTGCACATCGCGCGCGGTCTGGTAATGCTCGTCACCGACGATGCGCGGGTCCAGCGAGCGCGAGGTCGAGTCCAGCGGGTCGACGGCAGGGTAGATGCCCAGCTCGGCGATCTGGCGGTTCAGCACCGTGGTCGCGTCGAGGTGGGCGAACGAGGTGGCGGGCGCCGGGTCGGTCAGGTCGTCGGCGGGCACGTAGATTGCCTGCACCGAGGTGATCGAGCCCTTCTTGGTCGAGGTGATGCGCTCCTGCAGCGCGCCCATGTCGGTGGCCAGCGTCGGCTGGTAGCCCACCGCGGAGGGAATGCGGCCAAGGAGTGCGGAGACTTCGGCGCCGGCCTGGGTGAAGCGGAAGATGTTGTCGACGAAGAACAGCACGTCCTGGCCTTCCTCGTCGCGGAAGTACTCGGCGAGCGTCAGGCCGGACAGCGCGACCCGGGCGCGCGCACCCGGCGGCTCGTTCATCTGGCCGTATACCAGGGCGACCTTGGAGCCGTCGGTGTTGCCCTCGCCGAGCTTGATCACGCCCGCATCCATCATCTCGTGGTACAGATCGTTGCCTTCGCGGGTCCGCTCGCCTACGCCCGCGAACACCGACACGCCGCCGGCGCCGAGGGCGACGTTGTTTATTAGCTCCTGGATCAGCACGGTCTTGCCCACGCCGGCGCCGCCAAAAAGGCCGACCTTGCCACCCTTCAGGTAGGGGGCGAGCAGGTCAACGACCTTGATCCCGGTGACCAGGATCTCGGAGCTGGTGGCCTGCTCCTCGAAGGTCGGCGCGCTGCGGTGGATCGGCATGCGCTGGGTCGAGGGCACCGGGCCGCGGTCGTCGATCGGCTCGCCGATCACGTTCATGATGCGGCCGAGCACGCCAGGGCCGACCGGCATGCTGATCGGTGCGCCGGTGTCCTTGACCTCCTGGCCGCGCACCATACCGTCCGTGGTGTCCATGGCGATACAGCGGACGGTGCGCTCGCCCAGTTCCTGTGCCACCTCCAGCACCAGGATCCGGTCGCCCATTTTGGTGACCAATGCGTTCTGGATGAACGGCAGCTCACCCTCGAACTGCACATCCACGACCGCGCCGGTAATCTGGCTGACACGGCCGACGTTGTTGCGCGCGCTGGTTCCGGACATGGCTCTCGTTCCCCTCGACTGCGCGACCTGGCGCATACGTTCAAGCAAGCAAAGCTGGGTGCATACGTTCAAGCAAGCAAGGAGAGGGAGCTGTCCTCGTCCCGCAAAGGGTCTGCTCTGTCGAGCACGGGCTCTTCGATTCTGTCCCGAAGAAAGGCGCCTAGACGGCTTCGGCTCCGGAGATGATCTCGATCAGCTCACTGGTAATGTTGGCCTGGCGGGTGCGGTTGTAGTTCAGCGTGAGGCGGTTGATCATGTCGCCGGCATTGCGCGTGGCGTTGTCCATCGAACTCATGCGGGCACCGTGCTCGCCGGCGCCGCTTTCCAGCAGCGCGCGGTAGATCTGGACCGACAGATTCTGCGGCAGCAGCCGATCCAGGATGGATTCCTCGTCCGGCTCGTACTCGTAGATCGCACGCAAGCCGCTGGCCGCCTCCGCGGAGCGTTCCGGCAGCGGCAGTGGGATCAACTGCATCTCGGTGGGCACCTGCGAGATCACCGACATGAAGCGGTTGTATACGAGCGTGCACACGTCGAATTCGCCGCGCGACAGCATTCCGGCAAGTCGGTCCCCTAGTTCGCGCGCCTGCGCGAACTCGATCCGTTTGATCCCGGCATAGCTGACGTCGTGCACGATCTTGGCGGCAAACTCGCGGCGCAGATAGTCACGGCCCTTGCGGCCGACTGGCATCAGCTTGGCGGTTTTGCCCTCGGATTCCAGCCTGCGAACCAAGCTGCGCGTCATCCGGCCGATCTGGGAGTTGAACGCGCCTGCCAGGCCGCGATCGGCGGTGATCGGCACGATCAGATGGACCTGGTCGCGTCCGGTGCCAGCAAGCATCTGCGGCGCACCGGGAGTTCCGGCGACATTGACCGCGAGCGAGGCCAGCATTCGCTCCATCGCCAGCGCGTAGGGACGGGCCGCCTCGGCCTGGCTCTGCGCGCGGCGCAGCTTGGACGCTGCGACCATCTTCATCGCCGAGGTGATCTTGCGTGTCGACTTCACGCTGTTGATCCGGCCTCGGAGGTCCT
Organism: uncultured Acetobacteraceae bacterium; assembly: GCA_964236535.1. Classification (GTDB taxonomy): domain Bacteria; phylum Pseudomonadota; class Alphaproteobacteria; order Acetobacterales; family Acetobacteraceae; genus CAXSEF01. Next base: position 5,716 of record CAXSEF010000036.1, read on the forward strand.
TCAGGCTGGGCATCGATCCTTCCTCAGGCGGTGAAGCGCTTGACAAGGCCGTCAAGGAACGCCGCCAGCTTGGCCTCGACGTCCTTTTTGATCTCACGGTCGTTGCGGATTGATCCCAGGATGTCGCTGCCACGCAGCTCGCTCAACATCTGCTGCTCGAAGCGGCCGATCTGCGCGAGGTCGATCTTGTCGAGATAGCCTCGGGTGCCGGCGAAGATCACCACCACCTGCTCTTCGACCGGAACCGGCGCGAACTGCGGCTGCTTGAGGATCTCGGTCAGCCGGGCGCCGCGCGACAGCAACTGCTGCGTGGAGGCGTCGAGGTCCGACGAGAACTGCGCGAAGGCCGCCATCTCGCGGTACTGCGCGAGGTCCAGCTTGATCTTGCCGGCAACCTGCTTCATCGCCTTGATCTGTGCCGCCGAGCCGACGCGCGACACGCTCAGCCCGACGTTGACCGCCGGGCGGATACCGCGGAAGAACAGTTCGGTCTCCAGGAAGATCTGGCCGTCTGTGATGGAGATGACGTTGGTCGGGATGTAGGCGGACACGTCGCCGGCCTGGGTCTCGATCACCGGCATCGCGGTCAGGGAGCCGGCGCCGAACGCGTCGCTCATTTTGGCCGCGCGCTCCAGCAGGCGGGAGTGCAGGTAGAACACGTCGCCCGGGTAGGCCTCGCGGCCGGGGGGGCGGCGCAGCAGCAGCGACATCTGGCGATAGGCGACGGCCTGCTTCGACAGGTCGTCGTAGAAGATGACCGCGTGCATCGCGTTGTCGCGGAAGTACTCGCCCATCGTGGCGCCGGTGTAAGGCGCCAAAAACTGCATCGGCGCCGGGTCCGACGCGGTGGCGGCGACGACGATGGAGTACTCCATCGCGCCGTATTCCTCGAGCGTGCGCACGAGTTGCGCAACGGTGGAGCGCTTCTGCCCGATCGCGACGTAGATGCAGTAGAGCTTCTTGCTTTCGTCGGTGCCAGCGTTGGTCTGCTTCTGGTTGATTATGGTGTCGAGAATCACCGCGGTCTTGCCGGTCTGTCGGTCGCCGATGATCAGCTCGCGCTGCCCGCGGCCCACCGGAATCAGGCTGTCGATCGACTTTATGCCGGTCTGCATCGGCTCGTGCACCGACTTGCGCGGGATGATGCCCGGCGCCTTCACTTCGACGCGCATCAGCTTGGTGTCGACCAGCGGGCCCTTGCCGTCGATCGGCTGGCCCAGCCCGTCGACCACGCGGCCGAGCAGCCCGCGCCCGGCAGGAACTTCGACGATAGAGCCGGTGCGGCTGACGGTGTCGCCCTCGCGGATGCCCTTGTCGTCGCCGAAGATGACCACGCCGACATTGTCGGTCTCAAGGTTCAGTGCCATGCCGCGCAGCCCGACCGAGGGGAACTCGACCATCTCGCCGGCCATGACGTTCTGCAGCCCGAACACGCGGGCGATGCCGTCGCCGACGCTGAGCACCTGCCCGGTCTCGGCGACGTTGGCCTCGCTGTCGAAGCTCGCGATCTGCTGCTTCAGGATCTCCGAGATCTCGGCGGGACGGATTTCCATGTCAGGCGGCTCCCTTCATCGCGTATTGCAGGCGCTGCAGCCGCGACTTGATGCTTGAGTCGTAAAGGCGCGCGCCGATCCGCACGACGATGCCACCGAGCAGGTTCTGGTCGACGCGCTCGTCGATGCTGACGCGGCCGTAGCCGGCCTCAATCAGCCGGGCGCGCAACTGCTCCCGCTGCACGTCGGACAGCTTGTGCGCCGAGGACACCTGGGCAAGCACCACGCCGCGGCGCTCGGCGACCAGGACGGCAAAGGCCACCACGATCGAGCGCAGCTGCGCCAGGCGTCGGTTGTTCGCGACCACGCCCACGAAGTTCTGCACGGTCTTACTGAAGCCCTGGCCAGTCAGCACGGCGGAGACCGCGCCGCGCGATTGCGCGACATCGACCAGCGGGCTCTCTAGCAGGCGGCGCAACGGCGCGCTGGCGTCGATCAGGCGGCCTAATCCCTCCATCTGGTCCACCACGGCATCAAGCTGCGCATGTTCGTCGGCAAAGCCGTAAAGCGCCGCCGCGTAGCGATCGGCGAGACCGCCGCCGCGGGATAGGGTCGTTGCGTCTGCGGCCAAGGGTTGTGTCCGTCGCTCGTCGGCATTCACGGCAAATTCACCGGTTGCGCGGCCTCTACCATGGGGGTGCAGGGCACGCAACGCCGGGTGGCGAAGCAGGCAAAGCCGGGCGCTGCGCGGACCAGCCAGAGACCGGTGGTTCAGGCGTGCGCTGATAGAGGACCGTTTCTCGGCGGCTTCCACAATGCCTGGTTGCGTGCCACAGCGCCGCTCAAGGGTGAGTCCGGGTCTGCAGGATCGGGCGCTCCGGGGGCTTCCGCCTTCGCGCCTCGCAGTGCCGATTGTGCCCGTCGCAGCCTTCAAACCTCCGGGAACTGCTCCATCTCGCCACCGATAACCAACGCTATCATATGGGTGCCGTCATATGAACGAGGACCGTGACTGGCAGCGCCTCGACAAGTGGTTGTGGTGTGCCCGGGTGATGAAGCTACGCGCCGACTGCACCCGCCTCGCCGCCGCCGGCGCCGCCCGAATCAATCGTCAGCCCACCGACAAGCCGCACGCCCGGCTGCGCCCCGGCGATGTGCTGACCCTGGCGCTCGGCCCGCGGGTCCGCGTGCTGCGTATCGTGGCCCTGGCGACCCATCGCGGTCCCGCCGTCGAGGCCATGACGCTCTACGAGGAGCTGGCCGAGCCCGACCGTCCTGCGCAGCACAGCGTCGTCACGAGTTGCTGAGCCGACGGCGTTGCCGCGTCTCAGCTCGACGCGGACAGCATCCGTGCCGCGTCTTGCGCCTGCGGGCCAACGCCGTCATATCGGCGATGGGCGAACACGGCTGATCCTATCACCGGGCAGGTGTCTCGCAGCGGCACAGCCGGCGCAGAGCTTGGTCGGTCCACCGGGACAGAAAACGATCCGGCCGGCGTGGCTGGCCGTGATCAGGGCTCACGCGGGACGTTGCCAAGGACCGGGCAACCAGATTTTTCGGGAGATGGCGATGACCTACGTGGTCACCGAGAACTGCATCAAATGTAAATATATGGACTGCGTGGAGGTCTGCCCTGTGGACTGTTTCTACGTAGGCGAAAACATGCTGGTCATCCATCCCGACGAGTGCATCGACTGTGGCGTATGCGAGCCAGAATGCCCGGCCGAAGCAATCCAGCCGGACAGCGACGATCGAGCCACGCCCTGGGCCGAGCCTAACCGCACCTACTCGACGCAGTGGCCGAACATAACCCGCAAGGGCGAGCCGCCGTCCGATGCTGACGCGTGGAAAGACAAGCCGGACAAGGCAGTACTGATGTCTGTCTTACCCGGCGTGCCCTGACGCTGTCGACCGTGATGCGTGCTTTGCCGCGGCAGAATCTGCCGGCGGACAATGTGAAGACATACCCATCCCGTTAGACGAGCCGTCCAACGGCGGCATAGAGGGTGGAAGGAGCGGCGCAAATCTGCTAGCACAGCCCTCGACAGGCCGGCTGGGACATCGACCAGGCAGTGGCCTACCAATTCAGGACCAGATCGCTTGCGTGTCGCGCGGGAAGCCCAGTGCTCCCCGCGCCGTAGGCAATCGGACACGGGAGCCGCCATGACCGATCAGCACTCACCCGCCCGACACGCGGTCGGCGATAAGATCGTGGACATCGGTTCCAGCACCTCCGAGCCCACCGAGGGCGCGCCGGCCACTGTCGCCAAGCCGGTCAGGAGCCGGCTGTCGAAGCCTGCCGCGCCATCCACTGTCGTGCAGCAGCCCGCCCGCAAGAATTCGGGCGGCCAAGAGCCAACGCCGGACGACACCGGATATAACATGGTGTCGGCTGCGGGCGAGGCTGGGCACGCAGCCACCGAGTTGGGCGAGACCGACGTAACCCATGCGCACGACATGGCTGACTTGGCCGCCATGCCGGAAGGTGAGGACGAGGCGCTGCTCGGGAAAGACATGGACCCGGACATCGATCCTGTGCTGCCGGGCGACGCTAGCCCGGCTGCCGCGCAGGATGACGAGGAGGATGAGGACGAAGAGGAGGCCCCACGCTTGCAGGCCCGTATGCCCGGCATGGGCGGCGGAATGGCGCGCCCCGGAATGCGGCCGATCTCGCCGCAACTCGGTGGCCGGCCGACACCGGCGCCGCGCATCCCCTCCAAGGCGGAGAACTTCGTCGAGGGTGACCACGTAGTCTATCCGACCCACGGCGTTGGCCGGGTTGAGCGCATCGCTACCGAGGAGATTGCCGGCCACAAGCTCGAGCTGATCCACATCACTTTCGAGGAGAACCGCATGACCCTGCGCGTTCCCGTCGCCAAGGCGCGCAGTGCCGGGCTGCGCAAGCTCGCCACCCGCAAGATGTTCGACGAGGCGCTCGGCATCCTGCGCGGCCGTGCCAGGATAAAGCGCACCATGTGGTCTCGCCGTGCTCAGGAATACGAGGCAAAGATCAATTCCGGCGATCCGCTCTCCATCGCCGAGGTTGTGCGTGACCTGCATCGCAACGCCGGGCAGCCCGATCAGAGCTTCTCGGAGCGCCAGATCTATGAGGCCGCAATGGACCGGCTGGCCGCCGAACTCGCCGCATTGGACCAGACCGACAAGCCGGCGGCCGCGATCAAGCTGGCAGACTACCTCAAGACCGTCTGAGATAGGTCCAGCCAAGCTGCCTCAGGCACCCGCAAAGGGTTCCATATTGATAAGCGGCCTCTTTGCGGGTCTGGGCAGGGCCGTGCTTCGGTTTCATACCTGCGGGTTTTGAGCGTGGCTGGACAGGCAAGGCCAGAGGAACTTTCTCTGGATTCTGCCAAGAGACAAGCTGTTGGAATTGCTGTGCTTAAGTAAAGATTTTTTCAAGGTCTTATTCCTTTGGCGGACCTAGGCAAAAAGAAAGCCTAATTTTGCTTACCGGTCTGTGCCTGGAACCGCTGGGATCAGGATGGCAGTGAGAGATATGCTGCCAGAATAACCACCCCGAATAACGCCAGCGTCGCGTGCAGCCCGATCAGCAACGCCGAAGGCCGCCAGCGTCTGGCCCGCGCTGTCAGGATCAGCAGTCCCGCAAGTGCTGTTGCCGCCAGCATCACCGCCGCAAACACCCCGAATGAGGCGCCGCCCAGCGCCACGCCGCGCGGCGGTCCGCCCAACGCGGCCATCAGCACCGCGAGGCCGCCGAGCCCGAGCGTGCCATGCGCCAGTCCGGCGGAGAGTGCAGGGGGACGTCCCAGCCCGTGCAGCAGGGCCAGCCCCAGACCGAGCGTCGCCCCGGCGCACAGCATGAACAACGACAACAGCAGCATTTGGTGAAACCCTGCTCCGGTGACGCGAGCCGCCGGACCCGACCATGAGAGCGTCAAGCAGATGCAATCCCGTGTCAGGTCAATCTGGCAGACTCATCTGCCGTCGGCCCGGTTAGACCTGAAGCGACCAGATGCTAGATTGCATCTGGTCCGGTGATCCCGCCATGCGAGGGCGGGTCGCTGGCCGGGAACGTGTCCTCCATCGCGACATCGGTCTTCTCGTCCGGCGAAGTCTCGCCGTCGAGGGCATACCCCGCCTGCTCCCAGAACTCATGGGCGCGGCCCTCGGGCTGCCCCGCCTGCTGCCAGAGCACGTAGGCTTGGTCCCGCTGCCGCTGCTCGGTGTCGGACATGATCCTGGCTCCTTGATGACCACAGCCCGACGCGCCAAGCCAAGGCGGGTTCCGTCTACGCAGACGCAGGGTACCACGAGACATCGCCCGGGAGAATAGCGCTCTTAATCCCGCGCCCGCACCGTCGCCAGCTCGCGGCGCAGCGCCTCAACCTCGGCGCGCAACGCTACAACCTCGGCGCTCTCCTCCGCTATCGGTGGCGACGACGCAGCAACCTCGCCGGACTGTCCCTTGGCCTGTTCGGCGGCGCCGTAGAACGGTGTGAACAGGCTCATCGCCCGTTCGATCATCGCCATGTTCTGCCGGCCAATCTCCTCGAAGCCAGGCGTCATGAACGTGCCCATGGTCTGCGTTACCGCCGAGCGCAGGCGCTGCTGCTGCTCGGCGAACGCGCCCATCGACTGTTCAAGGTAGCGTGGTACCAGGCCCTGCAGGTTGCCGCCATACAATCCGATCAGCTGGCGCAGGAACGGCGTCGGCAGCATGGCACCGCCCTTGTTCTCTTCCTCCACGATAATTTGCGTCAGCACCGAACGGGTGATGTCATCGCCGCTCTTGGCGTCGTAGACCACGAAGTCGCGCCCCGCTCGCACCATCTCGGCGAGGTTGTCAAGCGTGATGTATGAGGAGCTCTCGGTGTTGTACAGACGACGGTTCGCGTATTTCTTGACCACCACCGGCGGAGTCTGCACACCGGCAATGCCGGCGGGCAGCGGGGCTTTCGGCTGTGACATGGAACCCTCCGGCTGCAACAAGCAAATCTAGCACGCACGCCCTGTTGCACCAAAACCGCAGCCTGCCGGCGTGATGCCCTGCCGGGCCGCCACGGACCGACAATGACACCGCCCCGCGATCCGCTTGCCGCACCTCAGCCCACGCGCCCCTTCGACCCCGCCTCACTCGCCCAGGATTGGGCAGTCATTTGGCAGAGCGAGATGGCTGCCCTGGCCGATGACCGCGAGCTGCGCGAGGCCGTGCTTGCCGCTGCGGCCTTTACCGCGTCCTGGCCTGGTCTACGGCCCCGCCCGCCCGCCCCCCCGCCGTCCGCGTCCGCGCTCCGGTCATCTGCGCCCTGGAACGCGCCTCAGGTGCCGGCTGTCGTCGCGTCCGAACCCCCCGGCCCGATGCGGCGCCGCGGCCCCCGCCCGCTGGGGATCCACCTTGCGCTTCGCCCCCCCCGCCCGCTCTACCCCGTGAGCGGCCAGGCGGCCCCGCCACCCGGGTTCCCCGAGCAGGACGCGGCCCCCGTCGGCTGGCCACACGCCTGCCTGTCCGATGCCAACCCGTTACCCGACGCTGCTCTGGTGGCCGGGATCGCCGCCTACCGCCGTCATCCCCACAAGCGCGCGCTGCCTGATCCGCCTTGCCTGTGGCAGGAGGGCGACACCCGGCTCCTCGATTACGCTGCCGACCTCGGCAGATGCGCCGCTGCCGGCCGGCCGGTGCTGTTCGTGCCGAGCCTGATCAACCGCGCCACCGTGCTCGACCTGCTGCCGGGGCGCTCCATGCTGCGCTGGCTGGCTGGGCACGGGATACGCCCTCTGCTGCTCGACTGGGGCTGGCCCGGTGCGGTGGAGCGCCGCTTCAGCCTGACCGACTACATCGCCGGCCGGCTGGAACGCGCCGTGGCCGCCACCGGTCCGGTCGTGCTCGCCGGATACTGCATGGGCGGCCTGCTCTGCACCGCGCTCGCCGTGCGCCGCCCCGACCTCGTGCGCGGGCTGGCTCTGCTCGCGACACCGTGGGACTTCCACGCCAAATCCGGCCTGCAGGCGTCTGCAGCCTCTGTCGGCCGAAGCGCGATGGCCGGCACGCTGGCCGCCGTCGAGCCCGTGATGGCGATGAGCGGCACGCTCCCCGTCGACGCCCTCCAGCTGATGTTCGAGAGCCTCTCGCCCGGCACCGTCGATGCCCGCTACTGCAGCTTCGGCCGGGCCGACCGCGCCTCGCTGCGCGCCTGCACCTTCGTAGCCGTCGAGGACTGGCTATCCGACGGCGTGCCGCTCGCCGCCCCCGTCGCGCGCGAGTGCCTGCAGGGCTGGTATGGCGACAACAGCCCGGCGCACGGTAAATGGCGCGTTGCCGGCCTGCCGGTTGACCCCGCCGGGCTGCGCCAGCCGAGCCTTGTCGTGGTGCCGACCCGTGATCGCGTCGTGCCCGCCGCAAGCGCCCTTGCTTTGGCGCGCCAGCTGCCCGGCAGCGCCTGCCTGCGCCCGGCCGCCGGCCATGTCGGCATGATCGTGGGCAGCCATGCCGAGCGCGAGGTCTGGGCTCCGCTGCGCGACTGGCTGCGCTCGCTTGACGTCTGAAGGTCCGGGCTGCGGGCAGAGTCAGGGCTCCGCCCTGGACTCGCCGGGCTTGATACCAGCGGCCCTGGCCTTTGAAATCCACTCTTTAAACAAATAGATCCAAAGGGCTGCGTCCAGAGGCAGAGCCTCTGGCATTGCTTGCATGGCCGGTCACGGTCACGCCCAAGGCCGGGTGATTATAAAGCCCCAGATCCACACACGAAGGATGCAGAGGCACATGCCGAGGCGTCGTGTCGCTGGCGCAAGGCGGATGGCTTCCAAAGAACCTCAGCCTTTGGCGGGTCTAGGCAGAGCCCAGCCTTTGCCTGCTTCGCGCCAGATGTAGCCCGCCGTCCCGCCGCGATTGATCTTGCGATGGCTGCGGGCCAGAGTGTCGCGGCGGTGGCCCGGGAGCACCCCCCGCCCCACTCGACACCACCGAGGGACGGGCCATGCCACGACTCTCGATCACCAGTGCAACGCTGATCGCCGGTGTACTCGTGGCGGCCCTCGCCCGCGCTCAGGACCCGGCTGCGCCCGTCACCGGTAGCGGCTCCGGCACACTGGACGCGGTGCGCTCGCGCGGAGCGCTGTCGTGCGGCATCGACGGCGCCGCAGCCGGTTTCTCGCTGCCCGACAGCCGCGGGATCATGCAGGGTATCGACGCCGATGGCTGCCGCGCGGTGGCTGCCGCGGTGCTGGGCGACGCCACAAGGGTGCGCTTCGTTCCGCTGACCACCCAGACGCGCTTCACCGCGCTGCAGTCGGGCGAGGTCGACGTGCTGATCCGCGAGACCAGCTGGACGCTGGGGCGCGAGACCAACCTCGGCCTGCTGTTCGCCGGCATCGACTTCTACGACAGCACCGGATTTCTGGTGACGGCGGCCTCGGGAGTGAAGTCGGCCCGCGAGCTCGACGGCGCCACCGTATGCGTCCAGCCCGGGACCAGCACCGAGCTCGCCGACGCCGACTACTTTCGCCGCAACGTCATGAAGTTCAAGCCCGTCGAGGTCGACACCGTGGCGGGCCTGCAGCAGACCTTCCTCTCCGGCGGGTGCAGCGCGATCAGCAGCGAGAGTTCGGCGCTTGCCGGGTTCCGTGCCAGCCAAGGCGAGCACAAGGAGGATCTGGTGCTGCTGCCGGAGATGATCAGCAAGGAGCCGCTTGGCCCGGTGGTGCGCAAGGGCGACGACAAGTGGCTTGACCTGGTGCGCTGGACGTTCTTCGCACTCGCCAGCGCCGAGGAATCCGGCGTCACCAGCCACAACGTCGACAGCTTCGCCGCCACTACCGACCCCGCCATTCGCCGACTGCTCGGCCTGGAGGGCGACCTCGGCAAGGCGCTCGGCGTCGATGACCGCTGGGCCGCCACGATGATTCGCCAAGTCGGCAACTCCGGCGAGATCTGGGATCGCGGCATCGCTCCGCTTGGTATCCCGCGCGGGCTGAACAACCTGTGGAACCACGGCGGCCTGCTATACCCGCCGCCCATCCGCTGACACCGTGCCGCGCCGCAGCAGGCTGGCCAGCGGCTGCGCCGAATACGGCTGGCTCTGTCCGAACTGTGTGCCATGCGCGCGGCGTCGCACTGGGACTATCCCGGGCGCGCCCGGAGTCTGCACAGGCTCGCAGAACTCATGCAAACCAAGCCACGCCAAGCTGCATTGGCGTGTGCCGGTCCCCGCTTCACGCTATCCCAGAGTGAGGGTGGCCGCCTCCGGGCCCTTGGCGCCCTGCACCACCTGCATGCGGACACCTTGGCCGTCGCTGAGCTGCGAGAGGCCGGAGCGTTCCAGCGTGGACGCGTGCACGAACACGTCCTTGCCGCCGCCTCCGGGCGTGATGAAGCCGAAGCCCTTGCGCGGGTTGTACCACTTGACGGTGCCCGCTATTTCCACGCCGGTGCCGCGCTCCACGGGACTGGCGGGTTCGGCGACCCGCGTGCGGGGCGGCGGAGGCGGGGCCAGCCCTGGCACGCCGGTCAGCAGGAAGCACTGCGCCTGCGCGGCACGGGTGCTGTCCGCGTCGGGCTCCAGGTAGTTCTGCACCGCCCGTCGCCTGACACGCAGCACGGCGACCGCGACCGGGCCGTCGAGGATGTCGTCGACGTCCTCGGCCAGCAGCGCCATCCAGTATGGGATGCCGCCTCGTTCGGTAAAAATCAGCGGGTCGTCGACGCTGTATGGCAGCCCGTCCTGCATCAGGATTTGCGCCTCGGCCGGCGAGGTCAGGTGGTAGAGGTAGTTGTCCGGGCGGTCGGTGGCGCGGATCGGGTGCGGGTTTATCGTCGCAAGCCCCGCCTCGGCCGCGCCGATGACCGGCGGCCCCTGCGTCCGGTCCGCGGCCGGCGGCGCTACGTCCTGCAGGGCACGGTCGGCCGCCGTGCCCTGTGCCCCTGCCGCTGCAGCGGACTCGGGAGTGGGTGGCGCCGTGGACGCAGGGGCGGCATCCCCGTCGCTGTGCGGTGTGGCCAGTGGCGCGGGAGTGTCAGGGTTCTGGCCGGGCTCGGGCCCGACAGCCTCGGCTGCAGCAGGCTTGGGCGCGCCATGGTCGGGTGCGCCAGCTTCAAGCAAGACAGCCTCGGGCAAAACAGGCTTGGCCAGGGCAGCCTCGGGCGGGGAATTCTGACGGCGTGGACGACCGCGTGGACGGGGCGGGGCGTCCTGCGTGGCTTCGCTTGGTCCGGCCACCAGCGCGCCGGCCTCGAACAGGTCAGCAGCCTCCGCAGCCGTGGGCTCGGCAGGCTTGCGGCGCCGGGGCGATCTGGCCTTTGCGGCAGTCGCTTTCGCGGCCGAGCCGGACGTGTCACCCGACGGCGCGCCCGCCTCGACCTGCTGCGTGGCGGCGCCTCCATCAGTTGCCGGCGTGTCGGCGGGCTGGAGAGAGGCTACAGGGGCGGTGTCCGGCATGGCGTCCTCGTCGGCATCGTCTGTTGTTCGGGCCACTTCTAGATCGGGCCGGGTTCATCGGCGGGTCCACGGGCCGGTGCGGGAGGGCGCCAGATGCGTGCAGTTGCGGCTCCTGCCCGGGTTCCGATAAGCGCGTGGCCGGCAAAACGGCACGGCGGACCGTCCGTACGTGTACAAAGACTGACTCGACACACTGGCTTGTCGTTGTTCATGAGCTCTAAGGAAAATCCACGTCTGCCGCCGGTGTCACGCAAGGACACAGTTCGCCGGTTCACGAGAAGAAACCAGTTCGAAACCTGCAGCGAATCACGGGCTGCTCGCCATAGGGGTATTGCGCCGTGGCGCGGTGCAGTCAAGCACCGGCCAACGCCGCGGATGACGGGCAGAGCGAAGCCGGCAGAGCTCGGCCGTGCCCGGACCAGGCAAAGGCTGTGGAGCAGTTGTCAGGCGCTGGCAGCGGAACGCCCGCGCCGCTATGCGACTAGCGCGGCCAACAGCGCGTCGAGCCGCAGCCGGCCCTCCGGCAATGCGCGGAACCGCCCGCCCTCGCGTGCGACGTAGTGCTCGGCGAGCGCCTGCCCAAGCACGTCCGGGTCGAGCGCGTCATCAAGGTCCAGCCCGGTGCGTGCGGCAAACCGCGCCTCGTCGATGCCCTCGCCGAGGCGCAGGCCCATCAACAGCATCTCGCGGGCCCGCTCGCGCGGCGACACCGCGACCTCGCCCTGGCTGCCGTGGCCGTCACGCTCCACGCGCCCGGCCCAGATCTCCGGCGCGCGATGGCGCCGTGTGGCGAGCAGCGACCCGTTGGCCAGGCTCACGCGCCCATGCGCGCCCGGGCCGACCCCGGCGTAGTCGGCGTAGCGCCAGTACGCCAGATTGTGCCGGCTCTCGGCGCCGGGTCGGGCGTAGTTCGAGACCTCGTAGGACAGCAGCCCGAAGCGGGCGGCCTCCTTCCCGGTGGCCTCGTAGAGCCGGGCCGCCGCATCGCCGTCCGGCAGCACGAACTCGCCGCGGCGGTGCATGGCCTCGAACGTGGTGCCCGGCTCGACGGTGAGCTGGTAGAGCGAGAGGTGGTCGGCGACGAGCTCCAGCGCCTGGCGCAGTTCGCCTCGCCACGACGCTTCCGACTGCCCAGGCCGCGCGTAAATCAGGTCGAACGACAGGCGGGGGAACAGGCTGCGCGCGCTCTCCAGCGCGGCGACGGCATCCTGCGCCGAGTGCCGGCGCCCCAGCGCCGCGAGCGCCGCGTCGGACAGGCTCTGGATGCCGAGCGAGGCTCGGTTCACCCCGGCGTCGCGAAACGCCGCCATGCGCCCCCGTTCGACGCTGGTGGGGTTTGCTTCCAGGGTCACTTCGAGGTCGGGCAACGGGTCGAACAGCCGCGTCGCGTCGTCGATCAGCGCGGCCACGGTGTCGGGCGCCATCAGGCTGGGCGTGCCGCCGCCGAAGAAGATCGACGCCAACGTTCTCCGGCCCAGCCGCGCCGCTTCCCAGGCTAGCTCTGCGCGCAGGGCCGACGCGAAGCGCGCCTGCGGAATGACGTCGCGGACGTGGCTGTTGAAGTCGCAGTATGGGCATCTGGCGAGGCAGAACGGCCAGTGTATATAGAGGGCGAGCGGTTCCATGCGTCGATCATAGCCCAACTGGCGGCCGCGCGCCCTGCCGGCGGGCCTGCAAGGCGGCCCGTCCCATCCTCTGTTCCCCCCGCAGCATTGCGTTCGGCACCGGCGCCACGGCAGAGTCCACGGAATTCGGACAGGGTCGATGCGCCCGGATATAGTCGTGCTGTGCGCCGCGGGCCTGCTCGCGGTCGCGGGCTGCGTCAGGGGCGATCCAGGCATGTCGCCCGCACTGCCGACCGATCTGGCCGCGGCGGGCTTCACGTCCGGGACGCACGCGGCGGTGGCGGGCCCGTTCTCGACGCAGCCGGGTGCGGCGCTGGTCACTCCTGTCTACCCGGTTGCGGCGGGGATGCTCTACAGGCAGGTCCGCGAGGCAGTGGCGGCGATGCCGCGCACGACGCTGCAGCGTGCCGACGACGGCCATCTCATCGCGAGCTACCTGGTTCGCAGCCGAGTGTTCGGGTTCCGCGACCAGGTTCTGGTGCAGGCAAGCCCTGCCGGCCAGGACGCAAGCACGCTGCGCCTGTACTCGCACAGCCTGCAGGGCGAATACGATTTCGGCGTCAACCGCAGGCGCCTGCGCGGCCTGATCGCGGCCGTGTCGTTGCGGCTGAACGTGAGGCAAGCAAGGCCAGAGGCTCTGCCCTCTGACCTTGCTTGCCTGGTCGGTCACGCTCAAGGCCCGTTGATATTAGAGGATTCCGCCATTTCATGGGTCTGGGCTGGACGCCAGCATCATTCGGCGCCCAGCCGGTAGACAACCGTCTCCCGCACCGGGCGGTCCTCGAGTTCAAGCGTGGTCGGCACCTGGTAGTGGATGATCTCCGTCATCCCAGCGCCTGGCAGGTAGGCGCGGCCGGGATCGGCGACCCAGACCTCGGCGCTGGCGGCCATCCGGCGCAGCCAGGGCAGGATGTGGCCGGTCATCGGCGCCTCGTAGCAGACGTCGCCGCACAGGATCAGGTCCCACCGGCAAGGGGCGCCCACCACGTCCTGCGGCTCCGCGCCGACGATGACGCCGGCTGCGCGGGCGTTCAGCCTGACCGCCGCGAGCGCCACCGGATCGATGTCGGCCGCCTCCACGCTGGCCGCACCCGCTCGTGCCGCGGCGATCGCGGCGATGCCACAGCCGGCGGCGAAGTCGAGCACCCGCCGGCCCGCGACCAGGTGCGGGCGATCCAGCAGGGTGCGCGCCAGGGCCTGCCCGCCCGGCCATGCGAACGCCCAGAACGGCGGCGCGGTCGCGGTTTGCGCCAGCCACGCCTCGGTCGCCTGCCAGATCGGGATGATCTCGGTGGCGAGGTGCAGCGCGAACTCAGGCACCAGAGGCGCCGTGGCGAGCGTCGTGTTGGCGCGCACGAACTCCGCTCTCGGGTCGTCGGTGGGAAAGTCAATAGGCAAGGTTGGGCTCCGCCCAAACCCGCAAAGGGCCGGCGGCCCTTTGATCCCATGATCTGAGCATTGGGTTCCACGAAGCCGGTTCTTGGCGGAGGCCGGACGCATAGGTAGTGGGCCTTGGCTGCTTCACGCCCGTCCCGCCAGCATCACCGCGGCCACTACCAGCCCGACGTTGCGGTTGGCGCGGAACAGGCGCAGGCACCCCGCCGGGTTCGAGGGGTCGAGCCGGACCACCTGCCGGGCCAGCAGCCCGGCCGGCACCGGCAGCAGCGCCCAGAACCAGCCGCCGAGGCCGGCGAGCCAACCCGCGATCGCCAGTGCGGCGATGGCGCCCGCATAGCTGAGCCCCACGAACCGGCGGGCATGCGCGAAGAAACGCCGCGAGGTGGAGCGGACGCCGATCACCGCGTCGTCCTCGAGATCCTGGAATCCGTAGATCGTGTCGAAGCCGAGGTCCCACAGGATGGCGGCGCCGTACAGCGCGAGGCCCGCGGCGTCGAGCTGTCCCGCCGCCGCGGCGCCCATCGGTGCGCCGAAGCCGAAGGTGAAGCCCATCACTAGCTGCGGCCACCAGGTGACGCGTTTGGCGAGGGGGTAGAGCCCCACCAGCACCAACACGCCGCAGCCAAGCGCCCAGCAGGTGCGGTCCAGCTGCAGCAGCACGGCCAGGCCGGCGAGCAGCAATGCCGCAAGGAACATCGCAGCCTCGCTCATGACGAGCGCGCCGGAGGCGAGCGGGCGGCCAGCGGTGCGGCTGACCTGGCGGTCGAGGTCGCGGTCCCACATGTCGTTGATGACGCAGCCGGCAGAGCGCATGACGATGCTGCCGATGGCGAACAGGGCCGCGAGCCGGATCGTGCGCGAGGCCGGCGCGCCGGCGATTAGCAGGCCCCACAGCCCCGGCAGGAACAGCAGCCAGACGCCGATCGGGCGGTCGAGCCGGGCCAGCAGCGCGTAGGGCAGCAGGCGGGGCGGGAGCCGCGCGACCCAGCCGGTGCTGCGGATGTCGGTGTGGGACAGGATCGGGCGCCCTGGTTGAACATGCCGGCGACGGCGGCAACGGCAGAGGCGGCCTTGCCGGTCCGGCCGGGGGAGCGTCATCCTGCGCCGATGCAGGACGCCCCCAGGCTGTTCGTAGAGCACCGTTTGTCGGCGGGAGCCATCCTGCATGCCGGCCCGGAGCAGGCGCGTTACCTGCGCGTGGTGCTGCGCCGGGCGGAGGGCTCGGCAGTCCGGCTGTTCAACGGCACCGACGGCGAGTGGCTCGCGGCGCTGCGCGGCGTCGGACGCGGCGGGGCCAAGTTCGCCGTCGGCGCTCCGGTGCGGCCGCAGGGGCCGGAGTCCGGGGTGGCGCTGGTGTTCGCGCTACTCAAGCGCGATGCCACCGATTTTGTGGTGCAGAAGGCGACCGAGCTCGGTGTTTCGGCGCTGCACCCAGTAATCACCGAGCGGACCAATGCCGGCCGGGTCAACGCGGACCGCCTGCTGGCGATCGCACGGGAGGCGGCGGAACAGTGCGAGCGGCTGAGCGTGCCGGTGCTGCACCCCGTCCGCCGGCTTGCCGATCTGCTGGGCGACTGGCCGGCGGGACATACGCTGGTGGCGGCGATGGAACGGGCCGGCGCGGGGCCGGTTCGGCCGGCCGCTGACCCAGCGCGAACGGCGCTGCTGGTAGGCCCAGAGGGGGGGTTCACGAGCGCAGAGCTTGACGTGCTGCGTGCGCGACCCTTTGTTCTGCCCGCGACGCTCGGGCCCCGCATCCTGCGGGCCGAGACGGCCGCCATCGTGGGTCTGGCGCTACTGCAGGCGCCGGGTCCATGATGACAGCCGCCGGGCCGACCACTGACGGAGCGCCATGTCCAACCCCGGAGAGGCCGACACAACGCCGATCAACTCGGCCCGCCAGCTCGCGTCGCACATCGCGGCCGGGTGCAAGCCGCGCCTTGCGTGGCGGATCGGCACCGAGCACGAGAAGTTCGGCTTCCGCCGGCCGGATCGCGGCGGTACGGTAGGGCACGGCGACGCTGATCAGGTCCAGGCCTATGCACCGCCACCCTATGCGCCACACGGCATCCGCGCGGTACTGGACGGGATTGCCGGGCGCGGGTGGTCGCCGATCAGCGACGCCGGCGCGGTGATCGGGCTGTCGCGAGGCGATGCCAGCGTCTCGCTCGAGCCGGCGGGACAGTTCGAGCTGTCAGGCGCGCCGCTGACTGGCCTACACCAGACACGGGTGGAGCTAGACGCGCATTTCGCCGACCTGCACGCCGTGGCGCGGCCTATCGGACTGGGCTTCGCCCCGCTCGGCTTCCATCCGCTCGCCACGCGCGAGGCGATGCCGTGGATGCCCAAGAGCCGGTACGCGATCATGCGCCGCTACATGCAGGCAACCGGGCGTTGCGGCCTCGACATGATGCTGCGCACCTGCACGGTGCAAGTTAACCTCGACTACGCCAGCGAGGCCGACATGGTGCGGAAGCTGCGGGTCGGACTGCTGCTGCAGCCGTTGGCCACGGCGCTGTTTGCCAACTCGCCATTCACTGAGGGCCGGCCGAACGACCTGCTGTCGGCCCGCGCCGAAGTGTGGCTCGACACCGATGCCGACCGCACCGGCATTCCCGCTGTGGTGTTTGAGGACGGGTTCGGGTTCGAGCGTTACGTCGATTGGTTGCTCGACGTGCCGATGTACTTCGTAATGCGCGACGGCGGATACGTCGATCTCGCCGGGCAGTCGTTCCGCGGCTTCATGGCGGGCCGGCTGGCCGACCAGCCGCACGGGGCGGCGACGGTGGGCGACTTTGCCGACCACATGACAACGGCGTTTACCGAGGTGCGGCTCAAGCAGTTCCTGGAGATGCGCGGTGCCGATGCCGGGACGCCGGAGATGATGCTGGCGCAGTCAGCGCTGTGGGTGGGCCTGCTGTACGACGACGCGGCGCTAGCCGCCGCCACGGCGCTGGTCAGCCGCCACGACTGGCGGGATTTTGCCGCGTTGCGCCAGGTGGTGGCGCGCGAGGGGTTGGGCGCGCGCTGGGGTAAGGGCACGCTGCGTGACCTAGCGCGTGACGTGGTGGCGATCGCGGGCGACGGGCTGCGCGCCCGGGGCCTGGGCGAGGCGGCGTTCCTGGCGCCACTGCAGGCGATCGTGGCGGGCGGCCCGACCCAGGCCGAGCACTGGCTGGCGCGCTACGCGGGCGCCTGGGGTGGGGACGTGACACGCATTTTCGACGAGGCCGAGGTCTAGACGAGACAAAGTAGGACCAGGGTTCTGCCCCGTCCTGCAAGCCGGGACCCGCTGGGCCTGAGATCCCAGATCCACACACGAAGCAAGTGGTAGGCTGGATCGTGCTGCGCTGGCTTCATAATGATTTCAAAGGTTAGGTCTTTGGCGGAGTCCAGAGGCAGAACCTTTGGCCTTGTCTGCTTCGTGCACCCAAGCTCAGGGCACGAGGATCAGCAGCGACGCTCCGAACATCACCATCGAGACGAAGAAGCTGATGATGGTGAAGCCCATTATCCGGCGCATGCCGATCTCAGCAATGCCAGCAGCGGCAGCGCCCAGAACGGTTAGAGCATGTTGGCGACCGCCTTGCCGTACCCAACCCCCTGCGCCGCCTGGCTGACGTGCAGCGCCGCGGCGGGCACGATGAACAGGCCTGCACCGCCCAGTGTCCGCCGCCGCTCGGTACGAACAGGCTGATGATGATCGACGAGATGAAGCCCCAGAACGGCAGCGTGTGCGGCATCGAGAAGCGGATGAACTACTCGGCTACCACGCCCGCGAGCCCGGTCGTGGTCATGATGCCCATGATCCCACCGTACAGCGGGTAATGCAGCAGCAGCGACCCGGTCACCCGCGCGGCGCCCTGGATGGAGGCGGCGTAAGCGACGGGACGCCAGTGCAGCAGCAGGCCGAACGCCAGGAAGATCAGGATCAGCGAGTTGATGTCGAGGTGGAACGTGCCATGCGCGAGCTGCAGCCCGACATACAGCGCGACGGCCGCCACGATCGACAGTTTGAGGATCCAGGCGCGGTCGAGGATGCCGGCGAGGCCGGGGACGAAGTCGGGCGGCGGGCGGGGCGCGTCCTCGGCGGCGAGGCGTGCCGAGTCGGCCGCGACCACGTCGGCCTCCGCCGGCTGCATGCGCATGTAGATCAGCGGCATGATCACGACCAAGATCGTGACGGGCACGACGTTGAACACGGAGAACAGCGTCGCGGCGAGCGGCACGACCTCGCCGGTCAGCTTCTGGGTGATGTTGAGCGCCGAGCCGGGCGTGGCCTCGGCGAGCGCGATCGAGCTGGACAGGCCGGCGGAGAACATCAGAAAGCCGGTGTAGGCCGCGGCCATCAGCCAGGCGAAGTCCACGCGCTGGCGCTTGGCGAGCTCGCGGGCGAACAGGGCCGAGACGATCAGGCCGAAACTCCAGTTGAGCAGGTTCGCCGAGAGACCGACCAGGACGGCGAGGCCGACCGCGGCCCTGGGCAAGGTCGGCAGCGCGGCGAGTGCGGCCAGCAGCCGCGACACCGGCTTGCTGGAGCTGAGCGCGTAGCCGGTCATCAGGATCATCACCATCTAGAACGCGAAAGCGAAGATCTGGAAGATGCCGCCATATCAGGCGCCCACCACCTCCTGCACCAAGCCGTGCGGCGCCAGTGCCAGGGCGAGGGCCGCGGTGACCAGGCTCAGCAGGATCGCGAACACGAAGGAGGCGGGCAGCAACCTCTCGAACAGATAGACGAACGCCGTGGTGATGCGGCTGAGCAACGGACGGTGCGCCTCGGTGTTCGCGGCCAGCGAGTCGGGCATGTCGCAACCTCCATCGGACGGGCCAGTGTGTCGTGCAGCCACCTGGAATGATACCGCCTGGGCGGTATCGGCACGGGATCATGCTGGTTCCACAAATCCGTCGGGTCGGCACGGCAGCGCAGGGCAAGCAAGGCCGGGCCCTGCCCGGACCCGCAAAGGGCCGGCGGCCCCTTGATCCCGTTGACTAAGCATGATGTTCCGGAAGCCTGGCTCGGCGGCAGACGAAGGCAGCGTCTTCGGACCTGCTTGCTCGCCCTCCACCTCACCCGGTCCGGGCGGCGGCCTTTTGGCTGCGGCAGCCCCTGACCCTGGCCGGGGCGGCCAGCAACGGCCCGACGACTGCGGCCACCTGACACGGCGACGCGCGTGGCGTGCGTGGCGCGCGCGGCTGGCGGTTGAGGTTGATCACCAGCATGCCGCCGCCGGCCAGCGCCAGGTGCAGCGTGCCCTGGCGGATCGCGCGCATGTAAAGAGGCTCCGGCGCGCCGACCCCGGTGACGATGCCGGCGCCGACCTGGGCGACGCGATCGCGGTACGCCGCCGCCAGCTCCGGCGTGTGCGAGTGGTAGAGCCCAACGGCCACGTTCCAGTCGCCGCCGGCCTCGGCCTGCAGCTGGCGCAGGTAGCGCGCGGCGAACTCGGCGTTGGCCTGCGGGTCGAAGGCGTCCTCGATCGAGCGGAACGCCTCGGGGTGCATCTGCAGGTTCACCTGCATGCAACCCACGTCCATCAGCTTCACGCCGCGGGCGAGCCCCTGCCGGGCCCAGGCGACGGCGGCGTCCTTGCTGTCGAAGAACAGGCCCTGGCCGTCGGCGTCGATGCTCCACGGCCAGGCGCGCACGTCGCCGAACGAGGCGATGGGGCGGCCGCTCTCGGTCCGGGCGATCGCGCCGAGCAGGCCGGGCGGCAGGCCGTGGCGCGCTTCCGCGGCCGCGATCGCGGTGCTGCACTGTGTGGCCTGGGCGGCGTTCCAGCCGGCGCTGGTCGCGACCGTCGGCATGGGCGACGCGGGCGGAGCCTGCGCCCGTGCAGGTTCTGGTGTCGCGGCGGCGAACGCGGCCAGTAGCGCGGCCACCGGCCACCGGAGCTGGGCGGGCGGCCCGGTCCAATGGCGAGGCGGGGCGGGCATGATGGGCGGCACCCTAGCCAGCGACGGATGGCGGGTGCAAATACCGGGGGCTGAAGAAGCCCGAGAGAGCAAGGCCGGGCTCCGTTCCGTGCCTGGAGGCGGCACCCGCGAAGTGCCGGCGGCCGCCTGATCTCTTGTCTCGCGCGGCGACGACCCCGCGAGCGTGCCCGGACGTGCGCGGGTCCGGGCCCCAGGCGCGGCGGGTCCGCGTCCACGCGCGGGGCGGAGCCCTGGCCTTGTCTGCCCGCCTCGCCTAGGACCGGCGCCTCCCCTGGAGTTTCCCCCGCGTGTCGTCTGCGGCCCTGCTGCGCCACCTGCTGTTCTGCATTGCCCTGGCGGGGCTGTCGGCAGCGATCGTAGCGGGCATGACCCGCGTGGGCCTGCTGGACCAGCCGGTGGCCCGGTCGTCGCACACCCTGCCGACGCCCAAGGGCGGGGGTGTCGGCATCGTCGTCGCGTTCCTGACGGGCATCCTCGCTCTTTATGCGTTCGCCGATTTCTCCCGCATTGCCGACCCGTATTTCCGCGGCGTGATCGTGGCGTCGGTGGGCATCGCGGCCGTGTCCTACCTGGACGACCTGCACGACTGGCCGTTCCCGGTGAAGCTTGCGGCGCAGGCCCTGGCGGCGATGGTGGTGGTGGCGAGCGGCCTTGTGCCGCACGAGCTGCGGCTGCCGGTGCTGGGTGCGGTGCGGATCGGCTGGCTCGGGGTTCCCGCCACGCTCGCGTGGATCGTCGGCCTGACCAACGCGGTGAACTTCATCGACGGGCTGAACGGGCTCGCTGGCGGCTCGGCGGCCATCGCCTGCGTGTTCCTCGCCGGGATCGCCGGCTGGCAGGGCGACTGGTTTGTCTATTTCGCCTCGGCCATCCTGGCGTCGGGACTGCTGGGCTTCCTACCGTTCAACTACCCGCGGGCGCGTATCTTCATGAGCGATGTCGGCAGCCAGTTCTGCGGCTTCACCCTGGCGGTGCTCGGCGTGGCGGCGGGCCGGTTCGCGCGGGTGGAACTGTCGCTGCTGCTGGTGCCGATGCTGCTCGCCGGCGTGCTGTTCGACGTGGCGTTCACGCTGGCGCGGCGGACCGCAGAAGGCAGGCGCATCACCGAGGCGCATCGCGGGCACCTGTACCAGGTCGCCCATCGCTGCGGGATGGATGCCGCAGTGGTCACCCTGGTATACTGGGGTTTCGCGGTGTGGGGTGGGCTGTGCTGCCTGGGCTTTGTGGCCGCGCCGTCTGGCGGGCGCCTGTGGTGGGCGATGCTGGTCGTGCCGCCGCCGCTCGCCTGGCTGGGCGCGGTCCGGCTGCTGGCGCGGCGACGCGGGCTGCGGGATTGGGGGTAGCAGAGTTGGAGCTGGCGAGCCGAGGCAAGCAGCACCGATGGCTCTGGTCTTGGCCCGCAGGGCAAAGCAAGAACGGGCTTTGTCCCAGACCCACCAAAGGACAGGGGCCCTTGGAATCATTCTCTTGAGCATGAGCTTCTCAAGGCCTGCCCTGGGCGGAGTCCGGAGGCAGGGCCTCTGGCCTTGCCTACCTGGCTGGTCACTTGCGGCCGGGGCCAGCGGGCTTTCCAACGCGGCCGGGCAATGCCAAACCGGGGGGATGCAGCGCCGCACGATCCTGACCGCCGCCCTGTTCGGACTGGCTGCGCGACCCCGCTCGGGGCTGGCCCAGGAACAGCCAGCGGTGCTTGGGCTGCAGGACGTGGCTGACCTAGCACGCATGGAGCAGTACCTGAACGGCGTGCGCACCATGAAGGCGCGGTTCCTGCAAACTGCGCCCGATGGAAAGGTCTCGAACGGGACCGCATGGCTGCAGCGGCCTGGGCGGATGCGCTTCGAGTACGACCCGCCAAGCCCGCTGCTGCTGGTTGCCGGGCACGGGGTGGTGGTGTTCCACGACTCCCAGCTCGACCAGACCAGCAACATCCCGGAGGGCCAGACGCCGCTGGGTCTGCTGCTCGACACCGACATCCGGTTCTCCGGCGCGGTGAGCGTGACCGCCTTTCAGCGGCATGCGGGGCAGTTGCAGGCCACGCTGACCCGCACGGCGACGCCGCAGGAGGGTAGCCTCACCCTGGTGTTCTCGACTCCGCCGCTGGCGCTACGGTCCTGGGTGGTGCTTGACGCGCAGGGCCGGACGACCACGGTGACGCTGTTCAACCAGCAGTTTGGCGGCACATTCGACCAGAGCCTGTTCAGCTATATCGACAAGAACTTCTACGGCAACGACGCGGACTCGCCACCCGGCCGCTAGGCTGGCTCTGTCGCATCGACCAGGTCGGCCCCATACAGCGGCGGATTAGGTGGGGCGACGTCGCGCGCCGGCGCGGCATTCGCGCGGACTTGGATGCAGTCGCCGGCTGTCCTAAGGTCTGAACCCTAGGTGTTTGGTCCTGAAGTGAGGTGACGGGGATCAAGGCTGGAAATGCCTGG
>CAXSEF010000037.1:0-10143 GCA_964236535.1 uncultured Acetobacteraceae bacterium
GCCCGCGCAGCGCCGTCGCCCGCCCGCGCAGCGCCGTCGCCCGCCCGCGCAGGCCCGCATCCGGCGCCCCGGCCACGGGGCCGTCCTCCAGCTCCAGCCCGGTGATCCGCCGTCCGGTCTCCACCACCGCCCCGCGCGCGCGCAGCCACGCCACCGCCGGGTCGATGAACGTCTCCGACAGCCCCTCGCGCGGGAACGCCGGCACGCACGCCGTCCCGCCGCGCGACAGCGACTCGTCCACGATGTGCGCCAGCAGCCGCGCGCTGGCACTCTCCAGCGGCGTGTTCAGCGCCGCGAGCGCCAGCGGTTCCAGCAGCCGCCGGGTCAGCTCGCCCGCCGGCAGGTAGCCGGCAACGGTGTCGCCCGCCTCTGCCCGGCGCAGCCGCAGCAGCGCCGCGAACTCGCGCAGCCGCGCCCCCGGCACCCGCCGCCCCGGCACCAGCACCCACCACGGCAGCCGGCCGGCGTTCGGCCGCACCGTCCAGCGCTCGCCGGTCGCCACGTCGATGAACGGGAACACCGCCCGCCCCGGCCCGCCCATGCTGTCGCGCGAGCCCACCAGGTCGATGAACGCCCAGGCCGCCCGGTTGCCGGACAGCAGCAGGTGGTTGCCGTTGTCGAGCCGGCAGCCGAGTTCGCGGTCGAAATACGAGCGGCAGCGCCCGCCCGCCTCCGGCCCCGCCTCGTGCACCACCACCCGCCGACCGGCCTCGACCAGGCATGTCGCCGCCGACAGCCCGGCCAGCCCCGCGCCCACCACGTGCACCACGCCCGCCCCACCTATGCCAGCGGCCCCAGGCATCGAGCTGGAAGCGGAGCAAGGCTGGGCGCTCCCTCCGCCCGCATTCCATTGACCAAAGCGGGTCATCGGAACCTTGCGCGGGCTACGCCCAGACCCGCCAAAGGCCTGAGGCCCCTGGAAACCCGTTTTCTAGACATGAGGATTCCAAAGGCTGGCCTTTGGCGGAGTCCAGAGGCAGAGCCTCTGGCCTTGCTTGCCTGACCGCCCTGTCGGCACTACGCCGCGCACCGCTCAGCCCGCCAGGTGGCGAAGCGCGATCGCCAGCTTGCGCCAGATGGCAAGCCGCACCCGCTCCCGCGGCGCCGCCCAGCCGCGCGCCTCAATACGCGACAGGATCGCGTCGTACGTGTCGGCCATCAGCCGCGCCGGCCGCATCGCCCGGCCGTCGCACTCGTCCATCGCCGCCCGCGCCTCGGCAAAGCGCGCATGCGCCAGCCTTGCCGCACGCGCGCACACTGCCGGCAGGGCAGGGTGGGCCAGCGCAGCCCCGGGCTCGCACGGCACGCCCGCCGCATCGAGCCATTCGCGTGCCAGATACAGCCGCCCGCGCCGCGCGTCCTCGTCGAGATCGCGCAGGATGTTGGTCAGCTGCAGCGCCCGCCCCAGCGACCACGCCACCTGGTCCGCCGCCGCCGACGCATCGCCGAACGCCCGCACCGAAAGCCGCCCCACCGCCGCCGCCACCCGGTCGCAGTACAGGTCGAGCTCGGCCTCCGACGGCGCCACCATCGCCGTCTCGCAGTCGCCCTGCATGCCGTCGATCACCGCGAGGAAATCCTCCCGGCGCAGCCCGAAGCGCCGCACCGCGCGCAGCAGCACCCGGGTCACGGTGTCCCCGGCCTCGCCGCGATACAGCCCCTCGATGCGCCGCCGCCACTCGGCCAGCCGCGGCAGCTTGGCCGCGAACGCGTCGTCGTCGTCGGCGATGTCGTCCACCACGCGGCAGAACGCGTACACGGCATACATCGCCGCCCGCCGGTCCGCCGGCAGCACCTTCATGCCGCGGTAGAACGAGGTGCCCGACGCCCGCACCAGCCGCTCCACCTCGGCGAGGTCCGCAGCCGACGCCCCCAGCGGCCCCGCCGCCTCCGTTTGCCGCACCTCCACCCGCCTCGTCTCCGCCCGACTGGTCATGCCGCTGGCCCGCTTTCGTCGTTGCGATGACGCTCCGTCCTGCCGTGAGGCAGTAAGCAAGCAAGGCCGGGCGCTGCCCGGACCCGCAAAGGGCCGGCGGCCCTTTGGTCCCGTCTATCAGGCATTGCGATTCCTGCGGCTCGTCCTGGGCCTTGCCAGCGCCGGCAGCGCTCCCAGCAGGCTCGCCACCGCATCCCCGCGCCCGAGCTTCACCCGCCGCGCCACCGGATCGCGCGCGCGCAGCCGCCGCGCCAGGCGCCGCGACAGCCCCAGGATCACCGCCGTCTCCAGCCGCAGCCGCGGATCGCGCACCAGCCCCGGCAACGCCGCCGCCCGCGCGTCGAGCGCGTCGCAGCCGTCGAGCATCGCGTCGAACACCGCGCGCAGCCCAGGCGTGGCCGCGGCACCCAGCACGTCGTCCACCGCCGCGCCATGCCGCTCCAGCAGATCCTGCGGCAGGTACGACCGGTCGAGCGTGCGCAGGTCCTCGCCGCAATCCTGCAGGTGATTGAGCACCTGCAGGATTGCGCACAGCGCGTCCGACGCCTCCCACGTCGCCCGCGCCTCGCCGTGCAGGTCGAGCACGTGCCGCCCCACCGGCATCGCCGAATACCGGCAGTACTCCATCAGCTCGGCCCAGTCCGCAGTGCGCAGCCGCGTCGCATCGCGCCGGAACGCCACCAGCAGCTCGGTGGAATGCGCGGAACCCACCCCGGTCGCGGCCAGGCTTGCCCGCAGCGCCGACGCCGACGGCGCACCCCCCGACACGCGGCCCAGCAGCACCGCCTCCATGTGGTCGAGCCGCGCCAGCTTCTCCGCGCCCGGCAGCACGTCGCTGTCGGAGATGTCGTCCGCATTGCGCGCGAAGGCGTAGTACGCGTGCACGTGCGGCCGCAGCGACCGCCGGATCAGCACGCCCACCGGGAAGTTCTCGTCGCCGCGGTCCTTGCCCGACCACTGCTCCACCGCCCCCGCCTCGTGCCCGGCCGCGCCCGCCTCCTGCCCGGGCCGGCCGGGGCGCGCACCGCCCGCGGCCACGCCGCCGGCACCCCGGCCGTCCGCATCCTGGCGCTGCTGCATCATGCCCCCTGGTATGCCCGGTTCTTCCACACCACCCCGGACCCGCGATGGTGGTCGAACGCCGAGCCCAGGGTCGCCGCCACATAGAACACCGCCACCAGCGGCAGCAGCGGCGCGCGCAGCGGGCTCAGCCCGAACCGCCGCAGCGTCGGCACATACGAGGCACTCGCCCCCGCCCACGCCGCCAGCCCCAGCCAGCGCGTCACCCCGTGGCCGAACAGCGCCGCCGCCGGGGGCACCACCCACACCAGCGCCATTCCCGCCACCGTGCCCGCAAGCAGCAGCGGCGAGAACCGCAGCTGCACGTACGCGGTGCGCGCCACCATCCGCCACACGTCCGCAGGCCCCGGATACGGCCGCACCGACCGCGCGAGCCCGCTGTGCCCGAGCCAGATACGCCCGCCCCGTTTGACCAGCCCCGCCAGCGTCACGTCGTCGATCAGCGCACCCCGCATCGCCGCGATGCCGCCGATCCGCGCCAGCGCCGCCGCCCGCACCAGCATCGTGCCGCCCGCCGCCGCCGCCACCCGGCTGCGCGGGTCGGCCACCCGCGCGAACGGATAGAGCAGCTGGAAGAAGAACACGAACGCCGGCACCAGCGCCCGCTCCGCCGCACTCTCGCAGCGCAGCGCCACCATCTCCGACACCAGGTCGTAGCCGCCGCGCTCCGCCTGCGCCACCAGCGTCGCGACATGCTCCGGCGCGTGCTCGATGTCGGCGTCGGCCAGCAGGATCAGGCCCGCGTCGCCCGCCGCCGCCACGCCCTGCGCGACCGCCCACAGCTTGCCGCTCCACCCCGCCGGCCGCGCCGTCCCATCCAGCACCACCAGCCGGCCGCCGGCCTCGCCCGCCAGCCCGCGCGCCAGGTCGCCGGTGCCGTCGCTGCTGCCGTCGTCGACCAGCACCACCCGCAACGGTCCCGCATAGCGCTGCGCCAGCAGCGACTCCAGTGCGCGCACGATCCCCGCCGCCTCGTCGCGCGCCGGCACGACCACCACGACCGCGGGCGAGTCGCGCGGCACAGCCGGCGCCAGCACCGGCCCCGCCGACCAGAACCGCCCATGCCCCGCCAGGAGATACGCCCAGACCAGCAGCGACAGCGCCGCGAGCGGGATCACGTCGCCGCCCGCGGTCCGGAGCAGACACCTGCCCCAGCCGGCGCCCCGGCCGCCTCGTCAGGCCGGCGCGCGCGCCGCGGCGCCGGAGGCACCATGCCCTGCGCGCGGAACCACGCCACTGCGTCGCGCACCGCGTCCTCCGCCGGGCGCGGCGCATAGCCCAGCTCGGCCCGCGCCCTGGCCGAGGAGAAGAACATCTTCTTGCGCGACATCTCCAGCATCTCGCGCGTCACCAGCGGCGCCACGCCCGCGAACTTCGCCAGACCCTCGCAGGCCAGCGCCAGCGGCACCAGCGCCTGTCGCGGCAGCCGCACCAGCGGTGCCCGCCGCCCCGCCACCCGCGCCACCATCGCGAACAGGTCGCCCAGCGAGAAATCCTCGCCGCCCAGGATATACCGCTCGCCCACCCGCCCGCGCTCCAGCGCCAGCAGGTGCCCGTCCGCCACGTCGTCGACATGCACGACGTTCAGCCCGCTATCCACGTAGGCCGGCATCCGGCCCGCCGCCGCGTCGGCGATCATCTTCCCGGTAGGCGTCGGCTTGACGTCGCGCGGCCCCACCGGCGTCGACGGGTTGACGATCACCACCGGCAGCCCGCGCTCGCGCACCAGCCGCAGCACCGCCTGCTCGGCCAGGTACTTCGACCGCTTGTACACCCCGATCACCGCCTCGGGCCGCACCGGCGTCTCCTCGTCCGCCACCGTGCCGTCGTAGAACACGCCCAGCGCCGCCACGCTGCTGCAGTACACCATGCGCGCCACCCCGGCCTCCGCCGCCGCACTCAGCAGTGCCACGGTGCCGTCGACGTTGGCGCGCAGCATCGGCCCAGGATCGGGCACCCAGAGCCGGTAGTCCGCCGCGACATGGAACACATGCCGGCACCCCGCGACCGCCCGCGCCAGCGACGCCGCATCGCCGAGGTCGCCCTCCGCCAGCTCCGCCTCCAGCCCGGCCAGGTTGCGCCGGTCGCCGCCCGGCCGAACCAGCAGCCGCAGCGCCGCGCCGCGCGCCGCCAGCGCCCGCGCCACCGCCGAGCCCACGAACCCCGTCGCCCCGGTCACCAGCACCGTGGCACCCGCCAGCCCGGCGCCTGCGCCCGGCCCGACAGGCGCATCGGACCCGGCGTTCGCGGCAGTCGGGGGCAGGGGGCTCGGCGCGGCAGCTGCGGTCATGCGCCGCTGTATAGACCGTCCCGGCCTGCCGCGTGTAGGGGCCGCCCGCTACGCTACTGCGTCACCGCGTTCTTGACCGCCGTCGCCCCCTTGCTGACGTCGTGCCCGACCGAGCTGGCATCCGCCCGCGCGCCGGCCACGGTGCTGCACGCCGCAAGCCGGGACGCGGCCGTGCGGCGCCGGCCGCAGAGTTCGTCGGAACGGAGCTGGTCATCGCGTTCGCCCACGGGATCACCCGGGCCGAACCCGGCGGGCGTCAGACCCAGGGCTGCGCGCGACGTTCACCAAGCCGCGCCGGCGGCCTCGTTCCAGACAAGGCCAGGGCGCAGCCCCATGTCCTGCAGGCGAAGCAAGGCTGGGCTACGCCCAGGCCCGCCAAAGGCCTGAGGCCTTCGGAAACCCGCTTCTTAAGCAAATGGATTCCAAAGGCTCGGCCTTTGGCGGAGTCCAGAGGCGGAGCCTCTGGCCTTGCTTGCCCGGACGATCATGCCCAAGCCCTGTCGGTATGGGCGCGCAGCGGATGCCCGCCTGCAGGGACAGGGGTCAGGCCCCCGGCCTTCATTCCCTGAGCACCACCACCCGCGCCGGGTGCACCACCCGGCACCCCGCGTCCTCGCGCAGCACGTGGTCCTGCGTCACCGCGCTCAGCAGCGGGCTGTAGAACGGGTCGCCCGCGCGCAGGAAACCCGCCCAGCGCTCCAGCAGCAGCGCCGTGTCCTCCGGGTGCAGCACCTGCCGGGTGGCGCTGCGCGTCGCACTCTCCCGGTGGTGCAGCATCGTGTGCCCGTCATAGAGCACCCGCAGCCCCGCCCCCCGCACCCGCAGGCACAGGTCGGTGTCGTTGAACCCCACCGCGAACGCCACGTCGAAGCCGCCCGCCGCCTCGAACACCTCGCGCCGCATCATCAGGCACGCCGCCGTCACCGCCGAGCACTCGCGCACCGCAACGAGCGCGCAGTTGTAGCCCAGGTTGCGCCGCCGGCCCGCCGCCGGCGCCCCATCTCCCGACAGCGGGCCCGTGCCATCCAGCCACACCGGCGCGAACTTGAACGCGTGCTCCGCCGAACCGTTGAACCCCACGATCACCCCGGCATGCTGCACGGTGTGGTCCGCATACATCAGCAGCGCCCCCACCGCTCCCACGTCGGGCCGCGCCGCCAGGCTCGCCAGCCGCTCCACCCAGCCGGGCCCGACCGCCTCGACGTCGTTGTTGAGGAACAGCACGAAGCGCGCGCCCGCGCCGTGCGCGCGCACCGCCGCGTTGTTCATCGCCGCGTAGTTGAACGGCCCGGCCCAGCGCATCACCACGTGCCGCCGGCCCAGCTCGCGCAGATACGCCAGCGTCGCCGCGTCGCGCGACTCGTGGTCGATCACCACCACCCTGACCTGTGCCGGATCGCCGCTCCGCTCCACGCCCTCGATGCAGGCGCGCAGCAGGTCCACCCGGTCGCGCGTCGGCACCACCACCAGCACCAGCCCGTCCGCGGCCGGCCACTCGACCCGGAACTGGTTGAACGACACCCCGTCCGACACCACGCCGCCGGCACCCACCCGGTCGAGGTGCCGCTGCATCGCGCCCCGCGTCGCCGCCATCACCTCGGCCTGGCGCGCATGCCCGGTGCTGCCCGCATGGGTGCGCCAGCGATACAGCACCGCCGGCACGTGCGCGACCGCACGCGCCCGCTCGACCACGCGCAGCACGAAGTCGACATCGGCGGAGATCGCCATCGCCTCGTCCCAGCCGCCGACCGCACGCGCCAGCTCGGTGCGCACGCATACCAGGTGCACGAAATAGGGGTGCGACAGGTAGTAGTCGTAGGAGAACGCCGGACGCGCCCGCGCCTCGACCACCGCCTCGATGTCGCCATCCGTCAGCGCCTCGTCCGAATACAGCAGGTCCGCCCCGGTGCGCCGGATCGCGCGCAGCAGCTGCCAGACCGCGTCCGGTTCCAGCGCGTCGTCGTGGTCGAGGAACGCCACGTGCCCGTAGCGTGCCGCGCGCAGCCCGAAATTGACCGCCCCCGCGATCCCCACCGTCGCCGCCGAGCGCAGCACCCGGACGCGCGGATCGAGCGCCGCCGCCCGCGCCAGCAACGGCCCGACATGGGCCGCCGTCGAGCCGTCGTCGACGCACACCAGCTCCCATGCCCCGCACCACTGCGCGAGCACGCTGCCGATCGCCTGTCCCAGCCACTCGGCGCGCGTGTCGTGCACCGGCATCACCAGGCTCACACCCAGGCCGGGCCCCTGGTCCTGGCCCTGCGCCGCCCGGTCCATCCGCGCCCGCAGCCGCGCCAGCACCGCCGGCCGCACCGCCTCGCGCCGGCGCAGGAAGCGCAGCAGGTTCGGGTTCGCCGTCACCACGCGGGGCGACCCCGCCAGGTAGTCCGCGCTGCCCACCACCCGTACCGCCACCGGCTGTCCCACCAGCGAGAGGAACTGCCCGCCCAGGTCGATCTTGAACGCGCAGTGCCCGTCCGCCAGCCCCGCCTCCAGCAGGTCGCCGCGGAACTGGTCGGCCACCGCCCGCCCCAGCACCCGCTCGCCCGCCGCCACCGCCTCCACCACCAGCCTGCGCCCGGGATCGCCGTGGTCGACTGCCCAGCCATGCGCCGAGCGCCCGTGCAGCGTGTCGAAGCGGCCCGACACCGCAGGCCCGGCCAGCACGGTGACCGGACTGCCCGCCAGATGCAGCCCGGTGCCCGCCACCACCAGCCCGACCTCGCGCTCCTGGCCCGCTGCCGGCAGCGCCAGCACCACGCCGTGCGCGCCGTCGCCCAGCCCCGCCGCCGCTAGATCCGGCCGCGCCCGATCCGCCACGCCGGTGGCCACCACCGCGCCGTCCACGAGCAGCGACACGCCCACCCGCCGCGACAGGTCGCCCAGCTCCGCCACCCAGCCCGTCACCCCGTCCGGCCCCACCGCCTCGAACATGCCGGCGAGCCCCACCTGCTCCGCCGTCACGCCAAGCCCCGCCGTCGTCCCCGCCCCGCCCACCCGCGCCAGCAGCCGCAGCCCGCCATCGAGCGGCGGCAGCGCGCAGAGCGCCGCACGGAACCGGAACGCCCCGTCGCTCGCTCCCCGTGCCGCCACCCCGCGCGTCGCCACGCCCCGCGCCGCAACCCGGGTGCCGTCCAGCAGCTCGACCGCGAGCGGCCCGCCGACCCGCCCGCCGTCCGGCCCGGCCAGCACGAACCCGCCCACCACGTCCCGCCCGTCCAGCGTCATCGGCCCCATCGCCAGCCCGATGCGCGCGCGCAGGTCCAGCGGCCGCTGCAGCACGCTGCGGCCGCTGCCGAGCTCGGTCACGTCAAGCCGGCACGCCAGCAGGTGCGCGGGCAGGACCACCGACAGCACCCGCCCGCCCGGCGCGAGCACGCCCTGGAACGCCGCGTCGAGCCACAGCCCGAGCGGACCCTCGCCCTCCCGCGCCAGCTCGACCGCCACCCTGCGCAGCCGCCTTCCCGCCAAACCCCGCCTCCGACTGGAAATCAACGCCAGGGCTCTGCCCCAGGTCCCGGAAGCGGGGGACCCGCCGGGAGCCGAGCCCCCGCACCCACGCACGATGGCAAAGTCGAACACCTGGTTTTCAAGGAGCCCGGCTCCTTGGCGGCTCCGGGCGGAACCCGGCCTTGCTTCCCCTGCCTTGCCCGGTTGTATGCGTGCTGTCACGCTGCCGCTCCGGGAGGCGGCGTCCAGCGGAGTGCGACACCATGCGGCTACTGATCACCGGCGGCTGCGGCTTCATCGGCTCGGCGGTGATCCGCCACCTGGTCCGCCACACCGCCCACGACATCGTCAACGTCGACAAGATGACCTACGCCGCCTCCGAGGATGCGCTGGAGGAGGCCCGCACCCACCCCCGCCACAGCCTTGTCCGCGCCGACATCTGCGACACCGCCGCGATGGCGCAGGTGTTCGCCGAGCACCGCCCCGACGCGGTGATGCACCTCGCCGCGGAAAGCCACGTCGACCGCTCGATCGACGGTCCGGCCGAGTTCGTCCAGACCAACGTCGCCGGCACCTTCACCCTGCTCGAAGCCGCGCGCCGCCACTGGTCGGGCCTCGGGGGCGACGCGCGCGACGCGTTCCGCTTCCACCACGTCAGCACCGACGAGGTGTTCGGAGCGCTCGGCGACACCGACCCCGCCTTCACCGAAACCACGCCGTACGACCCGCGCAGCCCGTACTCCGCGACCAAGGCCGCCTCGGACCACCTGGTCCGCGCCTGGCGCCACACCTACGGGCTGCCCACCCTGGTCAGCAACACCACCAACAACTACGGCCCCTGGCAATTCCCGGAGAAGCTGATCCCGCTGGTCACCCTGAACGCGCTCGAAGGCCGCGCGCTGCCGGTCTACGGCGACGGCCTGAACACCCGCGACTGGCTCTATGTCGACGACCACGCCGAGGCGCTGGTGGCCGTGCTCGAACGCGGCGAGCCCGGCGGCACCTACGCGATCGGCGCCCGCCAGCCGCGCTCCAACCTCGACGTGGTGCGCGCGATCTGCGCCGAGCTCGACCGCCGCCGCCCCGACCCCGAAGGCGCGCGCGAGCGGCTGATCCGGTTCGTGCACGACCGCCCCGGCCACGACCGTCGCTACGAGATCGACCCCACGCGCAGCGAGGCGGCGCTCGCCTGGCGCGCCCCGCACGACTTCGAGCGCGGACTCGCGCGCACCATCGGCTGGTACCTCGACCACGCCGACTGGTGGGAACGCATCCGCGCCGGGCGCTACGCCGGCCAGCGGCTCGGCGCCGCCTGAGTGGGCACCTCCCGCCCCCCCACGCGCGCTGCGTCGAGCCCGGTCGCGTCGAGCCTGGGCGTGTCGAGCCT
>CAXSEF010000037.1:10243-16093 GCA_964236535.1 uncultured Acetobacteraceae bacterium
GGCGCGTCGAGCCCGGCCGTGGCGCCGCCGGGCGTGGCGACGCCATCCGTAGCCATGAAGGGCATCGTGCTCGCCGGCGGCACCGGCACCCGGCTGCACCCGATGACGCTCGGCGCCAGCAAGCAGCTGCTGCCGGTCTACGACAAGCCGATGGTCTACTACCCGCTGTCGACGCTGATGCTCGCCGGCATCCGCGACATCATGCTGATCTCCACCCCCGGCGACCTGCCGCAGTTCCGCCGCCTGCTCGGCGACGGGAGCCGCTTCGGCTGCCGCTTCGCCTACCGCGAGCAGCCCACCCCCGACGGCCTCGCCCAGGCGTTCCTGATCGCCGAGGACTGGCTGGCGGGCGGCCCCTGCGCGCTCGCGCTCGGCGACAACATCATCTTCGGCGACCACCTCAGCCGGACGCTGCAGGCCGCCGCCGCCCGCCCCGAGGGAGCGACGGTGTTCGCCTACCAGGTGCGCGACCCGGAGCGCTACGGCGTGGTCTCGCTCGACGAGGCCGGCCACCCGCGTGAGATCGTCGAGAAGCCCGCGACCGCGCTGTCGAACTGGGCGGTCACCGGCCTCTATTTCTACGATGCCCGGGTCACCGAGCTGGCCCGCAGCGTCCGCCCCTCGCCGCGCGGCGAGCTGGAGATCACCGACCTCAACCGCCTCTACCTCGATCAGGGGGCGCTGCGGGTCGAGCGGCTCGGCCGCGGCTGCGCCTGGCTCGACGCCGGCACCCCGGACAGCCTGCTGCAGGCCGCGACCTTCGTGCAGACCATCCAGCAGCGCCAGGGCATGATGGTCGGCTGCCCCGAGGAGGTCGCCTTCCGCATGGGCTTCATCGACGCCACCGCCCTGCGTGAACAGGCGATGGGCCTGAACAAGACCGAGCTGGGTCGCACGCTGCTCGAACTGGCCGACGGCGTCCGTGCGTGAGCCCCGCGGCACGGCCGTCCCCCTGCAGCGCCGCCCCCTGCCGCGCCGCCTCCTGCAGCCCCGACCGCTGCCCCTCCGCCTGAGCCTGAACGCCAAGCCGGGTCCCGGCCCGACGCCGATGGAGCGCTGCACGTGAGAGCCGAACGCCTCGAGATCGCCGACGTCGTGCTGCTCACCCCCGCCCGTCACGAGGACGCGCGCGGGTTCTTTTCCGAGACCTACAACGCCGCCCGCTTCGCCGAGGCCGGCGTCGACGCCTGCTTCGTGCAGGACAACCACAGCCTGTCGCGCGAGCCCGGCGTGGTGCGCGGCCTGCACTGCCAGGTGGCCCCGTTCGCGCAGGGCAAGCTGATCCGCTGCGTGCGCGGCGCGATCTGGGACGTCGCCGTCGACGCCCGCGCCGGCTCGCCCAGCTACGGGCGCTGGGTGTCGGCCCGGCTGAGCGGGCGCAACTGGTCGCAGCTCTGGGTGCCGCCCGGCTTCCTGCACGGCTTCTGCACCATCGAGCCCAACACCGAGGTCTCCTACAAGGTGGACGCCCCCTACGACCGCGCCTCGGAGCGCGGCGTGCGCTGGGACGACCTTGCCCTGGCGCTGCCCTGGCCGATCGACCCTGCCCACGCGCTGCTCTCCGACAAGGACACCGTGCTGCCCGACTTCGCCGCCGCAGCAGGCTGGTTCCCCGCGTGATCCCCGAGCCGCCCGCCCGGCTCGCAGCCAGCCGCGTGGCCCCGGGCGCGATGCTGGTCACCGGCGGCACCGGCCAGCTCGCCCTGGCGCTCGAACGTGCGGCAGCAGCGGCACATCGCCCGCTGCGCCGCGTCGGCCGCCCGCGGTTCGACTTCGACCAGCCCGCCACCATCGCGGCCGCGCTGGCCGAGGCCCGACCGGTCCTGGTCGTCAACGCCGCCGCCTGGACCGCGGTCGACCTCGCCGAGAGCAACCAGCCCGCCGCCGCACGGGCCAACACCGAGGGGCCGGCCGAGCTCGCCCGGCTCTGCGCGCAGGCCGCCACCCCGCTGCTCCACGTCTCCACCGACTACGTGTTCGACGGCACCAAGGGCGCCCCCTACACCGAGACCGACCCGACCAGCCCCACCGGCATCTACGGCGCCACCAAGCTGGCGGGCGAACGCGCCGTGCTCGACGCCAACCCGCGCAGCATCGTCCTGCGCACCTCCTGGGTGCATTCGCCGGACGGCCGCAACTTCGTGCGCACCATGCTCGCCGCCGGCGCCGCCCGGCCCAGCCTGCGTGTGGTCTGCGACCAGCGCGGCTGCCCCACCTCCGCCGACGACCTCGCCGACGCGATCCTCGCCGTCGCCGACCGCATCGCCCAGGGCTGGCGCGACGGGTGGCGCGGCATCTACCACGCGGCGGGCGAGGGCTCGACCACCTGGCACGGCCTCGCCGTCGCCACGTTCGAGGACGCCGCCCGGCACGGCCGCACCCCGCCCGCGGTCGAGCCGATCCCCACCGCCGACTACCCCACCCCGGCCCGCCGCCCCCCCGACTCCCGCCTCGACTGCCAGCACCTCGCCGCGGTGTTCGGCGTCCGCCTGCCGCCCTGGCGCGACGGGCTGGCGCGCACCGTCGACGCCCTGCTCGCCAGAGAGTCCTCCGCTGCCTGACTGGCTGCAGGACCCGGGGCCCGGCCCCGCCGTGGCGATCCTGCTCTCAACCTACAACGGCGCACGCTTCCTGCGCGAACAGCTCGACAGCCTGCTCGCGCAGTCGCACCCCGCCTGGACCCTGTTCTGGCGCGACGACGGCTCCGGGGACGCGACGCTCGCCATCATGCACGACTTCGCCCGCGGCCCCGGCGCCGGCCGCTGCGTCGACCTCACCGACCACCGCGGCCATCTCGGCGCCACCGGAAGCTTCCTCACCCTGCTGCGCTCCGCCCCGCACGACACCGCCGTCGCCTTCGCGGACCAGGACGACGTCTGGCTGCCCGAGAAGCTCGCCCGCGGCCTGCACGCCCTGTGCAGCGCCGACGCCCGCGACCGGCCCGCCCTCTACTGCGCCCGCCAGGTCCTGGTGGACGAGCGGCTGGAGCGGCTCGGCCTGTCGTTCCAGCTGCGCCGCCCGCCCGACTTCCTCGCCGCCCTCACCCAGAACGTCGCCACCGGCTGCACCATGATGCTCAACCCGCCGGCGGTCCGCCTCGTCGCCCGCAGCCACGCCCCCCGCGTCTCGCTGCACGACTGGTGGTGCTACCTGGTCGTCGCCGGCGCCGGCGGCCGGCTGCTCGTCGACGACACCCCGGTCGTGCTCTACCGCCAGCACGCCAGCAACGCCGTCGGCGCGCCGCTCTCGCTGGTCCGGCGCGGCATCGCCGCGCTGCGCCGCGGCCCCGGCGTGTTCATGGGCGTGTTCCGCAGCCAGCTCGCGACGCTGCTGCAGCAACCCGAGCTGCTCTCGCCCGAGGCCCGCCGCGACGCCGAGCGCGTCGCCCGCGCCATCCACGGCGGGCTGCCGCGCCGCCTCGCCGCGCTGCGCCTGCGCGGGCTGCGCCGGCAGACCTGGCAGGAGACGCTGCTGTTCCGGATCTGGTTCGTGCTCGGCTGAAGCAGGCAAGGCCGGGCGACGCCCGGACCCGCCAAACGGCCGAGCCCCCCGGAAACACCCATGAAAGACTTCCTGCCTTCCATGTGTGGGTCCGGGGGCTCAGCCCCCGGCGGAGTCCAGAGGCAGAGCCTCTGGCCTTGCCTGCTCTGGCCCATGCCCATCCAGCAGCCGATCCGGCAGCACGCTGACCGAGGGCCCCCGCGTCCAAACCAGCGCGCACACCACCGCCCGCCCCGGCCAGATCGCGCGCAGCACCGCCCGGTACGCCGCCATCTGCCGCAGGTAAGGCGCCGGCGTGTCCGCGACCCCCGGCGGCGCGTCGACGCTGGTCTTGAAGTCCGCGACCAGCACCCGGTCCGCCAGCACCGCCAGCCGGTCCACCCGCCCGCTCACCACGGTGTCGCCCACCCGCCCGGCCAGCGGCTGCTCCGCCACGCTGCCCGGCCCGAACAGCCCCGCCAGCTCCGGCGTTTCGAGCACCGCCAGCGCCTCGCGCGCCAGGCCCGCCGCCACCCCGTCCGGGAGCCCGTGCCCGTCCGCCACGTGCCGCAGCGCCGCCGCCTCGCGCTCGCCCGCCGGCAGCGCCGGCAGGTGCTGCAGCAGCGTGTGCACCAGCGCTCCGCGGCGGAACCGGTCGCCCTGCGCCACCCCCTGCAGCGGCGAGACCGAGCGCGGGGCCGGCCCGAACGCCACCCCCTCCGGCCGGCTCGGCGCCAGCGGCCGCGACAGCGCCGGCTCGGCGGGCGGCGCGCGCGGCACCCAGCCCGGCGCGCGGCCCAGCCACTCCGGCGGCACGGGTCCGTCCGCCGCCGCATGCCGCAGCGG
This sequence comes from uncultured Acetobacteraceae bacterium, assembly GCA_964236535.1. GTDB lineage: Bacteria > Pseudomonadota > Alphaproteobacteria > Acetobacterales > Acetobacteraceae > CAXSEF01. Next base: position 14,570 of record CAXSEF010000037.1, read on the forward strand.
CGCCACCGCCACCGCCTGCGCCGCCTCCACGCACCGCGCCTCGCCGCCCCACGCCGCGAACGGCAGCGGCTGCGTCTCCAGCGACGCCATGCCGCGCTCCACCTGCCGGTACCAGCACTGCGGGTCGATCTCGGCCCGCGTCTGCCAGCCGCACACCACCAGCCGGTCGCGCGCCCGGGTCAGCGCCACGTACAGCAGCCGGTCGTGCTCGGCGAGCCGCGCCGCCTCGCCCGCCTCGCGCACCGCGCGCAGCGCCGCGCAGGAGAACCCCTTGTTCGGCGCCCACAGCGGCAGCGCCATCCCGCCCGTCCCCGCCACGGACGCCGACCCCGGTCGCGACGCCCCCGGCAACGGGCCCGGGTCCACGGTCCACGCCAGCTTGCCCTCGTCCGGCGGCAGCGACGTGGTGTCCGGCAGCACCACCAGCGGCGCCTCCAGCCCCTTGGCGCCGTGCACGGTCATCACCCGCACCACCTCGCCCGCCTCCTCGGCCTGCCGCTTCACCTCCGCACTCGACCGGCGCAGCCAGTGCAGGAACCCCTGCAGCGACGGCGGGTGCATCCGCTGGTAGGCGAGCGCCGCGCCCAGCAGCTCGTCCACCGGCTCGGCCGCCTCCGGCCCCAGCCGCGCGAACAGCCGCGCCCGCCCGCCCAGCGGCCCCAGCGCCTCGGCCAGCAGGCCGTGCGGCCCCGCATAGTCCACCCGCCCGGCCAGCCGCGACAGGAACGCCCACGCCGCGCCCCACTCCGCCCGGTCCCCCGCCCGCAGCCGCAGCTCGGCCCACAGCGTGCCCCGCCGCGCCGCCGCCAGCGCCATCAGGCTGTCGTCCGACACCCCGCCCAGCGGCGACGTCAGCACGCAGGCCAGCGTCAGGTCGTCCTCGGGCAGCAGCAGCACGTCGCACAGCGCCATCAGGTCCTGCACCGCCGGCTGGTCGGTCAGCACCAGCCGGTCGAGCCCCGCGACCGCCACCCCGCTCGCCTTCAGCGCCCGCACCAGCGCGCGCGCGAAGTCGTTGCGCCGCCGCACCAGAACCAGCACGTCGCCCGGCCGCAGCGCCCGCCCCTCCGCGGCGAGCGGCGTGCCGATCTGCCCCGCGATCCACGCCGCGAGCGCCCCCGCCAGCAGCTGCGGCGCCGACACCGAGCCCGCGTTGCGCGACGGCGCCGCCCACGGCTCGGCCACCACCGGCTCCGGCATCGGCGCCAGCGGCCACAGCTCCACCCGCCCCGCCGCACCCGCGCGATGCACCACGTGCGGCAGACCCGCCGGATCGACCCCCGGCGTCACCGCCCGGTCGCTGAACACCGCGTCCACCAGCGCCAGCACCGGCGCCGTCGAGCGGAACGACACGTCGAGCGCGGTGTCGCGCCATACCCGGCCCGCACCCCGCACCCGGTCGCGGAAAATCCCCCGCCAGCGGTCGAGCCCCTCCGGGTCCGCCCCCTGGAACGAGTAGATCGACTGCTTGCCGTCGCCCACCGCGAACACCGTCCGCCCGCCTCCCGGCGCGCCCGCGCCGCC
>CAXSEF010000037.1:16193-27460 GCA_964236535.1 uncultured Acetobacteraceae bacterium
CCCGCGCCGCCGCCTGCGCCGCCCGGGCGCCCCCCCGGACGCTCCTGGGCCCGGTCCTCCGCCGCCCCCTCGCCCGAGAAGAAGTCCGCGGTCAGCGCGCCGGCGATCGCCCACTGCTCAGGCGAGGTGTCCTGCACCTCGTCGAGCAGCAGGTGGTCGAGCCCGCCATCGAGCTTGTACAGCACCCAGGCGGCACCCGGGTCGATCAGCAGCGCCGAGGTCCGCCCGATCAGGTCGTCGTAGTCGAGCAGCCCCGCCACCGACTTGCGCCCGGCATAGTCGCCCAGCACCGGCCCCGCCAGCGCCAGCAGCGCCGCCGATGCCTCCGCCAGCCGCAGCGCCCGCCGCTCGTCCTCCACCGCCAGCACCCGCGCAGCCTCGCCCAGCATCGCGTCGAGAACCCAGGGCTGCGGCTTCGCCAGCTTCGGGTTCACCAGCGCCTGCCCGCCGCGGGGCTCGCCGTTGTTGACCAGCTCGACCCGCCACTCCCCCCAGTGCTCCGCCCGCAGCTCGCCAGGCAGCCCCAGCCAGTCCAGCATCCGCCGGGCCCGCTCCGCCACCCTGGCCGAACCCTCCGCCGCCAGCACCCGCAGCGCCTCCCGCAGCCGCTCCGTCCCGGACCCTGGCGCCCCGTCGCCCGCCGCCTCCGCCCCCGCCAGCACGATCGCCGCGTCGTCCTCCCGCACCACCCCGGCCGCCCGCCGCAGCGCCGCCAGCAGCGCCGGCCCCGGCAAGGCGAGCGCCGCCGCCACATCGCCCCGCCGCGCCCGCAGCGCCGACACCAGCCCGCCGAACCCGCCGGCACTCACCAGCCCCGCCAGCATCTCGATCGCCGGCTGCTCCGGCCGCTGCAGCACCGCCTCCCGCGCCTCCTCCAGCGCCGCCGCCGCGTCCGGCTCCTCCACCACCCGGAAATGCGGCGACAGCCCCGCCTCCAGCGGGAAGCGCCGCAGCAGCGACTGGCAGAACGCGTGGATGGTGCCGATGCGCATCCCCCCCGGCAGGTCGAGCACCCGCGCGAACAGCGCCCGCGCCGCCTCCCGCGCCGCCCCGCCGCCCGCCGCCCCGAGCGCCGCCAGCTCCCCGTCCAGCCGCGCGTCGTCCAGCCCCACCCAGCCGCCCAGCCGCCGCTGCAGCCGGATCGACATCTCCGCCGCCGCCGCCTTGGTGAAGGTCAGGCACTGGATGCGCGCCGGATCGGCCGCCCCGCCCGGCCCGGGCAGCATCAGCCGCAGCAGCCGGTCGATCAGCAGCTTGGTCTTGCCGGTGCCGGCGTTGGCCGACACGAACGCCGACACCGCAGGGTCGGACGCCTCCGCCTGCTCGCGGTTCGCCCGCAGGCCGGGGTCGGCCGCGCTCACCGCCAGGCGAGGCCGGAGGCGCCGCCCCCGGACTCCGCCAGGGACAGGTCCCTGGACCCGTCCGCCTCGGACCGCAGGCCCGCCGCCACCGCCCGTCGCCTGCCTTCCTCCAGGCCCGTGTCCTCACCCCGCATCGTCGAGCACCGCCCACTCCGCCACCCGCGCCAGCTGCGCGTAGTCCGAGAACCGCGGCACCTCCCCCGGGTGCGGCTGCGACAGATAGGGGCAGTCCGGGTCGTCGAACGCCTGCACCCGCCGGCACAGGCTCTCCCACGCCTGCTCCGCCGCCTCGCGCATCCGAGCCGTCTGGCCGCCGAACAGCGTGTGCGCCTTGCCCGGCTCGAACCCCCCCGAGAGCTGCCAGTACGCCAGCTCCATCACCTCGCCCGCCAGCTCCGGCCCGAACGCCCCGCGCAGCGCCATCGCCGCCTCCAGCGTCAGCTGCGGCGTCCAGCCCCCGGCGACGCTGGCCCCGCTCGGCGGCTCCCCGGTCTTGTAGTCCAGGATCGACACCCCGTCCCCGTGCCGCTCGATGCGGTCGGCCCGCCCGCGCAGCTCGAACGGCCCGCCCGGTGCGGCGATGCGGATCAGGCCCGACACCTCGGCGTCGACCCGGCCGGGCGCCGCCGCGGCGCGGCGCTCCGCCTCCGCGTCGGCCACCCAGGCGGCGATGCGCGCGAGCCGCGGCCGCCACCACGCCGCCAGCGCCGGGCGCAGCGCCCGCTCGTCGAGCGCTAGGTCCACCGCGCGCGCCAGCCGCCGGGACGCATCCGCCGGCCACGCCGTGCCGACCTCGCCCAGGAACGCCGCGAGCCCGCCATGCACGACGCTGCCGTAGTCCGCCGCGTCGGCCGACTCCTCGAGCGGCGGCAGCGCGCGCAGCCGCAGCACGTGGCGCGCGTAGATCGCGTACGGGTCGCGCAGCCAGGTCTCGATCTCGGTGACGCTGAGCCGGCGCGGCCGCAGCGCCAGCGGCGGGCGCGGGGCAGGGGGCGACACCGGGCGCGCCGCACCGTCGGGCCGGTCCATCGCCTGCGCCCAGCCCGCCGCCGGATGCGCCGCCAGCGCCAGCCCCGACCCCGCGAGCAGCGCGTCGAGCCGAACCAGCCAGCGCGACGGCACCGCCGGCGCCCCGTCCCGCCGGCGCGGGCAGGACAGCACCACCTCGGGCGCCGCGCAGCACACCGCGGCGAAATCATGCGCGTCCTGCCCGACCTGCGCCTCCGGGCTGCCGAGCCCCACGGTCGCGCGCATCGCCCGGCTCATCCACGGCCCCGGATCGGCCAGCCGCGGCCAGACGTCCTCCGCGAGCCCGCCCAGCACGATCAGGTCGAGGCTCTGCAGCCGCGCTTCCAGCAGCCCCCAGATGAACAGCCGCGGGTGCTCGGTGCCGTCGCGCCCGCGCAGCGCCCGGCGCGAGCGCACCACGATCCCCTCCATCGACGCCTCCAGCAGACCCGGCAGGGTCTGCGCCGGCTGCGGCCCGAGCCCGCCCACCCCCGGCGCCAGCGCCTCCGCCAGCTCCGCCAGGTGCGCCGACAACGCCGCCCCGTCCTCCGCCGCCCACAGCCGGTGCGCGCCGTCCTCCGCGTCGGTCGCGGCCAGCGCCTCGCCCGCCCGCACCAGCGCCTCCAGCCCGAGGTCCGGCAACGCCTCCGCTTCCAGCGCCAGCAGCGGCGCCACGCAGCCCTCCACCCGGTCGAGCAGCGCGCCCGCCACCCGCCGCGCCCGCGCGCCCACCCGCCCCGACGTGCCGCCTCCCGCCGCCTGGTCCCCTGCCACGCCCCCGGTCCGTCCGTCCGCCGGCCGGCCGGCCGCCCCCGACCCGTCCGCCCCAGACCCGTCCGCCCCCGCAGGCCCGTCTTCCGCGTCCGCGATTCTAGCCCCGCGCCCGATCCACTCGGCACTCCCGGCCCCGGTCCAGTCCACGACCCCGCCCGCCTCCTCCACCACGCCAGCCCCGCCCGCACCTCCGCCGCCCGTCCCGGCTCGCGGCGCCGAGCTCCCCGCCGCCGAGCGCGCCGTCGCCGAGCGCGCCGCCCCGGCCAGCGCCTCGCGCAGCCCCGTCAGCCCGGGCCCCGGCCGCGGCCCGCGCAGGCACGCCAGCTCCAGCAGCCGAGCCGCCGCGCGGCACGCAGCCGGCGCCATCCCCGCCGCGCACAGCGGATGCTTGAGCACCGCCAGCAGCGGCACCGGCGCCATCCCCTGCGCCACCGCATGCGCCAGCAGCCGGAGGAACACCGCGGGCGGCGTCAGCGCCAGCGGCTCGCCCGCGCTGTCGTCGACCACCACCCCGAAGCGCAGCAGCTCCGCCACCACCCGTGCCGCCAGCTCGCGGTCCGGCGTGACCAGCGCAGCCCGCGATCCCTCCTGCTCCAGCGCCCCGCGCAGGATCAGCGCCACCGCCGTCGCCTCCTCCTGCTGGTCCGCCGTCACCAGCCGCCGCAACCCCGCAACCCCGGCCCCCGCGACCGCAGCCGCGCCGCCCGCCGCCCCGTCCGCCCCCGCGCGCCACGCCGCAAGCCGCCCCGCCGGCAGCAGCGCCAGCCGAAGCAGCGCCTCGCGCCCCCCCGGCACCGCCGCGTGCGTCGCCACGTGCGCCGGCCCGCGCCACGCCGCAACGTCCCCCGGACCCGCGTCCATCCCCGCCAGCAGCCGCTGCATCCCCGCCTGCGGGTGCGACTCCGGCAGCGGCCCGTGCGCCGCGTCCGGCCACAGCGAGGCGTCGAACCCCGGCAGCACCACCAGCCCGTGCGGCAGCAGCGACACCGTCCGCAACAGCCGCGCCACCGAGGCGATCGCCCCCGTGCTGCCCGCCGCGATCACGTCGTGCGCGGGCGGCGTCGCCCGCCACGCCGCCGCCTGCACCCGCAGCAGCGCGACCTGCCGCGCCGCCGGGTCCATCCGCCCGCGCTCCGCCAGCAGCACCGGCCACGCCCGGGTCACGATCTCCAGGAACCCCAGCGTCACCTGCCAGTGCTCGGCGAACGCCGCCGCCGCCGCCCCCGGCAGCGCCGCCGCGAGGTCCACCTCGCAGCGCTGCGCCTCGTCGAGCAGCCGCGCCAGCTCCGCCGCCAGCGTCCACGCCCGCTCCGCCGTGCGCGGCGCCCCGTGCCGCCCGCCCAGCGCCAGCACCAGCCGCGCCAGGATCGCCAGCCGCTGCATCGGCTCGATCGCCGGCGGCAGCGACAACGCCCCCTCCAGCGCCAGCGGCGCCTCGTCCACCGCGCCCAGCGCCACGATCCGCGGCAGCAGCAGCGCCCGCCCGTCGGTCTGCCGCAGGAACGCCTCGCCCAGCGCACGCACCGCACGACGCGTCGGCAGCAGCACCAGCGCCCGCGACAACGCCAGCGGATCGGGCCCCGCCCGCTCCAGGCAGTGCGCCGCCAGCGTGTCCAGGAACGGCAGGCCCGCAGGAACCGCCGCGAGGTTGGGCCGGGTCAAGGAGCCGCAAGCCGGCAAACCGGCAAGGCGCCGCAGACCAGCCCCCGGGTATGCCCCCGGCATGGGCGGGTCCGGGGGCTCGGCCCCCGGCGGTTCCAGGGCAGAGCCCTGGCCGTTCTCGCGTCCCGACCCGACACCCCGATCATGTCGTCTCGCTGGTCTCCGAAGCCAGCAGCGCGCTCTCCGCCTCGCTCAGGTCCTGCGGCCGGCTCAGATGGAACCACAGCCCGTCATGCACCACCGCCCGCAGCCGCCCCGCCGCGATCGCCCGGTCCCACGCCACGTTGAGCCCGAATGCCCCCGAACCCAGCCCCGCGAACAGCGCCGGCGCCACCAGCTGCACCCCCGCATACACGTAGGGCGCGATCTCGCGTCCCCCTCGTCGCTGCACCTCGCCCCACGGCCCCACCATGAAATCGCCCGGCCCGACCTCGCCGTGCACCTGGAACGCCCGGTGCACCAGCAGCACCCCATCCGTCCCGCCAGCCTCGAACGCGGCCGCCAGCCGCCCCAGCGCCGGGCCCGGCCCGTCGATCCACACGCTGTCGCCGTTGGCCACGTAGAACGCCGCATCCGCGTCAAGCAGCCCGTCCGCCAGCGCCGCCGCCACCGCGCCCCCGGTGTCGAGCAGGCTCGCCTCGTGCCGCACCACGACCCCCGCCCGGTTCGCCAGGTGCGCCGCCAGCCGCTCCGCCTGCCAGTGCGCGTTGACCACCACCCGCTCCACCCCCGCCGCAGCCAGCCGGTCCAGCGCATGCTCCACCAGGCTCCGCCCGCCCAGCGGCAGCAGCGCCTTGGGCGTCGCCGCGGACAACGGCCGCATCCGCGTGCCCAGCCCCGCCGCCAGCACCATGGCCTGCCGCACCACCGTCACCGCCCGCCCGCCGCCGCGTCCCCGAGCCGCCCCGCCCACCCGGACAGCGCCGCCGTCCGGCCGACGCCCTCCACCCGGAGCCGCACCGCCAGCGCGTCCGCCGGCCGCAACAGGCCGAGCCGCTCCGGCCACTCCACCAGCACGATCCCCGCTCGCGCCTCCTCCCAGCCCAGTTCCTCCAGCGCCGCCGGCCCGTCCAGCCGCCACAGGTCGAAATGCGCGATCGGCCCCAGCGGCGAGTCGTAGCCCTGCACCAGCGCATAGCTCGGGCTCGGCACCTCGAGCGCCGGGTCGCCGCACGCCGCACGCAGCAGCGCCCGCGCCAGCGTGGTCTTGCCCGCGCCCAGCGGCCCCTCCAGCAGCACGGCGTCGCCCGGCCGCAGCGCCGCCGCCACCGCCTGGCCGAGCGCCTCGGTCGCGTCCGCGTCGCAAAGCGTGATCGGCCCGGCCTGGATCATCGCCGGAGTGTGCCGCGTCCGGGGCACAAAGCAAACACGGCCGGGCTCTGCCAGGACCCACCAAAGGGCAGGGCCGTTTGGAAACCCTCCTCTTGCACAGGGGTTCTAGGAGCTAGCTTGCCGGCCACAGACCTAAGCGGTACGCGCATTCCCGAGTGGCCATCTCCGCATACAGAAGGACCGGACGCCTTGCAGGTCGCGACGTCCCACATTCCGCCAGACAGCGTCGTCAGAACACCGAGTCGTCCCGGGTGCCTGCGCGACCGCCGGGTCCTGGATACGCAGCCGCTCTGCGCCGGCGCCAACCCGGCATGGTTCGTCGACGCCATCGCGTCCGGCAGCGACGGGCGCCGTGCCGCCGCCGCGATGCTCGCCGTTGCGGCCGCCGCCTGGACCCCGCCCGCGGACGTCGTGCCGGACGCGCTCCCGCCACACAGGCCGTGCGACCGGCCGGCATCGGGGGTGGAGTGGCACTGAAACCGCTTCTCGGGCTCCTGGGCGTCCTTCTCGCGGCACTCACGGTCGAGTTCAACGACGGCGTGGTCGGGGCCGCCCTGATCGACGTACGTGGCGGCCTCGGCATCAGCAGCGACCCTGGAACCTGGCTTACCAGCCTGTTCTCCTCAGGCCAGATCATCGGCATGTCGGTCGCGACGTTCTGGGCCGTCACGGTGTCGATCCGCCGTTTCGCCCTGTTCGCGATCGCGCTGAGCGCCGTGTCCACGCTGTGCATCCCGCTCACCTCCAATCTCGCGCTGCTGTACGGCCTGCGCTTCGCCGAGGGCATGGCGTCCGGCTTCACCATTCCCCTGCTGCTGACGGTGGCGCTGCAGGTGCTGGCTCCGCCGGTCCGGCTGTACGGCCTGGCCGCCTACGCCCTGACCGCGACCTTCGGACCCAACTTCTCGACGGCGCTGACCGCGCTGTGGACCGGCGATGTCGGCTGGCAGTTCGCGTTCTACGAGGACCTGCCGCTGTGCACTCTGGCCGGGGTGCTGGTCTGGCACGGCGTGAAGCAGCAGCCGCCGCAATACGGCCGCATCCGCCAGTTCGACTGGCGCGGCGCGCTGCTGGTCGTCACCGGCTTCGGCGCGCTGACCACCCTGCTTGAGCAGGGCAGCCGCCTCGACTGGTTCAACTCCAGGCTGATCTGCGTGCTGGCCCTGGTGTTCGCCACCGCCCTGCCGCTGCTGGTGCTCAACGAGCAAAAGGTGGCGCTGCCGCTCTACAAGTTCTCCCTGCTGAAGCAGCGGAACTTCGCCTTCGGTCTGGTGACTCTGTTCACCTTCCTCATCCTCAACCTGTCCGCCTCCACCATCCCGCTCGACTACCTGACCGAGGTAGCCGGCTTCCGGCCAGCGCAGTCCTACGTCGTCACTCTGCTGATCGCGGCGCCCCAGTTCGTGCTGCTGCCCCTGGTGGCCGTGCTGCTGAATTTCGAGAGCGTCGATGCTCGGATGGTGATCTTCGCCGGCATCGCCTGCGTCATCGTTGCCTGCATCGGCAACTCGTTCCTCACCTCTGTCTCGGAGAGCAACAGCTTCTTCCTGTGGCAGGGCTTCCAGGCGTTGGGGGGGCCGCTGATCGTCCTGCCTCTGCTGATGATCGCCACGAACGACCTCACCAACCCGGCGGACGGGCCGTTCGCCTCTACCCTGGTGAACAGCATGCGCGCGGCGGCGGAGCCGGTCGGCGTCTGGCTGCTGCAGCTGATCATGCGCTGGCGGGGGGCGCTGCACTACAACCGGATCGTCGACCAGTCCGGACACGGCACCTTCAGCGCCCTGCAGAAGCACAGCCCGGCAAGCCTCGCCGCGTTCCGCGGCGCGGTGCAGGCGCAGGCCACGGTGCTGACGTTAAGCGACGCCTTCCTGATCATCGCCTGCGTGGCCGCGGCGCTGATTGTCGTGCTGCTGGTGCTGCCGGTGCGCACCTACCCGCCTCGCATCATCGCCCAGCAGCATTAGAGACGGCAATGGTTGATCCCGAACACCGCAACAACGCTTCCTCGCGCGACGACGGCGAAGCCAGGGACCGGCCGCAGGAACCGAACAACGGCAGGCACCAGCCGGGGAGCGGCAAGAACCACCCTAACGACGGCCAGGACCCGTCGAAGGACGACAAGGACAAGCCCAAGGGCGACAGGGACCCGCCGAAAGGCGAAGACGCCGGACAGAAAGATGGCGCCGCCGACCCGCCCGAGCGCAAGCCGGTGTGGCCGTGGATCGTGGGCGGCGTTATCGTGGTGAGCTTCGTCGCCGTCGTGCTGGTGATCATCTTCGCCCCCTCCGCGGCCGTGTGGACCGACGACGCCTACGTCACCGCACACTACGCGACGGTCGCGCCCCGGATTTCCGGTCAGATCGCCTCGGTGGACGCCGACGACAACCAGCCGGTGCAGGCCGGCCAGCTGCTGGCGACGATCGACGACCGCGATTTCCGCGCATCGCTGGCCAGCGCCGAGGCGATGCTGGAGCGTGACCGGGCGCAGCTCGCCGACACCAGCGCCTCCATCGCGCGCCAGCCCGCCGTGGTGGACCAGTCGCAGACGCAGAGCCCCTCGGCCGCGGCGCAGCTGGCCCTGGCCCAGGCCAACCAGAGACGCTACCACGACCTCGCCGCCACCGGTGCCGGCACGGTCCAGGAACGCCAGCAGGCGGACGAGCAGGTGCAGCAGGCCCGCGCCGGCGTCGACCAGACGAAGGCGTCCACCGAGGCGGCCAGGCGGCAGATCCCGATCCTGGAGGCGCAGCGCGCGGCGGCTCAGGCCACTGTCAAGGCCGACGAGGCGCAGGTCGAGCAGGCCAGGCTCAACCTCAGCTACACCCGCCTGCTCGCCCCGCTCGACGGCATGGTGGGCGAGCGCACCGTGCAGGTGGGCAACTACGTGGCTCCGGGCGCCTCGCTCATGGTCGTGGTCCCGCTGGACCGCATCTACATCGAGGCGAACTACCGCGAGGAGGCGCTGCGCCACGTGCTGCCCGGCCAGCACGTCCGCATCCACGTCGACGCCTACAACCTGTACCTCGACGGCGTGGTGAACAGCGTGCCTCCGGCCTCCGGCGCGGCGTTCGGCGCCATCCAGCCCAACAACGCCACCGGCAACTTCACCAAGATCGTGCAGCGCCTGCCGGTGAAGATCCTGGTCTCGCCGGGACAGAACGAGGTCAAGCTGCTGCGCCTCGGCTTCTCGGTGGAGACCACCATCGATACCGGCCTGGCCGACGTCATCGCCGAGCAGCGCGGCACCACGTCGCGTCTGACGGCGCCTCCCGCGTCCGTGTCCCCAGCTCCCGTGTCCCAAGCTCCCGTGTCCCAAGCTCCCGTGTCCCAAGCTCCCATGTCCCAAGCTCCCATGTCCCAAGCTCCGGCGGCTCCTCCTTGAAGCGCATGTTCCGGGGCTGGGCGGCCTGGGCCGTGGCACTGGCGGGCTGCACGGTGGGGCCGGACTTCCACCCGCCTGCCGCCGGCGCCCCGCAGGACTGGCAGCCGGAGCACGCCGACGTCGCCAGCCGCACGGTCGTCGCGTCGATCGACCCGCAATGGTGGAACAGCTTCGCCGACCCCACGCTATCGTCGCTGGTGGCGCGCGCGGCAAGGCAGAACCTGGACCTGCAGGTGGCCGCCGAACGCATCCTGCAGGGCCGGGCGCAGCGCGAGGTGGTGGCCTCCCAAGGCCTGCCGCAGGTCAGCGAGCAGTCCTCCTACCTGCACACCCGGCTCAGCCCGACCGGCGACCCGGTTGCACTCGTTACCACTAAGCCTGGCGCGCCGCTCGAGTTCGACCTGTACCAGAACGGCCTCAGCTCGTCGTGGGAGCTGGACCTGTTCGGCCGGGTGCGACGCGGCGTGGAGGCCGCGAACGCCGACACCCAGGCCGCCATCGAGGACCGCCGCGGCATCGCGTTGTCCACGATCGCCGAGCTGGCGCAGGATTACCTGCAGCTGCGCGGCGTGCAGGCGGAGCAGGCCATTGCGCAGCGCAACCTGGCGCTGGCGCAGACCGACACCGATTTGGTGGCCCGGCGCTTCGCCGACGGCGTCGCCACCAGGCTCGACATGGCACAGGCGCGGGCGCAGCAATCCACCATCGCCGCCACGCTGCCGCCGCTGCGCACCCAAGAAGCCGCGTTGATCAACGCCATCGGCCTGCTGCTGGGTGAGGCGCCGCGCGCGCTGGAGGCCGAGCTGCGCCCGCCCGCAGCCCAGCCCGCCGTGCCGCCGGTGGTGCCGATCGGCCTGCCCGCGACCCTGGTGCGGCAACGCCCCGACGTGCGGCAGGCCGAGGCCCGGCTGCACTCGGCCACCGCGCAGACCGGCGTCGCGGTGGCCGAATTCTATCCCGACGTCACGCTGATGGGGAGCTTCGGGCTGCAGGGGCTGCGCTTCAATGACGCCTTCAGCCTCTACTCGCGCGAGTTCCAGGTCGGCCCCACGGTATCCATCCCGCTGTTCGAGGGCGGCCGACTGCGCGGCACGCTGCGCATGCGCCAGTCGCAGCAGCGCGAGGCCGCGATCGCCTTCCGCAGGACGCTGCTGCAGGCCTGGCAGGAGGTGGACAATGCGCTGACCGCCTACGCGGAGGCGCAGCGCCGCCGCCTGCAGGTCGCAGAGGCTGCAGCCCAGAACACAACGGCACTGCAGGTCGCTCGGCAACGCTACACCGAAGGCGTGATCGACTTCCTCAACGTCAACGCCACCCAGTCGCAGCTGCTGCAGAGCGACAACGACCTCGCCAGCAGCGACACCCAGATCGCCACCGACCTGGTGGCGCTGTACCGCGCGCTAGGCGGCGGGTGGGAGATCGCAGACGCCACCGGCCCGACCCGGCCGTGACCAGCAAGCAGGGCCAGAGGCTCTGCCTCTAGACGCGGCCATTGGCCAAGCCCTTTGAATCCATTTGCTTGAGAAATGGGTTTCCAGAGGCCTCGGGCCCTTGGCGGGTCTGGCAGAGCCCGGCCTTGCTTCGCCTGCAGGTCGATGCCCGGAGCCGCTGGCATAACCTCGCAGCATGACGCCCCGCGTCGCGTCGCCTTTCATGTGCGGGTCCGGGCGCTCAGCGTCCAGCGGGCTCCCGCTTCCAGGACATGGGCCCGCTTCCAGGACATGGGCCCGCTTCCAGGACATGGG
>CAXSEF010000038.1:0-11646 GCA_964236535.1 uncultured Acetobacteraceae bacterium
TTACGTCTGCCGCGCGAGGAGCGAGTGGCGGCGGCTGTAGGTGACGTAGACGACGAGGCCGAGGGCGAGCCAGACGCCGAGGCGGGCCCAGGTGAGGATATCGAGCGAGAGCATCATGGCGGCGCACATCAGGATGCCGAGGGTGGGGAGGAGGGGGGACCAGGGGACGCGGAAGCCGCGTTCGCGGTCGGGGTCGGTGTGGCGGAGGATGAGGACGCCGCCGCAGACGATGGAGAAGGCGAGGAGGGTGCCGATGGAGGTCATGTGGCCGAGCTCGGCGATGGGGACGGTTCCGGCGAGGGCTCCGGTGCTGAGCATGAGGAGGGCGTTGGTGCGCCAGGGGGTTTGGGTGGCGGGGCTGATGCGGGCGAAGATCGGCGGGAGGAGGTGGTCGCGGGCCATGGCGTAGACGATGCGGCTCTGGCCGAGGAGGGAGACGAGGAGGACGGAGGTGAAGCCGGCGATGATGCCGAGTTTGACCAGCGCCTGGAGCCAGGGGAAGGGGGTCTGGGCGATGGCGGTGGCGACGGGGGCTTCGTTGCCGAGCCTGGTGTAGGAGACGAGGCCGGTGAGGACGAGGGCGAAGGCGACGTAGAGGACGGTGCAGATGACGAGGCTGCCGAGGATGCCGATGGGCATGTCGCGCTGGGGGTTGTTGGCTTCCTGGGCGGTGGTGGAGACGGCGTCGAAGCCGAGGTAGGCGAAGAACACGGTGCCGGCGCCGCGCATGATGCCGGAGAGGCCGAAGTGGCCGAACTCGCCGGTGTTGGCGGGGATGAAGGGGTGGTAGTTGGCGGGGTCGATGTAGAACACGCCGAAGCCGATGACGGCGGCGACGACGCAGAGCTTGACGACGACGATGGTGTTGTTGACCCAGGCGGCTTCGCTGATGCCGCGCATGAGCAGCAGCGAGATCGCGATGATGATGAAGATGGCGGGGGCGTTGACGATGCCGTGGGTGGTGCTGCCGTCGGGGGCGTGGATGGTGGTGAAGGGGGAGGAGGTCCAGCGCGGGGGGAGGTCGAGGCCCCAGCCGTGGGTGAGGGACGCGAGGTATCCGGACCAGCTGACGGCGACGGTCGCGGCGCCGACGGCGTATTCGAGGACGAGGTCCCAGCCGATGATCCAGGCGACGAGCTCGCCCATGGTGGCGTAGGCGTAGGTGTAGGCGGAGCCGGAGACGGGGATCATGCTGGCGAGCTCGCTGTAGCAGAGGCCGGCGAGGGCGCAGCCGAAGCCTGCGACGAGGAAGCTGAGGACGACGGCGGGTCCGGCGTTGTCGGCGGCGGCGAGGCCGGTGAGGGAGAACAGGCCGGCGCCGATGATGCAGCCGATGCCGATGGCGACGAGGCTGGCGGGGCCGAGGCTGCGCTTGAGCTGGTCGCCGTCCTCGGTGGCGTGGGTGAGGTCGTCGATGGACTTGCGGGCGAAGGGCGAGGCGGCGACGTCGACGGCCTGGGACATGGGCGCTCCGGCGGTGGGGCCGGCAAGCTGGGCGGTGGCGGGCGCTGCGTCCAGGGGTGATGTGGGGCGGGGCGGCGGGGGCCGGGCGATTTTCCGGTGCCGGGGTGATGCGGAGGTTGTTCCCGGCGGGCGAAAAATACACTACAACATGGGGGACACGCCGCGCGGCCTCGCGCGGCTGACGCGTTGGGCGGCCGAAGCCGCCATTGTCGCCGTATCACGCCAGGGGATGATGCCATGAACGAACAGAGCCCGACGACCTCCCTGCACCGCTTCTTCGAGGGGAGGCTTGCCGACACCGATCCGGCGGTGGCCGAGATCATCGCGGCCGAGCTGGTGCGCCAGCAGGACGGCATCGAGCTGATCGCGAGCGAGAACATCTGCTCGGCGGCGGTGCTGGAGGCGCAGGGCAGCGTGCTGACCAACAAGTATGCCGAGGGGTTGCCGGGCAAGCGGTACTACGGCGGCTGCGTGGAGGTGGACAAGGTCGAGCAGCTGGCGATCGACCGGATCAAGCAGCTGTTCAGCTGCCAGTATGCCAACGTGCAGCCGCACTCGGGCGCGCAGGCGAACTCGGCGGTGTTCCTGGCGCTGGTCAAGCCGGGCGACACCATCCTGGGGATGAGCCTGGCGGCGGGCGGGCATCTGTCGCACGGCGCTGCGCCGAACATCTCGGGCAAGTGGTTCAACGCGGTGCAGTATGGGGTGCGTCGCGAGGACGGTCTGCTGGACTACGAGCAGATGGAGAGCCTGGCGCGCGAGCACAGGCCGAAGCTGATCATCGCCGGCGGGTCGGCGTATCCGCGGTTCATCGACTTCGCGCGGATGCGTGCGGTGGCGGACGAGGTCGGGGCGTATTTCCTGGTCGACATGGCGCATTTCGCCGGGCTGGTGGCGGCGGGGCTGTATCCGAGCCCGTTGCCGCACGCGCACGTGTGCACGAGCACGACGCACAAGACGCTGCGCGGGCCGCGCGGCGGGATCATCCTGAGCAACGACCCGGAGCTGGGGAAGAAGTTCAACTCCGCGGTGTTCCCCGGCATCCAGGGCGGGCCGCTGATGCACGTGATCGCCGGCAAGGCGGTGGCGTTCGGCGAGGCGCTGCGGCCGGAGTTCCGCGCGTATCAGCGGGCGGTGCAGGACAATGCGCGGGTGCTCGGCGAGACGCTGGTGGCGGCGGGCCTGGACATCGTGACGGGCGGGACGGACAGCCACATGGTGCTGGTGGACCTGCGGCCGAAGAAGGTGACGGGCAAGGTCGCGGAGGCGACGCTGGAGCGGGCGCACATGACGGCGAACAAGAACGCCATCCCGTTCGACCCGGAGAAGCCGGCGGTGACGTCGGGCATCCGGCTGGGGACGCCGGCGGGGACGACGCGCGGGTTCGGGCAGGTGGAGTTCAGGCAGGTCGGCGAGATGATCAACGAGGTGCTGGAGGGTTTCGCGGCGTCGAACGAGGGCGACAACGCGCGGGTGGAGAAGCTGGTGGGCGACCGGGTGCTGGAGCTGTGCGCGCGGTTCCCGATCTACCAGGGGCGTTGAGGGCGTCGGACGGGCCGGGGGGCAGTGCCCCCCGGCTTCGTCTGTCGTGTGCCGGTGCAGGGGCGCGGCCCCTGGTGGGTCCAGGGCAAAGTCCTGGCCTTGTCTTCTGATGAAATGTCCGTTCTGCGGCCACGACGACAGCCAGGTGAAGGACAGTCGTCCGACCGAGGACAACGTGGCGATCCGGCGGCGGCGGTCGTGTCCCAGCTGCGGGCAGCGGTTTACGACGATCGAGCGGGTGCAGCTGCGCGAGCTGACCGTGATCAAGTCGGACGGTCGGCGGGTGGCGTTCGACCGCGACAAGCTGCTGCGCTCGATCAGCATCGCGCTGCGCAAGCGGCCGGTGCAGGAGGAGCGGATCGAGCGGGTGGTGAACTCGATCGTGCGCCAGCTGGAGGCTTCGGGGGAGACCGACATCCCGTCGAGCCAGATCGGCGCGCACGTGATGGACGCGCTGAAGGAGGTGGACGCGGTGGCGTATGTCCGCTTCGCCAGCGTGTATCGCGACTTCCGCGAGGCGAAGGATTTCGAGGCCTTCCTGGGGTCGCTGTCGCCTCCCACATAGCGGCCGATGGCATGTCGCGCTGCGATGGACGACCCCGGGCATATGCGGGCGGCGCTGGGTCTGGCGCGGCGCGGGCTGGGCACGACCTGGCCGAACCCGGCGGTGGGCTGCGTCGTGGTGGCGGCGGACGGGCTGGTGGCCGGGCGGGGGGTGACGGCGCCGGGCGGGCGGCCGCATGCCGAGGCGGTGGCGCTGGCGATGGCGGGCGGGCGGGCGCGTGGCGGGTGCGCCTACGTGACGCTGGAGCCGTGCAGCCATTTCGGCCGGACGCCGCCTTGCGCGGACGCGCTGCTGGCGGCGGGGGTGGCGCGGGTCGTGGTGGGGTGCGGCGATCCCGACCCGCGGGTGGGCGGGCGCGGCGTGGCGCGGCTGCGCGCGGCGGGGGTCGAGGTGGTGGAGGGGGTGCTCGGCGACGCGGCGCGCGCGGTGGCGGAGGGGTTCCTGCGCCGGGTCGTGTCGGGGCGGCCGATGCTGACGCTGAAGCTGGCGAGCAGCCTGGACGGGCGGATCGCGACGGCGGGCGGGGACAGCCGGTGGATCACCGGGGCGGCGGCGCGACGGGCCGGGCATGGGCTGCGGGCGTCGCACGACGCGGTGATGTGCGGGGTGGGCACGGTGCTGGCGGACGATCCGGAGCTGACCTGCCGGATCGAGGCGGCGCGGGACTGGCCGCTGGTCAGGGTGGTGGCGGACGGGGCGCTGCGCACGCCGGTGCGGTCGCGTCTGGTGGCCGGGGCGGGGCGGGATCCGCTGTGGCTGCTGCATCGGCGGGGCGCGGCCGAGGAGCGGCGGGCGGCGCTGGAGGCGGCGGGCGCGGTGCCGCTCGCGGTTGCGGGCGGCAGCGCGGGCGACGCGGGTGTGCGGGGCGAGGGTGGGTCGGGGGGCGTGGACCTCGGGCTGGCGCTGCAGGCGCTGGGCGCGCGCGGGCTGACGCGGGTGCTGGTCGAGGGGGGCGGGCGGCTGGCGGCGGGGCTGCTGCGCGCCGGGCTGGTGGACCGCCTGGCCTGGTTCCACGCGCCGGGGGTGGTCGGCGGCGACGGCCTCGCGTCGGTGCAGGGGATCGGGGTGGCAGCGATCGGGGCGATGCCGCGTTTCGAGACGGTGGCGAGCCGGCGCGTCGGCTGCGACGTGCTGACCGAGATGCGGAGGATGGGCTGATGTTCACCGGGATCGTCGCGGCGATCGGCGAGGTGCGTTCGATCCGTGCGATCGGCGCGGGGCGCGACATGCGGGTGGTGGTCGGGGTGCCGGCGGGCCCCGCGCCGCTGTCGGGTGCCCAGCAGGCGGGCGTCACGCAGGCGGGCGTCACGCAGGCGGGCGTCACGCAGGCGGGCGGGCTGCTGTTCCTGCCGGCGGTTTCGGCCGGCGGGGCCGGCGCCGCGGAGCAGGCGCGCGGCTGTGCCGCGGCGCTGCGGGAGATGCTGGGGACGGCGGGGGTGGGACTTGACGCCCTGGTGCGTTGTCGGGCGGCGGTGGTGACCGGCGGTCCGGACGCGGGCGCGGCGCTGCGCGAGGTCGGCGAGGTGCTGATGGCGGCGCTGACGGGTGCTGCGGCGCCCGGGCCGGCCGGTGCGGCGGCGGTCGTGCCGTCGCTGATCGGTGTCGCTGCGCTGCCGGGCGGCGCACTGGTGCAGGTCGAGGCGGTGGCGGGGGCGTCGGGCGGTGCGGGCGGCTTCCTCTCCGGGGTGGTGCCGGGCGCGTCGATCGCGTGCTCGGGGTGCTGCCTGACGGTGGTCGAGTTCGGTGCGGACTGGTTCGCGGTGGAGGCGTCGGCGGAGACGCTGTCGCTGACCACGCTCGGGCGCTGGGCGGCGGGGACCAAGGTCAACCTGGAGCGGGCGCTGCGCCTGGGCGACGAGCTGGGCGGGCACATGGTGTCCGGCCACGTCGACGGGCTCGGCGAGGTGGTGTCGCGGGCGGCGGAGAACGGGTCGCTGCGGCTGGAGGTGGCGCTGCCGCGGGCCCTGGCGCGCCTCGTGGTCACCAAGGGCAGCGTCGCGGTCGACGGGGTGTCGCTCACGGTGAACACGGTGCGCGACGGCGACGACGGCGCGGTGTTCGGCGTCAACGTGATCCCGCACACGGCTGCGGCGACGACGCTCGGGTTGCGCCGGCGCGGGGAGGCGGTGCACATCGAGGTCGACGGCGCGATGCGGCAGGCACAGAGGGAGTGGTGATGGGCCTCGGGGTGCGGCGCGGAGGAGGCAGGTCCGCAGGCGCCGCCTCGGGACTCCGCCAGGGGCAGGGTCCTGGAGCCTCGGCTTCGGCATCGAGGCCCGGCCGCCGGCTTTCGTGCACGCGGGTGGCAACGGCCGGGGCGTCGACGAGGTCGGGGGACCGCGCGCCTTGCCTCGGCGGCTTCGGGGCTGCGCCATGAGCAGCGCCCTGTCGGACCTCGCGCGTGGCGAGCTGTCGGGCTACATCACGCCGACGGCCGAGCTGATCGACGAGGCGCGCGCCGGCCGCATGTTCGTGCTGGTCGACGACGAGGACCGCGAGAACGAGGGCGACCTGGTGGTGCCGGCGCAGTTCGCCACGCCCGAGGCGGTCAACTTCATGGCGCGCCACGCCCGGGGGCTGGTCTGTCTGGCGATGACGCGGGGGCGGGTGGAGCAGCTCGGGCTGCCGCCGATGGCGCAGGCGAACGGGACGCGGCACCAGACGGCGTTCACCGTCTCGATCGAGGCGGCCGAGGGGGTGACGACCGGCATCTCGGCGTTCGACCGGGCGCACACCATCGCGGCGGCGATCAACCCGGAGCTGAGGCCGGGCGACATCGTCAGCCCGGGGCACGTGTTCCCGCTGGCGGCGCGCGACGGCGGCACTCTGGTGCGGGCGGGACACACCGAGGCGGCGGTGGACATCGCGCGGATGGCCGGGCTCAACCCGTCCGGCGTGATCTGCGAGATCATGAACGACGACGGGTCGATGGCGCGGCTGCCGGAGCTGGTGGCGTTCGCCCAGCACCACGGGCTGAAGCTGGGCACGATCGCCGACCTGATCGCGCACCGGCGGCGCACCGAGCGGCTGGTGCGGCAGGTGCAGGAGGGCGTGCTGGCGGGGGTGGAGGGCGGCGACTGGCGGCTGGTGGTGTTCGCCAGCACCATCGACTATGCCGAGCACCTGGTGCTGGTGAAGGGCGACCTGGCCGGACCGGCGCCGGTGCTGGTGCGCATGCATGCGGTGGACCTGCTGACCGACATGCTGGGGGGCGCGCACTCGGCGCGGCTGCACCAGGCGATGCGGATGATCGCGTCCGAGGGGCGCGGGGCGGTGGTGCTGCTGCGCGATCCGCGGCCGACGGCGATCTCGGAGCGGGCGGCGCTGGTCGCGGCCGGCGACGGACCGCCCAACCCGTTCCTGCGCGACTACGGGATCGGCGCGCAGATCCTCGTCGAGCTGGGGGTGCGCGACATGGTGCTGCTGACCAACCACTGCCGGACCATCGTCGGGCTGGAGGGCTATGGACTGAACGTGGTGGAGAACCGGCCGGTGGCGGAGGCTTGAGCACCGAGGACGCGCCGGTCCCGGCCGCACCCCTGGTCGAGGGCGCGGCGCCGCACATGCTGGTGGTGCGCGCGCCGTACTACCGCGGCGTGGTGGACGGGATGACGGCCGGCGCGCTGCGCATCCTCGATCAGGCGGGCGCGACGCACGAGGTGCTCGACGTGGCGGGCGCGTTCGAGCTGCCGCAGGCGATCCGCCTGGCGCTGCGCGGCGGCGCGGGCGGGGGCCGCGGGTACGACGGGTTCGTGGCCCTGGGCTGCGTGGTGCGTGGCGGGACCGACCACTACGACCACATCTGCCGCGAGACGATGGCGGGGCTGATGGCGGTGGCGCTGCAGTTCGGCCTGGCGCTCGGTTCGGGGCTGCTGACGGTGCACTCGCTGGAGCAGGCGGTGGCGCGGTCCGGGCCGGACGGGCACAACAAGGGCGCCGAGGCCGCGGCGGCGGCGCTGGTGCAGGTGCAGGTTGCGCGGCGGTTCGGGGCGGGGTGATGAGGGGCGGGGCGATGAGGGTCGGCAGGCGGGAGGCGGCGTGATGGCGCAGGACGGGGACGAGCGCCAGGGTGGCGGGACCGGCGGCGGGACCGGCGACGGCGGCCGGGCGGCCGGGCGGCCGGGCGCGGGGCGTGACGGTGCGGCGCGCCAGGGGGGCAAGGGCGCGGGTGGTGCGCAGGCCGGGCGCAAGGGACGGCCGCGGACGGCGGCGCGGGTCGGCGCGGTGCAGGCGCTGTTCCAGAGCGAGCAGGGCGGCGAGGCCGCGGAGGCGGTGATCGACCAGTTCGTGCGCCACCGCCTCGGCGAGCTGCCGGGAGTCGACGACGGGTTCGAGGAGGGCCGGGTGCCGGACGCGCACGTGGCGCTGTTCGCGCGGATCGTGCGGCTCGCGGTGCAGCAGCAGGACCGGCTCGACGCGATGATGGCCGAGGCGCTGCCGCCGGAGTGGCCGATGGCGCGGCTCGACCCGGTGCTGCGCGCCCTGGTGCGGGCCGGCGGCGCGGAGCTGATGATGGCGGACGGGCCGCCGTCGCGGGTGGTGATCAACGAGTACCTCGACGTGGCGCACGGGTTCTTCGCCGGCGACGAGCCGCGCATGGTCAACGGGCTGCTGGACCGGCTGGCACGGCAGCTGCGGCCGAAGGAGTTCGAGGTGGCCTGAGGCGGCGGGGTCGAAGCAAGGCCAGGGCTCTGCCCTGGACCCGCCAGGGGCAGCGCCCCTGGACCGGCACACGTCAAGGTAAGGCGGCCCGCGGGCTGGTTCTTTCGGGTGGGATTCTCAAGGCTCGGCCTTGAGCGGAGTCCGGAAGCAGAGCCTCTGGCCTTGCTTGCTGCATGCAGGAGCCGGTCGATGACGCTGCCGCGCGAGTTCGACCTGATCGCCCGGCATTTCCGGCCGCTCGCGGGCGAGGGTTCGCTGGGGTTGTCCGACGATGCCGCGGTGTTCGTGCCGCCGGCGGGGGAGCTGGTGGTGGCGGCGGACGCGATGGTGGCGGGGGTGCATTTCCTGCCGGAGGATCCGCCGGAGGGTGTGGGACGCAAGCTGCTGCGGGCGAACCTGTCGGATCTCGCGGCGATGGGGGCGGCGCCGTTCGGCTACGTGATGACGCTGTCCGCCCCTGCGGGGACGTCGGAGGCCTGGTTCGCGGGGTTTGCCGCGGGGCTGGCGGTGGACCAGGCGGGGTTCGGGGTGCGGCTGCTGGGCGGGGACACGACGTCGACGCCGGGGCCGATCTCGCTGTCGCTGACGGTGCTGGGCAGCGTGGCGCCGGGGCGGGCGCTGCGTCGGGCGGGGGCTGGCGCCGGCGACGGGGTCTGGGTGAGCGGGACGATCGGCGACGGGGCGCTGGGGCTGCTGGCGCTGCGCGGCGCGGTGGCCGACCCGGAGCAGGTGCTGGCGGGGCGGTATCGGCGGCCGGAGCCGCGGCTGGGGCTGGGGGAGCGGCTGTGGGGGGTGGCGTCGGCGGTGATGGACGTGTCGGACGGGCTGGTGCAGGACCTCGGGCACCTGTGCCGGGCGGCGGGGCTGGGGGCGGTGATCGAGGCGGAGGCGGTGCCGTTGTCCGGGGCGGCGCGGGCGGCGGTGGCGGCGGACCCTGCGATGCTGGAGCGGTGCCTGGTGGGCGGGGACGACTACGAGCTGCTGATGGCGGTGCCGCCGGCGCGGGAGGCGGCGCTGCGGGCGGCGGCGGCGGCGGCGGGGCTGGCGGTGGCCCGGGTCGGGGGGTTCACCTCGGGCGAGGGGGTGGGGGTGACGCTTGGCGGGCGGCCGCTGACGCTGGCGAGGGGGGGATGGAGCCACTTCTGATGCGAGCGGGCCGGGTCTGGGCAGAGCCCAGCGTCGCGTTGACCTGCACGCGCAGCCAGGCGGGGCTCTCCCTCCGCCCGCATTCCACTGGCCCAGGCGGGCCAGCGGAACCTTGCGCGGGCACCGCCCAGACCCGCCGAAGGCCCGGGGCCTTCGGAAGCCCGTCCCTTAAGCAAATGGATTCCAAAGGCGAGGCCTTTGGCGGAGTCCAGAGGCAGAGCCTCTGGCCTTGCTTGCGTAGCCGGTCGTGTTCAAGGTCTGCTGGCATGAAGGCGTCGCCGGTGCGGTGCGGTGCGGCGCGCGGGAGTGGCATGGCGGTGGCGATCAGGCTCTACGGGTTCTGGCGGTCGGCTGCGGCGTTCCGGGTGCGGATCGCGCTCAACCTGAAGGGGCTGGCGTACGAGGAGGTGATGGTGGACATCGACTCCGGTGCGCTGGCGGGCGGCGAGTATGGCGGGATGAACCCGCAGGGCTCGGTGCCGTCGCTGATCGACGGGGCGGGGCCGGCGATCGTGGAGAGCCTGGCGATCCTCGAGTACCTCGACGAGGCGTATCCGCAGCACCCGCTGCTGCCGGCGGATGCGCGGGGACGCGCGCGGGTGCGCGGGCTTGCGCAGCTGATCGCGTGCGACGCGCATCCGCTGCTGGTGCCGCGGGTGCGGCGGTTCCTGCAGGACGAGCTGGCGGCGGGCGACGCCGGCTGGAAGGCGTGGACCCGGCACTGGTATGGCGCGGGCCTGCGGCTGATGGAGAGCAGCCTGGGCGCGGGGCCGACCGGGGTGTTCTGCCACGGGGATGCGCCGACCCAGGCCGACCTGTGCCTGGTGAGCCACGTGGTGAACGCGAAGCTGTTCGGGGTGGAGGTGGCGCGCTATCCCGTGGTGCAGCGCGTGGCGGAGGCCTGCCTGGCGCACGAGGCGTTCGCGCGGGCGTTGCCGATGCGCCAGCCGGGAGCGCCCACGCCGCAGGCATGATGGGTGCCACGGGCGGCCGCACGGCGCCGGCGGCGTGCCAGCGGCATGGCGTCGGGCGTCGCTATGGCGTGGGGGCGCCGCCGCTCGGCGTGCCGCCGCCGCCGCCGAGCGCGCCGAGCCCGCCGGGGGTGAAGCGCCCGACGTTGCCGAGCAGTTCGCCCAGGAACGAGGCCTCGCTGCCCGGCGAGGGCGTGGCGCCGGACTGCATCGCCACCGATTTCGCGTCGTCGCGGGTCAGCGTCCTGACCGATTTCAGCGTGCCGGCCTGGTTGAAGGTGAGGGTCACGACGTCCTGCTGGTCCACGCCGGGGAGCCTGGCCACGCGGGTGCGGGTCTGCTGGCTGATGTAGATCCAGGTGTTGTCGTCGAAGGCGGCGCGCGCGGTGGGCGAGCCGAGCAGCGAGGCGGCGTCGGCGCGGGTGGAGGTGCCGGGGATCAGCTCGCGGAGCTGTTCGGCGGTGATCTTCTGGCCGCGCGACACGTCGCGGGCGTCGAAGAAGCTGCAGGAGGCGAGGGCGAGCAGCAGCGGCGCGAGGCGCAGCACCGGTGCGATGCGGAGCGGCGTCAGGTTAGGGGCGGGACGCGCGCGCATGATCGCTCCGGTCTTTGCGGCAGGCGCCGCGGGGTTTTGGCGGCAGGTGCGGTGGGCGGTAGCCGCGGGCTGGACAGCGGGCTCGGGGTGCACGGCGGGGCTCGCCTTGTCAATCGGCGACACCATCTGGCGGGAGTGTTCGGGGTTCCATTCCTGCGCCGCCGCCACGAGCGGGCCGGCTTCCTGCTGTATGGCGACGCGGTGGCGGCGGCGCGGCTGCCGCTGCTCTACGAGGCGCTCGCGGTTCCGGACACGCTGGACGGGCGGTTCGACCTGGTGGGCGTGCACGTGGCGCTGCTGATCCGGCGGCTGCGCGCGCTGCCGGCGCCGGGGCCGGCGCTGGCGCAGGCGACGTTCGACGCGATGTTCTCGGACATGGACACCACGCTGCGCGAGTTCGGCCTCGACCTTGGCGTGGGCAGGCGGGTGCGGGCGATGTGGGAGGCGTTCCACGGCCGGGCGCTGGCGTACGAGGCGCCGCTGGCGGCGGGCGACCGGGCGGCGCTGGGCGAGGCGCTGGCGCGCAACGTGTGGCGGGGCGCGGCGCCGGGGACGGCGGCGGACCGGCTTGCCGGCTGGGTGATGGCGCAGGATGCGGCGCTGCACGCGGCGGCACCGCAGGCGGTGCTGGCGGGGCACGCGGCGTTCCTGGATGCTGCGGACTGGAGCGCCGGAGCGGGGCGCGCGGGCGTGGGGGGTGC
>CAXSEF010000038.1:11746-27272 GCA_964236535.1 uncultured Acetobacteraceae bacterium
TCCTGGATGCTGCGGACTGGAGCGCCGGAGCGGGGCGCGCGGGCGTGGGGGGTGCAGAAGTGGGAAGTGCGGGCGTGGGGGATGCCGGAGCGGGGGATGCCGGAGCGGGGGGCGTGGATCGGGTGCTGGCGTCGTGAGCGAGCTGAGCCGGGTGGTGCCGCTGGACCGGATCGGCGCCGGGGGGCTGGAGTTCGAGGTCGAGGCGGGTGCTTCGGAGTGCGCGGCGCTGGCGGTGCGGCTCGGGGTGCCGGCGGTGCTGTCGCTGCGCTGCGCCTTCCGGCTGAAGGCCGGGCGGCGCGGGGTGGTGGCGGCGGCGGGCCAGCTTGCGGCGCGGCTGGTGCGGGACTGCGTGGTGACGCTGGAGCCGTTCGAGACGTCGGTGGCGGAGGCGTTCCAGGTGCGGTTCGTGCCGGCCGAGCAGCTCGACCCGGCGGTTTGCGGGGAGGACCTGCTCGACCCGGACAGCGACGACGAGATCGGCTACGAGGGAGCGGGGATCGACCTCGGCGAGGCGGCGGCGGAGCAGCTGGCGCTGGGGCTTGATCCGTATCCGCGGCGGCCGGGGGTGGTGTCGCTGCCCGCCGGGCCCGCCGACGACGAGCCGGGGGTGGTGGCGCCGTTCGCGGCGCTGGCGGCGCTGCGGCGGAACTAGGGGGCTCCCGGGGGAGTGTCGGTGCTTGCGGGGCGGGGTGGGCTCTGCTACTGCCCACGGCTCAATTATCGCCGGTGCGTGACACAGGCCCCGCAGCGGCGGCGGCGCGGTCGCGTTACCCGATCCGGAGGGGCGCAGTCCCATGGCCGTTCCCAAGAGAAAGACCTCGCCGTCCCGCATGGGGATGCGCCGTGCCCACCACGCTCTGACGCCCGAGGCGCACAACGAGTGCGGCAACTGCGGCGAGCTGAAGCGCCCGCATCACATCTGCAGCCACTGCGGCCACTATGACGGCCGCGAGGTCGTGGGCGCGGGCAAGGCGCTGAAGGGCGCAGTCCGCACCTGAGTCCCGCGCGGCGCGGTCGTCGGCGTCGGTGATGTCGGCCGGACCCTACAGCCTGGCGATCGATGCGATGGGTGGCGATTCCGCGCCGGAGGCGGTGGTGGCCGGGCTGGCGATCGCGGCCGTCCGGCATTCCGGCGCGCGCTTCCTGCTGGTCGGCGACGAGGTGCGGCTCGCGGCAATGCTGGAGAGTCGCCCGGTGCTGCGCGCGGTGGTCAGCGTGCGTCACGCGACGGCGGTCATTCCTGGCGAGATGAAGCCCACGGCGGCGCTGCGGGTGCGTGATGCTTCGATGCGCGTGGCGATCGACGCCGTGGCCTCGGGCGAGGCGCTGGGCGTGGTGTCGGCCGGCAACACCGGGGCCTTGCTGGCGCTCGCCAAGATCGTGATCAAGACGCTGCCCGGGATCGATCGCCCGGCGATGGCGGCGCTCGGGCCGTCGGCACGCGGCGACGTGGTGCTGCTCGATCTCGGCGCCAACGTGCTGTGCGACGTGCGCAACCTGGTCGAGTTCGCGCTGCTCGGCGAGATGTTCGCGCGCGCGGTGCTGGCCTTGCCGGCGCCGACCGTCGGGCTGCTGAACGTGGGGTCGGAGGAGCTGAAGGGCAGCGAGATGCTGCGCCAGGCGGCCGAGCTGCTGCGGGCGAGCCATATCGGCGCGCAGTTCCACGGCTTCGTCGAGGGGCACGACATCGCGGCCGGCACCACCGACGTGGTGGTGACCGACGGCTTCACCGGCAACGTGGCGCTCAAGACCGGCGAGGGGGCGTTGCGGCTGGTGCGCGAGATGCTGCGCGAGGTGTTCACCTCCGGGGCGGGCGCACGGCTGGGCTACCTGCTGGCGCGGCCCGGGCTCGAGCGGCTGCGCGAGTGGCTGGACCCGCGACGCTACAACGGGGCGATGCTGCTGGGGTTGAACGGCGTGGTGGTGAAGTCGCATGGCGGCACCGATGCCGAGGGCTTCGCGCATGCCGTGGACGTGGCGATGGACCTGGTGACCCAGCAGTTCAACGAGCGCATCCGCGAGGGGCTGGTCCGGCTCGCCGAGCTGCAGGCGTCGAGCGGCGACGATGCGCGCATGGCGACCGCGCTGTGAGCGGTTCCGGGTCGCGGGCGTCGCTGGCGGGGATCGGTGCGTACCTGCCGGCCAACATCGTCGGCAACGACGCGCTGGCGCGGCGCGTCGACACCTCGGACGCCTGGATCCGCGAGCGCACCGGCATCATGCAGCGCCATCTGGCGGAGCCGCACGAGACCGCGGCGTTCATGGGCACGCGTGCGGCGCAGGCGGCGTTGGACGACGCGGGTGTCGGCGCCTCCGAGGTCGACGCCGTGATCCTGGCGACCAGCACGCCGGACCAGGCGTTCCCGGCGACCGCGTTGCGGGTGCAAGCCGAGCTGGGCATCACCGCAGGCTTCGGGTTCGACATCTCGGCGGCGTGCAGCGGCTTCATCTATGCGCTTTCGGTGGCCGACTCGTTCATCCGCACCGGTCAGGCGCGCGGCGTGCTGGTGATCGGCTCGGAGGTGTTCTCGCGCATCCTGGACTGGACCGACCGCGGCACCTGCGTGCTGTTCGGCGACGGGGCGGGTGCGGTGCTGCTGCGCGCCGGCGCCGCGGAGGGGCACGGCGTGCTGTCGACGCATCTGCATGCCGATGGCCGGCTCGGCGACATCCTGTTCGTCGACGGCTCGGTGGGGCGGCGGGAACGGCCGGGCACGCTGGTGATGAACGGGCGCGAGGTGTTCCGCCACGCGGTGGCGAAGCTGGCCGGCGCGGTCGACGAGGCGCTCGCGGCGAACGGGCTCGTGCAGGGCGACGTGGACTGGCTGGTGCCGCACCAGGCGAACCTGCGCATCATCCAGGCGATCGGACGCAAGCTGGGGCTGGCGCCGGAGCGGGTCGTGGTGACCGTGGACCGCCATGCCAACACCTCGGCGGCCTCGATTCCGCTGGCGCTGGCCGAGGCGCATGGCGACGGGCGGATCCGGCGCGGCGACCTGGTGCTGATGGAGGCGCTGGGCGGCGGCCTGACCTGGGGTTCGGCGCTGGTCCGGCTCTGATCCGGCGCAGGCTTCTGCGGGAGGCCGGCGGCGCCAAGGATTGACCTGCAGGCGCAGCAAGGCCGGTTCGCCCTCCGCCCGCATTGCAATGGCCCAGGCGGGCCATCGGAACCTTGCGCGGGCCGTGCCCACAATCGCCAAAGGCATGAGGCCGTTGGAGCCTGTTCCCTGGGCTCCGGGATTGCAAAGGCGAGCCTTTGGCGGAGTCCACAGGCAGAGCACGCCGCCGTGACTGCCGGCGGCGTGCAGGTTTCAGCCGTGTCCGAACGGGTCCGCGCCGCAGCACGGCTGGCAGCCCGCCCCCGGCAGCCTGGCCGGACTGGCGGTAGGTGCCGCCGCCCGTTCTGTCCTGCCTGAACCGTGGCGCGAACCGTACCGGCGTGTTCTGGCGGACGGGCTGGACAACGTTTTCTTAGTCATTTCGAGGCAAGGTTCCGCTGTGGCAGGCCTGGAGCGCTCCGGGGCAAGCTGGTTGTCCCGATGTCGTCCCGCGGCATTCTGGAGCAGTTGCTGCCCCGTTGCCGACTTCATTCCGAGCCGTGCCGAGGATTGATCGCGGCCTGGTCGTTGCCGGGTGAAGCGGTGACGTGCCCAGGCCATCGCGGGCGCCGCTGCGCTTTCTGGGCTCACGAAACCGGATGGTTCCATGGACGACCTGCTGGCCGAATTCCTGAACGAAACCGCGGAGAGCATCGCCGAACTTGATTCGGCGCTGGTGAAGCTGGAACGCTCGCCAGATGACCAGGCGACGCTTGGGCTGATCTTCCGTCTCGTCCACACCATCAAGGGGACGTGCGGGTTTCTCGGCCTGCCTCGTCTCGAGCGGGTGGCCCATGCCGCCGAGAACGTCCTTGGTCAGGTCCGCGACGGGCAGCTGATCGTCGATGCCGAGATCATCAGCGCGGTGCTGGCGGCGATCGACTGCATCAAGATGATCCTGGGCGTCCTGTCCTCGACGGGCGCCGAGCCGGCCGGAGCGGACACCGTGCAGATCGCGGCTCTTGACCGCTTGCTGGCGGGCTCCGCCGAGGCGCCAGCACCCCACCCGCGGCCGGCCGACGACGTGTTCGCGTCGGTGCAGGCGGTCGAGGCGGCGTCCGCGCCGGTGGCCGCCCCTGGTCTGCCTGTCGCCGCGGGCCCACCCGTCGAGCCTCCTGTTCCGGCCAGGCCGGGGGAAGCGTCCTTGGCGGTGCAGGAGGCGCCGACCAGGGCGGTCGCTCGGGCGGGCGGGGGTCCGCAAGGTGCTGCGGACATCTCCGGCGCGGTCCAGACGATTCGTGTCGGCGTCGATGTTCTGGAGCATCTGATGACCCTGGTCGGTGAACTGGTGCTGGCCAGGAACCGGCTGCTGCAGCTTGCCCGGGGCGAGGAGAACAATGCCTTCGTCGCGCCGCTGGAGCATTTGTCGCACATCACGTCGGAGCTGCAGGAAGGGGTGATGAAGACCCGCATGCAGCCGATCGGCAACGCCTGGAACAAGCTGCCTCGCCTGATCCGCGACCTGTCGCACGAACTGAGGAAGAAGATCGAGCTGGTGATGCTCGGGCAGGACACCGAGCTGGATCGCCAGGTGCTGGAACTGATCCGCGACCCTCTGACCCACATGGTGCGCAACAGTGCCGACCATGGCCTGGAGAGCACGGCAAGGCGCCTGGAGGTCGGCAAGCCGGAGGCCGGCCAGATCACGCTGAACGCCTTCCACGAGGGCGGCCATGTCGTGATCGAGGTGTCCGACGACGGTGGCGGCCTGGATGCGGATCGCATTCGCGCCAAGGTCGCGTCGCAGGGCCTCGCCACCGAGGCCGAGCTCGCCGCGATGCCGGATGCGCAGCTGCACCGCTTCATCTTCCACGCCGGCTTCTCCACCGCTGCAGTGATCACCGCGGTATCCGGCCGTGGCGTCGGCATGGACGTCGTCCGCACCAATGTCGAGCGCATCGGCGGCGTGATCGACCTGCGCTCGGTCCCGGGCCAAGGCACCACCTTCACCATCAAGATCCCTCTCACCCTGGCGATCGTATCGGCGTTGATCGTGCAGGCGATGGGCCAGCGGTTCGCTATCCCGCAGCTGAGCGTCGTGGAACTCGTCGGTGTCGGTGCCGCAGGGACCGAGCGGGCGATCGAGATGATCCACGGCACGCCCGTGCTGCGGCTGCGCGATCGTCTCCTGCCGCTGGTCGACCTCAACACCTTGCTGCGTCTCGACGTGGATGAGGCGTCCCGCCGCAAGTCGCCCACGGTTGTCGTCGTTGCAGTCGGGTCCTCCGCCCTCGGGATCATCGTCGATCGGGTGTTCGACACCGAGGAGATCGTGGTCAAGCCGGTCTCGCGCGTGCTGCGCCACATCACCATGTTCAGCGGGAACACGATCCTGGGCGACGGTTCGGTCATCATGATCCTGGATCCGAACGGGATCGCGCGTGCCAGCGGCATCGTCGGCGGGCGGGAGGGTCGGATCGCGCAGGCTGCCACGGTGGACACGCATTCCGCCAGCGAGCCCGTGGCGCTGCTGCTGTTCCGGACCGGCTCGGGGGCTCCCAAGGCTGTTCCGCTGCAGCTGGTGGCGCGGCTCGAGGTGATCCCGCGCGAGCGCATCGAGATTGCCGGGGGTGCCCCGGTCACGCAGTATCGCGGCAAGCTGATGCCGCTGGTGTGCATGGACGGTGCGTCGCAGAGCGAGCGCGCCAACCAGCCGATCGTGGTGTTCAGCGACCGTGGTCGCACGATCGGCCTGATGGTCGACGAGATCGTCGACGTGGTGCAGGACCGCCTTGTCGTCGAGATCGGCCGTGGTCGTGGCGGACTTCTCGGCACTGCGGTGATCGCCGGCCAGAGCACCGATGTGGTCGATATCGCGCATTGGCTGGAGGCCTCGTGGGACGACTGGTTCGGCCCCGAGGCGCCGGAGCCGGCGGTCATGCCGGAGGCCGGCAAGCCTGCGCCGATTGCGATTGCCGCGCCGGCCGTCCGCGCGTCCGAGTCGCGCGAGCTGGAGGTCGAAGAACCAGCTTTCCACGTGATGCCAGCGTTCGAAGCCGTCATGCCCGGTGTGCAGATGACGGAGGTTCCGATGCTGGCCGAGGCTGTGGTTCAGTCGGGGGAGTCGTCGCGGGGTGTTCTCGATGGTGTCCTGACCTGGCTCCGGGCACTGCAGGCCTCGCATCCGGGCGCGGATGTCGCGTCAGTGATAGGCAGGGTGACCGCTCTTGCCGAAGCTGGTCCGGCCGCCCGAGAGACTGCGCTGCTGGCGGAGATCGATGATCTTGGCTCGGCGATCGAGACGATGCGGCGCGACATGGCGGCTCTGCCGGTGGACGATATCGCCGGCAAGTACCTCTCCAGTGCCAATGACGAACTGGGCGCGATCGTCAACCACACGGCGGCGGCAACCGAGACCATCCTGGACGGCTGCGAGACGCTTGACGACCTGGCCGCGACCCTGTCCGAGCAACCGTCCAGGATCGTGCAGGACATCACCGCGCGCATCTACGAAGCATGCAGCTTCCAGGACATCACGGGCCAGAGGATCGCGAAGATCGTGGCCACGCTCCAGGCGATCGAAGGCAAGATCGCGCACATCAGGGAGGTCGCCAGCGAGCCCGCCAGGCCTCATGGGATCGGGGTGCAGAACGAAGCTGCCGGATTGCTGAACGGTCCGCAGCTTCCCGACATGGCAATGGATCAGAGCGGGATTGATCGCCTGCTTGCGGATTTCTGATACGGCTCTTTGAGACTGCCGGCCGTACTATGGGTTACTGCGTTCGTCTGGAGAATCTGCATGTCCGAGGCCACTCAGAGTCAGGAGCAGGACGTGTCATACCTGACCTTTGTTCTGGCGGCCCAGCTTTGTGCTGTCCCGGTGCTGTGCGTCCGCGACGTCATGGCGCCGCAGCGGGTGACCCGCATTCCGCTCGCCCCTCCAGAGATCGCCGGAAGCCTCAACCTTCGGGGGCGCATCGTCACGGCGATCGACCTGCGCACGCGCCTGTCCTTTCCGCCGACCCTGGACCCACGCATGTCAATCGTCACCGAGCAGGGCGGCGACCTGTATGCGCTCCTCGTCGACTCCGTGCAGGACGTGGTGCGGCTTTCCAAGGCGGAGATCGAGCGCAATCCGTCGACGTTGCCGGCGAAATGGGCGATCTACAGCAACGGGATCTGCCGGCGTCCGGAGGTGCTGCTGGTGCTGCTCGATATCGCCCGGCTGCTGGCATTCGAACAGATGGTGGCGTGACCGGTCGGGGCGGCGCTGTCTGGTCGCCGAAGACGGCAGGACCGCGTCACGTTGCGCCCGCGCTGCTCGCAGGCTGCGGGTCTGCGGTCGAGGAAGCGGAGAACAGCGCGGCAGCGCTCGAGGTTGGCCGGGACGCCATGGCCGATCTGGTGCCGCTCGACTGGGACATGCCGGTGATGAACGGCGTCGACCTCCTCAGGATCCCTGGGCGCGAGCGTGTGGGCAGCGTGCCGGTGGTGTTCTGCAGGTCCGGGACGGATCTGGTGTTCGTTCGTGCTGCGCCCCACGACGGTGTGTCGGAGCACGTGATGAAGCCCTGCGGCGGGGAAACCCTGGCCGGAGCGCTGCGGCAGGTCGGTTTGTCATGAGCGGCGGGATCGCCAGGGTGATGGTCTGCGATGACTCGGCGGTGATCCGCTCGGCCATCTCCAGGATCCTCGAGCGCGACGGCGGCATAGAGGTCGTCTGCAGGGTCGGCGATGGGGCGCAGGCGTTGGCCGCGTTGCAGACGACGGCGATCGACGTGGTCGTTCTCGACATCGAGATGCCGGTCCTGGACGGCCTGGCCGCGCTGCCGCTTCTGCTCAAACACGATCCCGGGCTGCGCGTCATCATGGCGTCGACATTGACAACACGCGGGGCCGATATCGCGCTGCAGGCGCTCAAGCTCGGTGCCGCCGACTACCTCAACAAGCCCACGGCGGCGATCCTGGCGGCCGATGGCACTTTCGGGTTCGAGTTGATCGCCAAGGTGAAGGGACTGGCCCGGTTCCGCCGTCCTGTCGCGCCTGCGCCGGCAGCGGCGGCCGCGATCGGGCTCTCCCCGTCGCCACGGCGGCGCACCTCCCTGCTCGCGATCGGCAGCTCGACGGGTGGCCCGCAGGCCCTCTTCACGTTCGTTCAGGCGTTGGGAACGGGCGTCGCTGTTCCCGTGGTTCTCACGCAACATATGCCGCCGACATTTACCCCGCTGCTGGCGCAGCATCTGACGCGGCTGGGCGGCATGGCGTGTTCCGAGGCGAAGGACGGCGAGCAGATGCTGCCCGGCCGCATCTATCTTGCTCCCGGTGACCGGCACCTCCTGGTGAACAAAGGACGGGGTGGTCCCGTGGCGAAGCTGTCGTCCGGTCCGAAGGAGAATTTCTGCCGGCCTGCCGTCGATCCCATGCTGCGCTCGGCAAGCGTCGCCTGCGACGGTGGCGTGTTGGTCGTCATGCTGACCGGGATGGGTCAGGACGGTCTGCTCGGAACACGGGAGGTGGTGCGTGCCGGGGGTGCTGCCCTGGCCCAGGACGCCGAGACGAGCGTGGTATGGGGGATGCCGGGCGCGGTGGCGCGGGCAGGACTGGCGCATGCCGTGCTGCCGCTTTTTGGGCTGGCGCCGAAGGTTCTCCAGATGCTGGCGTCGCGATGAACAGCGCGTTCAACGTGCTCTCCGGCATGCTCAAGGCGCGTTCTGGGCTGATGCTGTCTCCCGAGAAGAGCTATCTGCTCGAGACGCGTCTCGCCCACGTGATGCAGCGTGAGTCGCTCAAGGATCTACGAGCGCTGGCCGACCGCATCATCGCCTCACCCGGATCGCAGCTTGAGTCCGAGGTTGTCGAGGCGATGACGACAGGGGAGACGTTGTTCTTCCGTGACGAGAAGCCGTTCGCGCATTTCCGCGACACTGTTCTGCCAAGGTTGGACGTGGCGCATGCTGTCGGGCTGCCGTTGCGGATCTGGTCGGCGGCATCGTCCTCCGGGCAGGAAGCCTATTCGCTCGCGATGCTCCTGGCCGACCGACCGGCAAACCGGCTTTCCCGTCCGGTGCGGATCCTGGGCACGGATATCTCCCGGGAAAAGGTGGAGCAAGCGAGGCTCGGGTTGTTCACCCAGTTCGAGATCCGGCGCGGTCTTCCTGCACCGATGCTCATGAAGCATTTCGCCAAGGAGGGCGCCAACTACCGCATCTCGGACGCGCTTCGTGCCGCCGTCGAGTTCCGAACCTTTAACCTCCTCGAAAACCTCGCGCCGCTCGGGACCTTCGATGTGGTGTTCTGCCGCAACGTGCTGATCTACTTCGATGCGCCGACCAAGACGCGGGTGCTCGAAGCAATCGTCAGGCGCATGGCGCCGCACGGTGTTCTCTATCTTGGCGGCGCCGAGACCGTGCTGGGTCTGACCGACAGGTTCGTCGCTGAACCGGGTACCCGCGGGATTTTCCACCCTGCCTGAGTGGGCGTTTGCTTTGCAACGACACCGGCGATCCGGCGCGGCCTACTGCGCTTGAGCTGCGCACGGCCTCGAAGTTCCGCTCCGCTACGGGCTTCGAAGGCCTTGTCGGACGGCGCCCGAGCGGAGGCCTCTCGCCTGGCGTGGCGCATTCTCGGACGGGAGCCGAGCCCTCTGCAGTAACGTTCGATGCACAAAACTTTAGTATAAGAGGACGTCAAGCCCGGCCGCGGTCAATGTCGGTTCAACGAGGAGACTGAAATGGCCATCAGTACGTCCATGAAGGTCCTGATCGTCGATGACTACAAGACGATGCTCAGGATCATTCGAAATTTGCTGAAGCAGATCGATGTCCAGAACGTCGACGAGGCGAGCGACGGGGCGGAGGCTCTCGCGAAGCTCCAGTCCAGCAGCTTTGATCTCGTGATCAGCGACTGGAACATGGCTCCGATGACGGGCCTCGAACTGCTGCAGCACGTTCGCAAGGACCCGCGGCTGATGAAGCTGCCGTTCATCATGGTGACGGCGGAGAGCAAGACGGAGAACATCATTGCCGCCAAGCAGGCAGGCGTCTCGAACTACATCGTGAAGCCATTCACCGCCGAGACGCTGAAGGAAAAGATCGAGCGGGTCATTCACAAGTGAGGTCGCCAGGGCACGAGGTGCCTGCCATTCCGAATGGCAGCGGTCTCCGTGTCCGTCACGATCAAGGGCTGGCGCTGCGTTGCCACGCGCCATGACCGACGCGCCCGCACCTTCAGGTCCGCGACTTGCCTCACCGCCGCCGTCGTCCACTGGATCGATTGACGGCTCCAGGGCCGGGAGGAACGGCGTGCTGAAAGACTCACGCAGCGTGGTCAAGACCCCTGTTTTGTCGAGCATCCCATTCGACGATCGACACCGTCCGGGCGCATGATTCTCCAGCTCGGCCGTTGCTGCAGGGAAGGTGCGCCGGACCCCGATGGCCTGCGGGCGACATCCAGGGCCATGGCCGGCATTGTTTAGCACCCGTTGATCCGGGGCAGGTCCATGACGCCCCCGGCGCTGCCTGCTGACGGTCGCGAATGACGGCCGCCATCAATCCTCGACGAAGTCATCGGCTCAACCATTGTTCCGTGGCCGTTGCGCCACCTTCAGGCCCTCGGCACGCCAGCTCCGGTCAGCCCGCCTGTGGGTGGCGGTAACCGTTCGGCCCGGAGCACGCGCGTGGGTCGCCGACAGGCGCAGCGGACATGCTGCGTCGCTCCGGGCGAGGATCGGCAGGATCAGCGTCATCTCGCCGCGGGCCGTCGCGGGTGTCTTGCGCGGTGCGGAGCCGTGCTGATCCAGCACCGGGCAAGCGAGGCGTTCCGGGACGTCCAGCTCGGGTGCTGCATGCGTGGTGGCCGCGCGGCGACGCACGGCGCCTGGTCGTCTGCGATCCGTCGGCTCCGCATTCACCGATCCGGTGGCGCGCTCCTGCGCGGGGAGAGGCGGGTCGTCAGTGCAGGACCATGTTGCCGACCTGAAGCGCAGGACCACCGGAAGTTTGGTCCTGTGGTCGCCATGGCTCACGATGGTGCATCGAGGCAGGAGACCAGCATGGCTCGGATCGTCCCGGACAGAACCCGGCCGGCCGTGGGCGCGGGTCTGAACCACGCGCCCGCGGACAGCTTCTGGATGCCGTTCACGGCCAACCGACAGTTCCGCAAGGCGCCGCGGATGCTCGTCTCGGCCAAGGACATGCACTACGTCGCCGATGACGGCCGGAGCATCCTCGACGGGGTCGCCGGGTTGTGGTGCTGCAACGCCGGGCACTGTCGGCCGCGGATCGTCGAGGCGGTGCAGCGACAGGTCGCGACGCTCGACTTCGCGCCGACCTTCCAGATGGGGCACCCGTTGGCGTTCGAGGCGGCGGAGCGGCTGGGGGCGCTGTTTCCCGACGACCTGAACCAGGTGTTCTTCACAAATTCCGGTTCGGAGGCGGTGGACACCGCGCTCAAGATCGCGCTCGCCTATCACCGTGGCTCAGGGCAGGGCACTCGCACACGGCTGATCGGGCGGGAACGCGGCTATCACGGGGTGGGATTCGGCGGCATCTCCGTGGGCGGCATTCCTGGCAACCGCAAGCTGTACGGCAGCCTGCTGACCGGCGTGGACCACATGCCGCACACGCACGACCTGGAGCGCAACGCGTTCAGCCGCGGGCAGCCCGGGTGGGGCGCGGATCTCGCGGACGAGCTGGAGCGCATCGTCACCCTGCACGACGCCAGCAACATCGCCGCGGCGATCGTGGAGCCGCTGTCGGCCTCGACGGGGGTCCTGGTGCCGCCGGTGGGCTACCTGCAGCGCCTGCGCGAGATCTGCACGCGACACGGCATCCTGCTGATCTTCGACGAGGTGATCACCGGCTTCGGCCGTCTCGGCACGTCTTTCGCAGTCGAACGGTTCGGCGTCATTCCGGACATGGTGACGTGTGCGAAAGGCCTCACCAACGGCACGGTGCCGATGGGCGCCGTGATCGTGCGGCAGGGCATCCACGACGCCTTCATGCAGGGCAGCGAGGCGCTGATCGAGCTGCCGCACGGCTATACCTATTCCGGGCATCCGGTGGCGGCGGCGGCGGCAATCGCCACGCTCGACACCTATGCCGAGGAGGCGCTGTTCGAGCGTGCCGCCGAGCTCGCGCCGTATTTTGCCGATGCCGTGCACAGCCTGCGCGGGCTGCCGCACGTGATCGACATCCGCAACCTGGGTCTGGTGGCAGGGATCGAGCTGGAACCTCGGCCGGGCGCCGCCACGGCACGGGCCTACGACGTGATGACCCGCTGCTTCGAGGCCGGGGTGCTGGTCCGCAGCACCGGCGAGACGATCGCCCTCTCGCCGCCGCTGATCGTTGGACGGGCCCAGATCGACGAGATTTTCGGCACACTGGCCGAGGTGCTGCGCCGGGTTGCCTGAGGCAGGCGGGACAAAGCGGCGATCGGAGTCGTTGGACTGCCTCGCTACGGCTGCACCGGACAACCATGGCCACGGTCCGGCACGTCCTGCCCGAGCGCGACAGCGGCCGGTCAGGCGGCCTGGATGGCGGCGATGAAGCTGTTGACCCCCGTGGTCAGCTGGTCGGCCTGGCGCGACAGGGCGCCGGCGGAAGCCAGCACGCCGTCCGCCGCTCGCCCGGTCTCGCCTGCCGCCTGGCTGACGCCGGCGATGTTGGCGGTCACCTCCTGAGCGCTGCCGGCGGTCTGCGCCACGTTGCGCGCGATCTCGGCGGTGGCCTCGCCCTGCTGCTCGACCGACAGTGCGATCGAGGTGGAAATCGCGCTCACCTCCTCGATGCGGTGCGCGATGCCCCGGATTGCGGTCACCGCGTCGGTGGTGGCAGCCTGTATCTGGCCGATCTGGGCGGCGATCTCCCCGGTCGCCCTCGCTGTCTGTTGCGCCAGGCTCTTTACCTCGGATGCCACCACGGCGAAGCCCTTGCCGGCGTCGCCCGCCCGGGCCGCCTCGATCGTGGCATTCAACGCCAGCAGGTTGGTCTGACCGGCGATGCCGTTGATCAGCTCCACCACCAGGCCGATGCGCTGGGCGCCCTCGGCCAGGGTACGGACCACGGCGTCGGTGCGGCGAGCCTCGGCCACCGCCTCGACCGTGGTGCGCGCCGAGCTTGCGACCTGGCGGCCGATCTCCTGCACCGAGACGGACAGCTCCTCGGCGGCGGCGGCCACCGTCTGCACGCCGGTGCCGGCCTCCTCGGCGGCCGTGGCGACGTTGCCCGCCTGGTTCTTGGTCTGCGTGGCGGTGCTCGACATCGAGCCCGCGGTGGCCTCCAGCTTGGCCGCTGCCGCGGCGAGCGCGCCCGCCATGCCGCTCACCTGCTTCTCGAAGCCCTGCACCAGTTCCGACACCCGCGCGCTCTGGCGCAGCTTCTGCGCATGTTCGCGCTCCTGATCCGCGGCGAGCTGGTCCGCCCGGGCCATGCCGTCGCGGAACACCGCGAGCGCCGCGGCGATCGCGCCAATCTCGTCGCTGCGTTCCAAGCCAGGGATTGCAACCGCCAGGTCCCGATCCGCGAGCCGCCGCATCGTGGCGGTGATCGCCACCAGCGGCCCGAAGATGCCGCGCACCAGCACCAGCGCGATGGCCGTCGCGACCAGCACCGCGCCGGCCATGGCGATGAGCATTAACCTACGGGCGGAATGGGCCATCTTGGCGCTGTTGGTCGCCTCCGCGGCGCCCCGGCTGTTGCTGTAGGTGCTGTCCCAGGCCAGCAGCGCGCGTATTGCACCAAAGCGCCTCGACGTTTCGCCGACGAACAGCGCGTCCGCCTTGTCCCGGTCCGTGGCGGCCAGCCTGATCAGTGTGTCGTGCACCGGCAGGTAGGCCTGCCAGCTCTGGTCCAGCTCGGCGACGCGCGCGCGCTCCTCGCCGGGATCGATGTCCGGCTCGAAGCGCGCACGGGCTGCCCGCACCTCATCCATCGCAACCGCCATCTCTGCGGTCTCGGCCGCGCGATCGGCGCCCGGTATCCGCGCCACCGCATGGGCTTCCAGGATCCGGGCCCGTTCCAGGGCGCGGGCGAGCTGGGCGCCCTCCTTCAGGCTGACCAGGGTGTGCGTGCGGATCACCGCGGTGGCCGCTTCCATCCGAGCCATGCTGTGCAGCGCGAAACCGCCCAGTCCGAGCAGCAGCAGGACGAGCAGCGTGATGCCGAGCAGGAACTTGCGGCGCAGCGAGAGTTGAGGAAGGCGGAACATGGGGGCATCCTCCGAACCAGGGACGAGCATGAACCAGCAAAATTAAACGTTGCTGTATGTCGGGGCCGAGTCTCGACCGAGACCTGCGCCGCCATCGTGATCCGCGTCGTGCCAGCCGGCCTTTGGCGGGTCCGGGGGTCGCCGCGCAAGGTTCCGATGGCCCTGCTTGGGCCGTTGGCATGCGGGCGGAGGGAGAGCTCAGGCTTGCTTCGCCTGCGGGTCCATGCCCGGCGGCGCTGGTATCAGCCGGTTTGCCGGCGGGTGACTCGGCCTGCCGGCTTCCTGGCGTCCGGCCTGCTCGACGCCGGGTCGCCCGCCACCTGCAGCGCCAGGACGATGCCACGATACGGCCGGAGCGCCGGACGCGCTCGCGCACCCGACCAACACCGTGGCCGTGATCATGCCGGAACGCCCGGCGCGCACGCCGGCCAGCACGCGGCTGACGAGGCAGCAAGGCCGGGGCGGAACCCTTTGGAAGCCCTTTCCTTAAGCACGGGGATTCCAAAGGCGAGCCTTTGGCGGAGTCCAGAGGCAGAGCCTCTGGCCTTGCCTGCTTGCCTGGCCGGTCACTCATCACTATCGACACCCGGGGTTATCGACACCCGGGTCGCCAACCTGAGTGATGCCTTGACCAGCCGGTCATGCGTGTGATCGCTGCTGGCAATCGTGCATCGGGCAGGCCGGATCGCTGGCGACGCTACGTCAGCACCGGGCGGCCACCAGATCCGTCGCTGGCGCGAAGGCTGACAAAACCTCCTGTTCCAGCCAGATCACCCCGGCGATCCTTGAACCGCGGCCGCGAGGAACGCCTCGGGGGTCACGGGCTCATGCTGCGGATCGCGCGGAGGGATGACAGCACCTGCTGGTGGATGGTCAGGGCGCTTGCAGCCTACACGTTGGGGGTACCTCAAGCATGAGTCCACCGAACCGGCACACTACATCTCCGCCAGTTGACAGAAAAACCGATCCCGACGCTGGCGAGGAATCGGCCGGTCCTCCTGAGTGCCCGACGGGCCGGAGCGAGCGAATAGTCACGTTCGACGTGCTGCGCGGGTTCGCGCTGTTGGGTATCCTGGTTATCAACGTGGAAAGTCTGCAGGTCCGGAAAGCGTGCACAATGTTCCGGTGGGGCTCGCCAAACCCGCGTTGGTCGACTGGCACGCTCACCTCGACCTGGCAATCCTCACGGTCAAGTGGCTATTCGTCGCGGGCAAGATGCGCGGAATGTTCGCGATGCTGCTCGGTGCCGGCGCAGTTCTGTTGACGGAACGGATCGAACGCCG
>CAXSEF010000039.1:0-27154 GCA_964236535.1 uncultured Acetobacteraceae bacterium
GCGCCGGCGTGGCGGAGGTCAACCGCCATGCGCTGTCGGCGCCGCACGCGTTCGTTCCCGAGGGGCGGCCGGCGATGCAGGCGCTGCGAGCGCTGCTGGCGGAGGTGCGGCTCGACGTACCGGCGGGGCTGCCGCCGATGATCGGCGGGCTGGTGGGGTATCTCGGCTACGACATGGTGCGGCAGATGGAGCGGCTGCCGGAGAAGAACGCCGACGCGATGGGGCTGCCCGAGGCGGTGCTGCTGCGGCCGACGCTGTTCGCGGTGTTCGACACGGTGAGGGACGAGCTGACGCTGGCGGCGCCGGTGTGGCCGCAGGCCGGGGTGTCGGCGGCGGCGGCGCGCGCGGCGGGCGAGGCGCGGCTTGTGGCGGCACGGGCGGCGTTGGCACGGCCGCTGGCGGTGGCGGCGCCGCCGGTGGTGCTGCCCGCGCAGCCGGAGCCGGTATCGAACATGAGCCGGGCGGCGTTCGAGGGCATGGTGGTGCGGATGAAAGAGTATATCGCGGCGGGCGATGCGTTCCAGGTGGTACCGAGCCAACGGTTCTCGGTGCCGTTCGCGCTGCCGCCGTTCTCGCTGTACCGGGCGCTGCGGCGGATCAACCCGGCGCCGTTCCTGTTCTTCCTGGATTTCGGAGGGTTCTCGGTGGTGGGGAGCTCGCCGGAGGTGCTGGTGCGGCTGAGGGACGGGGTGGTGACGATCCGGCCGCTGGCGGGCACGCGGCCGCGCGGGGAGACGCCGGAGGAGGATCGGGCGCTGGAGGCGGACCTGCTGTCGGACCCGAAGGAGCGGGCGGAGCACCTGATGCTGGTCGACCTGGGGCGCAACGATGTCGGGCGGGTGTCGGAGATCGGGAGCGTCAAGGTCACCCAGAGCTTCGCCATCGAGCGCTTCAGCCACGTGATGCACATCTCGTCCACGGTGGAGGGCCGAATACGCCCCGGCCTGCAGGCGCTCGACGCCCTCGTGGCGGGTTTTCCGGCAGGCACGCTGACCGGGGCGCCAAAGATCCGGGCGATGGAGATCATCGAGGAGCTGGAGCCGGTGCGGCGGGGGATCTATGCCGGGTGCATCGGTTATTTCGCGCCGGACGGGACGATGGACACCTGCATCGGACTGCGTACCGCGGTGGTGAAAGACGGGGTGATGCACGTGCAGGCTGGCGGCGGGGTGGTCGCGGACAGCACGCCGGCGGGAGAGTTCGAGGAGACGCGGCAGAAGAGCCGGGCGCTGTTCCGGGCGGCGGAGGAGGCGGTGCGGTTCGCGGCGGAGCAAGGGTAGCAAGCAGGATCGAAGCTCTGCCTCAAGCTCCGCCAGAGGCTAAGCGAAAACGGAAGTAAATGGGTTGCCTCGCTTTCAGCCGGCCAGGACGCTACCGAGATGATCGAGGGCAACGCTTGGACCTGCTTGGTGGCAAAGCTCTCCCTGTTGACCCTGCCTCGCCCGATCCCCAAGTTTCCATTATGATCCTTCTGATCGACAACTACGACAGCTTCACGTTCAACCTGGTGCATTTCCTGGGGGATCTCGAGGTGGAGTGCGACGTGCGGCGCAACGATGCGCTGAGCGCTGAACAGGCGCTGGCGCTGGAGCCGGAGGCGATCGTGCTGTCGCCCGGGCCGTGCGCGCCCGAACAGGCGGGGATCTGTCTCGACCTGATCGCGGCATCGGCGGGGCGGGTGCCTCTGCTGGGGGTGTGCCTGGGCCACCAGGCGATCGGGCAGGCGTTCGGGGCGGTGGTGGAGCGGGCGCCGAGCCCGATGCACGGCAAGCTGAGCGACGTGGTGCATGACGGGAGCGACGTGTTCGCGGGGCTGCCCTCGCCGTTCCAGGCGACGCGCTATCACTCGCTGATGGTGCGGGAGGATTCGCTGCCGGCGGTGCTGGAGGCGACGGCGCACACGCGCGACGGGGTAGTCATGGGACTTCGGCACCGCAGCCTGCCGATCTTCGGGGTGCAGTTCCACCCGGAGAGCATCGCATCGGAGCACGGGCACGAGATCCTGGCGAACTTCATCGCGATCGCGCGCGGCCGCAACGACACGGCGACGCGTGCCGCCTGATGAACCTTCCGCAACCCGGTTCAGGGCAAAGCCCTGGCCTTGCTTCCTTGCCCCCCGAAGAGCTGCGCGGCGTGTTGACGAGGCTGGCGGCGGGCGAGGTGCTGGGCGAGGCGGAGGCGGAGGCGGTGTTCGGGCTGGTGCTCGACGGCGGTGTGGGGAGCGTGGCGCTGGCCGGGCTGCTGATGGCGCTTCGGGTCCGCGGCGAGAGCCTCGGCGAACTGGCCGGGGCGGTAGCGGCAATGCGGGCGCGCATGGTGCGGGTGGCGGTGCCGGAGGCGGTGCTGGCGGGTGCCATCGACGTGTGCGGGACCGGGGGGGACGCGGCGGGGACGCTGAACATTTCGACAGCGGTGGCGCTGGTGGTGGCGGGGTGCGGGGTTGCGGTGGCCAAGCACGGCAACCGGGCGTTGTCGTCCCGGACCGGCGGGGCAGACGTGCTGGCGGCACTGGGGGTGGGGCTGGACGTGCCACCGAAGCGGCTGGGAGGAGTGCTGGAGCGTGCAGGCATCGGGTTCCTGTACGCACCCGTGCACCATGACGGGGTGCGACATGCGGCGGAGGCGCGGCTTGCGCTGGGGACGCGGACGATCTTCAACCTGCTGGGGCCGATGGCGAACCCGGCGGGGGTTCGGCGGCAGCTGACGGGGGTGTTCGCGCCGCAGTGGCTGCGGCCGGTGGCGGAGACGCTGGGGCGGCTGGGGACGGAGCGGGCGTGGGTGGTGCATGGGCGTGGCGCCGGCGGCGGCCCAGGGCTGGACGAGCTGACGCTGGCGGGGCCGAGCGACGTGGTGGAGTGGCGAGACGGCGCCGCGCGGGCGTTCGTGGTGAGACCGGAGGAGACAGGGCTGGCCCCTGCCCCGCAGTCAGCAATCGCGGGCGGGGATCCGGCGGAGAACGCTGCGGCGCTGCTGCGGCTGCTGCGAGGCGAGGTGGGCGCGTATCGCGACACGGTGCTGCTGAACGCCGCGGCGGGACTGATCGTGGCAGGGCGCGTGAGCGAGCTGCGCGAGGGCGTGGCAGTGGCGGCGCGGTCGGTGGATCAAGGGGCGGCACTGGGAGCACTTGAGGCGCTGCGGCGGGAGACGGCGGGCTAGGCCCACGACGGGCGTTCCCTCCGTCCGGACCGGGACAGCGCCGAGCCGTCTGGAACCTACCTGTGAACGGGTTCGAACGG
Organism: uncultured Acetobacteraceae bacterium; assembly: GCA_964236535.1. Taxonomy (GTDB): domain Bacteria; phylum Pseudomonadota; class Alphaproteobacteria; order Acetobacterales; family Acetobacteraceae; genus CAXSEF01. The sequence goes on from CAXSEF010000039.1 coordinate 3,237, forward strand.
CCCATCCCGGGCAGCGTTCAGAGGCAGCGTGCCGTCCTTGTCATCCGGTCGCCTTGGTGATCGCAGCGGGCGGCAGTATTGCTTGTCTCATGGCCATAGGCGGGCGGGCATGACGAACGGCGGGAGCGGAATGCCGGACACGCTGGCACGGATCTGCACCGGAACCCGGGCGGAGACGGCCCGGCGGAAAGCGGCGGTCGGCGAGGCGGCGCTGCTCACGCAGGCGCAGGCGCGGGACGCGCCGCGCGGGTTCCATGCGGCATTGCTGCGCGCGACTGGCGGGGCGGCGCAGGAGGCGGCGGCGGTCGCGGGCGCCACGATGGTGGGGCTGGACGGCGGCGGGCTGACGGTGGCGCTGGACGTGCCCGGTGGGCTCGCGGTGGTGCCCGGGCTGGGCGGGGCACCGGGCAGGCCGATGCTGGGTCTGATTGCCGAGATCAAGCAGCGCTCGCCGTCGGGCGGGGTGATCCGGCCGGGCTTCGACCCCGTGGCGCTGGCTCGGGAGTACGCGGCAGGGGGCGCCGCGTGCCTTTCGGTGCTGACCGACTGGCCCTGGTTCGGCGGGGAGCCCGCACACCTGGTGGCGGTGCAGGCGGCAGTGACGCTGCCGGTACTGCGCAAGGACTTCATGCTTGACCCGTGGCAGATCGTCGAGAGCCGGGCGATGGGGGCAGACTGCGTGCTGCTGATCCTGGCGGCGCTGTCGGACGCGCAGGCGGCGGAGCTGGAGGCGACGGCGATCGGGCTGGGAATGGATGTGCTCGCGGAGGTGCATGATCCCATCGAACTCGAGCGGGCCTTGCTGCTGCGCACGCCGATGATCGGGGTGAACAACCGCGACCTCCGCACGCTGCAGACCGACCTCGCGACGACGGAGGCGCTGGCGGCGCTGGTGCCGGCCGGGCGGACGATGGTGGCCGAAAGCGGGATTGGCGGACACGCGGACGTGCTGCGGCTCGAGCGGGCGGGCGCGCGCTGCTTCCTGGTGGGCGAAAGCCTGCTGCGGCACGCGGATGTCGGTGCGGCGACCCGGATGCTGCTCGGCGCATGAGTGGGGAATGGGACAAGATGGATGAGGAGAAGCCGGGCGCGGGCGGCGTCGGGTCGCTGCCGCCCGGGGTGGCCGGCGGCGCCGGCGGCGACATGGCGGACGCTGGCAACCCGCAAACGGTGCGGCCGGGCAGGCTCACGCATTTCGACGCGCAAGGCCAGGCGGTGATGGTCGACGTGTCCGGCAAGTCCGAGACGGCACGCACCGCAACCGCACGGGCTCGGGTATCGATGCAGCCGGCGACGCTGCGTCTGGTGCGCGAGGGCGGGGCGAAGAAGGGCGACGTGCTGGGCACCGCGCGGCTGGCGGGGATCATGGCGGCCAAGCGGACCGCCGAGCTGATCCCGCTGTGCCACCCGCTGCCGATCAGCTCGGTGTCGCTGGAGCTGGAAGCCGTGGACGATGCGGGTGGTTTTACCGGGCCAAGCCCGGGCATCGAGATCGCCGCGACGGTGCGCACCACCGGGCGGACCGGGGTGGAGATGGAGGCGCTGACCGCAGTGTCGGTGGCGGCGCTCACAGTCTACGACATGCTCAAGGCGGTGGACCGCGCGATGCGGGTGGACGGGCTGCGCATCGTGCACAAGGCGGGCGGCAAGTCGGGCGAGTTCAGCCAGGGCTGAGCTCCGGCATCGCCCAAAACGGCGGGTGCGGTCGACGGGTCCATGCGGGCGCGACTTGCCAGGGTTGCCGCTGCATGCCGCGCGACCATTACGCCGGCCGGCGTTGCGCGTGTCGCGAACGGACAGGGTGTTACAATGGCGGACATGATCACGGTCGAGCAGGCGCGGGCGCAGGTGCTGGACGGCCTGCAGCCGACACCGCCCGAGATCGTGGGGCTGAGCGAGTCCTGGGGCCGGGTGCTGGCGCAGGACGTGGTGGCGCGGCTGACCAACCCGCCGGGGGACGTGTCGGCGATGGACGGCTACGCGCTACGGGCGGCGGACGCCACGCAGGGCGCGGTGCTACGGGTGACGGGGGCGGCGCCGGCCGGGCATCCCTGGACCGGCGTGGTGGATGTCGGCCAGGCGGTGCGGCTGTTCACCGGCAGCCTGGTGCCGCGCGGCGCGGACACCGTGCTGCTGCAGGAGGACGCGACGCTGCTGCAGGAAGGGGCGGCGCGGGAGGGCGGGCTGGTGCGGGTTGACGAGGCGCCACGTTCGGGGCGCCACATCCGCCCGATGGGGCAGGATTTCGCTGCGGGCGACGTCGTGTTGGGGCGCGGGCGGCGGCTGGGGGCGCGCGACGTCGGGCTGGCAGCGGCGGCAAACCATCCCTGGCTTGCCGTGCATCGCAAGCCGCGGGTGGCCATCCTGGCGACAGGCGACGAGATCGTCATGCCGGGCGAGCCGGTCGGGCCGGGCGCGATCGTGTCGTCGAACAGCCACGCGATCGCGGCGCTGGTGCGGGCATGTGGTGCGGAGCCGGTGCTGCTGCCGATCGCGCGCGACGATCGCGCGTCGCTGGAGGCGGCGGCAGACGCGGTGGCCGGGCACGACATCCTGGTGACCATCGGCGGGGCCAGCGTGGGCGACCACGACCTGGTGCATGCGGCACTGACCGCGCGCGGGATGCGCACCGGGTTCTGGCGGGTGGCGATGCGGCCCGGCAAGCCGCTGATGGCGGGGCTGATGGGCGACGTCAAGGTGCTCGGGCTGCCAGGCAATCCCGTGTCGTCGCTGGTGTGCAGCGTCCTGTTCCTGGCACCGGCATTGCGGGTGCTGCTGGGCGGCGGTGGATGGGGGCCGCCGACAGTGCGGGCGCGACTTGGGGTGGCGATGCGGGCGAACGACCACCGGGCGGATCACCTGCGCGCGTCGCTGCAGGACGGGCCCGACGGGCTGGTGGTGACGCCGGATACCGTGCAGGACTCGGGAATGCTGGCGGCGCTGGCACGGGCCGATGCGCTGCTGCTCCGGGCGCCGCATGCGCCGGCGCTGGAGGCGGGCGCCACGGTGGAGGTGATCCGGCTCGACCCGGCCTTGTGAGCAGCGAGCAAGGCCAAGGCTCTCCCGGACTCCGCTCACGGCAAGCCTGCTGAATCTACCAGCGAACGGTTTCGACCGCATGCGGTCCGGACGCCTCTGCTTTCGAAGGCCGGTCCAGGGACGCTGCCGCCGGTGGAGTTCATAGGCAGACCCTCCGGCCCTACCTGCTCCGTCCTACGGCCGGCATCTTGACGCCGGTCGCGGAACCTAATTAGAACATCGATCAGGTTTACAGTTTGTTCCATGCTGGCGTCGCGCCGTATGGGCGGCGGGTCTGGTTTTGATTTCTGGTTGGGGCAGGGCCATGCTGACGCGCAAGCAACATGAATTGCTGATCTTCATCGACGAGCACCTTCAGCGGACCGGGTTCTCGCCGTCGTTCGAGGAGATGAAGGAGGGACTGCAGCTCCGCTCGAAGTCGGGCATCCACCGTCTGATCTCGGCGCTGGAGGAACGTGGTTTCCTGCGGCGTCGCCATCACCGAGCCAGAGCGCTCGAGGTGATGCGCCGGCCGGAGGGCATGGCGCAGGGTGCAGGCGCGCTGGCGCTGCGCGCCGAAGCCGGCGCGACCGAGCGGACGGACGTCGCAGGGGTTGCCGGGGATGTCGCGGCATTCACGCCGAACGTGATCCACGGCGACTTCACGGCGCGGCTGGCCGGCGTGCGCGTGGCGGACGGCGCGGTGGCCGTGCAGCTGCCCCTGTACGGCAAGATCGCGGCCGGCATGCCGATCGAGGCGTTGCGCGACAACGGCTGCCTGGTGGAGGTGCCGATGGCGCTGCTCGGCACCGGCGAGCACTTCGCACTTGAGGTTGACGGCGACTCGATGATCGAGGCCGGGATCCTGAGCGGTGACACGGTGCTCATCCGCAAGGGAGAGGCGGCGGAGACCGGGCAGATTGTTGTCGCTCTGGTCAATGAGGAACAGGTCACTCTGAAGCGGTTGCGGCGGCGCGGCAGCTCCATCGCCCTTGAGCCGGCCAATGCCAAGCACGAGACGCAGATCTACCCGGGCGATCGGGTGAAGGTGCAAGGGCGTCTGGTTGGGCTGCTGCGCAGCTACAGCTGAGCGGGCGCCTTGCAGGAAACAGGGGACTGGCGGGACGACAGCCCGAGCGGGTGATCGTTGGTCGGCAGCAGACATCGCCTGCAACCGGCTGGACGATGGCGAGGCGGCGGCGCATGTTCTAGGTGAACCTGTTCCTGGCCTGTGGCGATGCCACCGATCGTGGCCGGCGCTGGCGGCCTTTATGCTGACCGGCGGACCGGAGACCGTCGCAGTCCGGCTCAGAGGCGGCCTGGCCGGTGCTATGCTGTGCTTCCTGGCCGGAATACGACGCGAGTCGGGCTTTCGCCAGGATGGCGGCCCGACGGTGGCGCAGCTCAGGGCCAAGCTACGGGTATTCGTTCCGGTATGGGTTCGCTAATGCTGCCGTGCACCGTGGCCGCGACGGTGGTGCGGCTGCCCGGCCACTTGGGTCTTGTGGTGCCCGATCCGTAGGCGGGACGCTGGCGTGAGGCGACGCGCTACGTGGCCGGGTCACGACCGGTGCAGATGCTGCTGTCGGTTTACAGCCTTGGCGGCGCGGCTGGCGCGCGTGACGGGGTGATGGTCCGGATCATCGTGCGTGGCCCCTTCGTGGCTACTCCGCTTCGGCCTGAGGCAGCGCGATCGTCCGGAAGCCGGGTGCGGCCGGGATCCAGGCACGGCTGCCCCGTGTCGCACGGTCCGAGACGACGCGCACGCCCGCGGCATTCAGCCAGACCGCCTGCGAACCTTCGCGCCAGACGGTGAAGCGGTCGATGTGCGGCTCGCCGGGGCAGGCCTCCCGAAGCGGCGAGGCGGAGACCAGCAGTTGCGCGCCGCATTGCGGACGGGTGGCGGGCCGCACCAGCGCCACCGAGAGCGGGCCGCGCGTCAGCACACACTGGTCGGGGTCACAGCGCAGGCCCGTTGCGGGCTCGCCCTCGTCGGGAAGCGGCTGCGGGGCGGCGTTCCAGAGCTGGGTCCAGTCCTCCTGCTCGTGCGTGCCCCCCGCTGCGGACTGCGCGAACGTCCGGCCGCCTGCGTGGATGGCGACAACGCGGGCGTCCGGCGAGACCACCAAATCGGGCGCGCGCGAGACCAGCGGCGAGGCCAGGCCGGCGGCCAGGAGAGCGATTCCGGCGAGTCGCAGGGACGAGCGCCACAGGCCGAGCCAGGCGAGACCCAGCGTGACGAGCATGAGGCCCGCGTCCGGGATATGCGGGACCCCGAGCGTCGCGGCGGGCCAGGACGACACGGTGCGGCCGACCCACAGGATGGCGTCGACACCCCAGCCCATCGGCAGGAAGGCAAGCTGTTCGAGGCCCAGCGGCATCAGCGCGAGGCCGAGCAGGCCTGCGGGCATGACGCACATCGCGGTCAGCGGCACGGCGAGCATGTTGGCGACGATGAAGTAGAGCTGGACCTGGCCGAAGGCAGCGGCGGCAAAGGGTGCGGACGCGGTCCCGGCTAGCAGGCTGGTGAAGGCCAGCGCCACCAAGTGCGAGACGGTGCGCCGGGGCAGGCCGGGCGCGTCGTCGCCGTTGCGCAGCCGGGTCAGCCAGGGCCGCGCGGCCTCGTAGCCGGCGATCAACGCAAGGACGGCGGAGAAGCTCATGCGGAAGCTGACGCCCATGATCTCCTGCGGCTGAAGCAGGAGGAGGGCTGTGGCCGCAAACGCGAGGCCACGCAGCGAGACGGCGCGCCGGCCCAGCATCAGCCCGAGCGTGACAAGGCTCGCCATGGCGAAGGCGCGAAGGATCGGCAGATGGATGCCGGTCAGCAGCGCGTAGCCGCCGCCTGCCGCGAGGGCCGCAAGCGCCGCGATCTGGCGGGTCGGCCAGCGCAGGGCGGCATATTCCCAGAGTGCCAGGCCGATGCGGGCAGCGGACATCGCCAGCCCCATGACAATGCCGATGTGCAGCCCGGCAACGGCGAGCAGGTGGGCAAGGCCGGAGTTGCGGAAGGCGGCGCGGTCGGGCTCGGGGATCGCGCTGCCGGCACCGGTGAGCATGGTGGCGGCGATGGCGCCGCGCGGTCCCGGAATGTCGACGAGGATGCGCGCGGCGATACGGTCGCGAACCGACTGCCACCAGCGGGCCCAGCTGTCGGGCGGCGTGGTCGCCAGGATGGCGACGGGGCCAAGGGCGACGCCGCTGCCGGCGGTGCCGGCAAAGTATGCCTCGCGCTGAGCGTCGCGTGCGCCGGGCCAGAGTGGAGGGGCGGGTGGGCGCAGCAGCGCGCGGAGGCTGATCATGTCGCCGGCATGCAGGCCGGTGACGTCGCAAGGCGCGGACTGCCGCGAACTAGACCTGGCACCATCCTGGATGCCTGCGGACCCGGATGTGACCGCAACCGGGGGCGTGGCGGCGCGGGGCGTGGCGGCGCGCGGGGCGGCGGCGGCCGGGTCGGGGCTTGTGGTCCCGGCCGGCTTGTCGCTGGCAGGGCGCAAGCGGATCCGGATCGTGCGGGCGAGCGGCGGGCTGTCGCCGAGCCGTGCGTCGGCCAGGGTGATGCGGCACCCGTCCGGCAGGACTTCCATGCCGAGCACCACGCCCACGACCGAGACCGCACGCGTCGGAAGTGCTGCCAGCGGCAGGGCACGGCGCGTGGCCAGCTGCCCGGCCCCGAGCCCCGCCGCCGCCAGCAACGCGGCAAGGCCCGCGGCACGCGGAACCGGACGCCGCCAGCCCGCCACCGCGGCAAGGAGAGCGGCAAGCAGGCCGGCAGGGGCAACCCAGGCCGGCGGCTCGGCCAGGGCGGAAAAATACGTCAGCACCCCAGCGCCCAGACAAACCGGCAGCCAGAGCACGAAACGCCCCTGCTCGGCCGCCATCCAGGCATGCAGCAGGTCGCGCCCCCCGGCGCCGACTTGCGCGGCTGACGGAACGTGCCAGGCCAGCGCACGGTGGCCCGTCTTGCACCCGAGGGAGACACCTTGTGTCTGCACAACCGCAGGTCTACGTCGGGCGCAGCGGGAGCGCCAGCGTTACCGCCGGAGCGGGCGGCAACGACAAGATCAGGAAGCAAGGCTCGGCTCTTCCCAGATCATGACCTAAGTACGGAAAGTCCGAAGGCTAGCCTTTGGCGGAGTGCAGAGGCAGAGCCTCCGGCCTTGCTGGCCGACACGGCTCCGGCGGGCCGTTGGGGTGACGCGGTCCGCCGGCCTGCTACAGTCGGACGATGACCGTTCGCACCCGTTTTGCCCCCTCGCCCACCGGCCTGCTGCACATCGGCGGTGCACGGACCGCGCTGTTCAACTACCTGTTCACCCGTTACCACGGTGGCGAATACCTGCTGCGCGTGGAGGACACCGACAAGGCGCGCTCGACCCAGGCGGCAGTCGACGTGATCCTGCAGGGGCTAGACTGGCTTGGCCTGTCGCCGGATCAGGCGCCGGTGTTCCAGTCGACGCGGGCGGCGCGGCACGTCGAGGTGGCGCACGCGATGCTGGAAAGCGGGCATGCCTACCGCTGCTACTGCACCGCGGACGAGCTGCGCGAGATGCGCGAGCGGGCGGTCCGCGAGAAACGGACGCCGCGTTATGACGGACGCTGGCGGGATCGTGACCCGGCCGAGGCGGGAGCAGGCGCGCCGTTCACGATTCGGCTGCGCGCGCCGATGGCCGGCGAGACGGTGCTGCATGACCTGGTCCAGGGCGAAGTCCGGGTGGCCAACGCCGAGCTGGATGACATGATCGTGCTGCGCTCGGACGGCAGCCCGACCTATCTCCACGCCGTGGTGTGCGACGACCACGACATGGCGATCAGCCACGTGATCCGCGGCGACGACCACCTGACCAACACCTTCCGCCAGATCCAGGTGTTCGAGGCGATGAGCTGGGCGCGCCCGGCGTTCGCGCACATCCCGCTGATCCACGGGGCCGACGGGGCGAAGCTCTCCAAGCGGCATGGGGCGGTGAGCGTGCTGGAGTTCCGCGAGCAGGGCTATCTGCCGGAGGCGCTGTGCAACTATCTGCTCAGGCTCGGCTGGGGGCATGGCGACGCCGAGGTGCTGTCGCGCCAGGAAGCGATGGCGCTGTTCGACCTTGACGGCGTGGGGCGGGCGGCGAGCCGGATGGACTACGCCAAGCTTGGACACCTGAACGGGGTGTACATGCGTCAGGCCGACGACGATCGGCTGACGGCCGAGGTGCTTCGGCGGCTGCACGCCCAGGCGGAGGTGTCCGGGGGCAAGGTCGCGGTGCAGACAGCTATGCGGGTGAACACGTTGATGCCGGGGCTGAAGGAGCGAGCGCGCACGCTGGCGGAGCTGGCCGAAGCATCCGCGTTCCTGGCGCGTACGCGACCGATCGTGCCGGATTCGAAGGCAGCCGTTCTGCTGACGGCGGAGGCGCGGGCTATGCTTGGCGAGGTCGGCCCGGCGCTTGGGACCACCGACTTCACGGCGCCTGCGATCGACGCGGCGCTGCGAGACTTCGCCGAGCGGGGCGGGCGCGAACTGCGCCAGGTGGCGCAGCCGCTGCGGGCGGCGCTGACCGGAAGCACTACGAGTCCAGGGATCGACGCGACACTGGCGGCGCTAGGACGGGAGGAGTCGCTGGCGCGGATCGCGGACGTGGCGCAGGGGTAGCAAGCCCAAGGGGCCTGCCCCCTCGATCAAGGCGGGAAGCCGCCGGGACCCAAGGCCCAGGACCCATCCATGAAAAGGCCCTGCGGCACGCAAGAGGAATTGTGCCGCCGGCCTGAACAAGTCGGTGTCCATCGGTCCCGGCTTTTGGCGGGTCTGAGCAGAGCCCAGCCTTGCTTGCCTCCGCGGCGCCGTTTTCACCGATCGATTGGCAACCCGGCTTTGCCTCAGCTCCGGGTGCGTGACTGCGTCCGGGCGGGTGGCTGCACCGGCACCGCCTGCACCGGGATCACGTAACCGACCTCGCCGCTGATGTATGCCGCCGCCTGCGAGATGTAGCCGATGAAGTGCGTCCACTCTGTATTGTCGAAGCTCCGCACGTCGTAGTGGCGGTTGGCCTGGGCGGAGACGCGCAGCTCGGCGAATTCGGTGTCGTCGGCCACGCTTGGCGGATCGCGCAGGGTGCCGAGCGCCGGATCCTTGGCAACCCACATCTCGTGCACCTGCTGGGCCAGCTGACCAACCCGTTCCAGCGCTGCGTCGAGACCGGGATGGCGCTCATAGGCAGCGCGCTGCGGGTCCCACACCTCGAAGACGTAGTCGTCCGGCCCCGAGCGGTCCTCGAAATGCGTGATCTTCAGGCCTGGGTGCGACATCGGCGTCTCCGGCGTGTCGGTGGTGTAATGCCGCGCGGCTACCGCCGGCATGGCCCACCAGGGCGCTGCGGCGGGACTGACAGCGTGATTGCGGCACGTCAAGGTTTCTCAACCGCCGAAGCGGCGTGATCGGCCGGAAATTTGGGCTGGCGCGACTGGTGTACCCCCGACCACGCGGCGCCGTCTCTGCTGCGCCCGGCTTGCGCTAGCGGGCTGCCTGGCAGGGTGGCTCGACCTCTGCAGACGGCGGAAACAGTCCTTGCACGCGCGACACGCAACCCCTACGAGAACGCGTCCCCGCGTCGGGGCGCTGCTGTAGCTCAGTGGTAGAGCACTCCCTTGGTAAGGGAGAGGTCGAGAGTTCAATCCCCTCCAGCAGCACCAGCGCGGGGCCGGAAATCAGCCTGCCCATCTTGTTTCCCGCCGGTGGTTGATTGGCCGCCTGGTGCCAGGCGGCATGAACACGTGCTGAACTGCCCCTGAACGCGGTGCATCACCGCACCACGCCGCATCGGTCCAGGCAGGCCGCAGCACCGCGCGGCACTCCGGCTCGCGAGGAGGCGCCGCTAGCGTTGGGTCAGCGGGCCGCAGAAGCGTTGCGTGCTGCCGCCGCCGCTTCGAGCAACCCGATGTAGCGCTGCGCCATACCGCTCCAGCTGTGGTGTTCCGCCACGGCGCGGGCGCGCGCACCCATTGCGGATCGCTCGGCGGGGTCCGTCACCAGGGCGCGCAGGGTGTCGGCAAGACGGCGATGGTCGTCGCTGTCTTCCAGCACCACACCGACATCGGGCGTGATGAGCTCGGCACCGCCCGCGCTCGATGCGGTGACAACGGGCAGGCCGCTCGCCAGCGCTTCGAGCAGCACCAGCGAACAGGCCTCGTAGCGCGAGGGAAAGGCGAACAGGTCGACCGAGCGCATCAGGGCGGGCATGTCGCGCTGGAAGCCGATGAAGTGCACCCGCGACGCGACTCCGAGGCTCTCGGCCTGCGCCGGCGATGCGGAACCTTCGATGCGGCCGGCAACCGCCAAGTGCAGCTCGGGCACGTCGACAAGCGCGCGCAGCACCGTCTCGAGATTCTTGCGCGGCGATTTCAGGTCGCCGGCAAACAAGGCGAGCGGAACGTCTACCGGCAGGCCGAAGCGGGCGCGCTCGGCGGCACCGGGATGGAACTCCGCGGTGTCGACGCCATTGGTGATCGTCACGATCCGCGCCGGGGGCACGCCGATCCTTGCGAGCTCGCCGGCTACCTTGGCGGAGACCGCGACCATCGTGGTGGACCGACGGAACGCGACTCGTTCCAGGGTGGCGTTCAGCCGGCTATAGGCGGCGGCGTAGAAGGTGCGCGCGTCCTTGTGCAGCCGCCAGGGGTGGTGCGGTGACTGGCGCCAGGAGCCGTGCACGAAGTGGACCGCGTTGACGTCGCTGCGCATCCAGGTGGCAAAGCCGTTCGACAGCACGGCGTCGCAGGCGTTGGCCGCCCGCGCGATCTGGCTGCGGCTGCGCAGCGCGAACACCTGGTCGCGCAACAGGCGCGAGGGCAGCCAGGACGGCGGGACCATCACGTGGCGATCTAGGCCGCGCTCGCCGAGCCCGTCATCGACGTGCTCCGAGAACAGCCGCACGTCATGGCCCTGGCGCAGCGCCTCCGCAGCGATCTCCCAGTTGACTCGTCCCTGACCATCATTGTGGCCAACGCGCGCGGTGACGATGCCGATCTTCATGCTCGTGAACCCATCCGTGTCTGTCGCTCGCGTGCGGCGGTGGAGTGCCGGTGGTCCACCGGAGATCAGCAGGCCTTGCCCGGCTCGCCGGTGCCGTCCCGTCACCGGCTATGTAGCAACGTTACCTGACGAGCGCGAGAAGCCTGCAACCGCCGGGTGCAACGGGACCGCGCCGCCAGGGCCCGCTGCCGCGCAGCTCGTCGATCTTGGCTCCGCCGGCAGGGTCGCGGCCGCGCCGGCGACTCTTCCGGCTGTTCCGGGCACGGCTGTTCGGCCATTGGAAACGGCCGCGTCCGCAGGTGTGTCGACCGGGTCGTCGGAGCAGCGTGTGGGCGCTCGCGGCGGCATTGCGCGAGGGCGCGCCGTCGGGCCATGCTGGGCCATGACCACGCTGAAGCGCGCTGCGCTCACACCCGCCGCCGAGCAGGCCCTGCGTGAGCGCAAAGCCCGCGAGGCTGCCGCACTGCGCGAGAACCTGCGCCGACGCAAGCAGCAGGCAAGAGCGCGCACGGACGACAGGCAGGCCGACCCGGAGCCCCCGCGGGACTAGGCTGTTATCGCGGGTCGCTACATCCGCGTCCGGTGCCGCGGCCTGCGGCCGGGTTTGCGATGCTGCAGCCGCTGGTCTAGACGGGCCGCCCGCGTGGACCAGCGGCCAGGAACCCCGACCATGCCCGTGATGCCTGACACCTGGATCCGCGACATGGCGCAGCAGAGGCAAATGATCGAGCCGTTCTCGCCCCGCCAGCAGCGCGAAGGGGTGATCAGCCACGGCCTGTCGTCCTACGGCTACGATGCTCGGGTTGCCGACGAGTTCCGCATCTTCACCAACGTCGACAGCGCCGTCGTGGACCCCAAGGCGTTCAGCGAGGACAGCTTCGTGACCCGGCACGGGCCGGTGTGCATCATCCCGCCAAACAGCTTTGCCCTCGGCCACACCATCGAGTACTTCAGGGTGCCGCGCGACGTGCTGGTGATCTGTCTCGGGAAGTCGACCTATGCGCGCTGCGGGATCATCGTCAACGTGACCCCGCTGGAACCCGAGTGGGAGGGGCAGGTCACGATCGAGATCAGCAACACCACGCCGCTGCCGGCCAAGATATACGCCGGCGAGGGCATCTGCCAGTTCCTGTTCCTGCAGGGCGCGGGCCCGTGCGAGATCAGCTATGCCGACCGCGCCGGGAAATACATGCACCAGCGGGGGGTGGCGCTGCCGCGCCTCTGAGGGCCGGAAAGCCAGGCCGGGGCGCCGCCCTGGACCTGCCAGAGGCAGCACCCCTGGACCGGCCTGCTTTTCAGCGCTGCGACACGTCGCGGGACAACGTGCCGCTTGGCTTATGTGTGTGGGTCCGGGGCCTCGGGTCGCAGCAAGGCCAGAGAAAGGGCCGCTGGCCCTGCTGCGCTTGGCTTCCCGCGCCCGAGCCGGCCTGTAGCCGGCCTGCTGAGGAGTGATGAGCCATGAACCGTATCCGCATCCGCGGTGGCCGCCCGCTTTCCGGCCGCATCGTTATCGGCGGGGCCAAGAACGCGGCGCTGCCGCTGCTGGCGTGCGGGCTGCTGACCGACGGCCGCCTGGTGCTGTCCAACGTCCCGCAGCTCGCCGACGTAGCGATGATGGCGGCGCTGCTGGCGCAGCACGGCATCGCGGTGGACGACCTGGGCCAGGGACGGACGCTGTCGCTGGGCGGCCCGATCACCAGCACCGAGGCGCCCTACGAAATCGTGCGCAAGATGCGCGCCTCGATCCTGGTGCTGGGGCCGGTGCTGGCGCGCATGGGCGAGGCGCGGGTGTCGCTGCCAGGCGGCTGCGCGATCGGCACCCGGCCGGTGGACCTGCACCTCAAGGGCCTGGAGCAGATGGGCGCGGTGATCCGCCTGGAAGGCGGCTACGTGCAGGCGGAAGCGCCGCGTGGACTGCGCGGGGCGGAGATCGTGCTGCCGTTCCCGTCAGTCGGCGCCACGGAGAACCTGCTGATGGCGGCCTCGTTGGCCGATGGACGAACGGTGCTCGCGAACGCGGCGCTGGAGCCGGAGATCGAGGACCTCTGCCGCTGCCTGATTGCGATGGGCGCGCGCATCGAGGGCGTGGGCACCGGGCGGCTGGTGGTGGACGGGCAGCGCAGCCTACCCGGAGGCGAACACCGCATTGTCGCCGACCGCATCGAGACCGGCACCTATGCGTGCGCCGCGGCAATCACCGGGGGCGAACTGCGGCTCGAGGGCGGGCGGGTCGCGCATCTTGGCGCGGTCGCGCGGACGATGCGCGAGGCGGGCGTGAAAATGGACGAGGAAGGCAATTCGCTCGTGGTGCGCCGTACTGGCGGGCTGCATGGCGTGGACGCGATGACCGAGCCCTACCCGGGCTTTCCGACCGACATGCAAGCGCAGTTCATGGCGTTGATGTCGGTGGCCGACGGGGCGTCGATGGTGACCGAGACCATCTTCGAGAACCGGTTCATGCATGTGCCGGAGCTGAACCGCATGGGCGCGCGGATCAACGTGCACGGCGCGTCGGCAATCGTGCGCGGGGTGGGCGCGCTGCAGGGCGCGCAGGTGATGGCGACGGACCTGCGGGCCTCGGTGTCGCTGGTGCTGGCGGGCCTGGCCGCGCAGGGGGAGACGGTGGTGAGCCGAATCTATCACCTTGACCGCGGCTACGAGGCTGTGGAGCAAAAGCTCGCGGCGTGCGGGGCGGAGATCGAGCGGCTCGCGTGAACCGGCAACCGCGCCCTGTTCGTTTAATGTGGTCTGGCCGTGCAACGTGGCCTGGGCGCGACGTCGTAGCCCAGCTCCTGTAACTCCTGCTCGATGGCCAACATACGACGCTCAGCCGCTTGCAGCTGATACGGTTCGGCTTGCGGGTACGCGCTGGCAGCGTAGCCCGGTGCTTCAGGAGGGTGTCGTCAAGCAAATCTCCGCTTCATGCCGAGAGGCCCTGCCACGAACCTGAGCAGCCATCGTCAGAGAGTCGCCCGGGAACTGCTGGCCGCTCGTTGCCCGGCAGCGCCGCTCTGCCGGGTAAGCTCCCTGGCTATCCCCGTTCGGCCGGTGATAGGAAGCGATGGCCTGTTGCCGGAACCGTCGCATGACCATCGTTTCTCCGATCGCCGCGCCGCCTCCGGACGCCGACGCGAAGCTGGTGCTGGCACTGCCGAAGGGCCGCATCCTGGGCGAGTGCGGACCGTTGCTGGCGCGTGCCGGCGTAGTGCCAGCGGCCGACATGATGGACGAGGACAGCCGGCGGCTGCGCTTCGAGACCAGCGATCCGCTGCTCGACGTGGTGCGCGTCCGCTCGTTCGACGTGGCGACGTTCGTCGCCTATGGCGGGGCGCAGCTCGGCATCTGCGGCGCCGACGTGCTGATGGAGTTCGACTATCCCGAGATCTATGCCCCGCTCGACCTGGGCATCGGGGCGTGCCGGGTATCGGTGGCGGAGCTTGTGACCACCGCTGGCAGCGACGATCCACTCCGCTGGTCCGACGTCCGTGTGGCCACGAAATACCCTGCGATCGCGCGACGGCACTTCGCGGCGCGCGGCGTGCATGCACAGGTCGTGCACCTGAACGGGGCGATGGAGCTGGCGCCGGGGCTTGGACTGTGCCGGCTGATCGTGGACTTGGTGCAGACGGGCTCGACCCTGAAGGCGAACGGTCTGCGCGAGACCGAGGTAATCGCGCACGTGACCAGCCGGCTGATCGTCAATCGCACGGCGCTGAAGACCAGGCCGGAGCAGGTGGGCGCCTGGGTTTCCCGGTTTCGCGAGGCGGTAGCACCTTGAAGCAGCCAGCAAGGCAAACGGCTCTGCTCTCTGGTCCCGCCAAGGGCCGAGCCGCTGGAACCCGTCTGTCAGAAAGCCGGTCGAGGGCGGCTCCCCTGGTCTGGCCATTCCAGCGGCCCAAGCAAGGCACCGGAACCTTTAGCCAGCCTTGCCCTGGCGGGGCACAGGGGCAGCGCCTCTGGACTGGATCACGTTTTTCTCCGGAGCGCCGATGATCCGTCTGCACACGGCTGACGCGGCATTTGAGCGACAGTTCGCAGCGCTGCTCGACCAGGCGCGAGAGACCACGGCGCGGGTGGACGACGCGGTCCGCGTCATCATCGCCGATGTCCGGACCCGCGGTGACGCGGCGCTGTGCGAGTACACGGCGCGTTTCGACCGGCTGGAGCTGGCGCCGGCGGCGCTGCGGGTCCAGGCCTACGAGATCGACGCGGCGGCGGCAGGCGTGGCACCAGAGCTGGCGGCGGCACTAGATCTGGCCGCAGAGCGGATCGAGGCGTTCCATCGCATGCAGCTCCCGGCCGATCTGGAAACCGTGGACGATGCGGGCGTGCGGCTCGGGATGCGCTGGAACGCACTGGATGCGGTCGGGCTGTACGTTCCAGGCGGCAAGGCCGTCTATCCGTCTTCCGTGCTGATGAACGCGATCCCGGCGCGGGTGGCCGGCGTGGCGCGGATCGCGATGTGTGTCCCCTGCCCCGGCGGCATACTGAACCCGCTGGTGCTGGCGGCAGCGCGACGGGCCGGAGTCAGCGAGGTGTATCGCGTGGGCGGGGCGCAGGCGGTGGCCGCACTCGCATGGGGGACGGCGACGATCCCCCCGGTGGACCGCATCGTGGGCCCGGGCAACGCCTACGTCGCGGAAGCCAAGCGCCAGGTGTTCGGCCGCGTCGGCATCGACGGGATCGCCGGACCGTCCGAGGTGGTAGTGATCGCGGATGCGGACAACGACCCGCGTCACGTGGCGATCGACCTGCTGGCGCAGGCGGAGCATGATGAGTCGGCGCAGTCGATCCTGATCACCGACAATGCCGGGTTCGCCGACCAGGTGGTGGCCGCCGTGGCGGCGGAGCTGCTGATGCTGCCGCGAGCGGCGATCGCAGGGGCCAGCTGGCACAACCACGGCGCGGTGATCGTGGCGCGTGGACTGGATGAGGCTGCGGCACTGTGCGATCGGCTAGCGCCAGAGCATCTGCAGCTGATGGTGGCCGAGCCCGAGGCGCTGTTCGCGCGGATTCGCCACGCCGGTGCGGCGTTCCTCGGGCGGTGGTGCCCGGAGGCGCTCGGCGACTACGTGGCGGGTCCGAATCATGTGCTGCCGACCGGGCGGACTGCGCGGTTCGCATCGGGGCTGTCGGTGTTCGATTTCCTCAAGCGCACGACCTGGGTGGCGGCGAACCAAGCGGCGCTGGCGCGGATCGGCCCCGCGGCGATAGCGCTGGCGGATGCGGAGGGGCTTGGAGCCCATGCGCGCAGCGTGGCGGTGCGGCTGGGCCAGTAGCGGTTCACCCGGAACGACATACGTCCGGACGCGGACCTGCCCTCGCGGGCAACGCGCTTGACCCGGCTTGGCGGTGTCATCATGTTCCGGCCCGAAACCCAGTCTTACGGCTATCCAAGGATATCGATGTCCAAAGAAGACATGATCGAGTTCAGCGGAATGGTGATGGAGCTGCTGCCTAATGCCATGTTTCGCGTGAAGCTAGACAACGAGCATACGATCCTGGCGCATACCAGCGGCAAAATGCGCAAGAACCGTATCCGGGTCCTGGCCGGCGACCGGGTGAACGTCGAAATGACGCCCTACGACCTGTCCAAAGGCCGGATAACATTCCGCTTCAAGTAGGTCCGCTTCAAGCGGGCGCACGTCAGGCTGGACGCTCTCCGGCAGTGCCGCATCAAGCGCGGCCCGTCCAGACAGGGCCGGTTCAGACCGGATCGCTTGAAGCAGAGGCTGCGGGGTTCGCCGCCGAAGCGACATCAGGCCCGTCATGCAGAAGCTTCACTCCGCTCATCCTCGCCAGCGCCAGCCCGCGCCGTCTGCAACTGCTGGCGCAGCTTGGCCTTGCGCCGGACAACGTTGTCGCCCCCGACATCGACGAGAACCCGCAGCCCGACGAAATCCCTCGCTTGTACGTCGAGCGCATGGCCCGGCAAAAGGCGCACGCCGCCTCTAGCCCCGGCGCCTTCGTGCTGGCTGCCGACACCGTGGTCGCGGTCGGGCGGCGCATCCTGCCCAAGGCGGAGACCGAGGCACAGGCTCGGCAGTGCCTTGCGCTGCTGTCCGGGCGCCGGCACCATGTGCTCACCGCGCTGGTCCTGGTCGCACCCGAGGGCGAGCGCGCCGAGCGGCTATGCGACAGCGTGGTCGCGTTCAACCGGATCACCGATGCGCAGATCGAAGCCTATCTCGTAAGCGGCGAGTGGAAGGGCAAGGCGGGCGGCTACGCGATCCAGGGCCGGGCAGCAGGCTTCGTCCGCTTTCTCTCCGGCAGCTATTCAGGCGTGGTCGGCCTGCCGCTGTTCGAGACGGCGCAACTGCTGCGCGGGCGCGGCTACCTGCGGCCCTGAAGCCGGGTGCCGGATTCGAACGCCACGGCATGACACGCTCAGCATGGAGTTCCGGTTCTGCACACGAGCCGGCGCCGGTCGGCCCGTCGGGAACCGAGCGGCGTCGAACTGTGGAATCTGATGAATGCATCGCTGCAAGTTACTGCGCGCCGGAGACGGTTTGTGATTTCCTCCGTGAGACGGGCGGCAGACGCGGAGCAGGCCGCACCGAGAAGTTCATGCGCCCGAGCGCCATTGTCTTCGCCCTTTCCTTGCTGCCTGACGCTGCGTCGGCGGCGGAGGCCATGGCGACGACATCCCAGGGATCGGTGTGCTCGCCCGCAGACGCGCTCGCCAGGCTGACCTTGCCAAACCGCAGCAGCCGGCCAGGCCAGCCCGGCAAGATGCCCGAGGACACGACGTCACCCGCCGGTTGCATTCCGATCCCGTTGGGCGAGCAGGCCCATCGTCCTGGCCGCTCATTTCGTGTGGGCGGCGCAGCCTGAGCAATCCAAGCTCGAACGGTCTGCACCTGCTCGCAGCCGCATCGCCGGGCGAGACCCGTGTGGCGCTGGTGCAGGGTGCGGTGCTGCTGCGTTACGCAGTCGAGCGGCCGGGCAGGCCAAACGGGGTTGGCGATCTGCATCGCGGGCGGATCGCCGCACGTCGACCGGCGCTGGCCGGCAGCTTCGTGGTGCTGGGCGGCGACGAGGCGCAGGGCTTCCTGCCGGACAGCGACGGCGCGGCAGGGCTCGCAGAGGGCTCGCTGCTCGGTGTGCGGGTGGTGCGGGCGGCACAGGGCGGCAAAGGGCCGCGGCTCTCTGCGCGGCTCAGCGAGGCGGACGCAGAGGCCGATGGCGGCAAGGTGAGGCTGGTGGCGCGCGGACCCGGCGCGCTGGAGCGGCTGGCATGGGCGCATCCCGCGGCACCGATCGTGACCGACGACGCAGTGCTCGCAGCACAGGTGCGATCCTGGGCCGCGGACGTATCGGTTGCTGCGCGGGCGTTCGACGATGCGCTGGAGGCGGAGATCGAGGCGCTGGCTGCGGCCGAGGCGTGGCTGCCGGGCGGGCTGCGCGCCAGCATCCATCCGACCCCGGCGCTGGTCGCGATCGACGTGGACAGCGGCGCTGCCAGCAGTGCGCGCACCCCCAAGCCGGCCGCGCAGCGCGAGGCCAACCGCGCCGCCCTGCCTGCGCTGGCTCGCCAGATCGTACTGCGCAATCTGTCCGGCGCTATTCTGATCGACCTCGCCGGACTGTCCGCCAAACGCAGGGCGAGCCTGGGGCCGGCGCTGACCAAGGCGCTCGCCGTGGACCCGCTCGGGGCCAGGCTGTTGGGCTTCACCACGCTGGGGCTGGCCGAGATCGTGCGTGCCCGAGTGCACCCGCCGCTGCACGAGGTGCTGGCTGGGCCGCACGCGGCCGGGCTTGTGGCGCTGCGCACGGTGGCGCGTGCGGTCGCCGCGGAGCCGGCGGTCGCGCGAGCGCTGCGCGCCGCCCCAGATGTGGTAGCAGCGCTGCAGGCCGACCCGGTCGCGCTGGGGGACCTTGCACGGCATGCCGGACGGGCCCTGATCCTGCGCAGCGACCCGGTGCTGGCCCCGGGAGCGTGGACAATGGAGACTGCACTTGGCTGACCCACCCTGCCCTATCTGCGGCCGACCAGCGATGCGCGACGCGCGGCCGTTCTGCTCCAGGCGCTGCGCCGACGTGGACCTCGGACGTTGGTTCAGCGGGACCTACAGCGTTCCCGAGACGAAGGTGGCGCCGGAGGAAGACGAGACTTGCGCACGGGCCGAAGCAGGCAAGGCAGGGTTCTGCCCAAACCCACCGAAGGGTGGGGCCCTTGGAAAGCTTTCTCTGAGCCCGATTTTCGGCATTTTCGAGGGTCGAGGAATCGGTTCTTCCTGTGTTTGGTTCCCTGGGAAGGCTGAGCTCTCATGGAGGACACGATGGACCCGTGGAATGCGAACATGGGTATCTGCAGCGGTCGCAGCCTGCTCGATGCGGTCCGCTCCCGTGCCTGCGTGGTGACGCGCCTGCGGCTCGACGCTTGCCTGTTCGCACCGGCGCCGCGACGCTTGCCGCGCTGCGTCGGCAGACGCCGCGAACCGGCGGCCGGCTGCCGACACCGCAGCAGCGGTTGACCGGTCCCGCCACCGCGTGGCGGCTGCATACCGTGCCCCACTGGCATGGTGCCGGCGAGCGACAGGCCGAACCGGCCACCGGGTGCGCCGTCCGGAGCCGTCCCGGCAGACCCGTCGTGCCGCTGCGCCGGCCGCTCGTCCGTGATCCGGCCGGCCGCTTCAAGCCCGGGTCCCTGCTCGCCATGGACACCGACGTCGATCCTGCCGACATGCTCGCCTGGTTTGTCCGTTGCCGGTCGATCGAGGTCACCTTCGGCGAGGTCAGGCGTCACCTCGGGGTCGAAACACAGCGCCGGTGGACCGATCGCGCGACCGCTTGCACCACGCCGATGCCGTTCGGCCCGTGCTTGCTCGTTGTCCTGTTCGCCGACGACATCCAGCACGCCAGTACCGCTGGCGCGGGTGGACGGGGCGGAGCATCGGTTCCTCTCCGCAGGAATCCTCCGGGCTGAGGCCTGCGGCGGCTGCAGGTCTGGGTGCGTCTTCCCAGGAACGCCGCATCCGGCCGGCACGTGGTCTCGGTGTGCAACGGATTGACGCCGTTAGCCAATCCTGGGGTCCGCCTGTCCTGGTGGCTCCCGGCAGAGCCTGCGCCTCCCAGCTTTCCGGCTCGATCTGGCGCAGGTCCGAACGCGGTCATTGTCTCCTGGCGGCTTTCGGACATATTACCATCACTGGACGGAGAATTCTCGTGTCGGTCAATAATCCACGTTTTTCCTGCGGTGAAATCGACACGGCGTTGCGGTGCGCCGATGGCTTGGTCGGGCGGATGGCGGCCCTGCTCCGCACTGCCGCCTCCAGCATCGTGCTGACGACGAGCTTCGGGTTGGAGGACCAGGTGCTGACGCACGCCGCAGCAGCGGCGATGGCGCTCCCGGAGTTCACCGGGCGCGGGCGAACGATCCGGCTCGCGACTCTGGACACCGGGCGGCTGTTCGCCGAGACCCTGGACGTCTGGGCGGCGACGGAGCGCCGCTACGGGCTCCGGGTGGCATGCCTGGCACCGGATGCGGATGCGGTGGCGGGTCTGGTCGAGACCCAGGGCGTCGAGGGCTTCCGCGAGACGATTGAGGCGCGGCGGAGCTGCTGTGGCGTGCGCAAGGTGGTGCCGTTGCGCCGGGCGCTGGCCGGGGCGGAGCTGTGGGTGACCGGGCTGCGGTCGGACCAGTCCGAGGCCCGCGAGGCGACCCCGTTCGCGATGTGGGACGAGGCGTTCGGGGTGGTGAAGGCGGCACCCTTGGCCGACTGGTCACGCGACGATGTCGCGCGTTACGCCGCCGCCGAGCGGGTGCCGGTGAACGCGCTGCACGCGCGGGGCTTCCTGTCGATCGGCTGTGCGCCCTGCACGCGGGCGGTGCAGCCGGGCGAGCCGGAGCGCGCCGGACGCTGGTGGTGGGAGGACGAGGGTCGCAAGGAATGCGGGCTGCACAGGAGGCCGGGGCTGCCGGTCCCGATGCCGGTGCTGGAGACGACATGATGGGCCTGGCCGGGACGATCATGGCGCGGGTGCTGCACCCGGAGATCGGGGAGCGGGGGGACGCGGCGGGGGCGATGCGCCAGGCCGGTGCGCATCCCGGGCCGCCGGCGATGCGTGAGGCCGTCGCGGCGACTCGGAACGGCGCGGCGGCGGACAAGGCCACGCCGTCCCACGCGGCCGGCGGGGCGCAGAGCCGGGCGCCGGGCGCGGCGATAAGCCACCTGCGGCAGCTGGAAGCGGAGAGCATCCACATCCTACGCGAGGCGATGGCGGAAAGTACCAACCCGGTGCTGCTGTACTCGATCGGCAAGGACTCGTCGGTGCTGCTGCATCTCGCCCTCAAGGCGTTCGCGCCGGGCCGGCTGCCGTTCCCGCTGCTGCATGTCGACACGGGATGGAAGTTCCGCGAGATGATCGCGTTCCGCGACGCCCGGGTGCGTGCCCTGGGGCTGGACCTGGTGACGCACACCAACGCCGAGGGCGTGGCGCGCGGGGTCGGGCCGATCAGCCACGGGACCGACGTGCACACCGACGTGATGAAGACGCAGGCGCTGCGCCAAGCCCTGGACCTGCATCGCTACGACCTGGCGTTCGGAGGCGCACGTCGCGACGAGGAGAAGTCGCGGGCCAAGGAGCGGGTCTTCTCGCTCCGCACGGCGGGGCACCAGTGGGACCCGCGCCGGCAGCGGCCAGAGCCCTGGCGGCTGTACAACGGGCGCAAGCAGGCCGGAGAGACGATTCGGGTGTTCCCGCTGTCGAACTGGACCGAGCTCGACGTGTGGCTGTACGTCCATGCCGAGAACATCCCCGTGGTCCCGCTCTATTTCGCGGCGCCGCGGCCGGTGATCGAACGCGACGGCGCGCTGCTGATGGTCGACGATCCGCGGCTGGCGCCGCGTGAGGGCGAGACGGTGCGCACCCGCAGCGTCCGGTTTCGCACCCTCGGATGCTATCCGCTGACCAGCGCGGTCGAGAGCACGGCGACGACGCTGGCCGAGGTCATCGGCGAGACGCTGCGCACGCGGACGTCGGAACGCTCGGGTCGGGCGGTCGACCATGCCGATGCGGTGTCGATGGAGCGACGCAAGCAGGAGGGGTATTTCTGATGGACCTGGGGGCGGGGTCCTACGCGACGCCGGAGGGACCTCCGGAACGGCCCGAGTTCGACCTGGACGTGTTCGTGGCCGCCTACGAGGGGCGCGATCAGCTTCGGCTCATCACCTGCGGCTCGGTGGACGACGGCAAGTCGACCCTGCTGGGCCGGCTGCTATGGGAGACGCAGGCGGTTGCCGACGATCAGGTCGAGGCGCTCGCCACCGCCTCGCGCCGGCATGGCACCCAGGGCGAGGCGATGGACCTAGCCCTGCTGGTCGACGGGCTGGCGGCGGAACGCGAGCAGGGCATCACCATCGACGTGGCCTACCGGTTCTTCTCCACGCCGAGGCGGCGCTTCATCGTCGCGGACACCCCGGGGCACGAGCAGTACACGCGCAACATGGCGACCGGCGCCTCGACCGCGGAGCTCGCGGTTCTTCTGGTCGACGCGAGAACCGGAGCGACTGCCCAGACCAGGCGGCATGCGCTGGTCGCCTCTATGCTCCGGGTGCGCCACGTCGTCGTCGCGGTCAACAAGATGGACCTGGCGGGGTGGAGCGAGGCGGCCGCCGCCAGCATCGGCGACGCGGTGCGCGCGCTGTGCGACGGGCTGGGATTCGAGAGCGTGGTCACGATTCCACTCTCGGCACTAAGCGGGGAGAACGTGGTCGCACGCGGGCGCTCGTGCCCCTGGTACCACGGCCCGACGCTGCTGGAGCATCTGGAACAGGTTCCCGTGGCACCGGCGGAGGTGTCGCCGTTCCGCATGGCGGTGCAGTGGGTGAACCGGCCCGATGCGTCGTTCCGCGGGCTTTCGGGCGAGGTGTCCGGTGGCGCGATCCGGGTCGGCGATACGGTCAGCATCCTGCCGGCCGGACAGAACGCGGCGGTATCGCGTATCCTGGGCGTCGACGGAGACGTGGCGGAGGCAGCGCCGCTCCAGGCCGTGACGCTGGTGCTGGACCGCCCGGTCGACGTCTCGCGGGGCGACGTCCTGGCCTCGCCCGAGCATCCGGCGCGCATCGGGCGGACGCTCTCGGCGAGGCTGCTGTGGTTCGCCGAAGCGCCGAGCACGCCGGGTCTGCGTCTGCTGCTGAAGCTGGGGACGCGGACGGTGACGGCGCGGCTGGGCGCAACGGCTTCCCGCGTGTCGCTGGAGACGATGCGGATCGAGGCGGTCGAGGCGCTGTCGCAGAACGACGTCGGGGACGTGGCGCTGGAGCTCGAACGCTCGATCGCGCACGACCTCTACTCGCAGAGCCGCGAGTTCGGCGGCTTCGTGCTGATCGACCCGGAGACGTTCGACACCGTGGCGCTGGGGCTGGTGCTGCCATCCATCGGCGCGGCCGAGCCTGTGGCGGAAAGCACGCTGCGCAGCCTCGCGAAGACCGTGTCCTACCGGGCGTTCGCGTCCGTCGTGACCGGAGGTATCGCCTGGCTGTTCACCGGCAACGTGACCGCCTCCGTCGCGATCGGGGGAACCGATATCGTGGGCAAGCTGGTGCTGTATTTCCTGCACGAGCGGGTTTGGACGCTCGTGCGATTCGGTCGGGCGAGATGAGGCAGCACCCAGGCCGGCGTCGACGTTTCGCCGTGATCCAGAGGGTGTCAAGAACAACATTGGCCAGATCAGGGCCGCCGGTCTTCTTTTCCGGAGGAAAAGAAGCAAGGAGGCTTTGCCGTTTGGTTCCTGGCGCCTTGTCCGCCATGAGTGCCATAGCGAAATTTCTTGGTTTTTTCTTCAAGAAAGAACGTGATTATTCGCAAGTCTAGCGTGGAGTTCGATCATTCTGGTTCATGTCCTGCGGCTGTGAAGTAGCTTGCGCAGTCCTGGGGC
>CAXSEF010000040.1:0-27080 GCA_964236535.1 uncultured Acetobacteraceae bacterium
ACCCACAACGGAAAACCAGGGAACGCGCGCCCGTGCAACCCTAAAATGCTCTAGCCGACGTGCTGCACAGGATCGCAGACCAGCCCGTTAGCCGACTGGCAGACCTCCTGCCCTGGAACTGGCACAAGCAACCCGACAGGACGGCCGCAGCCGCCTGAACCCATTCAGGGTGCTCACCGGATGGATACGCTTGAACCGACGCACCTGGTCCAGCTTCAAGCCGCCATACTCGGCCCGCCAGCGGTAGTACGTCGGCTCCGTCACGCCGATTGCCCGGATCGCCTCCGCCACCGGTTTGCCCTGACCCACCAGGATCTCGATCTACCGCAGCTTGCCGACGATCTCCTCCGGCGTGTTTCTGGTAAGTCAGCCTTCCGGGCCAGTACGATTAAAGCTCCTAGGCCGTGACGCTAATAAGAGCGCCTATGGCATCCACGGACGCATCGATCTCGGCCCGCGTAGTCTCGTGAGAAAGACTGAACCGTAAAGTCGAAAGCGCATCTGAGTAGGACAGCCCCATCGCGAGCAGCACGGCGGAGGGTGCCGAGGCACCAGCGCTGCATGCGGATCCCGTCGAGACGCAAATCCCCGAAATTGCCAGCCGATCCACCGTCTCGGCCGCATCGAGCCCCGGCAGTACGACTGAGGATGTATTGCACAGTCGCTGCACGCCAGCCCCGTTGACGCGCGCATTGGGCACCAAACTCAGCAGCCGAACCTCGAGATAGTCACGGAGCTGTCCTACACTCGAAGGCACGAGGTCGCGCTCACGTAAGAGTCTCGCCGCCTCGGCAATCCCCGCCGCGGCGGGTGTGTTGAATGTCCCACCCCGAAGGCCCTCCTCCTGCTCCCCGTGGATCATCGCCGGCAGCTGGACCCCCTGACGGACGAAGAGGGCTCCCACACCCTTCGGTCCATGGAATTTGTGCCCGGAAAGCGACAGTAGGTCGACCTCTGCTAGCACGCCGTCTAGGTCAACGGCGATGCGCCCTAACGCCGGGGTCGCGTCGCAGTGGATCATCGCTTCCAGGCAAATCTCCCGCACCTGTCGCGACAGGCGCGCGACTGGCTGAACTACGCCGGTCTCGTTGTTGGCCAGCATGACGGACACTAGGCAAGTGTGGGCCCTCAACGCGTGCCGAAACGCGTCCTCGTCGACAAGTCCATTTGCGTCCACGGGCACGATGGACACCTCGAAGCCGCGCTTAGCGGCCGCCTCGACAGCTCGCCGAAGGGACGGATGCTCGATGGCGCTCATCACGATGTGACCGGATAACTTACTCTGCGTCGCGCCGAATACTGCCCAGCTGTTTGCTTCCGAGGCGCCCGAGGTGAGTACCACGCCCTCCGCCAGATCAACCGACCCTAGTAGCGCGCCAAGTTCGCGCTTCGCCCTGACTACCGGGTCGGCATGTCCCTGGAGGATACGTCCCGCCGTGGAGGACGGATTTAGGTATAGCTTCTCGAGATACTTCCGCATCGCCGCTATCACCGAGGGTGCGGGTCGCGTGGTCGCGTTGTTGTCGAGATATGCCCTTATCATTCCGACCTTCGCACTTCGTTTTCTCGAACGAGCGCATTGACGAGTTCGACGAGCTCATCGTCATCTATAAAGGGCACCTGCGCGTACTCGGGACTAGAGCCACCGCCCATGATCGCGGCGAGGTGGCCCTGCCCGAGCAGCCTTTCTGCCCCCCCCCCTTTCAGCCCCAGCGAGAGATCCGAAGTCCCCGCGCTGTCCACTCGCAGGATGAGGCGGTTGCCCAAGTTGCTGCGGAGCTGCATTGGGAACACCGTGTTGTCGGGGCGTTGCGCCGCGAAAATGAGGTAAATACCGGCCGCGCGGGCCTTTACTCCCAATCGGCTTACCACCGCCTCGACCCCATTGCGGTAGGAGTCGATCTGCATCCAGTCGGCAAACTCATCGTGCACCATCCAAATCGCTGGCAGGGGTTCGGCGGCAGCACGGTTGTACGCCATCATATTGTTCGTCCGCGCTTGGCGGAACAGCCCATACCGGCGCTCCATCTCAACCACCAGCGCCTCCAGCCTTGCGAGCGAGTCAGCAGGCTGGTCTATAATGCCGTCGACCAAATGTGGCAACGGATCGAACGCGAAGTAATCGACCCCGGCCTTTGGATCGATAAGAATGATCTGAGCCTGAGCTGGCGTGTTGGTCGCGGCGATCCCAAGAATAATGTTCTGCACAAGCACCGATTTCCCGCTGCCGGTGCTCCCCGCTACGAGCGTGTGGGGCGCGGGGGTCGGCTCGAGATACAGCGGTGCTCCGTCGTCTTCGCGGATAGCTACCAGCAGGCGGCTGTTGGGCGCTCCCTTTTCGACCTTCCAATCGCGCCACACGCGCGCGAGCGTCAGGATGGCGCGGTCGGGACGCCGGATGGATATCGCGACCCGCCCGGGCCGGGCGCGCACGTTCAGGACCTCGAGGCCATGGGTCGTCTTAAGCTCGGTGACCTTGCTCTCGACCTTTGCCACGGTAAGGTCGTCAGTGCCCCGGAACATCAATAACGCCGCGTTCGGCGTCAGGATCTTCTCGTCGATCTTCGACGACATGCCATACCGCATCAGCGCGGTTCGGCAGCGGGACGCGACGTCGTCCAGCCATTCCTGGTCGTCCTCGCCCTTCTTCTGCGCCGATGCGTAGGTCGCGATCAGGTCCCAGAATGGGCTGCTTTGCTGCGACGATGGCTGCGCGTCGTGTAATTCCTCGACCAATGCGACTGTTCCGCCAGACGACGAGATGTCATCTTTCACTCCGGCTGCTGGCGACGCCTCTGGCGCATCGTCAGAAATCGCAGCGTCTACCCGCGGGAACCATCGGCTCGGCACGCGGCCCGGCAGGTCACCCTCCTCGCCCCGGACCGACGCCCTGATCGCCGAAGGACTAACTTCGTCAGAGAATGCTCTAACCAGTGAACGCAAACTCTCGGGCGCGTATCGCTCTTGGTCGCCGGTCGTTGTGTTCTGCACCCCCACGAAACTATCGACCGCGCTCGGGACTGCATCCGGAGCGGCATGTCCGAACACATGGGAGTGTCCACGCACGTTTACTGTGCAGTTTTGCTCGTCACGCAGGGCAGTGCGCCAGTCGACGCCATATGGATCGAGCTCGCCGTTTCCGCGCATGCCGTCCATGAGCATTTCGGAGAGCCTGGCACGCCAGATCAACCGATCGGCGGGCGCGTTCTCGGGAGACATTGCGGACTCCAGACGTCGCAGGGTGTCCGCTAGCTGTCTTGCAGACTCGGTGGCCTTGTTGCCCATGCTAGCCGCGCCGACGTACTTGGCTTCGGTCACGATGACGTCGAGTGTGGCCCGCCCGTCCTGCACTGAGGGCACCAAGCACAGGAGGTCGGCCATACGCTGTTCATCCTGTCCGAGCCAGGCGGCGTAGTCATCGAGGAAGACCCACGCAAACTTGCTGCGGGGAGGCAGATCGGCCTCTACGAGAAACTTGCTGAGGACGATCCCGATCAGCTCGTTCGCGTTGTTCCCGCGCTTGGCAGCACGTAGCACGAGATCGCCAGAGATGCTGTTCGCTTCGCCGATCATCCGCTTGCTCAGAATGGCCACCTGCTCATCAGTGTAGGTCGGATCAAGAGCTCGAATCCTGCTCCTGAGCGTTGCCCGGAGCAGTGCGTCCGAGGCCAAGGACGAGATAATCAGACTGCGACCACCGCTTCCGCCTTTCTTGTGGCGGATGACTTGGATGTGGTTGTCCTCCAGCTGGCGGCGGTCTAGCAGATCGTCGATGTTGATGACCCAGGCGCCAAGCCGGTGCGTCTCGTCGAGGACACGCTGGGTCTCTTCTGAATTCAGGTCAGTCATCCGGGAGGGGACTCGGTGCCGACCGTTGGCGATGGACATCTTGGCCTGCCGAACGTCAGCGATCGCCGCGATCGCGTCGGTGTACTGCCACCCCTCATGCGGCTGGGCAGGACAGGTCAGCAAGACGACGGCATCGCGCTCGCCACGCGCCAGCGGCTGCCGTCGGCTCCAATGCCCTACGTCGATGGCCTCCGCCGGCATGACGATTGGCTCGACGTCGGTCCAGTCGAGCCGCGCTTGCCGGGAGATCACGTCGTGGCAGAAGACGAGATCGTACGGTGGTCCGTCCCTGCTCGATCCGGCGGGGGCTTGGGTCACCATTATTGAAATCCTGAGGCGGGCCATGAAGTCTCGGGTGGTCTCGCTGGCGTGTATCCCGTCCTCGTCCATCTCCCTTGTCACGAGCTGCTGATAGAGATCGCGCAGGCGCCCATCATCGGTGTGCTTGAGCATCACCTGGCACATCGCCTCGCCGCCCTCTGGCTGCGCCGCACGGATGCCGTCGACAACGGCCTGCGGCAGCGCTGCCGCGTCGCAGTTGTAAAGGACGACGGACAAGTTGTCCTTCTCATGAGGCTGCAGGCGGAGGAAGCTCTCCACAATGGTAACGATCTGCTTTGCCTCTTCCCGCACGTTGTCGTTCGTCGTGCCCGATCGGCCCTCGATCGCGACTGGTGGTTCGTGGAGGCTGTAGTCGTTCAAGGCGGCGGACTGAGACATCAGGAGCGGCTTGGGTCCAAGCCAGCTCATTACGACATCCGGGCGGCCAGGCTCGCTAAGCGCCCGCTGCAGCTCACCAAAGAACAGGGCGCCGTTGTCGGTGAAGGTCGTAGGCTTGACGCCTAGCAGCGGGGCGATCTCGTCGCGCAACCTCGCCCACCGCGCCCGCTGTGACGCCATGCGAAGCGGTTGCCACGGGCAAACAATGACGGCCGGCTCGAGACCAGCGGCCGGTTCTACCTTTGCGACGCCAATCTCCAGCAAGGGCCGCAGCAGGGTTTCGACCGCAATGGGGCGATCTGTGCCTTTAACGATCGCAGCCAGCAGCCGGCCAAACGCGGCAGCCTGCTCACCGATACTGGTTGCGTTCACGCCGAGCGTGATCATGTCATTTATTGCGCGGCGGTAGCAATCCTCGAACTCTTGAAAGAGGTTTCTGAGCAGATCCGCCGTCGGGGCGTCGATCAGACGCTCCTCGAGCGTCCTCATCAGCCCGGTCTTCCACACCGCCGAGAGCGACTCGCACCGCGTCTTTGCGGGCACAAGGGAGCCCCGGTTGCGGCTCGCGGTCGGATCCAGACCCTTCAGGTCGTTCAAATCGATTCCGGAGCCGCGCGACCTGCCGCTGGGGACCCGGCGTCCGCCAACGCATCGTACGAGGGGCGTCCTCTTAGTGTTACCTCGGAGCTTCTCGAGGTCGGATTGGAGTTCGATGCCGATCGCGTTGAGATCCCCCTCCCACACGAGGCGGAGCTCCGCCGACCGTTCAACCTCGCCACCCGCCGAGGTCTCCATCCAGACGCGGAAGGACAACTGACGCGCTTTGCGACTCTTGGAGTCGGGGGTGCGCCTCGCGAACTTGGCAATCGTGTCGCTGAACTCTGGATACTTGAACGCCTCCGCGCTCCTGAACTCGACGACACCCGCCAGCGCCTCCCGGAACCCGCGGTTGCGTGCTGCGAAGAAACGGCAGACGTCATCGTTCAACAAGACGAAGGAGGTCGGCGTCCGCTCGACGCCTTCTAGCACCAGGAGCTGGCGCTTGCCGGCCTGTCGCTGGAAGAGGCGCTTGAAGCATTGGACGACGCCTACGGCGAGATCCCGGCACTCGACCCGTTGACCATAGACGAAACGCTCCCAGAGAGCTGAGAGCCGAGCCTCCTCCCTCATCTCCTGCCCATGGGCGGCGAAGAAGCGCTCGTCGTCGGGACCCTTGGTCGGACGCGCCTTCCGCTCCTGCGCGAAGTTCTCGAGGTATGCCCGCTCCTCGTCGTCCAGAAGCAGCGGATCGCGCTCCTGGTAAAACCGGTGGGTGAACTCGCCGATGCGGACCTTCTCGGCTTTCTGGGCCTCCTCGAAAAACGCCTCGAGTTCCGGCCAGTTGAACGCGAACGGCGCCTTCGTGGCTTCGCTGACCCCATCGGGCGCATCCACATAGGCGGAGAGGATCTGATAGACCTCGTCGGCCATCGCCTCCCGCTGCTCCTCAAGCTTGTCACGCAGGCGCGCCTTGGCAAACGGTAGCTGAGCCAGGTCCCGCTTCGCGAAGTAGCTCTCGCGCCGCCAGTGCGCCTTCAGCCTCTGCTGCCATTGCGGCGCCTGGTGACGCTTAGCCGGCTGGATCTCGTCAAATAGCTCGTCGAATCTCGGAAGCCGCAGCGCCGGCAGCGCGCGCCCGAGCGCCCGATGCAGGGCGAGGCCCTCCTCAAGCGCGCCGGCGGTAGCGACGACGTACTCGGCCAGTAGTCTCAGCGGAACACGGTCGATCCGGATGACTGCCACGATCGCCGCCCGCCACTGCAGCCGCAGCTCAGCATCCAGCATCGATTCCGCTCCAGCGGCGTCAATCCACGCTCCGGCTAGCGCCTCGTCCAGGAGGACGTCGGAATTGAGCTTCTCGACCTGCGCAACCGACTGCCGTTGGCTCTCATCGAGAAGCACCATCAGCCGCCCGTCGCGGTCGCAGTGCTTGTGCCGCAGGACCGTCGTGGCATCGTCCGTCAACAGGCTCTCCGGGACGCCCGCCACGTCCTTGAAGCCATATCGGGGCAGCTTTACGTCGATGCGTTCGGACGTCGCAGGATCCGAACGGACCGCCTCCACGATGGCCATGATCTCGTCGATCTCGAGCGACACAATCACAAAGCGAGCAAAGTCGCTGTCCTGAGATCCGGTGTCGAGCGCATGCCGCACCACTCCGGCTGCGACCTTGCCCATTAGTTCGAGCGGCCGCATCACGACGCCGCCGCCTGGCTAAGAGGATTGAGGACGTAGGCGCAGCCATCAGACAGACGCTTGAGCATCCCCATGCTGCTCAGACGCGCTTCGAGCCTTTCCTTGTTCCTCTCGAACGTGGCCTCGTCAAAGCTGTCGGGGTCGAGTGCCAGCTTGGCCTCAATCGGACCGAACACGAACCCGTAATGCGCGTACATGTCCGACAGGAACTTTCCGAATTCGAGGCGCTTAGCCACCCGAGTCATAACCAGCGTCTTGAGTAGCGCATCAGTCGGAGCGTAGCGGTTCCTGTTAGTCCCGCGGCGTGAGATCAAGCCGATATATCGTCCGAACGACGAGTGGACCAAGCCACAATTTGCATCAAGCTTCGTCTCCGCCGTCTGCTCGAACTTCGCGAGAAGGTCCTCGATCGAGCCGAAGCGCTCCTCCTTGGGAGCGTAGCTGAACGATCGCCGCAAGAAATCGCGCGCGTCATCCAGCGCTTCACCGGACTCGATCTTGACGTCGTGCTCTTGGGGCATGCGCTCAGCGACGTGCTCGGCTCGGTATGCGGCGATCGCCTGCCGGCTGAGCGCGTCGTTGGCATAGTAGGACGCGATCGACCGCTGCCGGACCAGTTCGCGCTTAGGAGCGATCATCTCGCAAACGATGCTTGGTCGTGGCACGCCGGCGACGGCTGCAGCAGTCTCGAGCTGGTAGAGCATGATATGCAGGGTGGCCAAGGGAACCAGATGCACAAAGCCGTCCTGGTCCGGGAGCCCGATATCCAAGATCGCGAGCCAGTCGACGGCCAGCCGGTCGAAAGCGGGATGCTTGCGATACGGTAGGAACATCTCTCCCCTCATTGAGAGATCGGGCGTGTCATCAGCCGCCGAACCGAGCAAGGCTACAAGCCGGTTCTTTGCCTGATTCGGATCCAGGAAGTCTTCAAAATGCTGCTTGAGGCGTTCCGTGTAAGAGGAGCGCGTCAGCATCAGGTACAGCAGCTCGCCGGTGCGTCCGAAAACGGTATAGTCACGCGTCATTACGAGCGTTGCATCGCTGAACAGAGCGCCGACCCCGAAGGGGAAGACGAAGCGGGACGACCAGCGCCGGTTGGAGGAGCCTGCCTCAAGCGTCGTCTGGCGCACCAGGGCGACCAGCTCCGCAAAATCGTCGAAACGGGCAAAGCGCCGCTGCAGCTCGTCGAGACAGCCCGCCGGGCCAGCCCCCGCCTTCAGCATCTCCTCCGTCCATTCTGCCCACCTGGACGGATCGTCGCGCCTCTGCGCCGCGATCCTGGGGAGTGCGTCGTTGTTGAACAGCACATTCCGAAGAGTCGACCGGAAGCGCAAGTCGTAGGGCGTGGCCTCCTCTGGGGTCGTGGGCGCGAAGAGTGCGCCCTTGCGCGCAAAGGCGTCGGCTACGCCGAGGAACTCGAGAAAAATTAGCCAGGGCGTCTGGCGATACCAGAGCCTGTGTCCAAAAATAGCCTCCTCAAGCCAGACGGATACCTCCGCGAATGCCTTGGACCCTCTGGGAAGCGCACCCAGGTTGGATGGTTCGAGGAAGTTCATAGGGGCAGGCTCAGGTGCTTCTGGGACAGCGTCCCATGGGGCCCCTGCGCTAGCACCGACAGCTGAGGAGGAGGCCCGCCGCTCTCCTTCCGAAGCTTGTGATATTCCGAGAGCAGCCGGCTCTTGAAGGCGAGCACGTCCTCGTTGCACTCCTTGGAGAAGCTGTTTGGGAGGGCGCCGCCGGCGACGCGCGTGAGAAATTCATACCGAACAAGGTGCAGTGGGAACTCCGTCCCCCGCCCGTTCCGACCCAACGACACCCTGAGCACTGGAAGGCCATCTCGGAACTCGACGTCGATGCTGTCGCCGTGGAGGGTCGCCTGCAACGGCACCTCGTAGAGGAAGATGTCGCTGATCGGAGCCGAGCTGAAATCTAGCCCGGTGCTAAGGTACAGTCGATCGAGATCGCCCACGAGCATGCCGGTCCAAATGCGGTTGAGCCCGCAGACCAGGGATTTGATGACGACCGGCTCAACCGACTGCCCGGCACGTCCAGGTGCGAGGACGCGACGTCGATAGCTGTCGGCCGATTGGAACACAGTGAGCCTCCAGGGGTCGAGGCGCGGATCGCCCTCATCCAGGCGGAAGAACAGGCGCCGCCGCTCGTTCGCCAGGCAGCCCACAAAG
Source organism: uncultured Acetobacteraceae bacterium (assembly GCA_964236535.1). Lineage (GTDB taxonomy): Bacteria > Pseudomonadota > Alphaproteobacteria > Acetobacterales > Acetobacteraceae > CAXSEF01. The sequence goes on from CAXSEF010000040.1 coordinate 8,988, forward strand.
GCATCCGTCGTCGTACGGTCCTCCTCGGCATCGACGTAGCCACGGCGCAGCGCCTCGAAATACGGATTGTCGCCATAAAGTGGATCGTCCGCGAGCAGACGCTTGTGATCCTCCATGAAGGCCTCATCCTCGACACCGAAGATGAGTAGGTTGTCGAAGAGATTGGTTGTCTCCTGCCCGAGACGAAACGTTCCGAAATGACGGAAGACAAAATACTGGTCCTGCTTCGCCGGCGAGAGGTTAGACCCGAACAGGTTGCCGTAGATCGCGGCTTCGTAGGCCCTTCCGGTGGACGACAGCGCGCGGATGTCGTCAGGCTGCATGAGGTGCTCGCCCGATCCTGCGTGGCCAAGCAGCGCGTTGACGAGGAGCAGTAGGATCTCGCGTATCGAGACGTGTAGGCCGTTCATGTCGCAGAGGTCCGCCAGCGCGAGCAAGCGTTCCCTGAACCTCGCGTCTGATATTATCCGATGGTTGCGCCACAGCGGCGACGTTTCAGAATAACAAGGGTCGTCCGCCTCGTCTTGGAAGCAAATCCATTCAGGCCGGGCCAGTAGGCACTCCAGAGCGTGCTCGAGTATCTCGGCAGTACGCATCCGGCTAAGATTGAAGAAGAGGAGGTCGTATCCAATTATCTCCTGGCGGTCGGCCGCGAGAAGATCCTCTATTACCAACGCGAATGCCTTCGCGGGACTATCCTCAGGCAGGCTATCCCAGGCCTGTACCAACTTGCCATCGTTGGCCGCAATGATAAAGAACTCGTCGCGCGGCTCCGCCACCGCCCTTGCGAAGCGCTCCATGAGGTCGAGCTTTTCAACGGGCCATGCCTCCCCCTTCGAAGGTGCGAAGCCACTAAACTCAAAGATGAAGTGAACGAGGCAGGGCCGGCCCGCAATCGTGACCTCGAGGTCCAAAATATCGTCGCGATTCTTGCCGGTGGCCCGGCGGTCATCGCCCCCCACCCGCTCCCAAACCTCGTTCAGAAGCGAGGTTTTCCCGTCTCCGGCCGTGCCCGTAAGGATGATGTTGGTCATGCGGCCGGCGTTCGGATCGAGCGCCTCTAGTAATTGCCTGAGCCTTGGGTGCTCGAAATGGAGTGGCGCCACGCCATAGTCGTCGGCGCGCTCCTGGATTGTCTCGGCGAACATGCTGCCCACGCGGTTTACCGGACCGTAGCCACGCAGGAACGAGATCCACGCGTCGCTGGGCTTGAGGGCGTCGCGCGGACGCTGCCGTTCAGAACGTCGCATGGGCAACGCTCACAACTGGCAGATCATGCAACTCTCGCTGACAGGCTCTGCGACCTCGAGCCCGCCGAGCACCGAGACGAGCGGCCGATTGCCGCGGCGCGTGCGCTTCGTCTCCTGCGAACGCTCCCAACGGCGCTCGATTTCGGCCATACGTTCCGGCTGCTCGATCTCAGCGAGCGGCTCGTCAGTCCAGAAGAAGACTTGACCATTCACCCGATTTGGCTTCTCGTAAACCTTCGCTTCCTCGTAGAGATGCGGATAGTGGCGCTTTAAGCGCACCCACTCGATCTTCTGCTGGTAGAAGCAGAAGAAGCATCCCGATCTGCTCCGCCCCCACGCTGTGTAGGGCGGAAGTCCAAGCCCGGCTTCCTCAAGGATGCGGACGACCCCGGCATAGTCGATGCCATCGTCCCTGAAGGGGAAAATCGCCTTCAGATTCGGCTTGTGGCTGATGTAGCCAATCCGATCCTCGTCGGCTCGAATGCCCACGTAGTTAATGCAGGGCTGGTCGCCGATGTACGCCTCGAACGGCTTTAGCTTCAGGTAGTCCGTGCACCACCTTCTTTTTCCGGATGGTAACATGCCGCCCTTCGACCGGAGGATGTCGTCGAAGCCCTCGCGCGTTGTCGTGCGGATGACACGCTGCCCGAGGTAGGCCTCGAGCCGCTCGATGTAATCGAGCGTATCCGGAAGCTCCTTGCCCGTGTCATGAAAGATGTATTCCATCTTTTCTACGCGATCCCGCATATACACAGCGAGCGCAGTACTATCCTTTCCCCCTGACAGACTAAGGATATGTCTCACTTTTGGAACTGTCGACGTCATTCCAACATTCGCCTTTGTTCCATTTCTCTGGTAACGCTCTTACCCGCACTGCAGGCATAATCGCGGTATAGGCCTAGTCCTCCGATAGACTCTCACCCATGATCACCCTTGCAGCGGCAAGGGTACCTACCCTCCCGTGCTTTGCCAGCATAGTTCGTATCCGCCCCTCGAGCGATGCGAGCAGCGCGCGGTCGCCGGAACCTAGCCTCAGCACCTCCTCGACCTCGCGACCGTCCGCCGCGGTGATGATGAGTCGGTAGGCTTCCTCGTCACCGGACAGCGCTTTCCTCGTACGCTCGTCATATCCCGCCGCCTCGACGCGGCGAAAGCGTTTCGCAAGTTGAGGGAGACGGTGCGCGAACTCGGCCTCGTCGACATCGGCCCACCGCTCGGCAGGCTTGCGCGCGACGGCACTCGCAAGGGACTCAATCCAAGCCGTATCGTCTAACACACTGTCAGTGAGCCTTAGGAGAAACGTCTTCAGCTCGGGTTCCTTGACGGCCGCAATCACCCGGGCTGCGCGCGCGGCGGCAGCGACGCGTATCGAACGCGCATTCTCCTCATCTATCTCTAGCGCCATTGCAAGTGCTGACGTCAGCCTCGCCAGAAGAGATGAATAAGCATCGCGCAACTCGCATACTGAGGATTTCATGCGCTGCATGAAGTAGTCGACATCCGCCTCGTTCGGCTCCTTCCCGATTGAGATGGGATCGATGCCGCAGGCGCGAGGCAGATCCGTGAAGACCATTACCTTCGGATCGCGCGCCGACATTAGCGCCTCGCGCACCGCGACGGTCACGGCGGACATGCGCCGGGTCCGTCGGGCGTGGTCGGGCAGGCGCGCGAGGAAAGTCGTCAGCGGGCGAACGACGTCGAGCAGGTCGAGCTCGGATCGCAGCACTTCGACGCCAATAGTCGCCGCCAGCCGCGCGAACACCTGCGTCCGCACACCTTCGATTGCGCAGTACTGGAGCTCGAAGTGCTCGGGCTCTTTGGTGACGCGGTTGAACTCCGGCCCACCGACCTGATCGAGGTATGATCCATCCTCGTATACGGCGGTGTGATGCCAGCGAGCCGCGAGGTAAATTGCCACAAACAGCGGTGCGAGGCCGTCGCGTATTCCGAAGCGGCCGCCGCGCAACAGCGCGACGACGTCCTCGTACCGCACCCGGGCGTCCCCGGCCGTGCGGAGCAGGTCGTCAATTGCGACGAGCGCCGGGCGGAGGCGCAGTGGATCTTGGCCCTCAGCCGGGAATTCGATTGACCAGACGCCGTCCCTCTCCGCGTGCACGCCGCCGGGCTTGAGGATGGATAGATACATCGCCCGCTCCGGCGGCGTGCCCGCGTCGGAGATGCCGAGATCGACGGTGTCGGCGCGCGTCGAAAGCGCCTCGAATAGCATGTAACGCGCTCTGGCGGCCGCCGTGCTTAGCGTCCGACGGTTGATCAACTCGTTTCGCACGAGCGGCGACAAATCGAATTCCTTGTCGCAGATCTTCGAGAGATAGGAGACTACGGCCCGCCCGTTCTGAAGGTCCACAGCGGCTCCATCGTGGAACCACTCGGTCCGGCCGCCTCCACTCCGAACATCAGTAAGAGAGGTCAAAGCCCTACCCAGAAGATCCTCGCTGATGGCGAGCTGGCGCGACATCTCCTCGCGCGCGACCCGATCGCCCGCAAGTTCCGTCACATTGTTCCGGACCCAGCGCCAAGCCTGCACATCATGAAGTAGGGGCGCCAGCTCGCCTACCGGGGCGGGCACCGCGACCATCACTGTGCCCGGAAGCGTGGGAACAAGTCGTGCGACGATCGCGAGCACCTTGCGATGCTCGCGCGCCGTCTCGCTGAGCGCTACGACTATGCGTCCATCCGGGGACTGCACCGCCAGCTCCGGCAGTCTGGTGGCAACCGCTTCCAGATCGGCTGCGGACGCATAGACGCGCTCGAAATGCCGCAGCGCGCCGGTCTCCACGTAGTGGCGGCGCGCCACTAGCGGCTCCCTCGGGAGCAGCGGGGCAAGCGACGCGACGATGGCCGTGCTAGCGGTCGCCTCGTATCCGCGCCCGAACGCCTCTTCAAGATCGACGCTGGTGTTCGGCCACAGGCTGAGGCCGCCAATGGAGCCACGCCGGTACAGGATCCTGGACTCGTCGCGCAGGCTCCGGATGGCGTTCTCGGCGTCCCGTCGGTGGGCGACCGACGCACCAGCCACGGCAAGCGCGACCGCCGCCTCGGATGCCGGAAGCGAAGGATCGTCCAGCAGGTTCAATAAGCCGACGGTCTTAAGGACGTCGAGCTCCATATCCGAAGTGAGGTGTGCGGACCGGATGACGCCATCGATCACCTGCCAACGGCTGGCGTGTACGCCATAGTCAATAAGGTTGACGAGATTCGCCGCCACGTAGTCGTAGAGGTCGTGGAGACGATAAGGTCGCGCCTTCTCCAAGGCGATGCCCGCATGGTCCATTAGTCCAAAGGGCTCGGCGGAGGACAGGAAGCTGAACAGAGATCTCTCGTTTTGACCGAACCTGCGGAGAAGACGGGCCAAAACAGGGAGCGTCAACGGATCCAAGGGGAGAAGCCCGCTAGCGAGATCGATCAGTGCGGCCCGTGGCGCACCCATCCCGTACCAGCCGAGCTTGAGCGCGGCGTCCATCGTAGCGCCGGTCGCGCGCGACAGCGCGAACGGCAGTGCCTCGCGATCGACCCCGAGAGCTGCGGCCACGAGCGTAGCGCTCTGCTCGAGCGGCGGCGCGAATACGATCTCCTCAAAGCGCCCGGCGACCTTTTCCCACTCGCGCCGGTCGCTGGACGAGAGGCTGGCGGCGTACGTCGCGACCGCCTGGTGAAGGACAGCGAGCACGATCAGGGGCCGGCGCCCACTGCGGGCTGCAGCCTCCGCCAGTCGCTGAAGCAGGTAGACGTCCTCCGAGGCGGACAACCGTACGACGTGTTCAAGATTTTTACCAAGCTCGTCGAGGATCAGAAGCAACCCGTCCGCGTGGCCGCCCGAGGTCAGCGCAGCTGACATCGCATCGATCGCCTCAATTACGTCCGCGGGTTGAGGCGCCTCCACGTCGCGAAGCATCTGCTGAAGGGCACTTCCCTTTGGCAGCAGCTTTCTGACTTTTGCGACCGACCGCAAGCTGCGCAGCACGCTACGGCCTATTGGCTCGCGTTCCCCCACTACGAGGATGGGCTCAAGCCTGACATCTGACCGCAGATCGGCAAGCTCTGCCGGAAGCGCGCCCTGATCGCCCGCGGCTAAACGCGAAAACGCAAGTGCCAGACTGGACTTGCCGGTTCCATAGTCGCCCGTCAGGCGCCAAGCTCGTGAAGCCGACCCCTCGCGCAGCCCCTCGGCGAGACGCTGCATCGTGGACCTGACGAACGGCGTGACCACGTAGTGTAGGCTGGAAATGGGATCGTCAAAATCTCGATCGAGTTGGACCGACCGCAGATGGCGTGGCTGTATCCTCAACAGGGTCGCGAAAGACGTGCCGGCGCCACGTTCAGCTAATTTATGCACGGCAAGCCCCCTTCTGGGCTGCGCCCGGCGGGCCCGCGTAGATTTCTGTAAGCAGCGAGAGCGGAGCGCGAAGGGCAGTCCGCTGAACCACATACTGATTCAGGCTCTCGCGCAGTGCGATGCCCGATTTCGGATGTGCGGACAGCGTGAGCAGCCGTTCCCGGACCTCATGCTCGGACAATCGGAACACCTGGCCTGGACTTGATTGGCCGAACGCGATCTCGCGAAGCGATGCAGTCTCCTCACCGGCATAGTGGCTGTCCCACCAGTCAGCGAGCGCATAGGCGAAGGTCGCATTGGCCAACGTGAGCTTGGGCCCGCGATCGAACGAGTAGACCGGCTCACGCCTTCCACTTTCCATATCGCGCTCTCCAGACGAACGCACCAGAGCGAGGGCCGTCATCGGGCTGTCGAGGCTCTCCTCTCCACGGCCTGACCTGCCGGGCAGGTAGCTGTGCAACCAGACGTCGAAGTGCTGGCGTGCTGAGATGGGGGACAGCCGACGGCCGGTTCGCTCCGCCTCCTTGAGGAAGCCGTCCACAATGATTGACGGACTAAAGGACGGCTCGGACCAACGGTCTATTAGGAGCTCCCAGGCGAAGAACCGCCCGGTCGTGCGCGTTGATATAGTCCAGTGCAACCACCAGAGGGTCTGCGTGTCCTCCAGGAAAGGGTCGTGCCCAGCCCGGCCAAAAATGGCCGCGCCGCTTGGCGTGAGCTGCCAAGCGTCCGCCCTGCGCTCGGCCACCCCGTATGCCTCGATCCAGCATCGAAGCGCCTCTACCATGTTCTTCCCGAGACCCAGCTCCACCACGCCTACGATCGGATCAGTGAGGGGGTCGAGCCCAGCCTCGATCGCCGCCACTGCTTTGGGAAGCCACGCGATCCGCAGCGCAAACGACTGGTGTCCGCTGAATCGGTACTCCGGTGCGCTCGTCAGCACCTCGATCATTCGAACACCACCAATCATCCTTTGCGGTGCTCGACACGGTCGGGCCGCGTGTGAGCGCCTGGGCAACTCCGTCGTCGTGCTTAGGGTACGACTGGAACTACCACTCCCATTCTACCGCGCAAACCACCAGCTGTCACCCGGTCAGGGTGGGCATGAAGTAGCGGAAAAGCGACGATCGCCTAGCCTGATCACGCCCACGAGCACGTGGTCGGGATGCTGGAGAAGCAGTCCTAAGAGTTATGATAGAGGAAAGGCATGCTTATCACCGCTGGGGTCTTGAGCCGCCACGTCGATGGCTGTCTGCCCCGGCGTTCTGTCAACTCACCCGATCAGGACCGGAATCGAGCTCAGGCCGGCTTCTGCGTCGCCCGCCGGCCTCGATTTCGAAGTGATAATTGAGTTTTTATTTTCGAGCGTTGCCGCACCCGAGCTGCACGCTAAGGCTTATGCCCGCGTGGACGACCAGGCGTTTGCCGAGCGGCGGCGCCGTTCGGAAAGCGGCCACCACAGCAACGCCATCGAGGGTATCCATCAACCCTGAGCTGACGTTCCTTTGCGGCATGTTCCCCGAGGAGCGCGTGCTCCCGAACGTGTCCGGTCCCTACGTGCAGCGATACATTTTTGGAACAGGTTGTCCCGGCAGACCCTGAACTGGCGCTGAGCGAGGCCGTCTAAGCAAGCTGAACGCGATCCACGCATTCCGGGAGGGAATGGTAGGACAATGCGGCTGCACCTTCGGCAGCTTGCTGCCCATGCTGGCCACGAGCTGAACGACACCTGCCTGCCGGCAAAGCCATGGAACGATGCCTCAAACATCAGCTTCCACAAAGCAGACAACCAACCTCTGGCAGCCGTGATCGCGCGGGGCCTGGGTCCGACAGAACGCTTCGTGCCTGCCGCATCTCGGGTGGCAGCAGCGCTCCCGCCAGATGCGCGCCTTGTCTATGCTGCAATGGCGGAGAAGGTGGACCGGCAGATGGTCAAGCTCACGCCCGCAGGCAAAGCCGAGATGCATCGGTTCGTCGCGGAAGAGCTGGTGCGGCGAGAGGCTGCGGGAGGACTGATCCTGCTCACTCCAGAGCAGCGAAGCTTGGCGGCCAATCCCGCGCCAGAGCCGGATGAGATCAAACGCTCCGGCCCGGCTCCGTCCAACGCCCCTCAAAGGCAGCGGTGACATCACCGACACTTATCCACAAAACGGTGGGTAAGTTCGTGGGTAAAGTCGGGACGATCTCATCGTTGCCGTCGGCGAGCAGCCCGGAGTGCGTCAGCCAGGACGCGCTGAAGGCGATCAGCTGGGGTGATCCGCGACGTTTGTCCGCCTGAAACAAGGCAACTAGGTCCTTTCTGCTCCTAAGTCACGGAAACATCTTCCATGATCCTACACTGCTCTGTCTCTGTCCGATAAACTGCATTCCCGGACAGAGTTGATGGTGGTAAACGAGGCACCGTGAGCAGCCCCGCAGACCCCTCAAACAGCCTTGTTCCGGCCGCTCAGGCCGATCCGCCGACGCCGGATGTGGCGGATCCGGCTGTCTCCGACCTGCCGAACCTGCACCACGCCGAGATCGCCATCGCACGGCGCTACGCCGACGCCTCGCGCGCCGCCAGCACCCAGCGCGCCTATGCCGGCGACTGGCGGCGCTTCTCGGCCTGGTGTCTCGCCCGCGGCATTGAGACCATGCCCGCCGACCCGCGTGCCGTCGCCGTGTTCCTCTCCGCCGAGGCACAGGCAGGTTCGGCGCCGCTCACCGTCGGCCGCCGCCTGGCCGCGATCGGCTGGATGCACCGCCGTGCCGGGCTGCAGCCGCCCCAAGCCCGCGAAGGCGCCGCCGCCATTCTTGAGGTTATGGCCGGTATCCGCCGCAGCCACGGCATCGCTCCGGCGAGGAAGCACGCGGCCGATGCCGACGTGCTGCGCGACGTGCTGCGTGCCATCACCGGCGACGACCTGCGCTCGGTGCGCGACCGGGCGCTTCTGGCCTTCGGCATGGCCGGCGCGTTCCGGCGCTCCGAGTTGGTGGCGCTGCGGTTCGCCGACATCGAGCGCGTACCCGAGGGCCTGCGCGTCACCATCCGGCGCAGCAAGACCGACCAGGACGGCGCCGGCGCCACCATCGCCATCCCCGAGGGTCGCAGGCTGCGACCGAAGGCGCTGCTCGATGCCTGGCTCGAGCGTGGCGGGATCTCGGACGGCTTCCTGTTCCGGCGGCTGGCGCCAGGGCCTGAGGGGGCGGTGACCCCCTGCCCCATGTCGGACCGTGCCGTGGCACGGCTGGTGCAGTTCCGTGTCGCCCAGGCCGGCTACGTGGCAGCCGACTTCGCCGGGCACTCGCTGCGGGCGGGCTTCCTGACGGCCGCCGCACGCTCCGGGGCGTCGGTGTTCAAGATGCGCGAGGTGTCGCGGCACAAGTCGATGCAGGTGCTCGCCGACTACGTGCGCGACGCCGAGCTGTTCCGCGACCATGCCGGCGAGGGCTTTCTATAAGTTGGCCAGCCATCATTTTCCGCTCACACGACGGCTCTTGGGTAATCCCCCGCAGAAAGCGTAGCCCTTCCGAGCTGCCGCTATTTCTACCAGCAGGCCTCGTGGTCAGAGTTATCAACATGGAGTATATATGTTACTCTAAAAATTATTCCTGTTTTTGAAGCGCGATAGCATGAAGTCTATTCACCTCACTTGTAAAATCTTTTAGATTTAACATAGATGCTCGATGCATTCCATATCCTGCAAAAGCCGGCACAAAAAACCGAAGATCTATGCCGCTTTCCTCACACTCTGCTTCATTTATGTTACTTAAAACTCTCTGAAGCTTGACTCCAGCAGGATTATAGTTAGATATTATTAATATAAACTCTGTTTTTAAAACATGACTAATCTTCAAAGGAGTTTTTTTCGAGCTTTTGTGAAAACTCAATAGACCAAGCTCGTCAAGTTGATGTAGTTGTGCCTCTAGACCTTCTATGACATCTAACCAATCAGCTTTATTTGATACAAGAGAGCGTACATCTTTTAAGTGTTCACCTATTCCAGATGCTCCCTCTAACGCTCCGCTTCCATATTTCATCTCAATAATAGCGGGCACGAGCATTCCTGAGCGACCTCGCGAACGATTTAACCAGCGCACTGCGAGCATATCGTATCGTACGTTAGGTAATAGGCCTGCTACTTCTATATCTATAATGAAGTAGTCCGTTTCATGGGAAATAGAGGAAGAGTTGTTCTCTCTGACAACAAGCTGCTGGAATTCACGTTCAGCATGACTATTTCTGGCGAAGAATCGGTCCATTACAAACTTCAGGCCCGATATCTTGCTTACCAGCGATGAAGCCTCAGCCGTAGAAGTGATATATATAGGAAATATCAAATCTAATTTTGTATACCCTTTGTTATAGTTTATATCGAATTCACAACAGTATGTACGCAAGGGCACTGTAGAATGACTTGATAGATTTGGCGCAACAGATATTTTAAGGAGATTACCGCCGCGATAATATATATTTATATAGTTATATCTGATAGTCAGGAGCAGGGTTTCATCATCTTTAACCCTGATTAAAACGGGCGAAAGCACATCCGTATTTAGGTCGCTCAAGAACTCTTCTAATAGAATACGCTTACGTATCATCATTTTATCCAGATCTTATAATTAATATAGGTTATTTATTTACATTGAACTGTCATGACAAACCTCTCTCACAAGAGAGTCGATGAACAAGCTACACGCCAGATATCAAGAGCGTACCACATAGATTGAGAACTAAACCCCCCACCACTCGCCATCGGCCCGGCGGGATACGCTCTTCCCGAATAGCTCTGCAAAGCGATCCCCCTCGAACGTGTGCACCGGCACCAGCATATCCGGCGCCAGCGCTTCCGCCAGTCGTTTCAGGTCCACGATGCTCGCATGCCCGGAGGTGTGGATCACCTCCAGCCCAATGCCACGTTCCTTGAGCCTCGCCAGGAACTCCATGCTGGCCGGGCTCGACAGGTACCCGGCCCACTGCGACCAGATGATGCGTGCCCCCGCCCAGGCGCCCGGCATCAAGTCGATATCGGCCACCATCGCAGGCCGGAATAGCATGACCGCCTTCGGAACCAGCGCGGCGAGCTTGTCGCGATAAATCCGATGCGCCTTATACGCCGGCAGCAGATGGAACAGCGACTTCCGCTTGATCTGCCGTCGCTGATACTCCGGAACGTACACTGCCACGTTGTCCCACCCCGCCTTCGGGATGCTGTTCCTGCCCGTCGCAGCCAGGATCTCCGCCGCATACAGGTCCAGCACCAGCGTCCGCCCGGTGCGCTTGCAGGCCCGGTAGAGGCTCACCATCCGGTCTATGTTCTGCGCCGACGCGCAGATGCCGACGAAGCCTGGGGTGTGGAAATCCTGCACTAGCAGCGCCTCGATGTCGGCCTCGCTCGGAAACACCTGGTCAGGCTTCAGGCGCCCCAGGCTCGACCCCTCCATCAGCAAGGCATGCACCGGACGTGGCGGATGGCCGACCAGGCGCTCGAACAGCGCCGCCTTGCGCCCATGCCCGCGGATGTCGGCCGAGTAGAACAGCCGCCGCCCCCTCGCCTCGATCAGCATGGCGTAGGCGTCGAAGGCCGAGTGGTCGACCAGATAAGGGGTGATGGCGAACGGGCCGACCTGGATCGTTTTCCGATCGGCCAGCTCAAGGCGACCGTCCTCGTCGTCGGCAAGCTCGATGAAGTGCGGCACGAAGTCCGCGGCGGCACGCATGATACGACGGGTTGCGGCGCCAGTGACGATGCGGAGCCCGGCACCGCCATAAGGCACCAAGCCCCAGTGGTCCGCGTGCCCATGCGAGATCACCAGGGCGAGCAGGCTCGGATCGGCCTCGCGCAGCCCGGAGACGGCCGGCAGCAGACTGCGCGGGTCCGTTTCGCCGGCGTCGAGCGGCAGTCCGAGGTCGAGCAGGATGCGGGCGCCGTCGCACGAAAGCTCGATGCAGGTGCCGCCGATCTGCCGGGTGCCGCGATGCACGCAGACCCGGAACGCAGCATCCGAGCCCAGCCCAGGCAACATGATCCGAGCGGGAGCCAACGTCGTTCCGTCGAGAGAAGGAGCAGGCACGAGCGCGTCCTTGGCCATGTCCCGGGCTACCATCACGCGATCAAACCGTTTGCACAACCCTAGCGTGCTGTGCCCTGCCTGATGGTTGCAGCCCGGCTCGATGGACCGCATGGCTCGCTCAAGCGTCTGCGGCACGGCTCGGGGTGGCGGCCGTCACCCCGGACATCTCGCTGAACTTGTCTCAGAAGTGGCTAGGCCACGCCCGCGCACCACCACCTACGCCATCACCGTCAGTGCCAAGACAAGGACCTCGCACGCCGGATGTGGGGGTGGGCCAGCCATGGCTAGAAACCGTCCACAAGGCGTTCCCGGAACCAAGTTGCCAGGACGTCCTCCGCCAGAGTTCCGCCCGCAACCGCTTCCACGGTCCTGACGGCATCTGCAGGATCAAACCGCAACCGACAATCATTGTCGGCAAGGAACAGCCGCGCCGTCACCCAGGCGGTCCGCTTGTTGCCGTCCGAGAACCCGTGGTTGCGGGTGAGGCCGTAGGCATAGGCGGCCGCAAGATCACAGGCATCCGGCTCGCCATAGGCGGCCAGGTTCTGCGGCCTTGCCAAGGCGGACTCCACGGCACCGACATCGCGAATGCCAGCCAGGCCGCCGTGCTGGGCAAGCTGACGATCATGGACCGCATGCACCACCTGCGCGCTGACCCAGCGCCATGCGGTCACTTCGCCAGGGCCCGCAGGACCTCCCGGTCCTCATGCATGATCTCCTCGGCCAGCGACATCTGTCGCTCGAACTCAGGATTGTATGGCGTCAGCCGGTAGCTGCCGTCTGGCGCCTCGGTCAGGTAAAGCGTGTCGCCTTTCTGCACCTTAAGGTAGGCCATGGCCTCCTTGGTCAGGATGAAGCCGGCCGACGAGCCAACCGTCGTGATCTTGAAGCTCAGCATGGACTACCTCGCTATATAACGTCCGTTATATGCATTACAGCGAGAGCCGGACAAAGAGACCTGTTTCGCAAGAAGCCGGGACAAGCCTCATTCCGCATTGCTGTGGTCCAAGTTGCGCGTAATCGTGATGTCCTCCGGGCGCCACACGAACCGTTCGCTTCTGAGACCGTGGTGACGCGCGGCAGCCGCCGCCATCCCGGCCAGCTCGGCACGGAGCCCGTTCGGTTCGACGACGGTGACGGCGGTGCCCCAGGTGAACAGGTGCCAGCACATTTCCTGCGCGCCGCCGGCGCGGAAGGCGACCCGCAGCCCCCCGTCCGCCTCGCGCGTGGCAACCTGCGACGGGTGGAACAGCCAGCACGCGGCCTCGTCCGCCGCCTCGGGCGCGACGCGCAGCACCACGTCCACGGGCTGCTCCTGGAACACGCCGAAGGACTGGGCCGCATAGGCGCGCAGGTCGAAGTTCTCGCGCCGCTCGAACGACCGGTCGAGCACGTCGAGCGACGCGATGCGGTCGAGCCGCCACAGCCGCATGTCAGGCAACCCCTCCACGTGCCCGACGAGCCACGCCCGGCCGTCGCCGCCATAGAGCGTCCCGTAAGGGCACAGCACCCGCGTCACAGGCGCCTCCACGCCCCGCCCGGGGTAGCGGATCTCCACGAGTTGCACCCCGAGGATCGCGCGTCGCAGCGCGGGCAGGATGGTGGGATCGAGGCGTGGGCGCGGACCAGGCCGCATCGCGATGCCCTCGGCCTGCATCAGGGCCTCGATGTCCGGCTCCGCCCGGCGCAGGGCCGCAGGCCGCATCAGCGCGCGCAAGGTGGCCGCGGCGTCGCGCAGCAGCTGGCCGCGGTCCGCCTCGCCGCGGTCCGCGCACTCGCGCGCGAGCGTCTCGACGGCGGCCACGGCCTCGGCACGCGGCTCGGCGACGCCGGCGAGCGCCGCGCCGGGCAGGCGCCAGCGGCGCACGCGGGCGTTGTCGTCCCAGGACTCGAGGCGGGGGAACAGCTCGGCGAGCCCGTCCCGCAGGCGCTCGGCGGTGCGCCGCGTGACCGTCAGTTCGCGCGCCATCTCGTCCAGGGTGAGGCCGGTGCGGGTGCCTGCCAGCACAAGGGCGAGGCGCAGCAGGCGCTGGGAAGGTTCGTAGCGCATGCGGCGATGCTGCCCCGCCCCGTCAGGCGTGCCAACCGTGCGGTTCAGGTCCCCTGGGCTGCCCATCAGCGCGCCAGCGTCATCGAGAGCTGCCGTCCCCTCTCGTCGTAGGTGTAGACGTGGGCGCCGCGACGGATGCTGACGGCCGCGCCCGTGTAGCCTTTCAGCCCGTCCTGCGGCCCGCTGCCGGCGTAAAGCATCGCGAGCTGGTGCCCCCTCTCGTCGTGGACATACACCTGGCTGCCGCGCTGGACCGCGCTTCCGATGGCCATCGTCGCTCTCCTCTCTAACGAAACAGACGGTGCTGCCTCGCCGCGTCAGGACCGGTCGTATTCGAAAACCGCCTACTTGCTCGACGGCTTGGCCTGCAGCTCGACGCTCGACGCACCATCGAGAATTGCTGGGCTCCACGCGCCACGTCCGCTTCTGACGCATTCCCGTGCCATCCCTGTGGAAGCAGGCGCGACGTGGCGGGAGGCATAGCGTAGGCCGAACCAGCCTGCCTGGAAGAGTTTCCGGCTCACGGTTTCGCGGAGGAGAAGCAATGGACGCTGACGACCAGGCCGCCCCAGACAAACCCGGCGTGGGCATCGTCTGGGGCGTGCGCGACGCGGGCGGGCCGCTGCTGCTCGTCACCGACCGCACCTTGTTCGCCGAGGCCGAGCGCTACGGCGACTTCCTCACCCACCCGCGCGGCCACCACGAGATGTGGGAGCGCTGGCGCCGGCTCGGCCCCGCGGGCCTGGCCAGCCGCGGCCTGCCCGCCGCGATCGCCTGGCACGAGTACGAACATTTCCCCCGCGGCCGCGTGGTGTTCGACACCACCACGGACCGCTTCACCCTCTACGCCGACCGCAGGCTCCAGGCACCGCCCACCCTGGCCCGCGTGCTGCGCGCCTTCGGCCTCGACCCCGTGTGCTGCACCGTGCGCTCCGACCCGCATTACCGCACCGGCGCCCCCTGACCGGGGCCGCACAGGAGACGACGATGATGATGAAGGCAGTCGCCTACTACCGCAGCCGCCCGTGCGAGCCGGAGGCGTCCGACTTGGCCCTGCGCCTCCAGCGCGAGGCCGTGCGAAGGACGGCCGAGAAGAACTTCCTCGATGTGGTCGCCGAGTTCGTCAAGCGCGAGGGCGAGGCGGGCAGCGAGACCTGCCCTGCCTACGTCGCCGCTGTGCACGCTGCCCTAGCCCAGAGGAGCAGCGAGGACCTGATCGACGTGGCGCTGCTGATCGCCACGGACGCCGCCATCGGCACGGGCGAGACGTTCGACGAACCTAACATCGAGGGTTCGCACGGACTCCTCCACTTCTGGATCGGCGCGCGGCTCATCCCTGCCCTGCCCGAGATCGCGCTGCCGGCAGGCGCGCCCGGCCCCCTGTGCCTCTACGCCGACTACCGCCCTCGCCAGCGCGAGACCCTGGTCTACCTGTGCAACGCGCGACCGGACCCGCTGGCCGAGGTGACGGTCGTGACTGACACCATCGACATGGGTGACCTCCATAACTCGAAACCGGGCGAACGCTGGGCGGAGGCGAGCGAGACCGGCGAGCAGCACTGGGACACGGTGCCGCCGGGCACCTGCGTGCTGCTGAACACGCTCGGCCACATGGTCTGGGACATGGTCAACCGCCACCGCATGACCTTTACCGACGCGGCAGGACAACGCTGGACGGCCGAGGTGGTCGACATGAACCTCAACGCCTGCCAGCTGTCGCAGGACCCGGACGAGGTCTGGGCGACATTCAGGCCGGCGTGTCCCGCCGACCAAGCCGGCGCCGGAGAGCAACTCGATAAGGTTTCCTGAGCCTCAGCGTGAAACCGGCAAAAACCTATTTCGGTATGTTTTTTAGCGGCGGGCGGACAATGGTAGAGACAAGAACATGTTGAGGCCCGATAAAGGATTACCTCTCTCTATCCGCAACTGCTGCAAGTGATCGAGGAAATGATGCCAAACAGACCAAACCTATTTCGGTATGCAGTCTCCGAGCTGGCTCAGGACGCTTTCATCTGCTGGCTCCTCGACTGGGCGGACCATGGTAGTGACGCGTTTGATGCCGGCCTGCACAAGGCAGGATTACGCGCCTTGAACGCTCTCTTGCATCTCCACGGTGAATCTTCCGCCCATGGCGACCGAGTCGCGATCCGCAGGCAGGTCAAGAACGTCGACATCGTTGTTGAGGTAGGCAACAACCTTATACTGATGATCGAGGACAAGGTAGACGCTGCTGAGGATGGAAATGATTTAAGAGGCTATACCGCCGCGATTATGGGCGAGTACCCTGGCAGAAAGTTGCTTCCCGTATACCTGAAAACCGGCGATCAGTGCAGCTACAAGGCTGTGCTTAATGCTGACTACAAGCTGTTTCTGCGGAAGGACGTTCTTTTTGTCCTGCGGGCTGGGAAGGAGCAGGAAAGTATATCGAACGCAGTGTTCTTGGACTTTCTTGAGCATATCGAGGCCCGTGATCGAGCCGTAGAGGCCTTCGCGCATTCGGCTCCGGAGGAGTGGGACCACTATGCGTGGGTTGGATTTTACATGAAGCTTCAGAATGCCATTCCAGAACTTCATTGGACATATGTCCCGAATGGAGCGGGTGGCTTCAGGAGTGCAAATTGGCACTACAGAGACTGGAAGGGTTGGAAGGTTTATATCCAGATTGAGCAACAGAGACTATGCCTGAAGCTACATGAGCACGGACCTTACGACGAGCCTGTAAACAGGGCCAAGATGCGAGACAAATGGCTTGAGAAGCTCAAGACGGCCAGCACGGGACGCCGCCTCAAAATCGTTCGGAAAAAATGGCTCGGCGTTGGTTGGAGCATGACAGCAGGGTGGCTTGAGGGCGACGAGTGGCTCGTTACAGGTCCGGATGGGAATGTTGATGTGCCGGGCGTCCTTGCGTTGTTGCGCGAGGCAGAAGCCATTGTGGACGACGCACTCGGCAGAGCTGATTGAGCAGTCGAGCGAGAGGTCCGGTTGAGATCCAGCTAGGAAGGTGACCCGAAGACATCGGCTTGGCGACCCGAACACCGACAGAGGGTTTGCCGGCCCAACCGTTGTGCTGCCGAGGCTGCTGCTCTATCCGCCAGCCTCAGCCCTCTCGTGGATGACCAGAAGGTCGACCGACTTGGTGACCCTGTCCAGCCGGTTCATGGCGGTGAACACCACCTGCCCGTCCGGGGCGAGAAGCCGCTCGCAGCATACGGTCGCGAAGCGGTCGACCTCCACCAGGCCTTGGTCGGGGGCGTTGGGGTCGAGGTGGAACCCGATGGTAAGCGCGCGCACGCTTCCCTCGGCAGGCAGCGACACTCCCCGCAGGGCAGCGGCGGCATCACCGCCGGCAAAGGAAACCACGTGCAGGTCGGCGACCCGGCCTGGGCGCCAGACGTGCCTGTAGTCGGCGAAATCCACGCCGATCAGCTGACCCTGGCGCGGGTTCGTCAACGTCCGCAGCGGGAGATGGTGCAGGTGGTCGCTTGCCGCGCCGACACCCAGCCCGGCAGCCGGACACACCACAAAGGCCCTTTTGTCGAGCAGCGATCCGACGAACGCGTCAGTGGCCGCGGAGCGCGCGGCATCGACCGTCACCACTACGCCCAGCGCATGGCCGTCCGGGTCGCGGCGCGCCCGCAAGGCGTCGACCAGCCCAAGCGCGGCCGCCTGCTCGACTAGCCCTGCCCCACGTGGGACAGCGACCATCGCGAGCCACGCAGCTGGAAGGGACTCCGACATGAAGAAAGTCTCGGCCGTGGCGTGTGCGACCTTTTTGGCGGCCGAGCCGGCCGGCATGGCCCAGCGTCCGCCGGACACGCCGCCAGAGATGGCGAGGTCTTCCCTCTGCGCCTCCAGCCCTGCGAACCAGCTCGAACGTGCCAGGCACGCAAGCCACTCGACGCCACCCGCCCCGACCCCGAACTGCAGGTATGCGACACCCAGCAGCGGTTTCCCGTGATGAGGAGGCAGCGGCCAGTGTTCCGACCTGGTCGAGAGCCACGCGATGCTCACCGGTGCCCCACTGCCCACGTGCCCCTGATAGCCATGGACCGGCAGCAGGTGCGTGGGCGTTCCTCCATTCTCCTCCATGGTCCAGCCCGTCCTCAGCACCTTGCCGTCGCGTACCAGCCGCGCCCAGGTGGTGCCACTGGGCAGCGCCCAGAGTGCGAGGTGTGTCGCATGCGCGAGGTCCTCGTTGATCCAGGTCAGCAGCGGCTCGAACACGTCCGCGCGCCAGAGCGCCTCACGCGTAGGGTGGACAGTCTGAAACTCCGGACAGAAGCCGCCGTTGATCCAGCCGACACCGCCAAGCCCCGGCTCCTCGTGCGCGTCTAGAGCACTTTAGGGTTGCACGGGCGCGCGTTCCCTGGTTTTCCGTTGTGGGT
>CAXSEF010000041.1:0-26750 GCA_964236535.1 uncultured Acetobacteraceae bacterium
GACGGCCGCAGCCCCGGACAGACCGGATCAGAGAACCCGATGCGCGGCAGCCGACGCTTTGCGGGTCCGGACGCGGTCCAAAGCGAGGTGCCATGGCCCGCACGGGCCGTGGCATGCGGCCGGAGCAAGAGCCCCGTCCTGCCTGCTACCCGCGATCCACCATGCCGGCGGCGGCACCGCGGACGCCACCCCGTTGACGCCGATCGCCAGCCTGTCGAACGCCCGGCGGTCTCGTTCAGCAGCAGCGCCTGTGCCGTAGCCAAGCAGAGTCCCGCGATGCCTGCCGCAAGCCCGTACGCCCGCCACTCGCGCACTCGCGTGACCAGCTCGGCAAGCACGTCTAGCCTTGCAGTAACGGCCTAGTCCGTGGGCAGGTGCAGCGCGAAGCCGAGGGCGGGACGCATCCGGCTTTCCACCGCCGACTGCTGCGACGAGCCATACGAATAGCCGTCGCTCTGTCCGACCGAGCTGGAGCGGCGCATGACCGAGGGCTGCAGCGGGTCGTCGATGCCGGCAGAAGCAAACGACGGCGCTAGGGTGTCTTCATTGGGCATCGGCGCCCTCTCGTAGCGTGACGCAGGCGCGGCGGCGGGGCCGGGCGGGGCCACGGTGAAGTCGAGATTGGCGGCAGCCACCTGCACCGGGCTGGCAGCCCGGGCCGGGGCGACGGATGCGAGGGCTGCGGCGGCAAGGAGCAAGGACAGGAGGGGCACGCGCCCCGCGAGGGCCATGCGCTTCATGACGAGAGGGCTCCGGCAAAGGGTAGGCGTTCGGTGCCGCGGCGATCCTCGAGCGGATTGACACGCGGTGCACCAAGCGGCCCGTCGCCGGATGCGCGCCATGCATCCAGGGCCCAGCGCACGGTCGGGAACGCGAGTTCGTCCCAGGGAATGTCGGCCCAGGCGAACAATCCGACCTCGAGACTCTCCTCGCCGGCGACGATCAGGCATTCGGCCTGCTCGTCCGCGAAGCGGGCCCGGTAGAGCAGCTGAACCTGCCCGATCCGGCTGATGCTGTAGATCGCGAGCAGCCCGTCGGTCACGATCGTCGCACCGGCCTCCTCGGCGGCTTCGCGGGCGGCGCCTTCCTCGGGCGTCTCGTCCAGTTCGAGGTAGCCGGCGGGCAGGGTCCACCAGCCGCGCCGCGGCTCGATCGCGCGGCGGCACAGCAGCACCCGGCCGGTGTGGGCGACGACTGAGCCCACGACGATCCTGGGGTTGGCGTAGTCGACATGGCCGCACTGGGTGCAGACCAGCCGCTCCCTGGTGTCGCCGTCGGGTACGCTGCGCATGAACTCCGGCATTGCGCAAAGGTGCACGACCCGGAAGGCGGCATCAACACTCGGTGAGAGAGTTGAACTTTGTTACAGGCCTGGACCCGGGCATGACGACACTCAGACCGAGATGTTGAGCAGCGTGCCGCGCGGTGCTGGTCGGCCACCCGTCGTGTCCGTCGAGGGCAGGACAGCTTTGAGTCGCGCGCCCTGGGTCTCGGACGCGGATGCGTTGACCTGGGTCGCCGGGGCGCCTGGCGGGGCGCTGACCGGGGAGCCGGGCCGTGCTGCGGTCGGCTGGGAGAACGCGGAGAGCGAGGGAATGGACACCATGCGCCATTCTTAGCGGCGCTCGGTTGCCGAACCGTTAACGGCCGGCTCGGAGGCCGGCTGCTGCGGCCGGTCCGCGGCAGCACCCACCACCAGGTCCTCACCCCGGAAACACGGTCCCCTCCAGTGCCGCGATGCCCGGCAGCACCTTGCCCTCCAGCCACTCGAGGAACGCGCCGCCGGCGGTCGAGACGTAGCTCATCTGCTCCAGCACCCCGGCATGGCGCAGCGCCGCCACGGTGTCGCCCCCGCCCGCCACGCTGCGCAGCCGCCCCGCCTGCGTCGCCGCCGCGACCGCGTGCGCGAGCGCCACCGTCGCGGCGTCGAACGGCGGCGTCTCGAACGCGCCGAGCGGGCCGTTCCACACCAGCGTGCGCAGCGATCCCAGCCGTGCCACCAGCGCCTCCACGGTGTGCGGGCCGACGTCAAGGATCATCGCGTCGCGCGGCACGTCGTCGATCGCCATCACCCGGGTCGGCGGGTCGGCGCGGAACTCGGTCGCGGTCACCGCGTCGACCGGCAGCACGATCTCGCAGCCGCCCGCCCTGGCGCGGGCCAGGATGTCGCGCGCGGTCTCGTGCATGTCGGCCTCCTGCAGCGAGCGGCCGACGCCCACCCCCTGCGCCGCGAGGAAGGTGTTGGCCATCGCGCCGCCGATCACCAGCACGTCGACCCGGCCCAGCACGTTGCCGATCAGGTCGAGCTTGGTCGAGACCTTGGCGCCGCCAACAACGGCCGCCACCGGCCGTTCCGGATCGGTGAGCGCCGCCGACAGCGCCTCCAGCTCGCGCTGCATCAGCCGGCCGGCATGCGACGGCAGATATTGCGCCACGCCGTGCGTGCTGGCGTGGGCGCGGTGCGCGGCAGAGAACGCGTCGTTGACATACACGTCGGCCAGCGCCGCGAGATGGCGTGACAGGTCGGGGTCGTTCGCCTCCTCGCCGGGGTGGAACCGGGTGTTCTCCAGCAGCAGGATGTCGCCGTCGCGCATTGCCGCCACCGCCGTCTCGGCCACCGGCCCGATGCAGTCGGTCGCGAACCCCACCGGGCGCCCGATCGCCTCCTCCAGCGCCGCCGCCATCGGCCGCAGCGACATCGACGGCACGACCCGACCCTTCGGACGGTCGAAATGACTGGCAACGATCACCCGCGCGCCCTTCTCGGCCAGTTCGGTGATGGTCGGGGCCACGCGCTGCAGCCGCGAGATGTCGGTGATCCGGCCGTCGCGCATCGGCAGGTTGAAGTCGACGCGAAGCAGGACCCGCAGGCCGTGCGGGTTGAACGAATCGATCGTGCTGAACGCCATGTCGTGCTCCTGCAAAGCGAGTCCGGAGGCTCTGCCTCTGGACTCAATCAAAGGCGAAGCCTTGGAATCTGTCTCAAGGCCCTGTCGCCCCTCATCCGGTGATGGGCGACTGGGCCGAAGTCGTGCGGGTCTTGGAGTCGTGCGGGTCTGGGGGCTCAGCCCCGGCGTGTCCAGGGCAGAGCCCTGGCCTCGCTCTACAGGCGGCCCAGCCGCGCCGCAGTATCCACCATGCGGTTTGAGAACCCCCATTCGTTGTCGTACCAGCCCACGACGTGCGCCATCGCCCCGCCGTCGACCACCTGGGTCTGTGTCGCATCGAACGAGCACGACGCCGCCACATGGTTGAAGTCGGTGCTGACCAGCTCGGCGGTGCTGTAGTCGAGGATGCCGCGCAGCCGGCCCTCGCTCGCCGCCCGCATCGCGGCGTTGATCTCGGCGACGCTCGCGTTGCGGCCCAGGTTCACGTCCAGCGAGACCAGCGACACGTTGGGCGTCGGCACCCGGATCGAGGTGCCGTCGAGCTTGCCGCGCAACTCCGGCATCACCAGCCCGACCGCCTTGGCGGCCCCGGTGCTGGTGGGGATCATCGACATCGCGGCGGCACGGGCGCGGCGCAGGTCCTTGTGCAGCGTGTCCACCGTGCGCTGGTCGCCGGTGTACGAGTGGATCGTCGTCATGTAGCCGCGCTCGACGCCGAAGCTGTCCTGCAGCACCTTGACCATCGGCACCAGGCAGTTGGTCGTGCACGAGGCGTTCGATACCACCGTCATCTCCGGCGTCATGACGTCCTCGTTGACCCCGAACACCACCGTCGCGTCGACCCCGTCCGCCGGCGCCGACACCAGCACCCGCCGCGCGCCCGCCCCGATCAGCGCCGAGGCCTTGTCCTTGCTGGTGAACAGCCCGGTGCACTCCATCGCCACGTCGACGCCCTGGTAGGGCACCTTCGACGGGTCACGCTCGGCGGAGACCCGGATCGGCCCGATGGTGCGGCCGCCGTGCCGGATCGTGATGCTGTCGCCCTCGACGATCACCTCGGCGGGAAACCGTCCGTGCACGCTGTCGTAGCGCAGCAGGTGGGCATTGGCCTCGACGCTGCCCAGATCATTGATCGCCAACGGCACTACGTCATCGCGGCGGCTTTCCACGATCGCGCGCAGCACCAGGCGCCCGATGCGCCCGAACCCGTTGATGGCGACCTTCACGGCCATTGTACTGTCCCTCATCGCATTTGCAGCCTTGTTTACAGGCCGCGCCCTGGGTTTTCCAGCGGCCTCGCGGCATGGCGGCCCCGCCACGGGACGGCGGCAGGCACCCTCGGCCGTGCGCACCGGAGTGCCGCGCCGCGCCGGGCCGGCAGGGCAGCGCGTTGCGGGAGGCACCAAGACCCGCTCCTGAGAACTCGCTCTGCCGAGTCAGCTGGCGTGCCTGTGCGGACACCGGAGCGGAGCGGCCCCAGGCCACCCGGGGGGCTGTGAGCACCGGAGCGCAGCACAAGCGCGTCAGATGACCGGCAGAGGTGAGTTCCCGGACGCGCTTTCAGCAGCGCTCGCATTGGGGGGTGGGCGAGCGGCACGACGCGCGCTCGGCGGCCCCCAGCACCTTCTGCTCGCCGGCGATCGCCTGCTCGATTGTCTGGCGGAACGCCTCGGCCGAGCTGTCCCAAGCTTCCGGGTCGCGCTCGTAGTCGGTGATCACCTGGTGGAAGCGCTTGTGCGCCCGGCCGCAGGGAGTGTCGTGCAGGCCCTCTTGGTCGAGCCAGTGGCCGATCGTGCACGCGTGCGGGTCGTGGATCGATGCGGGCCAGGTCGGTGTCATGGGCTGGTTCATCAGCACCTTGCAGGTCTCGGCGATGACCAGATGCGCCGCATACACCCCCAGCAGGCAGTTCGGCGTGCGCGCATGGGGGCCGGGCCGGTGCGCCGCAAGCCACCCCGCGAGCGCGTCGCTGGCCATCGGCATCGCGATCGCGTGGCCCTGCGCCGCGTCCACGCCGAGCACCCGCAGCGCGTTGACGATCGCCTCGCTCTCGACGCCTTCGATCACCAGCCGCTTGCGCAGCCCGCGCGCCAGCGAGGTCATGCTCGAGACGAACTGCAGGTCGTCTGGCTTGTGCAGCAGGCTGCGGACGAACGCCTGGTCAAGCTTGATCGAGTCGACCGGGAGCTGGCGCAGGCGGAGCAGCGAGGAATACGCCGACCCCACGTCGTCGAGCGCGATGCGCAGCCCGGCCCTGCGCAGTGCCCCGATCTCGGCGAATGCCGCCGAGGGGTCGAGGAACTGGTCGCCCTCGAGGATCTCGAGCGTGATCTGCCCCGCGTCCATTCCCTCCTCGGCCAGGGCCAGGATCAGCCGGCGCGAGAAGTCGCGCGATGTCATCAGCGCCGGGCCGACGTTGAACGACAGGCCCAGCCTGGGATGAAGGTGCCGGCACGAGCGCCAGGTCCGGGCGGCGAGGCGCAGCGACTGGAACAGCAGCGAGTCGAACTCGGCAAGGTCGAAGCTGCGGAGGAACTCGCCCGGCGGGATGATGCGGGTGCCGTGCTGCAGCCGGCCCAGAACCTCGACCCCGAACACCTCGCCCGAACACAGGCCGACGATCGGCTGGTAGTGGTTGACGAGGCAGCCCCGCGCCAGCAGGTCGCGATGGAAACTCGCCTCTGCGGACCGCACCCGTCGCTTTGCCATGCTGCCGCTTCCTTGCGTCGGATCGCGCCAGCCAACGACCGGCTTCGCAGCCTCCCGCCGGACGGCGGGCAGGCGGACCGCGCGCCCGGCCGCAGAGTGACAAATCGGGACCACGTCGAGCCCGCATCCTGTCTACGGCAGCGACCTTAAGAAACCATGTGGAAACCCGCGCACCCGGTTGGGCCGCGCACTATGCGTCGCCGTGCCGCGTTGCACCCTCTGCCAAGCCTGATCCTCGTCCGCAGCCGACGGAGCGGCCTTGCGCGCGGTGCGGCCGCGCGCAGCTCCGCTCACCCCAGTCCCAGCCGCCGCCGCACCAGTGTCTCGACCCGTGCCGCAGTGGGCCGATCGGCAAGGCCCGCGATGTCGTCCGCCCCCACGAACACGCCGTCGACGCCGAGCCAGCGCTCCCAGCCGAACCCCTGGGCCGCCTCGATCCCGAACCGCGGCGCGGTGCCCAGCACGCCGGCGCGGTACGGCTCCTCCTGCTGGGCGAACAGCTCCCAGCATGGCAGCGAGGCCACCGCGACGTTCAGGCCGGACGCCGCCAGCGATGCCCGCGCCGCCATGGCGACCGCAACCTCCGCCCCGCTCGCGATCAGGGTGGTGTGGCGCGGGCCGTCCGGCTCGTGCAGGACGTAGCCGCCACGCCGGCACCGGCCGGGCTGCTCCGCTGCGCCCACCGGCGCCGCCGCGGACCGGCCGTCCGGTCCGGGCTCATGCGGCAGCGCCTGCGCGGCAGGGCGGCGCGACAGCACCAGCAGGCTCGGCCCGTCATGGCGCCGCATCGCCAATTCGCAGCACTGCGCGACCTCCTCCGCGTCGGCGGGGCGCAGCACGTGCAGGCCGGGCACCGCGCGCAGGCTGGCGAGGTTGCCCGCCGGCAGGTGCGAGGCCGCCTCGTCGTCCTGGGTCAGCACCGCGATCACCCGCCGGTGCATCCGCGCCGCGAGCTGCAACGCCGGGCGCATCACGTCGCCCGCGGCAAACGGCGCCTGCACCGAGGGGATCAGCCCGCCATGCAGCGCCACGCCGTTGAGCGCCGCGGCCATTCCCAGCTCGCGGCCGCCCCAGTGCACGTGCCGCCCGCCATAGGCGCCGGCGCTGACCCTGCCACCGGCCTGGGCGCCGGCCTGGGCGGCGCGAGCGGACGGACCGCGCCGGCGCACGGCGCCGTCCGGGCCGGTGTTGTGGCGCGAGGCATGCCCGCCACCGCCGCGAAGGCCGTCCAATCCCCCTGCGACCGGGTCGTCGGCGGTCACGTCGTCGCCGGATCGCCCGCCGAGCAGCTCCGGCACCGCGGCTGCCAGCGCCTCCAGCACCCGGTTGCTGATCGATTCCTCGCCGCGGCCGCCCAAGCCTGGCGGCCTCGCGAGCACCGGGTGGCTGGCGGACCTCGCGGCTTCGGCACGGGACGGCTCGGCGCCGGCCCCTGCGTTGCCGGTGACTCCCGACTCCGCAGACGCGGCCGCTGCGCCGGAACTGTCAGCGTTGTCCGTCCGCGCCGTCCGCCGGCCGGGAGGGCCACGCAGCACCGCAAGCGCGCTCTGCCAGCCCTCCGGCAGCCGGCCGGCGAGCACGCGCTCGAACTCGCCGCGCCGCTGGTGGCGGGCCAGCCGCTTCAGCCAGGCCCGGCGCGACGCGGCGCCGCGCCGGCCGGCCTCGTGCCACAGCGCCTCCGCCGGATCGTCCGGCACGAACCCGGCGGACGCCAGGGCCGCCGCCGCGCCGGTCGGGCCGCTGGGCCGGAGCACGTCCGCCGCGGGTTCGTGGAATCCTGGACCCGGCGTGGGTCGGCCAGGACCAGGATCCGCGGCGCCACTGCACGCGATCAGCGCCGGCTTGCGCCCACGCAGCGCCGCCGACAGCGCCGCCGGCAGTGCCGCCTCGTCGCCCGCCTCGACCCGTCGAACCGACCAGCCCAGCGCCGCAAAACGCCGCAGGATGTCGTCGCCTCCACCGGTGCCCGCCTGCCCCCGGCTCGGCTGTCCCCAGCCAGCCTGTCCCCAGCTCGACGAACTGCATCCCGGCTGGTCCGCTTCCTGCTGGCCGGACCCGGCGTTGCCCCACCCGGCCGGGCCGGGCTGGGCGCGACCGGGGTAGCCGCCGACCTGGCACAGCACGGTCAGCCGCTCGAGCCGCAGCTCGCCGGCAAGGCAGGCCGCCTCCAGGCTGATGCCGGTCGCAAGCTCGCTCGCCCCGGCCACCACCCAGGTCCGGTGGTCGACCAGGGACCGGCCGAAGCGCGCCGCCATCATCCGCTCGGCGAGCGCCATGCCCACTGCGGTCGCAAACCCGAAGCCCGGTGGCCCGGGTGCCGCCTCCACCGCCGCATGGCCGCCGAAGCCGGGCGCCTCGCCCTCGCTTACCTGGCCGGTCAGCCGCAGCAGCCCGTGCAACAGCCGCCCGCCATCGGCGGCCGAGACCAGGAAGCGGTCGCGGTCCGGCCAGGCCGGATCCGCGGCGTCGAAGCGCAGGAACCGGGACCACAGCACGCTTGCCAGACCGGCGAGGCTTGCGGCCACCGGTTCCGCGTCCATCAGGGCCCGCGACATCGCCCGCGTGGCGCGGCAGGAGTCGAGTTCGGTCGTGCATCCCTCCTGCCTGGGCCACCCGATCGGGCCTTCGTCGAGGTGCTTGGCGCGGCCGTACCGGCAATGCGGGTTCGGCGGAGCGTGTCCGGGCTCACCCGGCCCGGGAGACCCGGATTAGGCCCGCGGACAAGGTGGCGCAAGCCGTGGGGACGAACGCCAGGGCCGTGCAGATCCGCCGCGCGGCGGGAGTGGCGGGTCGGCGCTGCGCTTGCCCGGACGCGCGGCGCCTGCAAGGCTCGTCCGATGCCCCGCCCGTTGCGCGCCCCCGGCCTGCTGCCGCTCATGCTGCTCGGCCTGCTGGCAGGATGCCATCTGATCGACCAGCGCACCTTCAACCCCACTGCCGGCACCAAGCCGCTGCCGCCCGCAGTCGCGGCAAAACCCGGCCCCACCCCGACCCCGCCGCTACTGACCATCCGCTACGACACTGCGGATCCGCAGTACCGTGCGGCCTTGGCGACGGCGGTGGACGCGGCGCGGCGCCGCAAGCCCGACGTGCTGTTCGAGGTGGTGGTGCTGGTGCCCGCCGAGGGCACGCCGGCGCAGCAGGTCGAACTCGCCGAGGCTGCGCGGGTAGACGGGCACGACGTCGCCGCGGCGATCGTGGCCGACGGCGCCGACCCCGGGCAGGTCGAGCTGACCGCGCGCACCGATCCGGCACTGCAAGCGAAGGAGGTCCGGGTCTACGTCCACTGAGAGCGTGCAGGGAAACAGGACCGCGCACTCCTTCGCCCGCACGACGGCGGCCCGGGCGAGCCGTTGCAACCCTGCGCGGTCAGAGCCGCCAACAGGCGGAAGCCTCGCGCCAGCCCGTCACATCAACCCGCCAGGCAGGCAAGGCCAGGGGTGCTGCCTCTAGACGCAGCCATTGGCATCCCTGTACGTATGGAAGGTGTTTCCAGAAGGCCGCAGGCCTTGGCGGGTCCGGGCCTAGCCCGCGCAAGGTGCCGCTGGCCTGCTTGGGCCGGTGGAATGCTCAGCGCGCGAGCCAGTCCAGCCGCACGCTGGCGACGCCGATGTCGGGGTCGAACACGTGGCGCGTGGTCTTGTGCGGCAGCAGCACGCCGGAGCGGCCGCGCGCCATTACCGCGTCCGAGCCCCAGCTCTCGCCGGCCCGCCAGGCCTGCACGGCAACGCCGTCATGCGCATAGTCGAGCAGCACCACCGGCACCGCCTCCAGGCACAGCAGCTGCGCCGCGCGCAGCCGATGGTGCCCGTCCATCACGATCAGCGTCACAGCCTCGACCGCGATCGGCGCCGTCCACACCCCCTCGTTGCGGATGCGCTGCGCGAGACCGGCGGCATAGGTCTCGTCATGCTCCTCATGCGGAGACAGCAGCGCCACGCACACCATCGACACCAGCCGCCCCGTCGATGTCGCAAGCGCCCGCGTCGCCACCAGCCCCGGCATCACCACGCTCCCGGCAGCCCGGCCTGCCCACCTCGACCCGTGGGCCGACCTCGCCGCGGCGAAGCGTCGCCGCGCAGAACGGCAGGGCCGGGCCACGCGGTCAAGCCCGAGTCGCGACAACGAGCGGTCAGCATGCAAGGCCGACCTCTCCCTCCGCCCCCATCCCAACGGCCCAAGCAGGGCCGTCGGAACCTTGCGGGGGCGATGCCCAGACCCGCCAAAGATAGGGGAGTTTTGGAAACCAATTCCTTAAGCGTAGGGATTCTCAAGGCGAGGCCTTGAGCGGAGTCCAGAGGCAGCGCCTCTGGCCTTGCCTTGCCCCAGTCCGACTCACCCCAGAGCCGCGCACAGCGCGGCATGGCGGTCGAGCAGCAGCGCCAGCTTGGCGAACACCCCCGCAACCTCCTGCTCGGCGCCGTCGCGCGAAAGCTGTGCCGCACTCAGCGCCAGCCGCAGCGCACCCACGCCGCCGCGACCCAGCCGCACCGGCTGCCCGACATGGCACAGCCGCCCCGCCGTCGCACGCTCCGCCTCGCGCCACGCCAGCGCGCCCGAAACGTCGCGGTTCAGCCAGCGATACAGCGGCACCAGCTCGTCAACCGTCATCCAGCGCCCGCCCGGCCCCGCCGCGATGTCCGGCGACCGCACCATCAACGCCAGGATGCTCGGCTCAACGCCATCCTGGCCCGCCCCATCCCGCCCCGGAGCGTCCAGGCCCCAGCCGCTTCGTCCGGCTGCCGGCAGCAGCGCCAGACGCTTGTCTGCGGCGACGCAGCGCGCGATCTCGTCGCGCAGCCGGCCGGCCCGGCGCGCCGCCACTGCGGGCGGGATGGCGCGGTACGCCGCCATGGCATCCAGCGCCGCCGCCCAGCGCAGCAGCAGGCCCGGGTGCCACGCGCCGCCGCAGGGTTCTGCCGCCAGCCCGGGCGCATAGGCGTCGAGCCCGGACGCCAGCGCCAGGTCGGCGCCGTCCATGCCGGCGGGCAGCAGCAGGGCGCCGCAGAACCCCGGCGCACCGAAGAACTTGGAGCCGGTCAGGATCACCATCCAGCCCCGGGCGAGCGCCGCGCGCACCGCCGGCGCATCGAGCCGCGCCTGGCTCGCGTCGAGCACCACGGTGAGGCGCCGCCCGAACCGCAGGCTCCAGGCGGCGCACGCCGCATCCCCGGGTGCCTGCAGCCCGGTCTTCGAACAGGCGGCGACATGCAGCGCCACGTGGCCTGCGGCGCAGGCTCGCTCCAGCAGCCCGGCGCATTCCGCCTCGATCGCCGCGGCCGGGCGCGCGAGGCCGCATTCGTCACGCACCGCCAGCATGTGCAGCCCGATGGCCGGCGGCATCCCGGCCAGCGGCGCGTCGCGCTCGACCAGCTTGCCGCCTGCCGTCCGTGCCGCGAAGTGCCGGCCGCGCGCCGCCGCGGGAACCCCGCTGCCGGTCTCCGCGGCATCCACCAGGACGCTGGTCAGGCAGACCCGGCCCGGAGTCGCCGCGGCCATGGCGGCGATCACCGCGGTGGCGAGCAGCGTCGCGTCGGTGCCCGACGGCACCAGCGCCGCGCGGGCGAGTCCCGCCGCACCGTAGTAGCCGAGAATAGCCGCCTGCACCCGCGCCGACTCGGCCAGCACCGCGGCCATGCCGCCGCCCTGCAGCGCCGCCGCCAGCATCGCGCGCCGGCGGGACTCGGCGGCCGCCAGGCCCTCGGCCGAGGTGGAGGAGCCGGTGCAGGAGGAGAACGCGACCGCGCCAGGGCGGGGATGCGGCGCGCAGCCATACCTGTTGAGCCCGGTAGCCGGGTCGCGCTGCAGCCGCTCGTCGCCACCCTCCGCAAGCAGCGCCTCGATCGACGACGCCAGCGCCCAGGCCTCGGCAAGCGGGAGCACCCACGCCGCGGTCCACTCCGGATCAGGTGCGGCTGTGGTGCCGGGAGCGACGTGGCGCGGCAGCGCGCCAAGCATCCCGGCGCACCGACGCAGGACGTCGGCCACCGGCATACGCCCGGCCACCGCTGCGCACACCGTGTGCAGGTCGGCAATCCCGGCATCGCCTGCCGCATGCGGCCCGTCGCCGGAATCGACCGGCCGCTCCGGCTGCGCCACACCGCCGGCGCGGGCCCAGCAGCCGGCATTGCGCGCCGCCAGCAGTGCTGCCACCGCCCACGCGACCCCGGGCAGCCGGGACAGCCGGTCCAGCTCGGCGCGATAGCGGGCGAGGGTGGCGTCGGCGCTGTCCTGTGCGGCGTGTCTCGAGATACGCGACGTGGCTGCGGGTGCGCCGCCTGCCACGCTGCGGCTCACGCCCGGCGAAGCGGCCGCTCCAGCGTCCATCAGCCGCGCCGGGCGGCGTCGCAGCGCGCGCAGGGCTGCAGGTCCGGCGTCACGGCCGCGGCACTCAGCTGCGGCCGTAGGTGTCCTCGATCCGGACGATGTCGTCCTCGCCGAGGTAGGAGCCCGACTGCACCTCGATCAGCGTCAGTGGGATGCGCCCGGGATTCTCCATCCGGTGCACGCAGCCGAGCGGCAGGTAGATGCTCTCGTTCTCGCGCAGCATCACCGTGTCGCCGTCGCGCACCACCAGCGCCGTGCCCGACACCACGACCCAGTGCTCGGCACGGTGGAAGTGCTTCTGCAGGCTCAGCTTCGCCCCGGGATGCACCACGATCCGCTTCACCTGGAAGCGGTCGCCCTGGATCAGGCTCTCGTAGAAGCCCCAGGGCCGGTAGGCCATGTTGTGCGACGTGGCCTCCTTGCGCCCCGCCTTGCGCAGCCGGGCGACGATGGTCTTGACCTCCTGCGCGCGGTCGCGGTGCATCGCCAGCACCGCATCCTCGGTGGTCACCACGACCACGTCCTTGAGCCCGACGACCGCGGTCAGCATGCCGTCCGACCGGGCGTAGCAGTCCTCGGCCCCCTCCAGGATCACGTCGCCCACGCTGACGTTGCCGTCCGCGTCCTTGGCACCCAGGTCCCACAGCGCGCTCCACGAGCCGACGTCGGACCAGCCGAGGTCGGCGGGCACCACGGCCGCGCGCAGGGTGCGCTCGGCAACCGCGTAGTCGAGGCTGATGTCCGGGCACGCGGCGAATGCGGCGGGATCGAGCCGTACGAAGTCGAGGTCACGGGTCTGGCGCTCGACGGCACGCCGTACCGCCAGCAGCACCTCCGGCGCGTGCTCTGCCATCTCGTCGATCAGGGTCTTCGCGGTGAACACGAACATCCCGGAGTTCCACAGGAAGTGTCCGGTCTGCACCATCTGGCCCGCGGTCTCGGCATCCGGCTTCTCGATGAACCGCGCGAGCAGGTGCACGCCCGGCACATCCTCCAGCATCTCGCCAACCTCGATGTAGCCGTAGCCGGTCTCGGGGCGGTCGGGCTTCATGCCGAAGGTGACGATGCGCCCGGCCCGCGCCGCGTCGATCGCGCGCCCCAGCGCCTCGCGCAGCGCCTCGTCGCGCGAAATCGAGCTGTCGGCCGCCATCATCCACAGCACCGCGTCAGGATCCTGCTCGGCGACCAGCAGGGCGGCGGCGGCGATTGCCGGGGCCGAGTTGCGCCCGACCGGCTCCAGCACGATCCGAGCGTCGGTGATGCCGGCCGCGCGCATCTGCTCGGCGATCAGGAAGCGGTGCTCGTGGTTGCAGACGACGACCGGCGCGGCGAAGGCGGGACCCACGCCGCGCAGCGCGGTCTCCTGCAACAGGCTGCGCTCCGACACCAGCGGCCAGAGCTGCTTGGGGAAGCTCTCGCGTGACACCGGCCACAGCCGGGTGCCGGAGCCGCCGGACAGGATCACCGGCACGATGCGGCCGTGGCGCTGCTCGTCCGCCGAGGCTGCGACCGGACCGGGCGCCAGCTCCGCGACGTCCGCGTCGTCGAGCCCGACATCCTGGAGCCCGGCGTCCTGGAGCCGGGGCGCCAGATCAGCATCGGTGCGGATCGGTGTCATACGGGCTCCCGTGAGGCAGTTGCACCCTGCGGGCGCAGTGGCGAGGCGCCCCGGCGGCGCCGGGAACATCGCGGTCGCACGCGACCCCGGGCCACCACGCGCCACGGCTATAAGCGGATCGGCGTCGGCCTGTCCACACGCATCGGTCCGCCTGCCTCCCTCGCGCCGCACCAACGCGGCGACAGGCCGGGGCTGCGGGGCTACGCCAAGATCGTGCCACCGTTGCAAGGCAGCGCGGGTTCGGCCTCCCGGTCCGGCGGCTCCGCCATGGCCAAGCCGGTGAGCGGCTGGTCCGGGCGCCCGCAATCCGCCGCGTCGGCGCAGGCGAGGACGGCGCGGTTCCGCCCGGCGCGCTTGGCCTGGTAGAGCGCGCCGTCGGCGGCGTGCAGCAGCGCCAGCGCGTTGCCCCCGTGCGACGGATACGTCGAGGCCACTCCGGCGCTCACGGTGACCTGGCCCAGCGGGCTCGCGGCGTGCGCCAGCCCCAGCGCCTCGACCGCAGCCCGTATCCTGCCGGCGGCGGCGAGCGCGTCCGCCTCGCTGGCGCGCGGCAGCACGGCCACGAATTCCTCGCCGCCGTAGCGCGCGAGGAAGTCCTCCCCCCGCTCCAGCGCGCGCCGCGCGGCACCCGCCACCTGCACCAGGACCGCGTCGCCAGCCAGGTGGCCGAAGCTGTCGTTGTATGGCTTGAAACAGTCGACGTCGATCATCACCACGCCGATGCGGCTGTGCGTGCGCAGCGCCCGGCGCCACTCATCGGCGAGACGCTGGTCGAGCGCGCGGCGGTTCGGCAGCGCCGTCAGCCCGTCATGCACAGCAAGCGCTGCAAGCTGGTCGCGCTCGCTGCGCAGCCGCAGCACCCGCTCGCCCACCGCGACCGCCAGCAGCAGCGCCTCCCAGGCCACCCCCAGCCCCGGCGCCGCGTCGGTCCAGGCGCTCATCGCGATCACGTCCTGGTTGGCCAGGATCTCGACCGGCAGCCCGCAGGCCACGCCGGCGAAGGCGAGCATGTATGCTCCGGCGCCGGCCTGGCCGCGCCGCCACGGCGCGATTCCGCTCGCCAGGATCGCGCACAGCACCAGCCCGGACAGCAGCGGGGCAAGCGGTGCGGCAAGCCCTGCGCGGGCAAGCAGGTTGGGGTCGACGGTGTTGAGGGCCGTGAACGCCGCCTCCACCACCCACAATCCCTGGACCAGCCGCCACCAGATCCGATCGAGTCCGCCAGGGTCGAGGAAGCGGCGCGCAAAGCTGATCACCAGCAGAAGGTAGAGGCAGTAGAGCCCGCCGACCGTGATGGGGTAGCTCAACGACAGGCTTGGCCATATCCAGCTCCAGGCGACTTCGCAGTCGGCGGCGAGGTAGACCGCGAAGCAGCCCATCGCCAGGCTGTAGCGCAGATAGATGCGTTCGCGCAGCATGATGCCCAGCACGCCGTTGAACAGGCCGAGCCCGCCGATCAGGCCGATCAGCACCAGCTCGGGCAGCACGTGCGCGTCGTCCACTGCCTGTCCGGAGGTCGCGACCCAGATCGCCGGGCGGATCGCGAACGCGCCGAACCGGTCGGTGGCGCCCGTGGTGCGCAGGTAGAGCGTGCCGCCGCGTACCGCGCCGTCCGGAAGCCTCGCCCGCGTGTTCGGCACGTCCGGCCGATAGCGGGACTGCGGCATCATGTTGCCGAAGGCGACGCGGCTGACCTCGCCGTCGGCGGCGACAAAGACCAGTTCCGCCCGGTCCAGAAACGGCATGACGTTCATGAACCAGGGTCCCGGATCGGTGCTGCGTGGCTGCAGCCGGAACCACAGCGTCCCGGGGTGCAGCGCGTTGACCTCGGGGTCGGGGACCAGGGTGGCGACAGGGCGGAACAGCGCCTGACGGGCCAGGATGTCGGCCGGCGTCCAGTTGCCGGCGGGGTCGCGCAGCACGTCGGCGTAGCCGCGGACATCGCCCACGCCCATGCCAGGGTCGAGCGCGAAGGGCGCCGCGCGCGCAGCCGGGACGGGCCACAGCGCGGCAGTGAGGACCGCGAGCAGCACGGCGTGGAGCAGTGCCGGCAAGCCGCGGCAGCGCGGTGGACCAAGACCATGCCTGCGCTGCGGGCTGTGCATCCTTGCGTCCCGCCTGCCTGCCATGGCCCAAACTTGCCAGTGCCGAACCATAGCGCGCAAAGCCTGACGCCGACTTAATGGCCTGGAGCTATCGCCCGCAATGGCCTGGAGCTATCGCCCGCAGCGTAGCCGGCCGAGCGTGCGCCGGACGGTGCCGAGCCGCCGCACGTCGTCCAGCCGGCGGTCAAGGAAGGCGAGGCTCGCCTGGTCCTGCGCGGCCTCGCCGGCCTGCGGCCGATCGCCAAGCCAGGCCAGCAGCGTGCTGCCGTAGACCGCGGCAAGGATCACCCGTTTGGTGTACCAGGAGAAGTCGGCCGAGGTGTCGCCGGCGGCGAACCAGATCGCGTCGACGGTGCGCGCGGTGCAGCGCGCGGCGAGCGCCGGGTCGGTGGCCAGCACCGCCATCGCCCGCGCGACTGCCGCGCGCTGCGCGGCCTGCGCCGCCAGCCGCGTCGCGATCAGGGCGCGCACCCGGGCCGGCAACCGCATCGGCTCGAGCCCGAGCGCCGGGGCGTGCGCGACCATGCGCCGGTCGGCGAGGTCGATGTAGGCCTCGACCAGATCGGGGGCGCCGCCCGGGAACAGCAGGTCGGCGTCCGGCCCGGCGGCGTGCCGCAGTGCGGTGGCCGTCCAGCCGGGAAACGGCAGTGTCGCGAGCAGCGCGTCGATCGCGGCGTCGCGCCCGGGGCCGCGCTCGGGAGGGCTCACGCTGCGGAAGCCGGTGCGGCGCCCGGGCCGGTTGCCGCAGCGCCGGCGAGCAGCGGAGCGAAGGCGGGAGCGAAGCGGGTCAGCTCGTCCGCGAAGCCGAGCAGCCGGAGATCGTCCATCCGCATGGTGTAGAGCACCCCGTCGAGGTGGTCGGCCTCGTGCTGCACCACGACGGCGTGCAGGCCATCGGCCTCGGCCTCGAACAGCCGGCCGTCGAGATCCTGGGCGCGGTAGCGGATGCGGGCGTGGCGCGGCACCGCGGCACGCAGGCCGGGAATCGACAGGCACCCCTCCCAGCCGAGCGCAGTCGCCTCGTCGAGCAGCTCGATCACCGGGTTGACCAGCACCCGCACCGGCCCGCCGTCCCGGAGCGCGCCATCCGGCACTTCATCCGGCGTCTTGCCGGACGGGTCCTCCGGTGGCGCGTCCCCGCCCGCAGTGCCGCGGTGCCGTGCGACGCGTTCCGGAGGCAGGCAGAACACGAACAGGCGCAGCGGCACGTGCACCTGCGGGGCGGCGAGGCCGATGCCGCCCGCGTCCTGCATGGTCTCGATCATGTCGGCGACGAGGCGGCGGATCTCCGGCGCACCCGGATCATCGACCGCGGCGCAGCGTTGCAGGAGGACGGGGTGGCCCATGCGGGCGATCTTGAGGATGGCCATGGACGGAACGTAGCCCTGTGAAGATGTTTTGCCAGCGGCGGGAGGCGTGCTATACGCGCCGCCTCGCTGGCGGAAGCCGGCCCCGAACCCGTGCCGGCACGCCGGCACCAACCGATGGAGCAGGCGGCCAAGTGCAGGTTCTCGTCCGTGACAACAATGTCGACCAGGCTCTCAAGGCGCTCAAGAAGAAGATGCAGCGCGAAGGCATCTTCCGTGAGATGAAGCTGCGCCGCCACTACGAGAAGCCGTCCGAGCGCCGGGCCCGCGAGGCCGCCGAGGCCGTGCGCCGCGCCCGCAAAATGGAGCGCAAGCGTCTCGAGCGCGAGGGTTTCTGACATCTGGCCGCGACTCCGAGTCGCGGTGACACACCCAGGCTCCGTCAAGGCGAGGCTGTCAAGATGCTGCGCATGAAGGTTTCCGGCATGACCTGCCAGCACTGCGTGCTGGCAATCCGACGTGCGGTTGGCACCGTCGCGCCGCACGCGAACGTTGCGGTCGACCTGGACACGGGGATGGTCGACATCACCGGGCCGGTCGACGCGGCGCTAGTGCTGGGCGCGATCCAGGGCGAAGGCTACCAGGCCAGCGTCGCCTGAGCGGCACGCCGGACCGGGAGGACCAGACCAGAGGCCGGGCCTGCGGATCACGACGAGCCTGGAAAACCCATTCGCTGCGATGGTTAGAATATCCGAGGGGGTTCCGACCTCTGGTGTGCCCGGGCCAGGCCCAGGTCGCCGCTGACGGTTCCAGGCTAGCGAGCCTTGCCATACCGCCCGCTTTGCGCCACCACGCCGGCATCATTGCGCAAGGCGGTCGATGAACACTCTCCAGGCGTGTCTGATCGCGGTACTGCAGGGCGCGACCGAGCTGTTCCCGGTCAGCAGCCTGGGCCACGCCGTGCTGCTCCCGGCGCTGCTCAACTGGAACGTGGACCAGGGCGGCAGGTCGTTCCTGCCGTTCCTGGTCATGCTGCATGTCGGCACCGCGGTCGCCCTGCTCGGATACTTCTGGCGGGACTGGCGCGACCTCGCGATGGGTGTGCTCGGCGTCGGCACCCCGCACGCCAGCGCCGAAAGCCGGCGCGTTCTGCTGCTGATCGTGATTGCCACCATCCCCGCGGTGCTGCTCGGCGGCCTGCTGGAGCACGCGCTGCGCCAGATGTTCGGCTCGCCCCTGCTGATCGCCGGCATCCTGGCGGCAAACGGCCTGCTGCTGCTGCTCGGCGAGCGGGTGCGCATCTGGACCCGGGTCGCGATCCGGCAGCGGCCGTTGTCGGCGCTGCGCCCGCTGGACGCGCTGGTGATCGGGATCTGGCAGTGCCTGGCGCTGGTGCCGGGGTTCTCGCGGTCCGGCGCCACGATCACCGGTGCCCTGCTGCGCGGTGTCAACCACGAGGGGGCGGCGCATTTCTCGTTCCTGATCGCGACGCCGATCATCCTGGGGGCCACGGTGCTCGAGGTGCCGAAGCTGCTGCACGCCGACATGCCGCCGGGCACGCTGCAGGTGAGCCTGATCGCGGCGGTCGTCGCGGGCATCACCGCCTGGCTGAGCACGGCATTCCTGATGCGCTGGTTCCGCGGCCACGACCAGTGGGGACTCGACCCGTTCGCCTGGTACTGCATTGCCGCGGGGCTGGGCAGCATGGCGTGGCTGATCATCACCTGAGCTGGCGACACGGACGACCATGCTCGGCAGGAGGGCCTCCAGCGGCCCTGTGCGACGCCCAGCCTCGCTTCCCTGTAATACCGGCGGCCCCAAGACATTGGCCTGCAAGCGAAGCAAGGCCGGGTTCTGCCTCCGCTCAGACCTGCCAAAGGCCTGAGACTTCTGGAAACCCCACTCTTAAGCATACGGAGTCCAAAGGCTCAGCCTTTGGCGGAGTCCAGAGGCAGAACCTCCGGCCTTGCCTGCATGGCCGGCCACGCTCAAGGCCGGTTGTTACAAGACCAGAGACCAAGGCCGCTGGTACCAGACCACCCGGCACAGGCTGGCGTCGCGGCGAGGCACCGAACCTGCGCCCACCACTAGCCGGTGAACTTCGCCACGGTCGCGAGCGGGCAGGGAGCGGATCGGGTCCCGTTCCCCAGGCTCGGCAACGACATTCCCGGGAACACGCGCTCGGCTCCGGTTCTATGCCGCGGTGCGCACTCCGTAGATCGGTACGGTGTCGGTCACGGTGAAGCCGAAGCCCTGATAGAGCCGCAACGCGCGCTCGTTCGCCACGGCGGCGTCGAGCCGGACCGGCTGCAGACCGTGCGAGGCCAGCTGACGCATCGCCTCGGTCAGCAACACTGCGCCGACTCCGCGGCCGCGGTCGTCGGGGTGGCGTGCAATATACTCCACCACGCCAGAGCCGTCCGCCTCGCCGCGCACCGAGACACCCCCCGCCAGCCGCGAACCGTCGACCAGCACGCGGTTCGCCGGTGTCTTGGCCAGCGCGTGCGTCCACCCATGCTCGGGCGGAGGGAAGTTCACGCCGGGGTGGCCGGCGAATGCGGCGCGAATCAGCGCGGTCAGACCAAGGCAGCGTTCGGCGGTCAGTTCGGTCCAGCTCCAGCCGACCGGAGGCTCGGCCGGCTGCCAAGGGCCACTCTGCTCCAGGGTCACCATGGCGAAGCGCGATGCCAGCCCGCGCGTACGGAGCAGCGCCTCGTGCGGTCGCATTGCCGCCCCCAGAGGAACTTCCAGGCTGCTCCGCGGCCCACGCCGGACCTCGGTCAGCGCCGCATCCAGCAGCGTCGCGATGATCGTCTGGTCAGGCGCCTCGCGGCAGGCGAGCAGGACCAGCTCGGCGGCGTCGGCAGAGTTGTGGCAGCGATCGGTCAACACGGCGACCATCGCCCGTCCCGCGGCATCGTGCAGGTCGAACACGCTGTCCGGGCCGCGCGCGAGTTCGAGCAGGAACCCGGGCGCTGCCCCCAGGCCCGCCTGCGAATGGCGCTCAACGAACTCCCGCAGGTCGGCGATGTCGTGAACGCGATGGCGGCGCACCATGTCCGGACCCGGTCTGATCGACGTCATCATGGCCCGGCCGGCAACCGGCGTCAGCAGCGAACAGCATCGGCCCCGCGGCCTGCCGCTCCACTGCGGCAGATAGAGCGACTCCGCGTCCCCGACCGGTCCGGCCCACGCCCCGCGTCGCTTGGTCGCCCGCACCTCCGGTGCCACACTGCAGGCCCGCCCTCCCGTGCGAGACCCCATGAAGCCCCTCCGCCTGGCCTGTGTCCTGCTGCTCGCCGCCGCCCCAGCCCACGCCACCCCGCCGCCGATCATGCACGCCGGCCTCCCGCCGCCCCCACCATCGCCTGCGCCGCCGTCCGGGCCGCCCGCCGCCCGCCCCCTGTCGCGCGAAGACCTGCCCTGGTGGCGCGCCCGCCTCGCGGAAAAGGCGCAGGCGCTGCGCCAGGGCCCGGTCGACCTGGTCTGGTACGGCGACAGCATCACCCAGGACTGGGAGCGCACCGGCCCCGAGCCGTGGCGCGATTTCGCCCCGGTCTGGCAGCGCTTCTACGGCGACCGCCACGCCGTCAACCTCGGCTTCAAGGGCGATACCACATCGCACCTGCTCTGGCGGATCGAGCACGGCGAGGCCGACGGCATCGCGCCGCGCGCCGCCGTCGTGCTGATCGGCGCCAACAACTTCGGCAGGCTGCACTGGTCGGCCGACGACACCCTGCGCGGCATCGACGCCATCGTCGCCAGCCTGCACCGCCACCTGCCGCGCACCCGCCTGGTGCTGCTCGGCGTGCTGCCCAGCATCCGCAGCGCCTGGGTCGACACCAGCACCGCGGCCCTCAACACCGCCCTGGCCACCCGCTACGCCGCCGATCCCCTCGTCGCCTACGTCGACGCGGGCGCCGCGCTGGACCAGGACGGCCGGCCCGACCCGTCGGCCTTCCTCGACGGCCGGCTCACGCCCCCCGATCCCCCGCTGCACCCCGACGCGCAGGCGCAGGCCCGAATCGCCGCGCTGATCGAGCCGGCGGTGGCGCGGGCCATGGGCGACGCGGTGCACCGCTGAGCAGCAGGCAAGGCCAGAGGCTCTGCCTCTGGACTCCGCCAAAGGCCGAGCCTCTGGAATCCCGATGCTTAAGAGACGGGTTTCCAACGGCGGGTCTGGGCGGAGCCCAGCCTTGCTTCGCCCGCCAGCGCCAGGGCTCCCGGCCGTCCTTCACCCCAGCCACAGCACGTCGCCGATCCGCCGCGCGCTCCCGGCGATCATCGCCAGCCGGTCGAACCCCAGCGCGATCCCGCTCGACGCCGGCATCCCGAACCCGAGGGCCGCCAGGAAGTCCTCGTCGAGCGGCCAGTCCTCCCCACCCAGCGCGTGCCGCCGCGCGCGGTCCGCCACGAACCGCGCCCGCTGCTCCGCGCCGTCGGTCAGCTCCTCGAACGCGTTGGCCAGCTCGACGCCGCACACGAACAGCTCGAAGCGCAGCGCGGCGCGGGGGTCGGCCGGGTCGCGCCGCGCCAGCGCCGCCTGCTCCGCCGGCCAGTGCGTGAGAAAGGTCGGCCGCTCCCGCCCGAGATGCGGCTCGACCCGCTCCAGCAGCAGCCGGAAGAACAGGTCCTCCCACCCCTCCCCGGACCGCAGCGTGGCGCCGGCCTGCGCCGCCAGCGCCGCCGCATCGCCCGCACTGCCCAGCACGTCGGCGCCGGCATGGCGCCGGAACGCCTCGGCCACGCTCAGCCGCTCGAATCCCGCCAGGCTGGTGCTCACCCCCCGCAGCATCACCACCGGCGGCAGCACGGCGCGCAGGTAGGCCTCGGTCTCGTCCATCAGGCCGGCCAGCGAGGCGCCCGGCCGATACCACTCCAGCATGGTGAACTCGGCGGCATGCAACGGCGAGTCGTGCGCCTCGCCGTTGCGCCACACCCGCGCCAGCTGGAAGATCGGACCGGCCCCGGCGACCAGCAGCCGCTTCATCGCGAGCTCCGGGCTGGTGTGCAGCCACAGCGCCTCGTGCGTGCCGTCCGCTGCCGCGCGCCGGGTGGCGAACGCGCCCAGGTGCACCTCCTCGCCCGGCGTGGGAACCGCGCAGGGAGTCTCGACCTCGGTGTAGCCGTGCCCCTCGAAGAAGGCGCGGGTGGCACGGGTCAGGGCGGCGCGGCGCCGCAGGAAGGGCAGGCGGTCCGCCAGGCTGTCGGGGTGCCAGGGTCGCATCGGGCCTCCGGAAGCAGGGTCCGCCTCCGACCCCGCCGAAGGCAAGTCGTCATCCCCCCCGTGCTTGCGCCGACAGGGTTCGACCGGCCGGTCAGGCAAGGCCAGAGGCTCTGCCTCCGGACTCCGCCAAAGGCCGAGCCTTTGGAATCCCTGCGCTTAGGAAAAGGGTTTCCAAAGGCCTCAGGCCTTTGGCGGGTCTGGGCAGAGCCCAGCCTTGCTTCCTTCCAGGCGCAAGCAAGAAGACCGCCGCCCTCACTCGCTCCCCGCCGCCATCCCGCTGCCGTGCGGGTCCGCCGACCACCGGCACGAGCCCTCGGCGCCCGGCAAATACCGCGTGCACTCCACGACATTGGCCCGGCCTGGCTGCGGCACCAGCACCGGCATCGCCTGGTCGCGCCGCGCCGCCTCCAGCGCCACGGCCACCGCGAGCGGCGCGCCTTCCTGGCCGGAGCCGCCGGCGGCGGCACGGAACGCCCGCAGCGTCGGGCTCCAGGCGATCGCCGCCGACAGCAGCGGGCGGGCGGTGGCCGGGGAGGCGGCGAGCAGGATGCCGGTGCCCGCGGCCACGCGCCCGGTGCCGAACAGGTTGTCCATGCTGAGCGCGCAGGCGACCGCGCCGCCGTGGCGGTCCACCACGACGAAGCTGGTCGACGCCGGCAGCGCCGAGAGCCCGGCTCCCCCGCGTCCCGCAAGCACGGTCCGCGCGTCCGCTCCGGCGCGCGCCGCCGCGGCGGCACCCATCGCCCTGGACTGCGCGCCGGACAGGTCCTGCGGGCTCTGCTGCAGCGCCTGGAACGCGACCGCGGCGGCGACCCCGCCCTCGGCCGGGAGCGGCGGGAAGGCGACCTGGTCGGAACCCGCGGGCACCACCAGCGCCGCCGTGCGGTGCGGCAGCGCCGCCTTCAGGTCCGCGGCCGACAGCCCGCCGCCGGCGACGGCGGCGCCCTCGACAAGCCGGCCGGCGAGCACGCCCTGGTAGAGGTCGCCGACGCCCGCCTGGCGGAGCTGCGCCAGCGTCGCCGCCAGGTCGGGCTGGACCATCAGCGCGCCCTCGCCGAGCGGGCCCCCGGCCGGCGCCGCGAACACCGCGTGCGTGTTGGGGTCGCGCAGCAGCGGCGTGCCCACGGCGGCGAGGTCGCCGGCAAACGCGCGCGAAACCGGGGTGCCGGTGCGCGCGAGCTGCTCGGCCGGGGTGATCAGCGAGTCGAACGGCCGGGCGCCGTACAGCGTGTGCAGCAGGAACAGCCCGCGCGCCAGCATCGGCACCGCCGCCGGCCGATCGGCGCCGCTGCCGGGCGCGGCGGGTGCCACCGGGGTGAACATGATTGCCTGCGGCGTGCCGATGACCGGGCCGGGACCCGCGCCGCCGGGTGCGGCAGCACCCCGGCCGCCCTCGTCGCGCGGCTGGTAGGCGAGGCAGGCGCCGCCGGCCCCGAGCGACGCGCGCGAGGGCAGGGTGACCGCGAGGGTGAAGGCGAGCGCCACCGCCGCGTCGGCCGCGGTGCCGCCGCGCGCCAGCACGTCGCGCGCCTCGATCGCGGCGCGCGGCTCGTCGGCCACGGCAACCCCGATGAAGCCGGTGAGCACCGGCTGCGCGCCGCCCTGGCCGTCGCTGCCGAGGAACAGGTCGTGCACCGCAACGGGCGCGCCGCAGCCGCCCAGGCTCGCGGACACCACGCTCGCGCACAGCGCCGCCGCCAACGCGCGGGGGCTGCTGGCCGGCGCGAACCGGGCGCGCCAGGTGCGGCGTTCCGCCACGACGGTGCCGCCGCCCTCGATCCCGCTCCGCCGGCCGCTGCTCCGCTCCCCGCTGCTCCGCTGCTCGCCGTTCCGCTCCCCGCCGCTCCGCTGACCCATCTGCCCGTTCCGCTCCAATCGCCGCGCCGCGCGGTCCGCAGCAAGGCTGTGCCGCAACCCGACCCATCGCGCAGGCCATAGCCGCTCGCGGCTGCCGCAACAATCCGCCATGCGGCCGGGCGCAGGGCCGGACCGGTCCGCGCTGGCGGCCGAACCGGCAGGGCCTCGCGCGGCGCCGCGCGGCAATGCTACATCCCATCGCGACAGCCAGGGAGGCGGCGGACGATGCGTGTGTCGGCATTGAGGCTTGGCGTGCTGGCTCTGGCGCTGGTGCTGGCGGCTGGCCGGCCGCGCGCCGAGGAGGCGGGCTTCACCGCTGCGCAACGCGCCGAGATCGTGGCGATCCTGCGCGACGCGCTGCGCACCGACCCGTCGATCCTGCGCGACGCGGTCACCACGCTGCAGGACGACGAGGCGCACCGCGCGGCCGGCGCCGCGCACGACGCGGTCTCGACCAATCACCAGGCGCTGGTGGCGACACCCGGCGACCCGGTGGCGGGCGACCCCGCCGGCAGCACCACCCTGGTCGAGTTCTACGACACCCGCTGCCCGTACTGCCGCCGCATGGTCCCGGTGATGGACGAGCTGGTGCGCGCCAGGCCGCACCTGCGCGTGGTGTTCAAGGACATCCCGATCCTCGGCCCCGGCAGCGTGCTGCAGGCCAAGGCGCTGCTGTCGGCCCTGGCGCTGGGGGGCGACGCGGCCTACCTGCGCATGCAGAGTGCGGTGATGACCGACGCCGCGACACCGAGCGACGCCACGATCCGCGCCGATGCGCATGCCGCCGGGCTGGACGCCGACCGGGTGGTCGCTGGCATGGGCAGCGCCGAGGTGCAGAAACGCATCGACGCCAACCTCGCGCTGGCCTCGGCGATGCACGTCGAAGGCACGCCGGCGCTGGTGATCGGCGCGCAGATGATCCCGGGCGCGGTCAGCCTCGACGACCTCAAGGCGGCGGTCGCGAAGGCCGACTAGGTGGGCCGTCCTCGCGCCCGGCGGGCCTCGCGCACGGCC
The DNA here is from genome assembly GCA_964236535.1 of uncultured Acetobacteraceae bacterium. GTDB lineage: Bacteria > Pseudomonadota > Alphaproteobacteria > Acetobacterales > Acetobacteraceae > CAXSEF01. The sequence goes on from CAXSEF010000041.1 coordinate 25,053, forward strand.
AACCAGGGTGACCGGCCAGCAAGGCCAGAGGCTCTGCCTCTGGACTCCGCCAAACGCTGAGCCTTCGAAATTCCTATGCTTAAGGAAGCGGTTTCCAAAGGCCCCAGGCCTTTGGCGGGTCTGGGCGTGGCCCGCGCAAGGTTCCGATGACCCGCTTGGGTCATTGGAATGCGGGCGGAGGAGAGCCCGGCCTTGCCTGCTTGCAGATCAACGCTCGGGGCCGCCTGGCACGAGCGGGGAGCTCGTCCGCCAGGAAAGCCTCAGGCCGCCTGCCGTGCCACCCCATGCAGCACGACCCCGAGCGCATGCACCAGCTCGTCCATCATCGCGTCGGTATGCAGCGGCGTCGGCGTGAGCCGCAGACGCTCGGCGCCGACCGCAACCGTGGGGTAGTTGATCGGCGTCGCGTAGATCGCGAACTCGTCGAGCAGGCGCTGGCTGACGGTGCGGCACAGCGCCGCCTCGCCCACGAAGATCGGCACGATGTGGCTCTGCGACGGCATGATCGGCAGGGCCGCCGCCCGCAGCCGCGCGGTGAGTGCCGCCACCCGCTCGAACAGCCGGGCACGCCGCGCCGGGTCGTGCCGCAGGTGGCGCACGCTGGCCAGCGCTCCCGCGGCGATCGAGGGCGGCGTCGACGTCGTGAAGATGAACCCAGACGCGGTGGAGCGGACGTAGTCGACCAGGGTGGCATCGCCGGTGATGTAGCCGCCGTGGCAGCCGAACGCCTTGGCAAGCGTCCCCTCGATCACGTCGATGCGGTGGGCGACGCCGTCGCGCTCCGACACCCCGCCACCATGCGCCCCGTACATGCCGACCGCATGCACCTCGTCGAGGTAGGTCATCGCACCATGGCGCTCCGCGAGATCGCAGATCGCCGCGAGCGGGGCGATGTCGGCATCCATCGAGTAGACGCTCTCGAACACGATCAGCTTCGGCGCATCGACCGGGGCTGCGCGCAGCTTCGCCTCCAGGTCGGCCACGTCGTTGTGCGCCCAGACGTGGACGGTGGCGCCGCGGACCGACTTGACGCCGACGATCATCGAGGCATGGTTCTTGGCATCGGAGAACACATGCCAGCCCGGCTGCCCGGGCAGCGGCGCCAGCAGCGTGTTCAGCGTGGCCTGGTTCGACACGAAGCCGGAGACGAACAGCAGGCCGGCTTCCTTGCCGTGCAGGCTGGCGAGCTCCGCCTCCAGCGCCGCGTGGATCGGCGTGCTGCCGGCGATGTTGCGCGTCCCGCCGGCGCCGACGCCCATGCGCTCCAGCGCCTCGCGCGCAGCACCCACCACCGCCTGGTCGGTGCCCATGCCGAGATAGTCGTTGGACGACCACACGGTGACATCGCGCGTCCCGCCGTCCTCCTGCATCGCATAGACCGGAAAGCGTCCGGTCTGCTTGAGCAGGGGGGCGAAACGGCGATAGCGGCCCTGGGCGTGGATGTCGGCCAGGGTGCGGCGGGCGTGGTCGTGGAACGGGTGCATGGGCTCGGCCTCGACGCGGATCACACCTTCCTAGTGGGCGGTGGCGCGCCGAATTGCGAGGGGCAAGGCGGCGACCGCGGGCAGGGCTTCCATGCCGGGACTGCAGGGAGCGACGCAGGCCAGGGCTCTGCCCCATGCTTCAAGGCGGCGACCCGCCCTTGAGCGTGACCGGTCAGGCAAGCAAGGCCAGAGGCTCTGCCTCTGGACTCCGCCA
>CAXSEF010000042.1:0-16221 GCA_964236535.1 uncultured Acetobacteraceae bacterium
CAATCAAGTCAGAGACGCCCGCGCCGCCTCAAGCCCTCTCGCACACAGGGCTCATGAGCACCTATGGATTCGAGCGAAAAGCAGCGTCAGCTTGAGGTCTATGTCCACCAAACCGGCAACAGCTCATACGTCGTTGTCCAGGACCTTGGCGCTTTAAGGCAGTGGATGTGAAAGGCCTGGGCAAGCCTTTCGGGCCGGCGCGATCGGATTTTTGAACCGTGAATCCCCTCAGATCGGCGCGGGCAGCCGCGTTCTGCCGACGCCGAATAGCACTGCCCGCGAGATGGCTTGTATAAGCTTGTTGCCGCAGGCTGTTCTTTAGATGGTGCCTTCCCGGGTTGAGATGCCTGAGTCTCGTTGGCTTCAGCCTCCAGTGCTGACCGCGAGCGTGTCGACACCCTTCCCGTCGGAGGTGCCGAGATACTACCTGGGCTGCGCAACGCAGCATGCGCTCGTCTCCGCCTGCAAAGATGTGGGGCAACCAGTTGGGGCACCCACAAAACGCGGTCTCTTGACCCTCTGTTCCGAAGCGACTTTCGCAACACTGTGGCCATGGCATCCCGTACGGGATTCGAACCCGTGTCGCCGCCTTGAAAGGGCAGTGTCCTGGGCCTCTAGACGAACGGGACGTAGATGCCGGCCGACTCGGGAGTTAGCCGAGTGCAGGGCGTAGATCAAGCGGCGGCGGCGTCCGCCACCACGAGGCCGACCCGCGTCTCGCCATTCCATGTCTCGACGCGCAGCTGGCCGGCGAGATGGACCGGCTCGCCACCTAAGCGCTCAAGCCCCTGCGCCAGCACCGCCTCGCGCGACCCCGCACGGGCACGGAACAGCATCGCCTTCAGCCGCACGCCGCCGCCCTCGCCTTCCAGCAGCAGCCGCAGTGCAGTGCCGTCGCGGCCGCAGCGATCAGCGCGCACCACCCTGGCCCGCGGCAGCATCAGCAGAGGCTCCTCGTGGCCCGCCCCGAACGGCGCCAGGCGCCCGAGCTGCCGCGCCAGCTCGAGAGTGGCTCCGCCGATTGCGACACGGCCCTCGATCACTAGGTCGGGGCAGGCAGGTAGCGCCCCTGCCCCGGCCAGCCGCTCGCACAGCAGGGCGTGGAACGCGGGCAGCAGGGCGGGCGTGCAGGTGAACCCGGCCGCCGCAGCGTGCCCGCCGCTGGTGAGCAGCAGCCCGGCCTGACGCGCGGCGATCACCGCAGCACCAATATCGTGCCCCGGTATCGAGCGGCCGGAGCCCTTCACCATCACCCCGCCCGGTCCGTCGACGATGCCGCCCACCAGCGCCGGGCGGTTGAACCGCTCCTTCAGCCGCCCGGCCAGGATACCCACGACGCCGGGGTGCCAGCCCTCCTGCGCCACCACCACCACCGGGTGGCCCGCCTCCAGCTGCGCCTCGGCCTGCGCCACAGCCGCGTCTTCTATCGACGCCTCGACCTCGCGACGGGTGCGGTTCACTCCGTCGAGCAGCACCGCGATCTCCATCGCCTCGCCTTCATCCAGGCAGGTGAACAGGCGCAAGCCGAGCGCCGCATCGCCGATCCGCCCCGAGGCGTTGATGCGCGGCCCGAGCGCGAAGCCGCAAGTGAACGCGCTCGGCGCCTCGTGCGCGCCGGCAGCGTGCAGCAGCGCCGCGAGCCCCGGCCGCCGGCGCGCCGCCATCACCTTAAGTCCCTGCGTGACAAAGGCGCGGTTCAAACCCACCAGCGGCATCACGTCGCACACCGTCGCCAGCGCCACGAGGTCGAGCATCCCCATCAGGTCCGGCTCGGCGCGCGCGGCGAAGAACCCCTCGCGGCGCAACACCCGGGTGGTCGCCACCGCGGCGAGAAAGGCGATTGCCGCCGCGCAAAGCCCGCCCAGGCCGGAGCGGTCGTCGGGCCGCCTCGGATTGACCACGGCCAGCACGCGCGGCAGCGGACCCTCGAACTGGTGGTGATCGAGCACCAGCACGTCGGCGCGTCCCACCACGCAGTCGAGGATGTCGCCCGCCGCTGTGCCGCAATCCACGCAGACGATCAGCGAGGCACCCGCCCGCGTGAGGCCGAGCAGCGCCGCCGGGTTCGGCCCGTAGCCCTCGGCCATGCGGTCCGGCACGTGCGTCAGCACCGGGCAGCCGAGCTCGCGCAGCAGCAGCACCATCAGCGCGGCGCTACATGCGCCGTCCACGTCGTAGTCGCCGAGCACCGCCACCGTTTCGGCTTGGCGCACTGCATGGGCGAGGCGGGACGCCGCGTCGGCCATGCCTGCCAGCACCAGCGGGTCAGGCAGCAGCGCGCGAAGCGTGGGGGCAAGAAAGTCCACGGCGTCGCTGGCGCCAACGCCACGTCCGGCCAGCAGCCGGCCCACCATCTCCGGCACGCCCAGCCGCTCGGCCAGCGCGAGGCCGAGCCGATCCTCGGCCTCGCGCCACAGCCAGCGGCGCCCGGTCAGGCTTCGGGGCACGCAGACGGCGTCAGGCATCGTCGAAACAAGCAGGGCCAGACAATCTATCTCCGGACTTCGCCAGGACGAGCTGCCCTGGACCGGCCTCTGCCAGAGCGCTTCCGAAGGCTTCGCCTATGGGAGGTCGAGGGCAGAGCCGTCGCCTTCGTTCCTGCCTGCTCAGGTCGCCGCCGACCAGGTCTTGGTGTCGAAGTTGTGCCGCGCCTCGATCAGACGCACCGTCCCCGATTTACTGCGCATGACGATCGAGTGCGTTGTGGCCCCATGCCCGTAACGCTGCACGCCGCGCAGCATCGCCCCGGACGTGACCCCAGTAGCGGCAAACATCACGTCGCCCTTGGCCATATCCGTGATGGTATAAATCCGCTTCGGGTCACTGATCCCCATGCCCTGGGCGCGCTCGATCTGGCCCTGGTCTTCGAACAGCAGCCGGCCTTGCATCTGCCCGCCGACGCAGCGCAGCGCCGCCGCCGCCAGCACCCCCTCTGGCGCACCCCCTGAACCCGCGTAGAGGTCAACGCCGCTCTCCGGCTGCGCAGTCGCGATCACCCCGGCGACGTCACCGTCCGACAGCAGGATGATGCGTGCGCCCGCCGCCCGACAGCGCGCAATCAACTCTGCATGCCGCTCGCGATCCAGCGTGCAGACCACAAGGTCATTGATTTCACACCTCTTGGCCCGGGCGAGATTGCGCAGGTTGACCTCGACCGGCGCATCTAGTTCGACCACTCCGTCAGGCAGTCCGCCGCCCACCGCAATCTTGTCCATGTAGATGTCAGGAGCGTTGAGGAAGTTGCCATGCTCCGCCAGTGCCACCGTGGTGATCGCGTTCGGGCCGCCCTTGGCCGTGAGTGTGGTGCCCTCCAGCGGATCGACCGCGATGTCCATCGCCGGACCGCCGGCGCCCACCTTCTCGCCGACGTAGAGCATCGGCGCCTCGTCCATCTCGCCCTCGCCGATCACCACCGTGCCGTCGATCTCGACAGTGTCGAACGCCCGGCGCATCGCCTCGACCGCGGCGTCATCCGCCTCATTCTTCTGCCCACGCCCCATCCAGTGCGAAGCCGCAAGCGCCGCCGCCTCCACCACCCGGACCAGGTCGAGCGCCAGATTGCGGTCCCCCGCCTGGTAGCCCTTATCCGCCGTGTCGCCCATCGCACCGCACTCCTGTTCGGCGGCCGTAACGGGCCGCTCCTGCGCCAAACGCCAAGAAAGCCGAGACCAGAGGCTCTGCCTCTGGACCTTGCTGCGGGGCTGAACCTCCAGACCCACACTCGAAAGACAATCGGTGAAGCCCCGCCCTACTCTATCGGCTGCCGGACGAGAAATTTGGCAATTCCTGCCGGCGCCTGCCACGTCATCCCGAGGCATCCTCACGCCGGCGTCACAATGCCCCACTTTATGTCGCTGGCCCAAGACCGCTGGTTTCCACAGGCCGCATGCTTGAACGAGGGAGCCTTCGGCCGGTCTGGGCAGGGCCCCGCCCTGCTCGCCTCCTCGAACTTCGCCTACCCCGGTTCGATCCGGATCAGCACCGGCCGCTCCAGCACCGCCTTGAGCCGCGCCACGTCGCCCAGTGCCGCCGCCATGTCACGCTCACGCGTCTCGTGGGTGACGAGCACCATAGCAACCGGATCGCCCAGCGCGCGGCCGTGTTGCAGCATGCTGGCGACCGACACGTCGTGGTCGCGCAGCGCCCCGGCCACATCGGCGATCACTCCCGGCTGGTCGCGCACCATCAGCCGCAGGTAGAACGCGCCCACCCGTTCGGCCATCGACGCCGCCGGAGTATGCGACAGCGCCGCAGAAGCGGCACCCCAGACCGGTGTCACTCGGCCGCGCGCCAGGTCGACGAGGTCCGCAGCGACTGCCGAGGCCGTAGGCTCCGCCCCTGCGCCGCGCCCCTCCAGCATCAGCCTGCCGACGAAGTTGCCCTTCGCCACCACTGCATTGTAGACGCCCTCTACCCGCGCCAGCGACGAGTCGCGTGCGACCATGCAGGGGTGCACGCGCGCCGAGATGCCGCCCTCGCCACACCGCGCGATGCCCAGCAGCTTGATACGGAACCCAAGCTCCTCCGCGAACCCGATATCGGCGGCGCAGATGCGGCGTATGCCCTCGATGTGCAGCTCGTCGAACGCAACCGGCCGGCCGAACGCCAGCGCGGCGAGGATCGCCAGCTTGTGCGCCGCGTCCACACCGTCGACGTCGAACGACGGGTCCGCCTCCGCGTAGCCCAGCGACTGCGCCTCCTCGAGCACGTCGGCGAACTCGCGCCCGCTCTCGCGCATTACCGTCAATATGTAGTTGCAGGTGCCGTTGAGGATGCCGGCGACACGCTCGACCCGGTTGCCGGCCAGCCCTTCGCGCAGCGCCTTGATCACCGGGATGCCGCCGGCGACCGCCGCCTCGAAGCCCAGCATGGTGCCCGCGCGCTCCGCCGCCTGCGCGAGCCGTGCGCCGTGTACCGCGAGCAACGCCTTGTTCGCGGTCACCACCGGTCGGCCTCGGGTAAGCGAGGCCTCGACCAGCGCCCTCGCCGGCCCCTCCGAGCCGCCGATCAACTCGACGACCACGTCGATCCCGGGATCGACGGCAAGCGCCATCGGGTCGTCGTGCCAGCGCACTCCATCGAGTGAAATCCCGCGGTCGCGGCCACGGTCTCGCGCCGAGACGGCAGCCACCACGATCAGCCGCCCGGCCCGGGCAGTCACCAGCTGCGCGTTGTCGCGCAACAGGCGGAACACACCAACGCCAACCGTACCTAGGCCGGCGAGGCCGACGCGTAGCGGCGCTGTCACGGCGATCAAGGCCGGGCTCCGCCTAGACCCGTCAAAGGCCGGCGGCCAGTAGAAACCATCTCGCAAGGCACCAGGCCAGGCCTCGGGTGCCCGCGACATGGGTGGATCCGGGAGCTCAGCGCCTGGCGAAGTCCAGAGGCAGAGCCTGTGGACCTGCTGGCTTGCGTCAATCCACCCGCTCCAGGCTCGGCGGCGCGACCGCGCCGTCGGCCTGCAGGTACGGCCGGATATTACGCGTGGCTTGGCGCAGCTGCTGGGTGTTCTCAACCAACTCGACAGGTACGAAGCCTTCACCGTACTCGCCGAAGCCGGACGCCAGCGCGACCTGCGCGCGGGCCAGCAGCAGCCTGGAGAACGCCACGCTGCGCAGGTGGGCGTAGCGCAGCGGGATCGGCGCCCCGGCGAACATCGAGCTCTCCGGGCTCAGCACTTTCCGGCCAGCCGCCGCGAGCCCGCGGATCAGCACGTCGCGGCGCTCGCGATAGACGGTGCGCATGTCATCGACGCAGTCCCGCGAGCTGTTCAGCGCGGCGACGGCTGCGACCTGGATCGGCCTGAAAGCGCTGTAGTCGAAATACGACTTCATGCTGGCGAGGCCGGAGATCAGCCGTATGCCGCACGCGGCGAAATCAATTTGCCAGCCAGCCATAGGATAGATCTTGGATATCGAGGTGAACTCGACCACGATCTCGCGCCTACCGTCGACCTGCAGGACCGAGCGGGCACCCGGTCGCCGAAGTAGATCTCTGCATGGGCGAGGTCGGACAGGATCCAGATGCCTTCGCGGCAGGCGAAGGCCGCGATCTCGCGGTAGCAGTCGAGGTCGGCGACGAAGACGTTGGGGTTGGACAAGAAGTTCACAATCAGCGCGGTGGGTTTCGACGCCGAGTGGCGCACCACGCGGTCGAGCACGCAACATCTCCTCGCCCGGCTCGGCGGGGATCGAGCGCATCGAGGCGCCGACGATGACGAAGCCGAACTGGTAGATCGAATAGGACGGGTTGGAGATTAGGATGGTGTCACCCGGGCTGGTGATCGCGAAGGCGAGGTTAACAAGCCCCTCCTTGCTGCCGATGGTGGCGATCACTTCGTTTTCCGGGTCGAACTCCACGTTGAAGCGACGCGCATAATACCCTGCAAGCGCGCGCCGCAGCCCAGGACTCTCCTTGCTTACCGAATAGCCGTGGCTGCGCGGGTCGGCGACCGTCTCGAAAAGCTTGGCGACGATATGCGCCGGCATCGGGCTATCCGGGTTGCCCATGTCGAGGTCGATGATGTCCTCGCCGCGCGAACGCGCTTGCGCCTTGGCGACGTTGACCTCGGCGAAGACGTAGGATGGCAGGCGGCGGCTGCGCTGGAATTCTTCGCTCATGATCGGCTCAACGGCAGGAGGGGTTGGACGCGACCCGGATCGGGTGAACAGCACGTGCGTCTGGGCAGCCACAGAATGGCCCAAGGGGGAACCGCATGTCCCGCCCTGTCCAACCCGCCACAACGCGACCCTGGACTGCGCGTCTCCGCCGCGGTCCGACGGGAGCCGCTGCGAACCGACGTATCGGTAACGCGACGGCCGTATGATGCCACGCGTTGCGGTGGTCTGGCTCAAGGCAGTACCCGCACGGCACCGCCGTGACCGAACGCCTCGGCGCTGATCCGGATCGCGCTGGCTGGCACGCCGTAGGTACCGAGCACCGCGGCCATCGCCTGCGCGCGCCGCAGCGCCAGCAGCAGCGCCTCGGACTGCGCGTCCGGCGTGTCCGCCGCCGGGTCGCCGTAACCCACCACCGCAACCGACGCGGCAGCGCGGTGGCTGGCCAGCGCGCGCAGCACGCCGGCCTGGTCCGGCAGCAGCGTCGCGGTGCCCGGCTCGAACCGCACCGGCGTCCCACGCCGTGACAGCGGCAGCGGGTCCGCGCCGTCGAGCCGTAGCACCGGCGCCGGAACGGCTGAATAGGCCTCGAACGCGGGCGCGAGCGGCGGGATTGTGGCGACGGCGGGTAGCGCGACCCCGTCGCCAGCCTGCCGGCCGGCAACCAGCAGCGGAACGCCGGCGGCGGGCGCCGCCGCGTCGAGGGCGACCAGCTGCTGCGGGGTGGCGCGCTCGTCGGCCGGGACGCCAAGCTTCGCGGTGCTGCCCGCCAAGCCGGGCGGAGGGCGCACCGGAGCGTCGGCGGCAGACAGGGTGGCGCTCGCGGTCGCGGGTTCGGGACCCGCCTGAGGTCCGGTCGGCGCGGGCGTTCCAGGCGTCGGTGCTGCGCTGGAACCGGCCGCGGCCGCACCAACAGTGGTGGCGCCGGATTGCGCCGGACCGGGCGCAGGCGCGGGAACCACGGACACAGGCGTTCCGACGGCAGGCGCTCCAGCCGCCGACGTCCCGCCTTTCGGCGACGTGCTCCCCGGCGTCTCCGCGGGCACGCCGATCCCTTCGGAGGCCAGCGCCTGCTGGATCGCAGCACCCACCGCGGGAAGCGGGGCTCGCGTCACCGCGCGGGCCGCCTGCTCGCGCTGCGCTGCCAGGCGGTCGGTCTGCTGCACCCGGGTCGCCGCGTCCGGCAGGGCTGGACGCGGCGGCACGGTGCCGACGATCGGATACGGCTGGCCCACGCCCGGCGGCGGCGGCCGGTTCTCGGCGATCGTGCCGCCTTCCAGCGAGTGCCACCACTGCACCGGACCGTCGATGCCAGCCTGCTGGCCGCAGCCGGGGAGCAGTGCGGCCGCGAAAAACGCTGCGGCACGGCCGGCATCTTGCCCGCGTCGCAGGAGGTTCAAAGATGCATCGCGCGCGGCTTGCGGTATCAGCCGCCCGCCGATGGCGTCGTGAGTAGTGTGGTCGGCCATGCCCTCCGGCCCTGTCGCCCCGGCTGGCGCCGGTTCATCGGTCTGCATCATCCAGCCGTGCCCCTGCCCACCCCGCTGTGTAGCCCGGCGAATGGCTCCGCGAAAAGGAGGCCTGAATGGCCGCTGGCGAGCCGGACCAGGATCCAGGCGTGACACCGGGCTCTTCCCAGGAGCGGCCCGCTGCACCGGCTCCTGCGCTGACCGATCCGCTGGCGATCGGCCGCAACATGGCCGACGTGGCCGAACTCTCCCACCGGCTGGTCGCTGACTGGTTGCGCCGGCAGGTGCTCGACTCTGCCCAGCACATCCGCAGCGGCGAGAGCGACCCTCTCGGCATCGGCGGCGCGTTCATGGAGATGACCGCGCGGCTGATGGCGCGCCCGGCCGGGCTGATGCAGACGCAGCTCGGATTCTGGCATGACTATCTCACGCTGTGGCAGAACTCCGGCCGGCGGATGTGGGGCCTTCCCACGGCACCGGTGATCCAGCCCGGACCTGGAGATGCGCGTTTCGCCGGCGAGGCGTGGAAGGACGGCGAAGTCTTCGACTTCATCAAGCAGTCCTATCTGCTCAGCGCGCGCTACGTGCAGGACGTGACCGGTCACGTCGAGGGCCTGTCGCCTCGCACACGACGCAGAAGGTCGGCTTCTACGCCCGCCAGTTCGTCAAGGCGATGAGCCCGTCCAATTTCCTGTTGACCAACCCGGAGGTGCTGCGCCGCACCGTGGACACCGGCGGCGAGAACCTGTTGCGCGGCCTGAAAAGCCTGTTCATGGACATCGAGCGTGGGCGCGGCCGGCTCACCAGCCGGCTGAGCGAACGTGACATCTTCCGGGTCGGCGAGACCGTAGGCGTCACCCAGGCCGCGTGGTGTTCCAGAGCGATTTGATCCAGCTCATTCAGTACGAGCCGGCGACCGCAGAGGTGCTCGTCCGGCCACTGATGATCGTGCCGCCCTGGACCAACAAGTTCTATGCGCTCGACCTGCGGCCGCGGAACAGCGGTGGCGCAGGGCTACACCGTGTTCATGCTCAGCTGGGTCAATCCGGTCGAGAACCGCGAGGCTCGTCCGGCCGGCGATGGACCGGCTACCCTGGCAAAACGGGTGGCGAGGTGGCAGCGTTCGAGACCTACATGCGGCGGGGTGTGCTCGACAGCCTCGACGTCGTCATCCGGCTCACCGGGGCGGCCGAGGTCAATGCGCTCGGCCATGGCCTGGGCGGCACGCTGCTTGCGGCCATGCTTGCCTGGATAAGCGGCAACCAGGACCACGGGATCGCCTCGGTCACGCTGGTGACCACAATGCTCGACCTCTTCAAGGCTAGCGAACTCGGCGTGTTCATCCACGAGAGCCAGCTCGCCACCTTCGATTCGCCGCGGGCAGCCGCATCGTCCAGCGGTGGCACTGACCGGCAGGCGTCGGCGCTCGCCGACGGCACAGCCACGTTCAGCATGCCGCGTGCCAACGACCTGACCTGGTCGTTCGTGGCAAACAACTCCCTGATGAGCAACGACCCGTTCCCGTTCGACCTGCTGCACTGGAATAACGACGCCGTGTGCCTGCCCGCGTCGATGCACGGCTTCTACCTGCACCGCATCCACCAAGCGAACGACCTGGCGCGGCCGAACGCCCTCACCCTGCTGGGTATGCCGGTCGACATGGGACGGATCACGCTGCCCGCCTACGTGTTTGCCGCGCGCGAGGATCATATCGCGCCATGGCGTTTGGTCTACCGCGGAACGCTACCCGGTCCGTCGCGACGTTTCATGCTTTCCGCGGCCGGGCACCTCGCAGGCGTGGTCAGCCCGTCGGATGGCGGACGCTACAGCCACTGGATCAATGCCGACGCGCCAGCGGACCCGCAGGAGTGGCTGGCGGGGGCTGCAGAGATGGCGGGCTCCTGGTGGCCGGACTGGCAGCGCTGGATACTTGCGCAGAACCGCGCGACCGCCTCGGCGCACCCGCTCACCGGCGAAGGCGAACCGGCGCTAGGCAGCTTCGTGCAGATGCGCGCCGCCTGACGCGGCAAGTCCGTGCGCCATACGCGGTGAACAGTCTGGCCGTTGCAACAACAGCACTCGACGACGCGGCTCTCTGTCAGCAAGGATCTAATACTGCGGACTTCATATTACAGGTCTCGAATTTCGTGGGACCGTCCTGGATAGATTTATGACGACAGGCCTTGCTCTAACTCGCGCCATCGCAGGTGCTGGTGTCGGTGCCCGGACTCGTCTCCGCGTTCACCTGCTGCATCGCCACATTGACCGACTGCATGTAGGGCAGGTTGCCGAGCAGGGTCAGCATGTCCTTGCCGGACCGGAACGCCGGCGGCCCCAGCGCCGCAACCGCTGCCGGCTGGTCGTCCTCTGTTAGGGCATCCGCGGCGCGCTCCAACTGGTCCACGATCTGCTGCGCCCGCGTACCAGGCGTCACGTCAAGCGTCTCGCGGAGCTCCGTTCGGGCCTGTGCGAGCTGAACCTGGGCAGTTCCCGACAAGCACGACCAGCGCGGCGCAGTCGCCAGCTCGCCAGCAAGATATTCCAACGCCGCTGCGGCACGCGCCGCGTCCGCCGGCCGCCCGTAGGTCTGCGACGGGCCGGAAAACGCGTCTGCAGCGAGCCCGATCGCCGCCACGTCCTGATCCTGGCCGGACAGCGCGTTGGTCGGCAGCCGCGCGGTGTCAGCCGGCTGGGGCGAGGCGACTGTGCACGCGCACAGCAGCAGACCGCACGTCGCCGTCCAAAAGGTGAATGGCTTGAACGCCTGGCCGCGCAGCACGAGGTCGGTCACTTGCGATCGATACCGAAGCTCAAGGTGCGCCGGTCTTGGCCTTGGCCGCTCGCGGCTTGCTGGCGTCACACGGCTGTTCAGCCGACGCCGCTGGAGAACCGAACGCGTTTAGCCGCCACACGTGATTACGTACGCCGATGACGTCGGCCACCCGCATCAATCTCTGCGATGACCTTCAACGGACGTTCGGTCTTAGGCATAGGCGACGCTCCGGACGGACGTGATCTCAGTTGGCCTTGGCCCACGCATGGCCTTTACCGGCCGAAACGGACCAGAGCCTGCTACCAGGGTCCGTGTCTTGTGTCACGGCCGCTGGCCTCACGCCGAGGCCTGAGCACGCCAGCCCGCCCCCAGCAGCATCAACGCGATGTTCTCCACCGCGGCCCCGGACGCGCCCTTGCCCAGGTTGTCGAGCTGCGCCACCAGCACCGCTTGGCGGTGCCGCTCGTTGGCGTAGACGTGCAGCACGAGCCGGTCGGTGCCGGCCAGCGCGTCGGCGGTCAGCGACGGCCGGTCCCGCGTCGCCGTCACCTCGACCCGGGCGCTGCCGCGGTAATGCGCCGCCAAGATGTCGTGCAGGGTCTCCGCCTGCGGCAGTCCGGTCAGCAGGTCGAGGTGCAGCGGCACCGAGACCAGCATACCCTGCGCGAAGTGGCCGACCGCGGGTACGAAAACCGGCCGACGCGTCAGCCCGGTGTTAGCCACCAGCTCCGGCACGTGCTTGTGCTCGAGCGCCAGCGCATACAGCTCGAAAGCCGGGCCGCCGTCGCGCTGGTGGGCCTCGATCATCGCCCGGCCGCCGCCGGAGTACCCGCTTACGGCGTTGACGCAGACTGGGTAGTCCGAGGGCAGCACCCCCGCTTCCACCAAAGGCCGGACCAACGCGATCGCCCCGGTTGGATAGCAGCCTGGGTTGCTCACCCGCCGTGACCCGGCGATGCGGCCTCCCTGCCCCTGCGAGAGCTCCTGAAACCCGTAGACCCAGTCAGGGTCGGTGCGGAACGCGCTGCTGGCGTCGAGCACTTTTGGCGCGCCACGACCCAGAGAGTCGGCAAGCGCCACCGCGTCGCGCGCGGCGTCGTCGGGCAGGCAGAGCACCACCAAATCGACCGAGGCCATCATCGCGCGCCGGCTTTCGGGGTCTTTCCGGCGCTCCGGCGCGATTCTGCACAGCTTCACCGGAAGCTCGCGCAGCCGGTCGCGAATGCCAAGCCCGGTCGTCCCGGCTTCCCCGTCGATGAACACGCGTGGCATGGGACGCATGGCAACTACTCCGGCGGAGGATCAGGCGGGGGCCAGGGCGCTTTCCTTCTGGCCTTAAAGCGAAATCTGGCAGGGGCTGCGCTCTGAACCGAACCCAGTTATGCGCGGTCCAGTCACCAGGCGCGCAACAAAAAAGGGGCGGACCCGCTGGCCCGCCCCAGACTCGCCAACAGTGCCGAAAGCTTAGCGTTTGCTGAACTGGAACGACCGCCGTGCCTTGGCCTTGCCGTACTTTTTGCGCTCCACCACGCGGCTGTCGCGCGTCAGGAACCCCGCCACCTTGAGGATGCCGCGCAATTCCGGCTCGTAGTAGGTCAGCGCGCGGCTGATTCCGTGCCGCAGCGCACCCGCCTGCCCGGACAGGCCGCCGCCGTTGACCGTGCAGAACACGTCGAACTGGTTGTAACGGTCGGCCACCAGGAACGGCTGGGTGAGCAGCATGCGCAGCACCGGACGCGCGAAATACACGCCGACCCTTTTGCCGTTGACCTGGATGTCGCCCTTGCCCGGCTTGATCCACACGCGAGCGATGGCGTTCTTGCGTCGCCCGGTCGCATAGGACCGACCCTGCTCGTCGCGCTTCGCCTCGCGACGCGGCGCGCCCTCGGTCGCAGTGCCATCCGTGGCGGTGCCGACACCGGCCGCGGTGACCAAATCCTTGAGGTCCGCAAGCGTGCGGGTCGGGGTCTCTGCCTCTGACATGGCCTCAGGCCCTCTTGTTCTTGGGATTCATCGCCGCGACGTCAAGCGCCACAGGCTGCTGTCCATCATGCGGATGGCTGGTGCCGGAATAAACATACAGGTGCTTCATCTGTGCGCGCTGCAGCGGCCCGCGAGTGATCATCCGCTCCACCGCCTTCTCCACCACATGGCCGGGGTTGCTACCCTCCAGACGCTGGCGGATGGTGCGTTGCTTGATGCCGCCCGGGAAACCGGTGTGGTAGTGGAACAGATCGTGCTCGGCCTTCTTGCCGGTCAGCCGCACCTTCTCTGCGTTGATCACTACGATGTGGTCGCCGCAGTCGACATGCGGCGTGAACTGCGCCTTGTGCTTGCCACGCAGGCGCTGCGCGATGATCGCAGCCAGCCGCCCGAGCACCAGTCCGTCGGCGTCGATCACTGTCCAGGCCTTGGTCACCTCCGCCGGTTTCAGGGAGAGCGTCGTCTTGATCATCGGGTATTCCCATGAACGCAATTTGTGTCGCTGTATTGCCTCTAATCCCTGCCAAGTCAACGACTTCCGGCATGTGCTATCATGTTACCACATGCCTGTGTGCGGTCTCGGTTTAAGTTGGAGCAAGCAAGCCCGGACTTCGCCCGGACCTACCAGAGGGGTGAGACTTCCGGACCTGCCTGTGCTGCGGCCCACCTACGACAAAGCCGCGGCCGGGGCTGTGCGGGGCTCGGAGCACGCATGAGCGTGCACGTAATCGGCGCCTCCGGCCGCAGCGGCACCGCACTGTGCTTCGCGTTGCTGGAACGCGGCACGCCGGTGGTGGCCGTGGTGCGCGACCCGCAGCGACTCGCCTTGGCCGGGCTGGGCACAGGCAGGCGGGGCATCGATGTCCGGGTCGCCGACCTGACCCAGCCGGAAGCGCTGGCGGTTGCACTGGCGGACGCCGCCCGCATCGTCAGCTTGGCGCATGCGCGCCACGCTCCAGCAGTGCTGCGCGCGAGTCCGCCGGGAGCCCGCCAGGTGTTTCTCGGTAGCACGCGCAAGCACACGCGGTGGCCCGACGCGCACGGGCTTGGCGTCCGCGATGGAGAGGAGGCGTTCCTCGGTTCGGGACGTTGCGGCGTGATGCTGCACCCGACGATGATCTACGGCGCCGCCGGGGAGGACAACGTCCGCCGTTTGGCTGCCCTGCTGCGCCGACTGCCGCGGTTCGGCGGGCGTCCGCTGGTCCCGTTGCCGGACGGTGGCCGCGCTTTGGTGCAGCCGATCCACCAGCCTGACGTAACCGCCTGCATCGTGGCGGCGCTCGACCGGCATTGGGACGGGCCGCACGCGTTGACGATCGCCGGACCAGACGCATTACCCTACGCCGAGTTTGTACGGCTGGTGGCGCAGGCGGCCGGTGTGGCGTTGCCGCGCGTGGTGGGCGTGGCGGTGGCTCCGTTGATCGCGGCGACGCCGCTGACGCTGCTGCCGTTTTTGCCGCGGATCCGCCCGGCGGAACTGCGCCGCCTGCTGGAGAATAAGGCGTTCGACATCGCACCGATGCGCGCATCGTTGGGTGTGGAGCCCGCGTCGCTGGCCTGCGGCCTGGCGCAGACCTTCCATACCGCGTGAACACGGCTTCCGGCGCCATCCTCTCCATTTCCTCACGAAATCATGATACGGATGTGCAGCGACTTCGCGCGTGCCGAACGTTGATCGAGAGGATGGACCAAATTGATCGTCGCGCATTTCGGACGCAGCTTACCGCCAAGGACATGATGCCATGAAATACCTCATCGCCGCGAGCTTCATTGCCGCCATGGCCGTCTCGCCTGGTGCGCGCGCGCAGTCGGTGCAGCCACCTGATGGTCTTTCGACACGTGGTGAGTCGATAGGCTTGCCACCGGCCAATCCCTACCAGGGTTCGCATACTGGCGAGCGTAACCCCACGTTCACGCTGTTTGGCATTCCCGTTCGGATAACTGCACCGGTAAATGCTCCCTACACTCAGTCAGCGACAACTACGTATGCCGGACAGCCAATGCTGGGAAAGGACGCGGTCCTGGCTCGCGGTCTTGGATCGGGTTTTGAGGATTGATACGAGGCGTTATTCGCCTGAGACAACTGGTCTTGGGGCGAGCGATGGGACTCGAACCCACGGCATCCAAGACCACAACCTGGCGCTCTACCACCTGAGCTACGCCCGCCACCAAGACGGCCGGGTCTAAGAGATCAGCTGTCGCACGTCAACGCCGCTGGAGGGTGACTGCTACAAGCGGATACGGCTCGTGCTCCTCTAAGCAGCTCCAAGCTGCTTCAGTGGTAACGCTTGTTCAAGGCGCTCAGGCGCTTTATCCAGAACCAAGTCCTGCTTGCAGAATGCAAAACGGATCAGGTTGTTTGGGCCATCTAGGTCGTAAAACGCCGAAACAGGTATCGCGGCAACTCCAGCTTCACAGGTCATCCAGCGGCAGAACGCATGGTCGCTGACGTCCGTTAGCGATCGGATGTTCGCGACCATGAAGTAAGTGCCCGACGTTGGCAGCATTGCAAAGCCAAGACTTGCCAGGCCGGTTGAAAGGCGATCACTTCGCCGCGCCATGCTGCTTGCCAGGTCGGCAAAATAACCGCAATCCTGCTGAGCCCGACGGCCACCGCGCGCTGCAGGTTGGGAACGCTGGCGAACGTCAGGTTCTGATGTGCTTTCGCGACCACGGCCGCGAGTTCAGGTGCCGCAGTCACGTAGCCGATCTTCCACCCGGTCAGCGAGAACGTCTTGCCGGCACTCCCGACCCTCAAGCACCGCTTACGCATGCCCGGCAGCGTCATGAGCAGCCGATGTCGGCCCTCGAACACCAAGTGCTCGTAGACCTCGTCGCAAACCGCATAGGCATCATGCTCGGCCAGCAGCCCGGCGACAAAGGCCAACTCGTCGTCCTTGAACACCTTTCCGGTCGGATTCATCGGCGAATTCAGCAGTATCGCCTTCGTGCGCGGACCGAACGCCGCCTGCAGCTCCGCGCGCGGCAGCGTCCAGCCCGGCGGCTCCAGCGGCACCAGCCGCAGCACCGCGCCGAGCAGCCGGACCACCGGCAGGTAGGTGTCGAACAGCGGCTCAAACATTACGACCTCATCGCCGGGATTTAACAAGGCGGCGAGGCACGCGATAACTCCCTCGGTGCCGCCAGACGTGACCACCACCTCGCGATCCGCGTCGACGTCGAGACCGTAGTCGCGGCCGTTTGCGTCGGCGACCGCTTGGCGCAACTCCGGCACGCCAGTGAGCGGCGCATACTGGTTGCGCCCGTCGAGCAGCGCAGCCGCCGCGGCGCGTACGATTTCCGCAGGGCCTTCCTCATCGGGAAAGCCCTGTCCGAGATTGATCGCGCCGTGCTCGGCAGCGAGTGCGGTCATGACCGT
>CAXSEF010000042.1:16321-25729 GCA_964236535.1 uncultured Acetobacteraceae bacterium
GTTCAAACGAGGGTCACAGCGTCTCGGCGGTCTCCCCGGTCAGCGAATTGCCGAGTGGCACGGCACATGCAACCCTGTTCCGGCGCGGACGGAACGAGTTGCCGGCGTGGCCGCGAATTGCAGGGAGGCACCGTTCCACAACGGGCGTTACACGAATGAAGAAGATCGAGGCGGTGATCAAGCCGTTCAAGCTGGACGACGTGAAGGAAGCGCTGCATGAGGTGGGGCTACAGGGCATCACAGTGGTCGAAGCCAAAGGCTTTGGTCGCCAGAAGGGCCACACCGAACTCTACCGGGGTGCGGAATACGTCGTCGACTTCCTGCCCAAGATGAAGATCGAGATCGTCTGCGAGGATTCTCTGGTGGAGCGTGCCGTGGATGTCATCATCAATGCGGCTCGGACCGGGCGGATCGGCGACGGTAAGATCTTCGTCACCACGGTTGACGAGGTGGTGCGGATTCGCACCGGCGAGCGCGGTCCCAACGCCATCTGAGGCGGCCGGAACTCCTCCGATACAGACCTGACGCAATCATGGTCACGCCGGCGCAACGGGCGCCGGTGAGGCAACAAAAACGGACGATTCCCGGTCCGGATGCAACAAGGACGGATGCGCGTATGGCGAAGAAACCGCCGGCAACGGCTGCGATAAACCATGTGGCCCGAGCGATGGAGCTCATGCGCGAGCATTCCGTCGAATATGTCGACCTGCGCTTCACCGACCCGCGCGGCAAGTGGCAGCACACCGCGCAGCACGTCTCGACCATCGACCAGGATGCCTTCCGCGACGGCATAATGTTCGACGGCTCCTCGATCGCAGGCTGGAAGGCGATCAACGAGTCCGACATGATCCTCATGCTAGACCCCGAGACTGCGGTGATGGACCCATTCGCGGCCAAGCCGCAGATGATTATCTTCTGCGACATCATCGAGCCCTCGACCGGCCAGTTCTACGCCCGCGACCCTCGCGCCACCTCGAAGCTTGCCGAGGCCTACGTCCGCGCCAGCGGCGTTGGTGACACCGTGATCTGCGGCGCTGAAGCCGAGTTCTTCGTGTTCGACAGCGTACGCTTCGGCACTGGCCGCAACTACTCGATGGTTCAGCTTGACAGCATCGAGGGTCCGGATGCCTCGATGAAGGACTATCCCGAAGGCAATATGGGCCACCGCCCGTCGACCAAGGGCGGCTACTTCCCTGTTCCCCCGGTTGATAGCGAGACCGACCTGCGCGCCGAAATGCTGTCGACCATGGGCGAAATGGGCCTGGTCATCGAGAAGCACCACCACGAGGTCGCGCAGTCGCAGCACGAGCTTGGCACGCGTTTCACCACACTGACCAAGATGGCCGACCAGATGCAGATCTACAAATACTGCGTCCACAACGTCGCGCACAGCTACGGCAAGACCGCGACGTTCATGCCCAAGCCGATCTACGGTGACAACGGCACCGGCATGCACACCCACCTGTCGATCTGGAAGGATGGCAAGCCGTTGTTCGCCGGTAACGCTTACGCCGACCTTAGCGAGATGTGCCTGTACTTTATCGGCGGCATCATCAAGCACGCCAAGGCGCTCAACGCCTTTACCAATCCTTCGACCAACAGCTACAAGCGGCTGATACCCGGCTTCGAGGCGCCGGTTCTACTCGCTTACTCCGCGCGCAACCGCTCCGCGTCGTGCCGCATCCCCTATACCACCAACCCCAAAGGCAAGCGCGTTGAGGTTCGGTTCCCCGATCCCACCGCCAATCCCTATCTCGCGTTTTCGGCGCTGCTGATGGCCGGCATGGACGGGATCAAGAACAAGATCCATCCGGGCGACGCCATGGACAAGGACCTCTACGACCTGCCACCCGACGAGCTGAAGGACATCTCCACGGTGTGCGGCAGCCTACGCGAGGCGCTGGGGGCGCTCAAGGCTGACCACGACTTCCTGCTCGAAGGGGACGTGTTCAGCAGAGACCAGATCGACAGCTATATCGAGTTGAAGTGGCAGGAGGTATACCGTTTCGAGCATACCCCGCACCCTGTCGAGTTCGAGATGTACTACTCGGTCTGACCGGCCGGGCACTCCGGGTACTCACCCGGAGTGCCCTTGCGCGTGCCGTCGCGGGTGAGCGCCGTCAGATGCTGAGGTCGACTAGGCCCGATGATTGCAAACTCCCGAGGCCACGTGCCGACGTCGGCCCACGATCCGCGCTGGCGGTGCTGCCACCGGTGGTTGAGGAGGAGAGCACGGCGCCGTTCGGTCCGGTGACTGTCGTTGTGATCGACCCGTTGGCGTTGGTCACCGTGCTTGTGACATCAGCGCCGCTGCTACCGCCCTGCGTGGCCCCGGACGCCGCAGTCGACCCGCCCGCCTTCGATTTCCCTTTGGTAGCGTCCGGAGCCACAATCCCCGACACGACTGTATTTGACGCGATAGTTGAGATGCTCACTGGCTTTCTCCCGATCCCTGCAACGATCCTGCACCGGGCACAGTGAAGAGACTCTTAGCGGAGCGACAAAGCGCGCCCGTTATTCGTATGCGGCGAGGCGTGTCGCCTGATCCTCCGCGGTTAGCGCGTCGACGAACTCGTCGAACTCGCCCAACATGACCCGCGCGATCTTGTAGAGGGTCATGTTGATCCGGTGGTCGCTCACGCGCCCCTGCGGATAGTTGTAGGTCCGGATGCGCTCGCTCCGGTCCCCCGTCCCCACTTGGTTCTTGCGGTCTGCCGAGCGCGTCGAGTGCAGCACCGCCCGCTGCGCCTCATACAGCCGCGCCCGCAGGATCTTCATCGCCTTGGCGCGATTTTTGTGTTGGCTGCGCTCCTCCTGCATCGCCACCACCACTCCCGTCGGCAAATGGGTGATCCGCACCGCGCTTTCAGTCTTGTTCACGTGCTGTCCGCCGGCGCCGGACGCACGATAAACATCAATGCGCAGATCCGCCTCGTTGACTTCGACATCCACCTCCTCCGCCTCCGGCAGCACCGCCACCGTCACCGTCGATGTATGGATGCGACCCTGGCTTTCAGTCGCCGGTACCCGCTGTACCCGGTGCACGCCCGACTCGTATTTCAGCCGAGCGAACACGTTGCGTCCGGTGATCTCCGCCATTCCCGCCTTCATCCCGCCAAGCCCGGTGTCGTCGTACTCCATCACCTCGAACCGCCAGCCATGCGCCTCCGCGTATCTCTGGTACGCCCCGAACAGCTCGGCCGCGAACAGCGCCGCCTCATCGCCGCCTGCCGCCGGCCTGAGTTCCAGGATCGCGCTCCGTGCGTCCGCCTCGTCCTTGGGCAGCAGCGACAGCCGGATCTCATACGCCAGCGCCGGCAGCCGCTCGCGCAGGCCGTCCAGCTCCGCTTGCGCCAGCTCGCGCATCTCTGGGTCGGCAAGCATCGCCTCAGCCTCGGCCGCCTGGGCCTCCACCGCGCGCAGCTCCTCGATCCGCGCCACCACCGGCTCCAGCTCCGACAGCTCTCGCGACGCCCTGGTGAACGTCTCACCGCTGACTCCGCTCGCCGATAGGTCGGAGCGGAGCTCCTCGGCACGGGCGACGATGCGATCCAGCCTGGCGGCGGTGCTCACCGGATCAGCCGGAGCAGGCTACGCCGGAAGCGCTGCCTCTGAACGTTGCTCAAGGCCAAGCCTTGAGAAACGTCGTGCCCTGGAACGTGCTCCGATGATTGCAGGGACCGGCTCACAGGCGCATGCACAGGGTCACGCAGCGTCGCAGCGCACACAGCAGCCCGAACACGCTAATCGCCAACCAGAACAGCTCGATCATCACCGAGGGCAGATTGAACATCTCCACTAGGGACAGGAAGATCAGCAGCAAGCCAAGCAGATCGCTGCCCGGGAAGCGCCAGTCCGTCATCTCCAGCCGTCCCACCTGGTTGAGTAGACAGCGCCGGGAAGTCAGCATTGCCCCGGCGACGATCGCCGCATCTGCTTCCTGCGCCAGCGTCACTCAGGCCGCAAATCCGCGGCCGGACGTGGCCTCAACCGCGAGCTTGACCACAACCTGGTCGAGCGCAACCTCCTGCTGAACGCCTGCGCGCAAGTCGCGCAGCTGCGCCACGCCGCGGACCAGCTCGTCCTCGCCCAGGATCACCGCGAAGCTGGCGCCCATCCGGTTCGCCCGCTCCATCCGCTTCTTCAGGTTGCCGCGATAAGCCATCTCGGCGCGCAGCCCGGCGCCGCGCAGTTCCCGCAGCAGCCCGACCGCCGCGGTCTCCGCCACCTCACCCACCGGCACCACCGCCACCGCGCCCAGCACTGGCGGGCCGGCCTCCAGCAGCATCGACAGCCGTTCGATCCCGGCCGCCCAGCCGATTGCCGGCGTCGCCGGCCCACCCATTTCGGCAACCAGCCCGTCGTACCGTCCACCGGCAAGCACGGTGCCCTGCGCGCCCAACCGGTCGGTCGTGAACTCGAACGCGGTGTGGCTGTAGTAGTCGAGCCCGCGCACGATACGCGGGTTTTCCCGGAAAATGACGCCGAAGGACCCGAGGTGCCGCTTGACCGCGTCGTAGAACCCTGCTGCCGCATCGGTCAGGTAGGGTCCGATCACCGGCGCTGCGGCCACGATGCGACGGTCGGCCTCGTCCTTGCTGTCCAGCACCCGCAGTGGATTGCGTTCGAGGCGGAGCATGCTCTCGGCCGAGAGTTCACCCTGCCGCGCCAGGAGGTATTCCACCAACGCGGCGCGGTATGCGGCCCGGCTCTCACTATCGCCAAGTGTGTTCAGTTCTAGTATCACGCCGTTAATGCCGAGAGCGCGCAGCAAGTCGGCGCCGCAGGCGATCGCCTCGGCATCGGCGAGCGGCTCTGCAGCGCCGATCCACTCGGCGCCGGCCTGGTGGAACTGGCGGTAGCGGCCTTTCTGCGGCCGCTCGTAGCGGAACATCGGGCCGGCGTAGAACACCTTCTGCGGCAGCGACTGCACGAGCCCGTTGCTCACTAGCGCACGGCAGACGCCGGCGGTGCCTTCCGGCCGCAGCGTCAGACGTTCGCCGCCGCGGTCCTCAAAGCTGTACATCTCCTTGGTGACCACGTCCGAGGTGTCGCCGAGGGTGCGGAAGAACACGCGCTCGTCCTCGAAAATCGGCGTCTGCCACTCGTCGAGGCCATACAGGCCGGCCACCGAACGTGCCGTGGCCACCACATGCGCGTGACGGCGCTGCTCGTCGCCGATCAGGTCGCGGGTACCGCGGACGGGTTGAAATTCCGCCATCAGAAGGCAAGGACAGGGCTCTGCCCTGGACCCGCCAAATAGCCGGGGCCTTTGAAAACCATGACTTGGATCTTCTCAATGAGTTTGGGTCTGAGGCTTCAGGCTTCGGGGCGTCCAGGGCAGAGTTCTGGCCTGGCCTACTCCGCCGCCGCAGCCATCCCGGCAGCAATGGCCTGTTTCGCGGCTTCCTCGGCCTGGATCGCCGAGACTTTCGCCTCGACCTGGGCCACGATGTGATCGACCATCGAGCCCCCGTCGATCGTGTGGTCCTGCCGCCCGGCCGAGTAGACCATGTGCCGGTTGTTGCCGCCGCCTGTGAGGCCGATGTCGGTCATCAGCGCCTCCCCCGGTCCGTTGACCACGCAGCCGATGATCGACAGCGTCACTGGGGTCTCAATGTAGGCGAGCCGCTCCTCCAGCTGCTGGACGGTGGCGATGACATTGAATCCCTGCCGCGCGCAGGAGGGGCAGGAGATGATCTTTACCCCGCGGTTGCGTATGCCGAGCGTCTTGAGCATGTCCCAGCCGACATACACCTCTTCCTCAGGCTCCGCCGACAGACTGACCCGAAGCGTGTCGCCGATGCCGGCCCAAAGCAGGTTGCCGAGCCCGATCGAACTCTTCACCGTGCCGGCGCGCCTGCCGCCCGCCTCGGTGATGCCGATGTGCAGCGGGTGGTCGCACTGCTCGGCGAGCTGCTGGTAGGCGGCGACCGCCATGAACACGTCGGACGCCTTCACGCTGATCTTGAACTCGTGGAAGTCGTGGTCCTGCAGGATCTTGGCGTGCTCCAGCGCGGACTCGACCAGCGCCTCGGGGTTCGGCTCGCCGTACTTCTCCAGCAGGTGCCGCTCCAGCGAGCCGGCGTTCACGCCGATGCGGATCGAGCAGCCGTGCTCGCGCGCCGCGGTGACGACCTCGCGCACCCGTTCCGGGCTGCCGATGTTGCCGGGGTTGATGCGCAGGCAGGCCGCGCCCGCTTGCGCCGCCTCGATCGCGCGTTTGTAGTGGAAGTGGATGTCGGCGACGATCGGCACGTTCACCTCGCGTACGATCTCGGCGAGCGCCGCGGTGCTTTCCACGTCCGGGCACGACACGCGGACGATATCGACACCGGCCAGTTCGGCGCGGCGGATCTGCGCGATGGTCGCGGCCGTGTCTGAGGTCAGAGTGTTGGTCATCGTCTGGATGGTGACGGGCGCGTCGCCGCCGACCTTGACGTGTCCGACGCTGATCTGGCGCGAGCGACGTCGCTCGATCTGCTGATAGGGGCGATAGCTCATGGGATCTCCAAGCCGGGCGCAGGCGCCCGCTGCTGAAAGCCGTCGTAGGCCACGAATACCAGTCCACGCGCCGAAAGGCCAAACCTACCCCTTTCGGCATGCGCGCGGCAGCCACGCGGCTTTGCTCACGGCTATACCATGAAGCTGCAGTCTGCTCCTCGGCACGTTTCCCGACCCTTGCTTGGGGACGTCACCAAGGCCCGGAACCGGCTCGGCTGGTTTGCTCCCGACAACACACGGGCCTGGTCGAGGCTGCCGGGCGTCCCCGCCACATCAGTGCGGCGTCAGCTGCCTGGCATTGAGCGCGTCAGCCGAGTTGTCCGCGTCCACCGGTGCTGCGGCGAGCGGCTTCGGCTTCGCCGGCACTGGAGCGGCCACCAGCTTGCCCGATTGCATGTCGTCAACGTCAAGCGGCAGGTCGCGGCGGCTGGTGCCCTGCAGCTGCGTCACGGCGACGCCATCCACCAGAATCGCAAGCGCTCGTGCGTTGCCCACCGAGAGCAGCAGCGCATGGTCGCTGACCGGCACCGGCCAGGTGTCGTCCGGGTGCAGCGTCTCGTTGACGAGGACCTTGCCGCCCTTTTCGCGCACCATGATCCAGCAAGATTCCGTACCCTTCAGCACGATACGCGTTCCAGGTGACATCGTGACCGCGCCCGGCACCGAGGCAGTGGCCGGGGGTGATACGCCGGCACCGACCGCAGGGACCAACGACCCAAGCGCGGCAGACGCTGCAACGCCGACGCCAGGGCCGGTAATTGCCGCGGGCGTTGGCCCTGACACGGGCGATCCCGTTACAGGACCGGCAGCGGCCAGCCCCGCGGTGCCGATCCCCGTAGCGGCTGGTCCGCCATCCGGACCAGCCGCGAAAGGAACCGTCGCGGCTGCCGCCGCACCCGGCAACGGCGGCGAGGGCGGGGAAATCGTGGGCAGGATCGAGGCGACCTGCGGCGAGGGCGTCACGGCGCCCGAGGCTCGCACGGCCAAGCGTTCCGGCACTTCCGGAACCGTCTGCGCCGGGGTGTGCTGGTCGCTGGACATGCGGTACCAACCGACATAGGCGCCAACCACGATCACCATCCCCAGCAGCACCACCGCGCCGGCGGGCATGCCACGCTGCGGCACCGGAGCCGGGAACGCGAGCTCGGTCCTGCGGTTGACCTCGGCCGAGCCGGCGCGGAACCGGTCGCCAAGCGTTTCCGGATCAAGCCCGACCGCGGACGCATAGGCGCGCAGGAACCCCATGGCGTAGGTGCTACCCGGCAGGTCCTTCACCCGCCCCGCCTCGATCGACTCCAGGTATGGCTGACGGATGCGCAGTGCAGCCGCGACCGCCTCGATCGACCAGCCGAGCGCCTCGCGGGCCGCCCTGATTTCGGCACCCACCGCCGCTGGGCCGGAGCCCGCCACGGCCTCGCCGCCGTCCGTCGACATCCGGCCGCGCGCCGCCGCAAGCCTCGCCTTGGTGTCCTGCAGCACGCTCACCTCTTCTGCGCAACGATGCGCCTGCATTCGACCCAGGCAGACATGGTCTGCATGTAAGCCCACACGCCAGGATGTGCCAACACGGCTGTGCCACTGCGAGAAAGGCCGGGCAACTCGCACATACGTCTGGCGCGGCGGAAACGCTCGGCTTGGCAGAGGGTCTCCATGCGCCTATCCCGCGCGGTCTCCCATCGCCAAAGGATGCCGCAATGACCGTCGGACGCTTTCCCGCTACGCGCATGCGCCGCAACCGCCAAGACGCCTGGACGCGGCGCCTCGTCGCCGAGACGCGGCTGTCCATCGACGACCTGATATGGCCGATCTTCGTCATGGCCGGCGAGGCGGCCACCACCGACGTGGCCTCGATGCCGGGTGTGCAGCGGGTGACGCTCGACCGCATCGCCGCGCACGTGGCACCGGCCGTCCGCCTCGGCGTGCCCGCGCTGGCGTTGTTCCCGGTCTCGGCGGCAGAAAGCAAGGACCCGGACGGCACGGAGTCCGCGAACCCGGAAAACCTGATTTGCCGCGCCGCCCGCCTGATCAAGAAGGAGTACCCGGATCTTGGGCTGATCGGCGACGTAGCTCTCGATCCGTACACCACTCACGGCCATGACGGGGTGATGCGCGACGGGCGGATCGCCAATGACGAGTCCGTCACGGTGCTGGCCCGCCAAGCGGTCAATCAGGCGGAAGCCGGATTTGACGTCATCGCGCCCTCCGACATGATGGATGGTCGCATCGGGGCGATCCGTGCGGCGCTGGACGCATCGGGGCACGAGGACATGCGGCTTATGTCCTATGCCGCAAAATACGCCTCGGCGTTCTACGGACCGTTCCGCGACGCGTTGGGCTCCGGCGACGTGCTGACGGGCGACAAGAAAACCTACCAGATGGACCCCGCCAACACCGACGAGGCCCTGCGCGAGATCGAGCTCGACCTGCTGGAGGGGGCCGACATGGTGATGGTCAAGCCAGGTATGCCGTACCTCGACGTGCTGCGCAGGGTGCATGAGCGTTTCGCGGTGCCGACCTTCGCCTACCAGGTGTCCGGCGAGTACGCGATGCTGGCGGGAGCGATCGAGCGCGGCTGGCTCGACCGCAAGCGGACGATCATGGAGAGCCTGATCGCCTTCAAGCGTGCCGGCGCGAGCGGGGTACTTACCTACTTCGCGGTCGAGGCAGCCCGGTTGTTGGCTGAGCGCGACGGGAGCTGAAAGCCGAGGCGACAGAGGCAAGGGCAAGCGAGGCCAGGCTCTGTCCAGACCTGGTAAAATCCACAAGCCTCAGAAAACTTTATAAACGAGCCTGCAACAAGACGCCCGGAGTGTGCCGCCGGTCCTTATCGTGTGTAGGTCTGGGGACCCATACCATAGCTCGTGAGAGCTCACTTTTTGGTTTTCCCGGTCTGTGCTGATCTGA
>CAXSEF010000043.1:0-6083 GCA_964236535.1 uncultured Acetobacteraceae bacterium
GCGGATCACGACGATCCGGCATCGGCACGCCAGCGCGCGCGCAGCGATGCCGACAGCCCCGCACGCGACGCGCCGAACCGCAGGAAGCGCCAGGACGACGACCCTGATGGCGACCCGGGCAAGGACGGCGACGAACCGGCGAAGTCGTCCGGCAAGGGCGACCAGGACGGCGACAAGACCGAGCAGGACCAGGACAAGCGCCGCAGTAAGGCCCGTCCCTGGGTGCGCGCCGGCGTGGGGCTGGCGGTGATCGCGCTGCTGGCCGGCGGCTTCGCCTACTGGTACTCGGGCAAGGACCTGGAGGATACCGACGACGCCTACACCGACGGGCGCGCGGTCAACATCGCCCCCCATGTCGCAGGCTACGTGACGCGGCTCGCGGTCAACGACAACGAGTTCGTCCACCAGGGCCAGGTGCTGCTGCAGATCGACCAGCGCGACTACATCGCGGCGCGCGACCAGGCGCAGGCCCAGCTCGCCACCGCCGAGGCCCAGGTGAAGTCGCAGGACCAGGCGACCGAGGTGGCCAAGGTCACCTTCCCGGCGCAGCTGCAGCAGGCCCACGCCAACCTCGACGTCGCCAAGGCCGCGCAGTTCAAGGCGCAGACCGACTTCAACCGCCAGCACCGCATCGACCGCGCCGCAACCACCCAGGCCGACATCGACGCCAGCACCGCGGCACTGGGCCAGGCTAACGCAGAGGTCGAGCAGGCGGAGGCGATGGTGACGCAGGCGACGCCGGTGAAGCCCAACATCGGCCAGCAGACCGCGACCGGCAAGCAGCGCGAAGCCGCGGTGGCGCAGTCCAAGGCGTCGGTGGCGACCGCGGAGCTGAACCTGGCCTGGACCACGGTGACCGCACCCCAGGACGGCTGGGTGACGCACCGCGCGGTCAACCAGGGAGACTACGTCCAGCAGGCGCAGCAGATCCTGGCCGTGGTCTCGCCCGAGGTCTGGGTGACCGCGAACTTCAAGGAGACCCAGCTCGCGCGAATGCGGCAGGGCCAGCACGTCAGCATCAGCATCGACGCCTACCCGATGCTGAAGCTGCACGGCCACGTGGACGGCGTGCAGCTCGGCTCCGGCTCGAAGTTCACCGCCTTCCCGCCGGAGAACGCCACCGGGAACTTCGTCAAGATCGTGCAGCGCGTCCCGGTCAAGATCGTCATCGACAGCGGGCTCGATCCGTCGCTGCCGCTGCCGCTCGGCCTGTCCGTCGAGCCGACCGTGGAGCTGAAGTGAGCGACGGCGGCAAGGACGCCCGCGGCCCGCAGGCGCAGGCGGCGGCCAACCGTGGCGGCGAGGACGCCACCAAGCAGGACCAGCACAAGAACTGGAAACCCAAGTACAACCCGTGGCTGATCGCCGTCGTCGTCACCCTGGCGGCGTTCATGGAGGTGCTCGACACCACCATCGTCAACGTGTCGCTGCCGCACATCGCGGGCAGCCTGTCCTCCAGCTACGACGACGCCACCTGGGCGCTCACGTCGTACCTGGTGGCGAACGGCATCGTGCTGACCATCTCCGGCTGGCTGTCCGACACCTTCGGGCGCAAGCGCTACTTCATCACCTGCATCTTCATGTTCACCGTGTTCTCGCTGCTGTGCGGGATCTCGTCCAATCTCGGCGAGCTGGTGGTGTTCCGCCTGCTGCAGGGCTTCTTCGGCGGCGGGCTGCAGCCGAGCCAGCAGTCGATCATCCTCGACACCTTCCCGCCGGCGCAGCGCGGCAAGGCGTTCGGCCTGACCGCGATCGCCACCATCGTGGCCCCGGTGATCGGCCCGACGCTGGGCGGCTGGCTGACCGACACCTACACCTGGCGCTGGGTGTTCTTCATCAACATCCCGGTGGGCATGCTGACGGTGCTGGCGGTGCTGGCGGTGCTCGAGGACCCGCCCTGGGCCAACAAGAAGTCGCGCAAGATCGACGTGATCGGCCTGTCGCTGATCACCATCGGGCTGGGCTGCATGCAGGTGGCGCTCGACCGCGGCGAGGACGACGACTGGCTGGGCTCCCCCTTCATCCGCATCCTGACGCTGCTCGCGATAGTGGGCATCCTCGGCGCGATCGGCTGGCTGCTGGTCGCGAAGAAGCCGGTGGTGAACATCTACGTGTTCGGCGACCGCAACTTCGCCATCGGCGCGCTGATGGTCGGCGCCATGGGGCTGCTGCTCTACTCGAGCGCGGTGCTGATCCCGCAGCTGGCGCAGCAGGTGCTCGGCTACACCGCGACGATCGCGGGGCTGATCCTGTCGCCCGGCGGTTTCGTCATCATCGGGCTGATCCCGCTGGTGGGCATCCTGCTGGGCAAGATCGCGACGCGCTACGTCATCGCGTTCGGGTTCACCCTCATGGGCTTCGCCATGCTGTACTCGAGCCATCTCGCGCCCGACATCGACTACATCACGCTGGTGAAGATGCGGGCGTTCCAGACGGCGGCGCTCGCCTTCCTGTTCGTGCCGATCAGCACCGTCGCCTACGCCACCCTGCCGCGCAGCATGAACAACGACG
Organism: uncultured Acetobacteraceae bacterium; assembly: GCA_964236535.1. Classification (GTDB taxonomy): domain Bacteria; phylum Pseudomonadota; class Alphaproteobacteria; order Acetobacterales; family Acetobacteraceae; genus CAXSEF01. The sequence goes on from CAXSEF010000043.1 coordinate 2,512, forward strand.
CCGCCGCGCTGTTCTCCATGGCGCGAAACGTCTGCGGCTCGATCGGCATCTCCCTCGCGACCGCCCTGGTGACGCAGCGCACGCAGATCCAGATGGCGCACATGTCGCGCAACATGACGCCGCTCAACCCGGGCTTCGTCATGGCACGGCAGCAGTACGAGACCGCACTGCTCGGCATGGGCAAGCTCGCGTCCACCCTGGAGAACACCGCCACCGGACAGCTCTACCAGCACTACCGGCTGCAGGCTTCGGTGCTGGCGTACTCGGACATCTTCATGTACTGCGCGATGGGTGCATTCTGCGTGGTGCCGATGACGTTCCTGCTCTCCAACGCCAAGAAGAAGGGCGGGGGGGACGCACCGGCCGCCCACTAGTGCGGGTGGCCTGAGAGCAGGCAAGGCCAGAGGCTCTGCCTCTGGACTCCGCCAAAGGCCGAGCCTCTGGAATCCCCATGCTCAAGAAAAGGGTTTCCACAAGCCTCCGGCCGTCAGCGGGTCCAGGGCAGGGCCCTGGCCTTGCTCCAGGTCCGCAGCGCCAGCACGCGCAACGGGTGGTGCCGCGCCCCGCTTCGCGCTAATCCCGTCGCATGTCCAAGCCCCGCCCGGTCATGCTGGTCATTCTCGACGGCTTTGGCTGGCGCGAGGACCAGGCGGACAACGCGGTGCGCCAGGCGCGCACCCCGGTGTTCGACGCGCTCTGGGCGCACGGACCGCGCGCGTTCCTGAGCACCAGCGGCCGCGACGTCGGCCTGCCCGACGGGCAGATGGGCAACTCCGAGGTCGGCCACCTCAACATCGGCGCCGGCCGCGTGGTGCGCCAGGAACTGCCGCGCATCACCCAGGCCGTCGCCGACGGCAGCCTTGCCCGCTCGCCCGCGCTCGTCACCCTGATCGAACGGCTGCGCGCCTCCGGCGGCACCTGCCACCTGATGGGGCTGATCTCGAAGGGCGGCGTGCATGCGCACCAGGGCCACGCGGTGGCGCTGGCCCGCATCCTGGCCGATGCCGGCATCCCCGCCGTGCTGCACGCCTTCTCCGACGGCCGCGACACCGCACCCGACAGCGCCCCGGGCTTCTTCGCCGACCTGCTGCACGACCTGCCGCCCCGGGTGCCGGTCGCCACGGTGATCGGCCGCTACTTCGCGCTCGACCGCGACCGTCGCTGGGACCGCGTCGCCCTCGCCTACGCCGCCATCGTCGGCGCCCGCGGCCCGCGCCACCCCGATCCGCTCGCCGTGATCGCCGACGCCCACGCGCACGGCATCACCGACGAGTTCGTCACCCCCTCGGTCATCGCCGGCTACGGCGGCATGCGCGACGGCGACGGCGTGCTCTGCTTCAACTTCCGGGCCGACCGGGTGCGCGAGCTGCTCGCCGCCATCGTCGACCCGTACTTCGAGGGCTTCCGCCGCGAGGACCCGCCGCCGGTCCTCGCGGCAGCCGCCGGCATGACCCGCTACAGCGACGACCTCGCGGCCCAGCTCGACGCGCTGTTCCCGCCGCAGGGCATGACCAGCCTGCTCGGCCAGGTCGTCGCCCGCTGCGGCCGCACCCAGCTCCGCATGGCGGAGACCGAGAAGTACCCGCACGTCACCTACTTCCTCAACGGCGGCATCGAGCTGCCGCTCGACGGCGAGGATCGCATCATGGTTCCCTCGCCCCGCGTCGCGACCTACGACCTGCAGCCGGAGATGTCGGCGCCCGAACTGGCCGCCCGCGCCGTCGAGGCGATCGATGGCGGCCGCTACGACCTGATCGTGCTGAACTTCGCCAATGCCGACATGGTCGGGCACACCGGCAACCTGGCGGCCGCCATCACCGCCATCGAGACCGTCGACATCGGCCTCGGCCGCATCGCCGGCGCGATCGCCCGCGCCGGCGGCGCGCTGCTGGTGACCGCCGACCACGGCAACGCCGAGATGATGCGCGACCCGCAGAGCGGCGGCCCGCACACCGCGCACACCACGAACCCGGTGCCGGTGCTGCTCCTCGCCGCCGCACGCCCCGCCGATGCGCGCGAGCCGGCCGGCATGCGCAACGGGCGCCTCGCCGACCTGGCGCCGACGCTGCTCGACCTCATGGGCCTGGACCGGCCGGACGAGATGACCGGGCGCTCGCTGCTGCAGGAGTGACGCAGGGCCGGGTGTCGTGCGCGGCAGAAGGCCAGAGGCTCCGCCTCTGGACTCCGCCGGGGGCCGAGCCCCCGGACCCGCACATGTCCGGGGGCACCGGCTGGGTGCCGCTGGGCTGAACTGATGGTTTCCAAAGGCGCACGGCCTTTGGCGGGTCTGGGCAGAGCCCGGCCTTGCTCGCTCTCTCCCCGCTTCCGCAGCGCCTGCGCCACCCTGCTGGCCACGCTGCTCCTCGCCGCCGGTCCCACCCGCCGCGACGTCGACGACCTGGAGCGCCGCCGTGCCGACGCCCTCGCCGCCGCGGCCCAGGCGGCCACCCGCGCGGAGGCCGCCGCGGCAGCCCAGGCCCGGCTCGGCGACGCCCGCGCCGCAGCCGCCGCCCGGCTCCGCGCCACCGAGACCGAGGCCGACGACGCGAGCGCCCGGGTGCAGGCCCTGGCCGGGCGCCACGCCGAGGCCGCAGCCAGGCTGCGCGCCCGGGCGGCCGACCTCGCCCCGCTGCTCCCGCTGATCGAGCGGCTGTCGCTCTACCCGGCGGAGACGCTGCTCGCCGCCCCCACCTCGCCGGAGCGCGCCATGACCGGGCTGCTGGTGGTGCGTGGCCTCGCCGCCGAGCTGCAGCGCCAGGTCGCCGCCCTGCACGACGAGCAGCGCGCGGTCGCGGAACTGGCGGACCGCCAGCGCGCCGAAACCGCGCGCCTCGAGGCCATCCGCACCGTCCAGGCCAGCCAGGCGTCGGAGCTCGACCGCCAGATCGCCGCGGCGCGCGCGACCGAACGCACCGCCGACGACGCGGCGGCCCAGGCCACCCGCGAGGCCGCCGCGGACGCCGCCGGCGCCGACACCCTGCGCGGCGTCCTGCTGCGCCTGGAGGCGACCCGCCGCGACGCCGAACGCCACGCCCGCGACGACGCCCTGCGCGACGAACGCGAGCGCCGCGACCTGGAAGCCGAGCAGGCGCGCCGCCGCCAGGCCGCGCTCGCCCGTCCCGCCGGCCCCGGCCTGTCCGCACCGGGATGGCCCGCGTCCGGCCGGCCGGTGCAGTCCCTCGCCGCGATGACGGTGCCGGTCGCGGGCAGCGTGGTGCGCGGCTGGGGCGCCGCCACCGAGGCCGGCCCGTCCTCCGGCCTGTCCTACCAGCCGCCGCCGGGCGCGCGGGTGGTCTCGCCGTGCGCCGGCCGCGTGGTGTTCGCCGCGCCGTTCCGCAGCTACGGCCCGCTGGTGATCGTCGATTGCGGCGCCGACTTCCACGCGGTGCTGGCCGGGCTGGGCCGGCTGGACGTGTCGCCGGGACGCGCGATCCGGCGCGGCGAGCCGGTGGGGGTGATGGAGCAGTCGGATCGCGGCGCGCCTCCGACCCTGTCGCTCGAGCTGCGCCGCGGCGGGGAGCCGGTCGACCCGGCGCCATACCTGCGCGGACAGCAGTAGGGGCAGGCAAGGC
>CAXSEF010000043.1:6183-13956 GCA_964236535.1 uncultured Acetobacteraceae bacterium
GCCTTGCTGCGCCACTCCACCCGTGATCATCAACCCCCTTCCGCCAGGACTGCGCTTGGATTGTAATACCCCCGTTGACCTCGCGTGATCCGGACTGACCTGCACCCCGGGGGCGACGCGCCGGCGCCGGCGCGACCCGGGACGGCGACAAGGCTGGGCAGGCGCCGCAGGCGCGTGCCGCACAAGGAGATGACGGGCATGAAATTCCGCAGCGGGCTTCTGGCCGGCGCCGCCTTCACACTGGGCGTCGCGGCCCTGCCCGCATCCGGCTACCTGGCCGGCCAGCTCGGCATGCCCCTCGCCTGGGCGCAGGAGACCTCGCGCGCCGACACCTACAAGCTGCTGACCCTGTTCGGCGACGTGTTCGAGCGCGTCCGCGCCGACTACGTCGAGCCGGTCACCGACCGCACCCTCATCGACAACTCGCTGAACGGCATGCTGACCGGGCTCGACCCGCACAGCTCCTACATGGACGCCAAGCAGTTCCGCGACATGCAGGTGCAGACCCGCGGGGAGTTCGGCGGCCTCGGACTCGAGGTGACCGAGGACAACGGCATCATCAAGGTCATCACGCCGATCGACGACACGCCCGCCTCGCGCGCCGGCATGAAGTCCGGCGACCTCATCCTCAGCCTCGACAACCTCAGCGTGCAGGGCCTCTCGCTCAACGACGCGGTCGACAGGATGCGCGGCCCGCCCGGCTCCACCATCAAGCTGCTGATCAAGCGCGAGGGCATCGAGAAGCCGATCGACGTCTCCATGCAGCGCGAGGTCATCAAGGTCCAGGTGGTGAAGTCCGCGCTCTACGACGGCATCGGCTACGTCCGCCTCGCCTCGTTCAACGAGCAGACCGACCCCGGCCTGCGCAGCGCGATCACCAAGCTGCGCGCCCAGAACGGCGGCTCGCTGAAGGGCTTCATCCTCGACCTGCGCAACAACCCCGGCGGCCTGCTCGACCAGGCGGTCGACGTCTGCGACGACTTCATCCCGGACGGCGAGATCGTCTCCACCCGCGCCCGGCACACCGAGGACAGCCAGCGCTGGAACGCACGCGGCACCGACCTCGTCGCCGGCGTGCCGATGGTCGTGCTGATCAACGGCGGGTCCGCCTCGGCCAGCGAGATCGTCGCCGGCGCGCTGCAGGACCACCAGCGCGCGGTGATCGAGGGCAGCCGCAGCTTCGGCAAGGGCTCGGTGCAGACCGTGATCCCGATGAAGCCCGGCGACGGCGCCATCCGCCTGACCACGGCGCGCTACTACACCCCGTCCGGGCGCTCGATCCAGGGCCTCGGCATCGCCCCCGACGTGCCGGTGGCCGAGACCCGCGACGAGCAGGCGCAGTTCCTGCCCGACCACGAATCCGACCTCAACCACGCGCTGAAGAACGAGGGTGCCTCCAGCCCGACCACGCCGCCGGCGCCGCGCACCGATCTGCCGGAATCGGTGGGCACGATCCCGAAGCTGCCGCCCGACAACTGGCCGAAGTTCGATCCCGCCAAGCCCGACACCGACTTCCAGCTGCAGCAGGGCCTCACCCTGGTGCGCGCGATGGGCCAGCAAAGCCACGCCTCCACCCACTGACGCGCAGCGGAACCCGGGGAGGTGGGCGCCGCCGGCGACCGCAGGCTGCCAGCGTTCCTCGAGCCGCCCCGCGCCTGGCGGGAGCGGCTGAGCTGGCGCGGACTCGCCATCGCCTGGGTCGTCGTGCTGGCCGGCGGCGGCGGCGCCGCCGCGCTGCTGCAGCGGCTGGGCCCGCCCGCGACTCCTTCCGGCCAACCGGCGCCGGCTTCGAGTGCGGCCATTCCCGGCGCGGCGCCTGCCCCCCGCCCCGGGGACGCGTCGACCGGCCCCCCCGTCGGCGAGGCGAACCCCGGTCCCGCCCTGTCGCAGTCCGCCCCGACCCCGGCTCGGAACGCGCCGCAGCCGTCCAGGCCCGACGCGCTCGCCTCAGGCGCGCCCGACAGCAGGGTTCCCCCGCCGGACGGGCGTCAAGCCGCAGCGCAGCAGCCTCCAGCCGCCGAGCCCGCGACTCCCCAGCCTGCTCCGCTCCAGCCTGCTCCGCTCCAGCCTGGGTCACCGCAGCCGCCGCGGCAGGAGCCGCCGCCCGTCCTGCACCCCTCCGGCGCCGCCGCCGACACGGCCGCCGCTCCCGCCGGGCCGGCCCTGCCCGAAACCGCACGGACGGCCTCGCCGCAGCCGCCGGCTCCCGCCCCGGCCCCGCTCCCGCCCGTCGCGGCCGGCGAGCCGGTCATCGCCCCGCCCGACCCCGTCTTGCTGGAGCCGCTGCAGGCCGGGCTGGCGCTGCCGCGCATCGGCCCCGACGGCCTCGCACCCGCGCAGGCCTATGCCCGGCCGTTCGCCGCCCCGCCCGGCACCCCGCTGATCGCCATCCTGGTCGACGGCATCGGCCTGTCCAGAGCCGACAGCGACGCGGCGATCGACACCCTCCCGGGCGCGATCGACCTGGCGATCTCCGCCTACACGCCGCATCCCGACGCCCTGCTGCAGCATGCCCGCGCCAAGGGCCACGAATTCCTCGCCTCGATCCCGATGGAGCCCGCCGGCGCCCCGCTCAACGACGAGGGCGCACGGGCGCTGACGACGGACCTCGCGCCCGAGGCCAACCGCGCCAACCTCGACGCCGTGCTCGGCCGCATCCAGGGCTATGTCGGTGCGACCGGCGCCTCCGACGGCCAGAAAGGCGAGCACTTCGCGCAAAGCGGCCGCCCGTTCGCCCTGCTCGTCAACGAGCTGGCCGGCCGCGGGCTGCTCTACGTCAATCCCAGGGTCGCCGTGCTTTCCGCCCGGCTGCCGTCGCGCACCGTGGACCTGGTGCTGGACGAACCGATGGGGTCTGCCGCGATCGACGCGAAGCTGGCCCGGCTCGAGGCCATCGCCCGGGAGAACGGCAGCGCGCTCGGCCTTGTCGGTCCGCCTCGCCCGGTCACCCTGGAGCACCTCGCATCCTGGGCACGCACCCTGGGCGCGAAGGGCATCATGCTCGTCCCGGTCAGCGCGCTCGCCGCCCCGCCGTCCGCCGCCGTCTTTCTCCCCGGTCCGCACCCCGGCACGGACGCCGAGCCACCCCCAACCCGCAAGGCCCCATGAGCGAGCTTCCATACCGGCCCAACGTCGGCGCCGCGCTGTTCAACTCCCACGGCCTGGTGTTCGTCGCCCGTCGCGTCGGCACCCCGGACACGGAGGGCGCCACCGGCGGCTGGCAGCTCCCGCAGGGCGGCATCGACGGCGGCGAGGACCCTCGCACCGCCGTGCTGCGCGAGCTGGCGGAGGAGATCGGCACCGATCGCGCCGAGGTGATCGGCGAGCACCCCGACTGGCTGTGCTACGACCTGCCGCCGGCGCTGCTCGGCCGCGCCCTCGGCGGACGCTACCGCGGCCAGCGGCAGCGCTGGTTCGCCCTGCGCTTCACCGGCGCCGACGCCGACATCCGCCTCGATCTCGATCCCCACCCGGAGTTCGATGCCTGGCGGTGGGCGCCGCTGCCGGAGCTGCCGGGCCTCGCGGTCGGCTTCAAGCGCGACATCTACCAGGTGCTCGCCCGGTCGTTCGCGCGCTATGCCACCCCGTCGCCCGGTCCGGCGTGAAGGCATGCCAGGCATGAGACCGGCGGCCCTGGGCATCGACCCGTAGGCGAAGCCAGCCCGGGCTCCCCCTGCGCCCGCATTCCACCGGCCCAGGCAGGCCATCGCACTCCGCCAAAGCCCCAAGGCCTCTGGAAATCCGTTCCTCAAGCATAGGGATCCCGAAGGCGAGCCTTTGGCGGAGTCCAGAGGCAGAGCCTCTGGCCTTGCCTGCCTAAGCGGTCACGCTCCGGGCCTGCTGGGAGCACAGGCCGCCAGCCCTCGCCTCAAGCCCGGCGCAGGCGGGGCTCCATCGCAGCCATCGCCGCCGCGTCCGCCGCAGCCTGCTTCCGGTGGTCGGTGCCCAGCAGATGACCCAGCCGCGCCGCGGGCGCCTCGACCGTGACATAGAGCACCGTGGCCACGCCGATGCTGACCGGGATGACCAGCGCGACCGCCGACCAGGCCGGAAGCCACTGCGCGGGCAGGTGCGTCAGCACGACCAGGATCGGGAAGTGGCACAGATAGAGGCTGTAGGATACGCGCCCCAGGAACCGGATCGGGGAGGCACTGAGCGGCCGTTCCAGTCTGCTGGAATGAACCAGCAGCGGGAACAGCAGGATCGTCCCGAACAGCGGCACGATGGGCTGGAACGGCAGGGCGTAGGGCACGAAACGGTACTCGACCAGGGCCAGCCCGGCGAGCCACAGCGCACTCAGCCGGAGCACTCCCAGCGTGTCGAGCCAGGCGGCGATCGCCACCCGTTTCTGCGCGAGCACGATGCCGGAGACGAACAGCAGCAGCTGGAAGCTGGTCCCCCTGATCTCCTCCAGCGGAAAGCCCAGGTGGACCCGCGTCAGCCGCTGGGAAACCGCCCACAGGATCAGGCTTCCCAGCAGCGTCGGGTAGGCGCCGTAACGTCTCACCAGCAGCATGAGGAGCGGGAACAGCAGCGACACCCGCATCTCGACCACCAGCGACCAGATCGGCGGGTTGGCCGGGTTGTCGATCCTCGCCATGAACAGGGCGCCGAGAACGTCGTCCAGGTCCGGTCGCTGAAATGTCGAGCTCAGCCAGGTTCCGACCGGCTGCCCCCACGCCAGCGGCATCAGCATGTAGCCGACCACGGTGAGCGCAAGCACCGCCACGAACGGGATGTAGATCCGGCAGACCCTGCGCACGACGAACCGGCCATAGGTCGGCGGTGCATCCTTGAGGAAGGACAGCGCCAGGACATAGCCGCTGAGCAGGAAGAACACCCGCACCGCGTCGTTGCCGTCGAGCAGGACGAACGACGGCCAGAACAGATGCAGCCTGTCGAGAACATCGGTCTGCATCCCGTCCGGGAGCGACAGCCCGCAGTGGTATGCCACGACCGATAGCGCCGCCAGGCCTCGCACCGAGTCCAGCTTGGAGATACGGCCTCTCATGATGTCTGCTTCCGCAAGGCCTTGTCCTTCCTGGACGTCGCAGGTCCCTCAACCCAGGGCTGGCTCGACGAAACCGGCAAGCAAAGATGCGGCCACCACCACGGATGACTGCACTCGGGAAGATAACCCGGTCAACCTGCGCGCCTGTGTGACCCGCTCGTTGGCACGCCGCCGACCCGCCACCAGGCGGGCTCGCGGCCGGATACGCCGTGGATGTGTCGACCTGCGACGTCAGAACCTGTGACGTCAGGCGACCGCGGTCGTCGGGGGCGCGACCCGGAGCCGGAGGTTGCGCCGGGAGTGTTACGCGGCGTGGACGGTCTCGGTCTTCTGCCGGTCGGAACTCGGGAGCCCGCTCGGCTCCGCCTTCGTGTCGTCGTCGCGATCGGTGTCGACCGCGTCCTTGTTGTCGCCCTCGGGTTCGGTCTGCGTAGCCTCGGCGCCCATGGCGTTCTCCTGTGACGGACGTGCAGGCAGTCGCCGCTTCCCGGCCCGCATCCGCAAGCCGTGACGCGTCGATCGCCCTGCCGCGGTGTGCCTCCAGTCGACGAGGCCGCGGCCAGCGATCACCTCGACCCGCATACCACGCAACAGGCGGATCACCTACCCGCCAGCCGACCGGATCAGGGCGAATGATCGATGCCAGCCTCGCAGGCCGCCGGTCCGCGCCCGGCGCCGGCCGGATATCCGGACCCTGTGCAGGCGGCCGGGCGCATCAACCCACCGGCGACTACCGCAGCAGCCGCTCGATGGCGTCGCAAACCCGCCCGGCCGCCGCCTCGCCAAGGTCCGGGTGGATCGGCAGCGCCAGGATGCGCGTGGCGAGGTCGTCGGCCACCGGCAGCGGACCGCCCTCGACCCGGGCGTGGTGGTCGCGATAGGCGGGCTGCCGATGCAGCGGTCGCGGATAGTAGATCGCGCTCGGCACGCCCGCGTCCTGCAGCCCGGACTGCAGCCGGTCGCGCGACGCCGCATCGGGCAGCAGCACCGCATAGACCGCCCAGGCGCTGCGGCTGTCCGGCACCCGGACCGGCGTCCGCAGCACGCCGGCCAGCCGCCGGTCATAGACCGCGGCCACCGCCTCGCGGGCCTCGAGCTCGGCCTCGAATACCTCGAGCTTGGCCAGCAGGACCGCCGCCTGCAAGGTGTCGAGCCGCCCGTTCATGCCGGTGCGCAGGACCTCGTAGCGCGTGGTGCCCTCGCCATGGGTGCGCAGCGAGCGGTACAACGCGGCCCGCTCCGGATCGTCGGTGAGCAGCGCGCCGCCATCCCCGTAGGCACCCAGCGGCTTGGACGGGAAGAAGCTGATCGCCGTCGCCACCGCCTCCCGCCCGAGCCGCCTGCCGTGCAGCGCGGCGCCGAACGCCTGCGCGCAGTCGTCGAGCAGGAACAGACGGTGCCGCTCCGCCAGCGCGCGCAGCGCCGGCCAGTCGGCAGGCTGGCCGAACAGGTCGACGCCGACGATGGCGCGCGGCCGCAGCTGCCCCGCCGCGCCGACCGCCTCGATGCGCCGCGCGAGGTCGGCGGGATCGACCTGGAACGTGGCGGGATCGACGTCGACGAACACCGGCGTGGCCCCCAGCACCAGCGGCACCTCGGCGGTCGCGGTGTAGGTGAACGCGGGCAGGAACACCGCGTCGCCCGGCCCGATCCCCTCGGCCATCATCGCGATCTGCAGCGCGTCGGTGCCGGAACTGACGCCGACGCAGTGCCCCGCGCCGCAGAACCCGGCCAGCCGCTGCTCCAGCTCCGCCACCTCCGGGCCGAGCACGAAGCCGCAATGGGCGATCACCGCGTCGATGCGCCGCGTCAGCCGCTCGCCCAGCCTGGCCTGCTGCGCCGGCAGATCGAGGAAGCGGATCGGCGCCTCCTGCCGTCCCACCCCGCTCCGGCCGGCCGGAACGCCGGCCGACGGCGCCGCTGCGGTCTCGCCCATCGCGGTATCCTCCCCCATCGCTGCCGCATTCATCGCGTCGTCACCTGCGTGGCCGGGCGGATCGGCGTGGTGCGGGCCGGCGGCGCGCCCAGCGGATCATGGGTGTATTCCGGGACCAGCCGCGCCAGCAGCAGCAGGGCCTGCGCCGTCTGCCCGCCCTGGCAGGCCCCGGCGATGGCGTCAATGGCGCGGACCATGACGGCCGGGTCCGCGGTGCGCGGGGCCGCCATCAGCAGGCCGGGACGCCCGGTCGGCACCGGCGGCTCGCGCCCATGGAACAGCTCCTCGTACAGCTTCTCGCCCGGACGCAGCCCGGTGTAGCGGATGGCGACGTCCTCGTTCTCGCGCAGCCCGGCGAGGCGGATCATCTGGCGGGCCAGATCGACGATCCGCACCGGCTCGCCCATGTCCAGCACGAAGATGCCGCCAGGCACCGGCCGCGCCGCGTCCGCACCCCCGGCCACGAGCCCGTCCGCCCCGGACTCCGCAGCCCCGGACGCCGCAGCCCCGGAGCCCCGCAGGCCCCCCGCCGCCTCCGGCACCGCGATGCCGAGCACGGTCGCCTGCAGCACCAGGCCGACCGCCTCGCGCACCGTCATGAAGTAGCGCTGCATGTCCGGGTGGGTGATGGTCAGCGGCCCGCCGCGCTCGAGCTGGCGGCGGAACAGCGGCACCACCGACCCCGTGCTGCCGAGCACGTTGCCGAACCGCACGGTGATGCAGCGCATGCCCGCAGCCCCGCGCCCGCTTTCCCCGCGCCCGCTCTCTCCCCGCCCGGCTTCCGCACGCCCGACCGGCCCACGCCCGGCCTCGTCCAGCGCGGCGA
>CAXSEF010000043.1:14056-25614 GCA_964236535.1 uncultured Acetobacteraceae bacterium
CGCCCGGCTTCCGCACGCCCGACCGGCCCACGCCCGGCCTCGTCCAGCGCGGCGATATCGAGCGCCTGGCAGTACATCTCGGCCAGCCGCTTGGAGGCACCCATCATGCTGGTCGGGTTGACCGCCTTGTCGGTGGAGATCAGCACCATCGCCACCGCACCGGCGGCGCGCGCCGCGTCGGCGACATGGCGGGTGCCGACCGCGTTGGTGAGCAGCCCCTCCAGCGGGTTCGCCTCGACCATCGGCACGTGCTTCAGCGCGGCGGCGTGGAACACCAGCTCCGGCTCGTGGTCGGCGAACACCGCGCGCAGCCGGCCGGCGTCGCGGATGTCGGCGATGACCACGCGGCGCGTCACGCCGGGCGCCTGCTCGGCCAGCTCGGTGTCGATCTGCCACAGCGCGTACTCGCCGTTGTCGAGCAGCACCAGCTCCGCCGGCGCCAGCGTCGCCAGCTGCCGCGCCAGCTCGGAGCCGATGCTGCCGCCCGCACCCGTCACCAGCACCCGCCGTCCCCGCACCAGCCGCGCGATCGCGTCGCGGTCGAGCGGCACCTGCGGCCGGTTCAGCAGGTCCTCGATCGCCACCGGCCGCAGCTCGATCCGCGCCGCCTCGCCGGCACGCTCGGCCGTCAGCAGCGCGGTCGGGCGCGGCGCCCGGCGCACCGGGATGCCCGCGGCATCCGCCGTCGCCATCAACGTCGCCAGCGGCGGCCCGGCGAAATCCGGGTCGGTCAGCACCAGCGCCGAGGGCGTGCGCTCCTCGCGGCGCAGCCGGTCGAGCACCGGGCCCAGCTCGTCGAGCCCGCCCAGGATCGCGTGCCCGCGCAGCCGCCGCCCGGTCTGGCGCGTGCCGAGCGAGATCAGCCCGGCGATCGGCAGCACCGCGCCGCGATCCTGGGCGGCGGCGCGGAGGAACAGATCCGCCGCGTCGCCGGCGCCGACCAGCAGCACCGGCGACGCCCGCGCCTCGCCCCGCCCGCGCCCGTGATACAGCCGGTAGACCACCCGCGGCACCGCGAGGAACGCCATCAGCGTCAGGGCGTGCACGACCGGGAACGTCACGCTGGGCAGCGGGAAGCCGGTCAGCACCAGGGCGGCCGAGAACAGCGCCGCCGAGACCGCCGAGGCGATCGCCACGCCCAGCAGGTCGCCAAGCCCCGAGAAGCGCCAGTACTGCTGCGGCAGCCGGGTCGGCACGCCGGAGACCAGCAGCGTGATGGCCCCGCCGGCGAGGAACCAGATCGGGTGCAGCAATCCGCCGCCAGGTGCGGCGAGGTAGCGCGCGACCGGCGCCGCGGCGGCTGCGAGACCACCATCGGTCAGCAGGTTGACCAGGATACGGTTGAGCGAACGCGAGGGCATTGCGCGCCGTCATAGACCGGGTGGCAGCGCATGGCGACAGCGCTGTCCCCGCAAGGCAGGAATGCCGCGCCAGACCAGCCCCCGCCAGGCGCCCCCCCCTCGAATCCGTGCCGGCCGGCGCCGCATCCACCTGCAGCGGCCGGCGGGTTGATCGGGGTAGTACGCCAGCTTATCTCCCGGCCTGGGCAGCCAGACGCGGAGCATGACCATGAGTGCCAACACGGTTGCGGTGACCGACGAGTCCTTCGCCCAGGACGTGCTGCAGGCACCCGGCCCGGTGCTGGTGGACTTCTGGGCGGAGTGGTGCGGCCCATGCAAGCAGATCGCCCCCGCACTCGAGGAGATCGGCGCCGAGCTGAAGGGCCGGGTCACCATCGCCAAGGTCAACATCGACCAGAACCCGCAGTCGCCGAGCAACTACGGCGTGCGCGGCATCCCCACGCTCATCCTGTTCAAGGACGGCAAGCCGGCCGCCACCCAGGTCGGCGCCGTCCCGCGCTCGCAGCTGAAGAAGTGGGTCGAGAACAGCCTCTGATCCCCGACAGGCATTGAACGGACCGAAAAGCAAGGCCAGAGGCTCTGCCTCTGGACTCCGCCAAAGGCCGAGCCTTTGGAATCCATTTGCTTAAGAGCGGGTTTCCAAAGGCCTCAAGGCCTTTGGCGGGTCCGGGCAGAGCCCGGCCTTGCTGCGCCTGCGGGCCGATGCCGCCAAACGCGGCCGCCGTCGCCAGGCACAGGTCGCCGGCGAGCAAGCTCAGTACCCCCGCCCAGCGTCGACGCGGTTCGGCAGCACGTCCCGGTCCCGCCAGGCACGCAGGTTGATCATCAGGACGTCCAGGCTGCGCGGCAGGTAGGCGACCCGGTCGTCGCACGAGATATGCGGCGTCATCACCAGATTCGCGGTCGTCCACAGCCGGTGCCCGGCCGGCACCGGCTCCGGGGTGAACACGTCCAGCACCGCCCCGCCAAGCCGGCCGGCATCGAGCGCGTCGCACAGCGCCTCCTGCTCCACCAGGCCGCCGCGCCCGATGTTCACCACGAACGCCCCGGGCGGCAGCAGCCCGATCCGGCGACCGTCGAGGATGTGCCGCGTGGCCTCGGTCAGCGGGCATGCCAGCAGCAGGAACTCGGTCTCCGCCAGCACCGCGTCGAGCGCGTCCGTCCCCACCACCCGGTCGCACGACGGGTGCGGCGCCGGCCTCGCGCGCACGCCGGTCACCGCCATGTCGAACTGCCTCGCCCGCCGCGCCGACTCCCCGCCCAGGCTGCCCAGCCCCACGACGGTCAGCCGGCGCCCGGCCAGCACGCTGCCCAGCCGCCGGTTCCAGCGCTGGGCGACCTGGTCGGCGGCGCTCTCCGGCATGTGGCTCGCCAGCATCAGCAGGCTCATGATGGCGAACTCGCCCGCCTTGGCCGCATGGGTGCCGCTGTTGTTGAGCAGCACCACCCCCGACGGCAGCCAGTCGAGCGGCTGCAGCGAGTCGATCCCGGCAAACGTGACGAACACCAGCCGCAGCCGGGGCGCCGCCGCCGGCAGCGGCCGGAAACGGCTGTTGCCGGTGCAGACCAGCAGCTCGGCAGACCCCAGCGCAGCGGCAAGCTGCTCCGCGGTGTCGCCGAAGCTGACCTCGTGGCCGTCGCCGACGTCGGGCGCCCGCGACACCGCATCCTCCCACACGGCAGGGGTGAGCGGGCCGACAACGCCGTTATGGATGTGGATTCGCATACGGCAGTCTTACCGGCCCTGAGCTTGACCGGCCAGGCAGGCAAGCAGGCAAGGCCAGAGGCTCCGCCTCTGGACTCCGCCAAAGGCCTGGCCTTTGCAACCCGTTTGCCAGGGGAACGGGTTTCCGACGGCCTGCTTGGGCCATCGGAATGCGGGCGGAGGCAGAGCCAGCCTTGCCTGCTTGCAGGTCGATGCCTGCGGCGCTGACACCTGGGCGCCGGGCTCCGGCCCTACCCCCAAGCCTCAGGCCCTACCCTCCGAACGCCGCCAGCAGCACCGCCGCCGCCTGCGCCACGTTGAGGCTCTGCACCCGCCCCGACCCCGGAATGCGCACCCTGCGCCGGCACACCTCCAGCGCCTCGTGCGACACCCCGCGCTCCTCCCCGCCCAGCACCAGGGCAAGCGGCCGGTCGCGCGGCACCTCGGACGGCGCCACCGTCTCGCCCTCCAGCGTCGCCGCCACCACCCGGTAGTGCGGCGCCAGCGCCAGCAGCGCCTTGCGCAGGTTCCGCGTCCGGTACACGTCGAGCCACTCCAGCCCGCCCTCCGCGGTACGGTGCGCCGCCGGCGACGGCATCGCCTGCAGCGGCGTCTCGTGCAGCAGCAGCGCCTGCACCCCGAAGAACGCCGCCGAGCGCGCGATGGCGCCGAGGTTGTGCGGGTTGCCGACGCTGTCGAGCACCAGCAGCAGCGGCACCCTGGGCGGCCGCACGAAGTCGATCAGCCCGATCGGCCGCGGCCTGGCGATCGCCACCAGCCCGCCATGGTGCGGCGTGCCGGCGGCGCGCTCCAGCTCGTCCGGCGGCAGCAGCCGGTACGGCGCGCGCCGCTGGGCGAGCACCGCGCAGAACGGCCCCGCGACCGCCCGCTGCGCCTCGGCATAGAACAGCCGGACCACGTCGTCCGCACGGCGGGCGAACACCGCCGACACGGCATGCACGCCACAGATGGTGTCTGTCTCCATCCGGCAGGTGTTCGTCCGTCGCCGCGCCGCATGTCAAATGCTCGCCCGCCGCCGGCCCGGTCCGCCGCGACCCCCGCCTTGGTCCCCGCCGCCCCGGGTGCGATGCTGCGCCGTGCCGCCGATCCTGTTCCAAGACCAGCGCTTCGTGATCCTCGACAAGCCCGCCGGCCTCGCGGTGCATGCCGGACCACGCGGCGGCCCGAGCGTGGAGGACTGGTTCCCGCAGCTCAGCCGTCGTCGCGACGGTCCCTGGCTGGCCCACCGGCTCGACGCCGATACGTCGGGCTGCCTCGTCGTCGCGCTGCGCAAGACCGCGTTGCTCGACGCACAGCGCCTGTTCGCCACCGGCCAGGTGCGCAAGGTGTACTGGGCGGTGGTGCACGGCGCACCGCGCGAGGCGTCCGGCACCGTCGAAGCCGCCCTGCTCAAGCGCACGACCCCGCAGGGCTGGCGCATGGTCGCCGACCCGGGCGGCACGCCAGCCTCCACCGAATGGCGCGTCCTCGCGCACGACCCGCATCCGTCCCGATCGGCACCCGAATGGAGCTGGCTCGAACTGCGCCCGCAAACCGGGCGCACCCACCAGATCCGCGTGCACTGCGCGATGCTGGGCTGCCCGATCCTCGGCGACCCGCTCTACGGCAACCCCGCAAACGACAGGAATGCCGAACCGCTGCAGCTGCTGGCCCGCTCGATCGACCTGCCGCTCACGCCGCCGGTGACGGCCACGGCTCCCGTGCCAGGACACATGACCCGCATCGCATCCCGCCAACCCGCCTGAGCGGAGCGAAGGCACGCGGCGCCGCACGACGTCGAACGTGACCGGTCAGGCAGGCAAGCAAGGCCAGAGGCTCTGCCTCTGGACTCCGCCAAAGGCCTGGCCTTTGGAATCCGTATGCTTGGGAAACGGCTTGCCAGGGGCCTCGGGCCTCTGGCGGGTCCAGGCGGAGGGAGCGCCCAGCCTTGCTGCGCCTCCCGGCCGAATCAACGCAAGACGAGCTGTATGCCGTCCGCGCTGCCCGACAGACGCGCACCCTTGCTGACGTCGTCGACCCGGATCTGCACGCCGTTGCCGTTGGTCAGGAACTGGCCGCCGATGCCGTTGCCGAGCGTGGCCTCGCCGGTCGCCGCGGCGTAGGTCCCGCTGAACTGGCTCAGCCGATCCATCTTGTACACCCGGCCGTGCCCGACGATGCGCGAGAACCCGACATCGACGACGCTAATGCCCTTGACGGTAAAATGGTACTCATGATGCCTGAAGTAGAGCGTGCCGTTCCCCCAGGTATAGCCCACGCCCAGCGCCGCGGCCTTGGCGACGATGGTGACCCGGGCATCGATCGGGCCCGGTCCGTCGTCCGCCGCATGGGCGGCAAGCGGCAGCATCGCTCCCATCAGGGCACCAAGGGCGAGCGCAGGCTTGAGTGCGGCAGTCAGTCCGTGGTGTCGCATGACGAAATCCCTGTGCACGATGCCCGCGATCAACGCCCTGGCGCCCGCTCCGTTCCGGGACCGGCGAAGTCGGGACGCGACCATCCGCCGGCTCGCCTGGCGGCGCATACCCCCCGGCCGGAAGTCTCCCGCGCCGGGCTCAGCCGTGCGCCGTCCGGCGCGGCGTATCCGATGTCGCGGCCCCGCCGGCCTTCTTGGGCGCCGACGCCTCGCTCATGGTGCTGCGCAGGTCGCGCAGGAAAGCCGTGCCCTTGAGGGTGCGCTGCACCAGCACGCTGCGGCGGTCCATCGGATCGACCTTGCGGCGCGCCAGCTCCAGCTCGCTCAACCGGTCCAGCGCCCGCGTGATCGCCGGCTTGGACACGTTCAGCTCGGCCGACAGGCCGCGCACCGTGTGCGCACCCTCCTGCAGGTAGCAGGTCAGGAACACGCCGAGCTGGCGCGCCGACAGATCGGCGCCGTCGCGACGCACCAGGGCCACGACGGTGTCGCGCAGAACGCCGACGAGATGGTCAGAGGACACGCTTGGCATGGACATTCCTTTCGGGATGGAGACGGGCGGTACTGCACCACGCCCGATTCTACCGGTCGAACGTCATATCGGCCGGCAGCCACATTGCATAACCCTCGGAACCGACAAGGTTCATCCCAATGACGTTACTTCGCTGTTCCGGTCGTGGGGATCGCATGGACAAACCTTGAGACCGCGGAAAACACCGCGCGCGCCGCCTGCGCCTCGCCGCCCTCCGGCCGCCCGGGCCGGCTCGAGTCGTTCCACGCATAGACGTCGAGATGCGCCCACCGTATGCCCTCCGCAACGAAACGCTGCAGGAACAGCGCCGCGGTGATGGCGCCCGCGAACGGCTTGCTCGAGACGTTCGACAGGTCGGCCACCCGGCTCGCCAGCCAGCCGTCGTATCCGGCCCACAGCGGCAGCCGCCACAGCGGGTCGCAGCAGCCGTGCCCCGCCGCGAGCAGCGCCTCGGCCAGCAGGTCGTCGTTGCTGAACAGCGCCGGCAGGTCGGGACCCGTCGCGACCCGCGCCGCGCCGGTCAGGGTCGCCGCGTCCAGCAGCCAGTCCGGACGGTGCTCGCACGCCTCCGCGAGCAGGTCGCACAGCACCAGCCGTCCCTCCGCGTCGGTGTTGCCGACCTCCACCGTCAGCCCCTTGCGGGTCGACAGCACGTCGAGCGGCCGCATCGCCCGGCCCGACACGCTGTTCTCGACGCAGCCCAGCCGCAACTGCAGCCGCACCGGCAGGTCGGCCGCCATGACCATCTGCGCCACCGCCAGCATGATCGCCGCCCCGCCCATGTCCTTCTTCATCCGCAACATGCCCGCCGACGGCTTGAGGTCGAGGCCGCCGGTGTCGAACACCACGCCCTTGCCGCACAGGCTGACGAGCGGCGCCGCATCGCCCGCCGCACTGCCCCGCCACTCCAGGGTCGCCACCACCGGCCCGCGGTCCGCGCCGGCCCCCACCGCCGCGATCGCCGGATGCGACCGCGCCAGCGCCTCGCCCTCGACCTGCCCGAACGACGCCCCGAACTCCAGCGCCACCGCAGCGGCCGCCTCCGCCAGCTCGGCAGGGCCGAGCAGGTTGGCCGGCGTGTTGATCAGGTCGCGCGCCAACGCGATCGCCGCCGCCGCCTGCAACGCCGCGCGGTTCGCCGCGTCGTCGGCCAGCGCCAGCCGGGCCGGCCCGCGCCCGGGCTTGCGCCAGGTCTCCAGCCGGTAGGCGCCGAGGACGAACGCCAGCGCCGCATCCGCGGGATCGGGCAGGTCCGCCCCCGGCTCCAGGTGCCACGCGCCATGCTCCGGAAGCCCGAACGGCAGCGCGCCGTACTCCCAGAACCCCGCCCCCGGCCCGAGCCCGAGCACCGCGGCCGCCACGCCGTCCTCGCCCGGCAGCAGCGTCACCCGCCCTGCCGCGGCGACCTCGCCAGACTCGCGCAGGAACGCCGCCTGCGCCGGCGCCAGCCGCGCGAGCAGCGCGTCGAGCCCGGCCGGCCGGACCGCAAGGACCGGCCTGGTGCGGGCGCCGGGTTCGGCCAGCCCGTCGAGCGCGCGTCGTGTCATCCCTGCGATCCTTTTCGGCGGTGCTGCGGTCCTGCACGGGATGCAAAGGCCAGGCAAGGCCGGGCTCTCCCTCCGCCCGCATTCCAATGACCCAGGCGGGTCATCGGGACCTTGCGCGGGCTACCCCCAGACCCGCCAAAGGGCGAAGCCCTCGGAAACCCTTCCAAAGCCCACGGATTCGACGCCACGGTGGTGCGCAACCCCGAGGCAGCACCAGGCGGCAACCTCGTGCGTGGGATGCCGGCCGACCCGAGTTAATGGGTTCCAAAGGCCTCCGGCCTTCGGCGGGTCTGGGCGGAGCCCGGCCTGGCTTTCTTCCCGCCCGAACCACCCCCGCCACCCACCGCCTTGCATTCCGCGGCCGAAGCCCCGAGTCTCCACGCCATGTCGGGATTCGCCCCGCGCGTCAAAGCCGTCCTCGGCCCCACGAACACCGGCAAGACGCATCTCGCGATCGAGCGGATGCTCGCGCACACCTCCGGCATCATCGGCTTTCCCCTGCGCCTGCTGGCCCGGGAGAACTACGACCGCATGGTCGCCGCCAAGGGGCCCAGGCTGGTCGCGCTCATCACCGGCGAGGAGAAGATCGTGCCCGCCGAGGCGCGCTGGTTCTCCTGCACCGTCGAGGCGATGCCGCTCGACCGCCACGTCGAGTTCCTCGCCGTCGACGAGATCCAGCTCTGCGCCGACCCCGACCGCGGCCACGTGTTCACCGACCGGCTGCTGCACGCCCGCGGCCTGGTCGAGACCATGTTCCTCGGCGCCGAGACCGTCCGCCCGCTGCTGCGCGCCCTGGTGCCGCAGGCCGAGATCGAGACCCGCCCCCGCCTGTCGAGCCTGACCTACGCCGGCCCCGCCAAGCTCACCAAGCTGCCGCCGCGCTCCGCGGTGGTCGCGTTCAGCGCCGGCGAGGTCTACGCCATCGCCGAGCTGATCCGCCGGCGCCGCGGCGGCTGCGCGGTGGTGATGGGCCGGCTCAGCCCGCGCACCCGCAACGCCCAGGTCGCCCTCTACCAGGACAAGGAGGTGGACTTCCTGGTGGCGACGGACGCCATCGGCATGGGCCTGAACATGGACGTGGACCACGTCGCCTTCGCCCGGCTGTCCAAGTTCGACGGCCACCGGCCGCGCCGGCTGCAGCCCGCCGAGGTGGCGCAGATCGCCGGCCGCGCCGGCCGCGGCATGCGCGACGGCACCTTCGGCACCACCGGGGTCTGCGCGCCGCTCGACGACACCATGGTCAATGCCGTCGAGGGGCACGACTTCGACCCGCTGGAGCAGCTGTTCTGGCGCAACG
This sequence comes from uncultured Acetobacteraceae bacterium, assembly GCA_964236535.1. GTDB lineage: Bacteria > Pseudomonadota > Alphaproteobacteria > Acetobacterales > Acetobacteraceae > CAXSEF01. The sequence continues at coordinate 22,933 of CAXSEF010000043.1, forward strand.
CCCAGCTCGACTTCGCCAGCGTCGACGGACTCCTCGACAGCCTGAACTCGCCGCCGCCGCGCGCCGGCCTGGTGCGCGGGCGCGATGCCACCGACCTCGAGACGCTGGCCGCCCTGGCCCGCGAGTCCGGGGTGCGCGAACGCGCCCGCACCCGCCGCCAGGTCCGCCTGCTCTGGGACGCCTGCCAGATCCCCGACTTCCGCAAGCTCGCCGACGACAGCCACCTGCGGCTGTGCGCGCGCGTGTTCGACCACCTGGTGGGCGGCGGCACCCTGCCGACCGACTGGATCGCCCAGCAGATCGCCGCCCTGTCGAAGGCCGAGGGCGACATCGACACCCTGATGCAGCGCCTCGCCGGGGTGCGGACCTGGTCCTACGTCACCGCCCGCCCCGACTGGGTGCGCGACGCGCCCACCTGGCAGGGCCGCGCCCGCGAGGTCGAGGACCTGCTCTCCGACTCCCTGCACGAGAAGCTGACCGCGCGCTTCGTCGACCGCCGCGCCGCGATGCTGATGCGCCGGCTCGACGGGTCCGAGACCCAGGAGCTGCTCTCGGCGGTGACCGCCCGCGGCGAGGTCGTGGTCGAGGGCCATCCCGTCGGCCACGTCGGCGGCTTCCTCTTCCTGCCCGATCCCCTGGTCGAGGGCGCGGAGAAGCGCCTGGTGCTGCGCGCCGCCCGCCGGGCGCTGCGCGAGGAGATGCCCCGCCGCGTCGGCAGGCTCGAGGCCGCCACCGACGACGCCATCCTGCTCGACGACACCAGCCGGCTGAGCTGGGACGGCGCCGCGATCGGCCGGCTGCGCCCCGGCCGCTGCGGCGCGCGCGGCATGGTCCGCCCCGCGGTCGAGGTGCTCGACAGCGAGTTCCTCGACGGCCCGCAGCGCGAGCGGGTGCGGCTGCGGCTGCAGCGCCGGGTGGACGAGCTGCTGCGGCGCGACCTGGGCCCGCTGTTCGCAGCCATCGCCGCCGCCGAGCGCGACGCCGCCCTGCGCGGCCCGCTGCACCGGCTGGAGGAGTGCGGCGGCCTGGTGCCCGGCGCCACCGAGTCCGAGGTGCCGGCCGCCCTGCGCGGCCGCCTGAAGCAGCTCGGCGTGCGCGCCGGCCGCTTCGCCCTGTTCATGCCGGCGCTGCTCAAGCCGCAGCCGATGGCCCGCCGCGCCGCACTCTGGGGCCTGCAGCACGACCGGCGCCCGCCCGCGCTGCCCGCCCCGGGGCTGGTGTCGCTCCCGACCGCCTGCGGCCGCGCCGCCGACGACCCGGACGCCGCCTTCCTCGCCGCGATGGGCTGGGTCCCCGCCGGCCCGGTCTGGCTGCGCCTCGACATCGCCGAGCGGGTGGCCCAGGAGCTCGCCGTCGCGACGCGCACCAGGGCCTCGGCACTGCCGGCCAACCTCGCCGCAAGGCTCTCGGTGCGCGCCGACGTGCTGCCGCCGGTGCTGCGCGCGCTGGGCGTGCGGGTGATCCCGGCAACCGCCGCCGACGTCTACGGCCCGCCCGGCCCGCCGATGCTGGTCACGCCGAAGCGCCGGCCGGCCGCGGCCCCGGCCCGGGCGCCGCTCCGGGGGGACGGGCCGTTCTCCGCGCTCGCGGACTGGATCGGCTAGGCGAAGCAGCAAGTCCAGGGGCTCTGCCTCTGGACTCCGCCACAGGCCTGGCCTCTGGAATCCCTGTGCTTAAGGTACGGGTTTCCAGGGGCCCCGGGCCTTTGCCGGGTCTGGGCGGTGCCCGCGCAAGGGTCCGCTGGCCTGCTTGGGCCCGTGGAATACCGGCGGCGGGCAAGCCCACCCCGCTTCCTTGCCTCGCCTGGCCTACGGCGAAACCTCCTCGAGCCCCTTGGTGATCGCCTCCGCCAGCGCGTGCCCGACGCACCGGTAGCCAAGGTCGTTCATGTGCAGCCCGTCCGACGCCGCGAACTCCGCCATCGACCGCCCCGACGCGGCCCAGGCATCCATCAGCGCGCTGCGGGCGAACAGCCCCACGTTCTGCTCCGCGGCGATCTGCGCAAGCGCCTGGTTGATCCGGTCGTTCTCCGGTGCCGCGATCATCTTCGGCGTGCGCTGATTGTCCATCAGGATCACGTCGGCCCCGGCCGCCTTGATCTTGGCCAGCCCGCTGCTCACCAGCCGGCTGAACACCGCCGGGTCGATGTCGCGCAGCGCACCGTTGGCGCCGACCTGCCAGATCACCAGCTGCGGCCGGATCGCGATCACGTCGGTGTCCAGCCGCGCCAGCTCCTCCGCCGCGTCCTGCCCGCCGATGCCGCGGTTGACGATCGCGAAGTCCGAGCGCGGAAACGTGAGGTTGAGCGTGGTCTGCAGCACCTTCGGGTACGAATGCGCGACGTTGCTCGCCAGCCACCCCTCGGTCGAGGACGAGCCGAACGCCACCACCACCACCTCCCGGTTGGCCGCCATCATCGCCGCGGTACGCGGCAGATGCGGCCGCGCCACCGGCTCCTCCGGACACTCCGCCACCGGGGCGACCGCGGGCGGCAGGTCCGCCGCCTCGGTGCCGAACGACGCCAGCGCGAGCAGCGCGACGGCGCCCAGGACGGACCGGGTCAGGCATGGCGTCTGCATCATCGCCCGAGCCAAGCCTGTCCGCCGCGAAGTGGCAAGAGGTCCCTGAACCAACAGGCCCTGGGCGCGACCGGCAGGCAGGCAAGGCCAGAGGCTCTGCCTC
>CAXSEF010000044.1:0-24895 GCA_964236535.1 uncultured Acetobacteraceae bacterium
GACTAAACCGAAAATGCTCTAGTGCGCGGGCTGACGCCCTCCAGCATGGTTGTCTTGTCATAGACGTCGTGTGGCGTATAGCCGCGGCTGGCGGACCAGCGTGCCAGTTCCGCCCACCAGGCCCGGTGTATACTGACCGGTGCTGATGCTGTGGTCGATCCGGCGTTAGACCTCGCGCACTGCTGCTACCAGGCGAGCCGCCCCATCCCCTGTCGTTCCACTTCGACGCTATGGTAAGTGGCCGGACCACATCCGTTGTATAACACAACCGTCATGGACAGGCCGATTTGACGATCTCCTGCAGCTGCAGGTGCGTGTGACCCCACACCGCAGCATAGAACGAGGTCAGGACGCTGCACTGAATCCGCTGAGGCGCGAGTCCCAGACTCACACCAACCAAGCCCAAGGCCATTGGCTGGAGCTCTGATCAACCAGCATGGAAGGCTTGTCGCCCCCAGACAATCCGACGTGGGTCGGACCTAGCTTCGCTTCATGCCCGACGAAGCTCGCTCAGCGCCCGGTGACGATCCGCTCCACCAGCTGTCGAACCGTTGGCACGAACCCGTTCGAATAGAACGGGTCGCTGCTGAACCGGTAGCCGTTATGCCCACTGAACATCAGGTTGTGGTCCGCCACCTCTACGGAGTCGTGGTCATGCCCGATGTCCTGCAGTGTTTTTTGAATGCAGAAGCTGCGTGGATCAGCCTTCTTGCCGTTGCTGAACTCCGGCTCGTGCTGGGCCCAATTGCTGAATCGGCATTGGCTGAGACACCCCATGCAAGCGATTTGATCGGCGGTGATCTCGGCCGCCTTCTCAGGGGTGACGAACACCAGTGTGCCATCCGGCGTGCGCAGCGCCTCGGTGAAGCCCTGAGCCTCCCAGTTCTGCACCGCCACCAGGTCGTGCGACGTCAGGAACACCTTGCGCCGACGCGGCCCCACCCCGAATTCGGCGATATGATCGCCTACGGCTTCGGCGGTGAATGCCACCTGCCGGTCCGAGCGCTCGCGCAGCTCGCGCAAGAAGGCGTTGTTCACCGCCGAGGAGTAGAACCCGGTCGGGCTGAACTTGTTGAGCAAGATGTCACCCTGCTTCAGCGTGACCAAGCGCTGCTTCCACGCCTCACCAATCGGGCTCTCCGTCGTCAGCAGCGGCCGGGTGCCGAACTGGAACGCGATTGGTCCCAGCTCCGGGTTGTCGATCCAGTCCTCCCATTCTTCCAGCCACCAGACGCCGCCGGCCATGATGATCGGCGTCTCGCCCAGCCCGAACGCGCGCATCTGCTGGCGCAGCGCCACCACCCGTGGATAGGGGTCCTCTGGCAGGAGCGGGTTCTCGCCGTTGCTTAACCCGTTATGACCGCCGGCGAGCCACGGGTCCTCATAGACCACGCCGCCCAGCAGGTCGGCGGCCTTGTGATACGCGCGCTTCCACAGTGCACCGAACGCCCGCGCCGACGACACTATGGGGTAGTAATGCACCCCGAATTTCGCTGCAATGTCGCTAAGTCGATATGGCATGCCGGCCCCGCAGGTCAGGCCGTTGATCAGGCCACGGGCGCCTTCTAGTACGCCGGTGATCACGCGTTCCGCCGCACCCATTTCCCAGAGGATGTTGGCGTGCACCCGACCCTGGCCGCCGGACAACTCGTGCGCGCGCTGCGCCTGGGTAATGCCGCCGCGGATCGCGAACGCCACCAGCTCCTCGTGCCGCTCGCGCCGGGTGCGTCCGTGATAGACCTGCGGGATGACCCGGCCGTCCTCACCGTAGCTGTCCGCGTTCACCGCGCTGAAGGTCCCGGCACCACCACTGGCGGCCCAGTGCCCGCAGGAGATGCCGTTCGACACCGCCACCCCCTTGCCGCCCTCGACCAGCGGCAGGACATCGACCCCGCCCATCCTGATCGCGTTGATCGCCTTCATCGCCATTGATCCGCAGTGGAAGTTGGAGATTGGTGACACTGACCAGGGTGGACAAGACCGGCAGAACGAACCGACCGCCGTCCCGCCACCCACATCGGACCGGGTTACCGCACCCGGTACACCAGGCCGGCAAGGACCGGCCCGATGGTCCGCCCCTCCTAGCCGCCCGGACTACTCCGCCGCGTCTTCGCGGCGCCCGCCCTTCGGCCCGACCTTGTCGGAGATGTCCTCTCCGGTCGCCTGGTCGACCACCCGCATCGACAGCTTGACCTTGCCACGGTCATCGAAGCCCAGCACCTTGACCTTCACGGAATCGCCGACATTGACCACGTCCGAGGTCTTGTTGACGCGGCCGACCTGGAGCTCGCTCACGTGGACCAGCCCGTCGCGCGAGCCTAGGAAGTTCACGAACGCCCCGAAGTCGGCGGTCTTGACCACCTTTCCCGGATAGATCAACCCCACCTCGGGCTCTGCTACGATGCCACGGATCCAGTTGATCGCCTTCTCCGACGCCTCCGGCGAGCTTGCCGCCACCTTCACCGTGCCGTCGTCGCCGATGTCGATCTTGCAGCCGGTCTGCTCCGTGATCTCGCGGATCACCTTGCCGCCGGTGCCGATGATGTCGCGGATTTTCTCCTTGGGGATGCTGATCGTGGTAATCCGCGGCGCCGACGCCGCCACACTGCCGCGCGCGCCGGTCAGTCCCAGCGCCATCTCGCCCAGGATGTGCATCCGTCCGTCACGCGCCTGGTCGAGCGCAATCCGCATGATTTCCGGCGTGATCGAGGTGATCTTGATGTCCATCTGCAGCGAGGTGATGCCCGCTTCGGTGCCGGCCACCTTGAAGTCCATGTCGCCCAGGTGGTCCTCGTCGCCCAGGATGTCCGAGAGCACCGCGAACCCGCGATCTTCCTTGATCAGCCCCATGGCGATGCCTGCCACCGGACGCGTCAGCGGCACGCCGGCATCCATCAGCGAGAGCGAAGTCCCGCACACCGTTGCCATCGATGACGAACCGTTGCTCTCGGTGATCTCGCTCACGACCCGCAGCGTGTAGGGGAACGCGGTCTTGGCCGGCAGCACCGGTCGGATCGCCCGCCAGGCCAGCTTGCCATGACCGATCTCGCGCCGCCCCGGGCTGCCCATACGCCCCGCCTCTCCGACCGAGTACGGAGGGAAGTTGTAGTGCAGCATGAAGTGTTCGCGGTACTCGCCGTCAAGCGCGTCGACGATCTGCTCGTCCTGCCCGGTGCCCAGCGTGGCCACGCACAGCGCCTGCGTCTCGCCGCGGGTGAACAGCGCCGAGCCATGTGCACGCGGCAGCACGCCGACCTCGGCTACGATCGGCCGCACGGTCTTGGTGTCGCGCCCGTCGATGCGGATGCCGTTGTCCAGAATCGCGTTGCGGACGATGTCAGCCTCGAGATCCTTGAACAGCGCCTTGGCCGAGCCCGTCTCCAGGCCCTCTGCCACCAGCTGCTCGGTCGCCGCCTTCTTTGCGGCTCCTACCTTCTCGTAACGCGCTTGCTTGACCCGCTCCTGGTAGGCCGCCGCGATCGGCGCCCGTGCTACCGCATCGATCCGCGCGCGAAGGGTGCGCACCGACTCGTGCTCCTCGGCAACCGTCCACGGCTCCTTCGCCGCCTCCTCGGCCAATGCGATGATCGCGGCGATTACCGGCTGGAAGCTCTGGTGGCCGAAATTCACCGCGCCGAGCATCACTTCCTCGCTCAGCTCGCGTGCCTCGCTCTCCACCATCAGCACGCCCGCCGTCGTCCCCGCCATCACCAGGTCCAGCGCAGCGCCCTCGGTCTGCTCCATCGTCGGGTTGAGGATGTAGGTGCCGTCGGCGAAGCCGATACGCGCCGCCGCCACCGGACCCATAAACGGGATGCCCGAGATCGTCAGCGCGGCCGAGCAGCCGATCAGCGCCACGATGTCCGGGTCGTTTTCCATGTCGTGGCTGAGCACGGTGGCAATGACCTGCACCTCGTTGCGGAACCCCTGCGGGAACAGCGGGCGCAGCGGGCGGTCGATCAGACGCGAGGTCAGCACCTCGTTCTCCGACGGCCGGCCCTCGCGCTTGAAGAAGCCGCCCGGGATCTTACCGGCTGCGAACGCCTTCTCCTGGTAGTTCACCGTGAGCGGGAAGAAGTCCTGCCCCGCCTTGACCGAGCGCACGCCAACTGCGGTGCACAGCACGATCGTGTCGCCGTAGGTCACGAGCACCGCGCCGTCAGCCTGCCGTGCGATCTTGCCGGTCTCCAGCACCAGTGTGCGGCCGCCCCAGTCGAGTTCCTTGCGGATATGGTTAAACATCGTTTCGTCCTGTCCCTGGCCCCGCGCCGTCTCGCGCAGCGGCCGTGCCATGGACGGGCGGGCGGGGCGATCCAGGAGGAACCCCGCATCGGGGGCGCGGCGTCTCGGGCGGCATGGGAGCGGTCTGCACGCGGCAGCCGCGAAGCCATGTGGCCGGAGACGCCGTGGCCGGATCGGCCGTTTGTCCCGCCGCGTCTGGCGTTGCCCTTCGCCCCAATGGCAAAGGGAAGCCCGGAAGCCCAGCTCTCGGTTCCGCACCCGAGATCCGGGAGCCGGAACGGTCAGACGCTCAGCGACGCAGCCCCAGCCGGCCGATCAGCGTCTCGTAGCGGCCGGTGTCCTTGCGCTTGAGATAGTCCAGCAACCGGCGCCGCCGCCCGACCAGCATCAGCAGCCCACGACGCGAGTGGAAGTCCTTGGCATGCGTCTTGAGGTGCTCGGTCAGGCTGGTGATACGGTCCGAGATCAGCGCGACCTGCACCTCGGGGCTGCCGGTATCGGCATTGCCGGTGGCATACTCGCCGATGAGCGTCGTGCGACGCTCCGCTGTCTGCGACATCATGAACTCCGTCCGTGGCCGCCCGCCGATGATGCAGCGGGCCGGCGGGTTACAGCAGGCGCTCGGGCCTCAGCCAGCCATCGTCGAGACGGCACAGCCCGATCACGCGCTCACCCGCCATCGCACGCGCCAGCCCGCCATGAGCATCGGCCGATGATGGAATCCGATCCGCAAGATCAGCCAGGCTTAAAGCCTGGCCCTGCGAAACACGGATGGCCTCATGCCCTGTCAAGGCCAGCGCCGGGATGTCGGCCAGGGCGGTCAGGACGGGAAGCAGGAGGTCCGGAGAAGCTGGCGCGGTATCCTCCTCCCGTGCCAGGCTGTCCAGCGAAATCGCCCGCTCCAGCGTGAACGGTCCCACCCGCAGCCGGCGCAGGGCCGACACGTGCCCGTACGTTCCGCATGCCGCCGCCACATCGCGCGCCAGGCTCCGCATGTACACTCCCTTGCCGGACTGCACCTCGAACACCGCGGTCTCGGCGTCCGGACGCGCCACCAGATCGAAACGGTCCACCCGCGCTGCCCGCGCCGCCAGTTCCGGCGGCCGCCCTTCGCGCGCCATATCGTACGCCCGCTCGCCCGCCACCTTGATCGCCGAGTACGCCGGCGGAACCTGCATGATCGCGCCGCGGAACGCCGGCAGCACCGCGTGGATCGCCTTGTCCGTCGGCCGAGCGTCCGACGTCGCCACCACCGCCCCATCGGCATCGTCGGTGTCGCGCGCCTCGCCGAGCCGCAGCGTGAACCTGTACAGCTTGGTCCCGTCCATCACGTAGGGCACGGTCTTGGTCGCTGCTCCGAACGCGATCGGCAGCACCCCGGTCGCCAGCGGGTCCAGCGTGCCGCCGTGGCCCGCCTTCTGCGCGTCAAAGGCGCGGCGCACCCGATTGACCACGCCGGTGCTGGTGATGCCGGAAGGCTTGTCGATGATCAGCCACCCGTCCAGCGGCAAACCCTTCTTGCGGCGCATGAGCAAAAATCCAGGAAGAAAGCCAGGCCGGGCGCTGCCCAAACCCGCCAAAGGCCGAAATCTTTGGAACCATTACTTTAAGGTGCCGGTACAAGGGCGGCTCGCCCTGGCAGGTCTGGGCAGGCCCAGCCTTGCCTACTGCTCGAGGTCCCGCGCCACCTCGGGCCGATGCAGCAGCTTGTCCACATGCATCGCATACTCCAGCGCCGTATCCGGTTGGAACGACACATCCGGCGCCACCCGCAGCCGCATTGCGTGGGCGATCTGCCCACGCAGGTAAGGCGCCACTCGCCTAAGGTTCGGCAGCAGCGCATCGACATCGCTGCGCCCAAGCCGCGCCACGAACGCCGTGGAGTGCTTGAGGTCCGGTGAGATCCGCACTTCGGTGACGGTGACCTGCGCCATCGCCAGCTCCGGGTCACGGAACTCGCCACGGGCGAAAATCCCCGCCAGGATGTGGCGGATCTCCTCGCCCACGCGAAGCTGCCGCTGCGTCGGCCCCTTCGGTGTGATCCGCTTGCTCAAGCAGGGATGAGCTCCGGCTCGTAGCACTCGACCATGTCGCCCTCACGCAGATCCTGGAATCCGGCAAAGGACAACCCGCACTCGTAGCCGCGGGCCACCTCGCGCACGTCGTCCTTGAACCGCTTAAGCACGCTCAGCTCGCCCTGGTGAATGACGACGTTATCGCGCAGCAGGCGCACGCCGCAGCCGCGCTTGACCAGGCCCTCGGTAATCATGCATCCCGCGACCTTGCCCGACTTGGTGATGTCGAACACCTTGCGGATCTCCGCATAGCCCAGGAACCGCTCGCGGTACTTCGGGCTGATCTTGCCTTTCACCAGTTGCTCGATGTCGTCGATCACCTGGTAGATGATCGAATAGTAGCGGATCTCCACCTCGTCGCGCGTCGCCAGCGCCCTTGCCTGCGACGTTGCACGCACGTTAAACCCGATGATCATCGCGTTCGACGCCTTGGCCAGCTGGATGTCGCTCTCGGTGATCTGCCCGACGGCCGAGAGCAGCACGCGGACGTTGACTTCCTCGTGCTCCAGCTTCAGCACCGTAGCCTGGATCGCCTCGGCGCTCCCCTGCACGTCGGCCTTGATCAAAAGCGCGACCTCCTTCTGCGCCCCAGCCACCGCACGCGCGAGCATCTGCTCCATCGTGCCGCGTGCCGCAGTCAGCCCCGCCGATGTCTTGTCGCGCACCTTACGCTGGCGGAACTCGCTGATCTCGCGCGCCCGGAGCTCGTTTTCGACCACCACGAACGGCTCGCCCGCGCTCGGCACCCCCCCTAGGCCAAGGATCTCCACCGGCGTCGAGGGCCCCGCCTCCTTCAGCGCGATCCCCTTGTCGTCGAGCATGGCGCGCACCCGGCCCCACTCGGCGCCGGCCACCACGATCTCGCCCTGCCGCAGCGTCCCCTTCTGCACCAGCATGGTCGCCACCGGCCCGCGCCCACGGTCCAGCCGGCTCTCGATCACCGCCCCCTCCGCCGTGCGTTCCGGGTTGGCGCGCAGGTCGAGCACCTCGGCCTGCAGCATGATCGCTTCCTCGAGCTTGTCGAGGCCGGTACGCTTGGTCGCCGAGACCTGCACGTCCTGGGTGTCGCCGCCCATGTCCTCGACCACGACGTCGTGGCTGAGCAGCTCCTGGCGAACCCGTTGTGGATCGGAACCCGGCTTGTCCATCTTGTTGATCGCCACGATCAGCGGGGCGCCGGCCGCCTTGGCATGGCGGATCGCCTCGATGGTCTGCGGCATCACCCCGTCGTCGCCGGCGACCACCAGCACGACGATGTCGGTCACCTGAGCGCCGCGTGAGCGCATCGCGGTGAACGCCTCGTGGCCCGGCGTGTCGAGAAAGGTGATCTGCTGCCCGGACGGCATCATCACCTGGTAGGCGCCGATGTGCTGGGTAATTCCGCCAGCCTCGCCCTTGGCAACATCGGTCGTCCGCAGCGCATCCAGCAGGCTGGTCTTGCCGTGGTCGACATGACCCATGATCGTGACCACCGGCGGCCGCGACTGCAGGTCGGTGTCGACGTCGAGCACGCCGTCAATGCCCTGTTCGACATCGTTGTCCGATACCCGGCGCACGCGATGGCCGAACTCCTGCACCACCAGCTCGGCAGTGTCGGCGTCCAGAGACTGCGTGACCGTCGCCATCACGCCCATCTTCATCAGCGCCTTGATCACATCCGCACCGCGCGTCGCCATGCGGTTGGCGAGCTCGGCGACCGTGATCGTGTCGGGTAGTACGACGTCGCGCTGCACCTTCACTTGGTTCGAACGCAACGCCACCAGCTCGGCCTTGCGCCGCTCGCTCTCGCGCTGGCGGCGCACCGAGGCCAAGCTACGCGACTTGTCGTCGTCGCCCTCGATCGCCGCCTGCACGTCGATGCGCATCGGCCGACGGTTGGTGCCGTCGCCCAGTACCTTCTTCGGCGGCGGCGGCGGCGGCTTGCGCCCGGGCAGCAGCGGCCCGGTGCGGCGGCGGGGCGCCTCGTCGTCCTCGCCGGCACGTTGCGGCCGCAGCCGCAGGGTCTCTGAAGGCGTTGCCGGGGTGGCAGCGGTCGGCGCCGGACGCACCGCGCGGCGTGGCTGTTCCTCCGCCTTCGCACTTGGCGCCGCAGCGGAAGCAGCCTCTGCTGCCGCACGCGCAGCCTCGTCGGCCTTCGCCTGCTCGACAGCGTCACGAGCCCGACGCGCCTCGTCCTCGGCGGCCCGCCTGATCTCCTCCTCACGCCGTCGCGCCTCTTCGGCGGCGGAGAGTATGTTGATCTTCTCCTGCTCGCGTCGCTCAACCTCGCGCTTCGCGAGCTCAACCCGCTGCTCCTCGACGACGCGTTGCCGAATCAGCAGTTCCGAAGCGGTCAGCGCCCTGCCGCTGCCCGCAGGCCCGCGGGCTCCGGCGCCGCCGCCGCCGGGCGGGCGCACGCCGGGCTGGCCGGCCGGGGCGGGCGGCGGGGCCACCAGGCCGCGCTTCTTGCGCACCTCGACCTCCACCACCTTTGTCCGACCGTGGCTAAAGCTTTGCCGCACGGAACCCGCAGCCACCGTGCGCCCGAGCTCCAGCCGGCCCGCCGGCCTCAGCGAGAGGCGCCCCTTGGCCGTATCCTGATCGTTGCCGCCGTCGCTCATACAAACGTCCCATTCCGTCCGGTAACCCCGGACAACCGCTCAGTCTCGATGACCAGCATCTCGGCCAAACGGCCGCTCGCCACCGCCACATGCACCACATGGTCGCGGCCGAACACCGCGCCTAGCCTCGCCGCATCAAGAGGTGTGGCAACCCTCACACCGGACCTGGGCGATCCCGTCCCTCCCGCGCCCGACCCGGCATCCTGGTCGCCGACAGGGATCGCGGCTCCGGCCATACTCCTGCCCCCAACCTCGTTCCAGATCACGCCCGACAGCAGCCTGGCTCGCTCGCCTGCGCTCCCGTCACCCGCCTCCAGAACCAGGACCGCGCGGCCCGACACCAGCCACTCCCGAACCTTCGTGAAACCCGCGACCGCCTCACCCGCCCGGCGGGCGAAACCCACGAGATCGGCCACTCGCCCCGCAAGGCCTGCCTGCAGAAGCGCGCGGAGCTCGGGGGGCACGGTGACTGGGCCACGCGCGGCCCGGGCGAATGCCCCGCGAACCCGCGCGTTCTCTACCACATCCGCCCGCGCGCTCAACCAGATTCCCCGCCCGGGCAGCCGTGCCGCCAGGTCCGGGACCACCTGCCGCCCAGGTCCCACCACGAAGCGCAGCATCCTCGCTCGTTCGCCCTGCTCGCGCGTGACCACGCAGCGGCGCAGCGGTCCGCGCTCCGGCTCGTCGTCCGCTCCATCCGGGTCCTCGCTACCCGTGACAACGCAGCCGGGCTTGTCCATCTTCTCCGCGGGCCCGGCGCCGCCCCCGAGCGCGTCAGTAGCCCCGTCCGGACCCACGTCCGGCAATGCAGCATCGCCAAGTGGCAGGCTCGCGTCAGCCGTTGGAAGCCTCCGCTGCCACATCGGGCTCGCCCGAACCTGCCGCGACGGCACCCTCGACCGCGCCACCGTCTTCGCCCTCGAACCAATGGGCGCGGGCCGCCATGATCACCTCGTTGGCCGCCTGCTCGTCGATCACCTCCGCGCCCAGGATCTCCACCAGCTCGTCGGACGCAAGATCAGCCAAATCGTCTAGCGTCTTCACTCCCTTCTCACCCAACGCCACCAGCATCGTCGGCGTGAACATCTCAAAGCTCGCGACGTCCTCGCTCACCCCCAACGCCAGCCGCTTCTGCGTCAGTTCCTGGTCGCGCCCGGCCAGGAACACCTCGGCCCGCCTGATCAGCTCGTCGGCAACGTTCTCGTCGAAGCCCTCGATCTCCGAGAGCTCCTCGTGCGGCACGAAGGCCAGCTCCTCCACCGTGTTGAACCCCTCCTGCACCAGCAGCCCGGCAATCACGTCGTCGACGTCCAGCGCCTCGACGAACAGCCCGGTCCGGCGACGGAACTCTTCCTGCCGTCGCTCGCTTTCTTCTGCCTCGGTCAGGATGTCGATGTCCCAACGCGTCAGCTGGCTCGCCAGCCGCACGTTCTGCCCACGTCGCCCGATTGCCAGGCTGAGCTGCTCGTCCGGAACCACCACCTCGACCCGCCCGGCCTCCTCGTCCATCACCACCTTGGTCACCTCGGCCGGCGCCAGCGCGTTGACCACGAAGGTCGCTGCCTGGGGGCTCCATGGGATGATGTCGATCTTCTCGCCCTGCAGCTCGGCCACCACCGCCTGCACCCGCGAGCCGCGCATGCCGACGCACGCGCCCACCGGGTCGATCGACGCGTCGCGCGAAATCACCGCCATCTTCGCCCGGCTACCCGGGTCGCGCGCCACCGCCTTGATCTCGATGATCCCGTCGTAAATCTCCGGCACCTCCTGGGCGAACAGCTTGGCCAGGAACGCCGGATGGGTACGAGAGAGGAAAATCTGGGGTCCACGCGGCTCCTCGCGCACGTCATAGATGTAGGCGCGCACTCGGTCGCCGTTCCTGAAGCTCTCGCGCGCAATCAACTCGTCCCGACGCAGCAGCGCCTCCGCACGGCCGATCTCCACCATCATGTTGCCGTACTCGGTGCGCTTGACCACGCCGTTGATGATCTCGCCCACGCGGTCCTTGAACTCGTCGAACTGCTTGCGCCGCTCGTACTCGCGCACCCGCTGCACGATCACCTGCTTGGCCGTCTGCGCCGCGATCCGTCCGAAATCGATCGGCGGCAGCGGGTCGATAAGGTGCCCTCCCAGCACGATGTCCGCCTTAAACTTGCGGGCGATGTGCACCGGGATCTGAGTCTCCTCGTTCTCCACCACCTCGACCGCCTCGGTCCAGCGGCTCAGCCGCACGTCGCCGGTCTTGCGGTCGATCGTAGCCCGGATGTCCTTCTCATGGCCGTACTTGGCGCGCCCGGCCTTCTGAATGGCCTGCTCCATCGCCTCGAGCACCTCCTCGCGGTCGATCGACTTTTCCCGCGCTACCGCATCCGCAACGAGAAGCAGCTCCGGTCTGGCAATCGAGGTTTCCATGACGCGTTCTCTCCAATGCCGGGCTCACCCGGGTGTCGTGCAACGACCAGCGCCTGCCGCACTGCCGGGGCCAGGCTTCATCTTGTTGTCCCATTGCCTCGCGACCTGCCAGACCGGTGACCCACGTGCCGCTGGGCCAGCAGCACCGCAATCCGCCCGCCGGCTAATTATCCACTGGCGCAGCACCGGTCGCGGCAATCAGCGCGTCAGTCAGTATCAGCCTCGCCCGCCGCATCTCGTCGAGCGGCAGCGCCACCTCGCTTCCGTCTTCCAGCCGCAACCGGGCATGACCGCGATCCGCCCCCAGCACCACCCCGCTGAACCGTTTGCGTCCGTCCACCGGAATGTTGACCTCAGCCTTCGCAAGATGCCCGGCAAACCGATTCCAGTCCTTCACCCGGGTCAGCGGCCGGTCGATTCCCGCGGAACTTACCTCCAGCGTCCACGCTCCCGGAATTGGATCGTCGACGTCAAGCACCGCACCCACCGCCCGGCTGATCTGCTTGCAGTCCTCGACACTGACCTGGCTGCCGTCCGCCCGGTCCGCCATGATCTGCACCGTCGGGTTTTCCCGCCCCAGCACGGCCACGCGCACCAGTTCGAATCCCAGGTCGCCCAGCGTCGGCGCCACCGACGTCACAATGCGGCCCTCCAGGCCGGTGTGGCGCGGTAGCGCGTCGTCCAGAACGTCGGCTGGTTCGGGAATGGGAACACCTCGACACAGCATTGCGCGGTTGCCCGCAAAGGCCACCGTCGTCAGCGTCTGCGGGTATTCGGAACACGACCATATAGGCCTCCATGTCCGCCGTCGCAAGGCAAGCAGGCCAACGGAAAGCCAAAGGCCTGTCCAAAGCCAGCGCAGCACAACCGGCCAGGTGGAGGATCTTCAAAGGGGTCTGCCCTTCGGCGGTCTGGGCAGAGCCCAGCCTCACATCTTGCCTCTTCAGTCCCGCGCCTGCGCGTCCTTTGCCGCATGCTTTGCGGCGTGCTTGGCCGCAGACGCCGCAGCTTCGTCGGCCGCTTCCTGCCCGGCTGATGCCTTCTGCTCAGCGTGCCGTGCATACAGCGTCAGCGCCTCCACGGCGTGACGGTTCGCAACCTCGGCCTGTTCCGCCGCGGCAGTGCCGAACCGCTCGGCCTTCTCGAAATTGCCCGCCTCGCAGTGCCGCGCCGCCTCGTGGTGCGCCCGCGCCGCCGCCTCGTGCTGCCGCGCCGCCTCTAGATGATGCGCGGCACCCTGCCCGCTGGTCTCGTCCATGATCGTCTCCCCCATGTCGCTCCCTCGTGCGCCGACCCGGCCGCGCACGCAACCGCGCCCACACCCCCGGGTTCAGCCAGCGGAACAGGAGAACGCCATGCCCGGGTCCACCTGCACCACCGGCAACGAACCCGTCGCGGGTATTGAACCCGGCGGAACCCACCCGGCCCGTCAGGCAGTCGGACCACGGCCGCGTCATCGAACAGCACGTCAAGAGCGGTGACCAGAACGTCCACCCGACCCGCAACACAGAGAAGGACTGACCGCAGGTCAAGCAAGGCCAGAGGGTCTGCCTCTGAACTCCGCGCAAGGCTGAGCCTTGAAAATCCTGGTGTGTTTGGAGCCTGTTCGCAGCGACGTCGACCCAACTCATACAACTGCATTCGCTCGACACACTGACTTCTGTGCGACGGGTTTTCAAAGGAGCTCGCTCTTTGGCGGGTCTGGGCTCACCCGCGCAAGGTTCGAGGCGCCGCTTGAGCCATTGGATTTCGGGCGGAGGAAACGTCCAGCCTTATTCGCTGCCTGACTCAGGCCACTCCGGTCCGCCGCATTTCCCAGTAAAATGGCACTCGCCCCGCCGCCAGTGCCTTTGTCTCGTAGCGCGTCGTGGGCCACCCCTGCGGCCGGGACGCCGCGGGCGGCCCACCCACGAACCACGCCTGCCCCGCCAGCACCTCCGCCGTCCAGGCCTGGTAGGTCGGATCGTCCGTGGCGATGCGCCAAACTCCGCCCGGCGCCATCGCGCGCGCCAGCACAGGCAGCAGCGCCGGGTGCACAAAGCGCCGCTTCGCGTGCCGCGACTTCGGCCATGGGTCGGGAAACAGCAGAAACACCCGTTCCAGACACCCCGCCGGCAGCACGCGCAGCAGGGCGCGAGCATCGCCGTCGCAAACCCGCAAATTCTCCGGCAGCGGCGCGTCCGCCTCGCCGCCCTCCGGCACCAGGCGCGACAGCAGCGAACACAGCCCCTGCTCGAACACCTCGCACGCGATCAGCCCGATCCCGGGATTTGCCCGCACCTGCGCCAGCGCATGCTCGCCGCCGCCGAACCCCACTTCCAGCCACAGCTGTGCCAGCCGCTCCCCAAACCCCGCGAACGGGTCCTCTGCGCAAGCGAAGCGCAGCCGCGGCAGCGTGAGCGCCAGCAGCATCTCCTGGCGCGGGCGCAGTGCGTGGCTGCGTTGGCGCCCGTACAGCCGGTCCGGCGGCGGCTTGACCGCCCGCCAGCCCGCATGCGCCGCACCGCCCTGCTGCGGCACCTCCGGCGCCGGCGGCGCCGCATCACCACGGAGGGACCCGCCCCCCGCCTGGGTCACCTGTTCAGTGCCGAGCGTAGCGCCGGCACCAGGTCGGTGCGCTCCCAGGTGAAGGTGTCCAGCGCGTCGTCCGGCACGCGCCCGAAATGCCCATATGCCGACGTCACGGCATAGATCGGCCGGTTGAGCCGCAGCTGCTGGCGGATGCCGCGCGGCGAGAGGTCCATCACCTCTTGCAGCGCCCGCACCAGCGCCGCCTCGTCCACGTCGTGCCCGGTCCCGTCGAGGTCGACGAACACCGAGAGCGGATGCGACACCCCGATCGCGTAGCTGATCTGCAGCGTGCAACGATCCGCGAATCCCGCCGCGACCACGTTCTTCGCCAGATAGCGGCAAGCATACGCCGCCGAGCGGTCCACCTTGGTCGGGTCCTTGCCGCTGAATGCGCCGCCGCCATGCGGGGCCGCCCCGCCATAGGTGTCAACGATGATCTTACGCCCGGTCAGTCCACAGTCGCCGTCCGGGCCACCAATCACGAAGTTGCCGGTTGGATTTACATAGAACCCTGCGTCCGGACACATCCATCCTGCCGGCAACAGGCTTGCCACCAGCGGCGTCAACCGATCCTTCAACTCCGCTTGGTCAACGCCCTCCTCGTGTTGCGTCGACAACACGATCGAGGTCGCCCCCACCGGCACGCCGTGCACATAGCGCAGCGTCACCTGGCTCTTCGCGTCCGGCAACAGCCCCGCCACCCGCGCGTCGCCGTCCCGGTTCAGCTCCCGGATGCGCCGCAGGATCAGGTGCGCGTAATGGATCGGCGCCGGCATCAGCTCGGGCGTCTCAGTTGTCGCGAACCCGAACATGATGCCCTGGTCGCCGGCGCCCTCGTCCTTGTTGCCGGCGCTGTCCACGCCCACCGCGATATCGGCCGACTGCGCGTGCAGGTGGCACTCGAAGCTCGCACGCCGCCACGAAAACCCCGCCTGGTCGTAGCCGATGTCGCGCACCGCTTGACGCACCAGCAGCTCGAGCCGGTCCGTTGTGACGCTCTCCGGGCCGCGGGTCTCGCCGGCCAGGATGATGCGGTTCGTGGTCACCATCGTCTCGCACGCGACACGCGCCTGCGGGTCGGCGGCCAGGAATGCGTCCAGCACGGTGTCGCTCAGCCGGTCCGCCACCTTGTCCGGATGGCCCTCTGATACCGATTCCGACGTGAACAGATAGTCGCCCTTGTCGCGCATGGATTTCTCCTCTTGTCGCGATCCAGTAGGACGAGCCGCCGGCCGCCTGAGGTCCGAAAGCCGTCGCCCGGGCCCGATGCCGGGGCAGCGGGGGTGTGGCGGATCGAGCCGGGGGGGTCAAGGCGCCGCGCCGCAGAACGAAGGCAAGGCCGGGTTCTGCCCAGACCCGTCAAAGAGCAGAGCCCTATGGAAACCTCTCCCCATGCGCCATGCAACATGCCACCCGGGAATGTGCCGTAGGCCTTTCACGTGTGGGTCTGGGGCCTCAGGCCCCAGCAAGTCCGGGGCAGAGCTCTGGCCTTCCTGGACCAGATCACCCCCTCATCCCAGTCCCAGCACATCCCCCATCCCGTACAACCCCGGATCACGCCCGAGCACCCATCCCGCCGCCCGCAACGCCCCCTGCGCGAACACTCTCCGGTCGAGCGCTCGGTGCGTGAGCGCGATGTGCTCGCTGTCACCCGCGAACAACACGGTGTGCTCGCCCACCACCTGCCCGCCGCGCAGCGACGCCAAGCCGATCTCGCCCTCGCGCCGCGCACCCACATCCCCGGTCCGGCCCGACTGCATCACCTCCGCCAGCGCCACCCCCCGTCCCGCCGCCACCGCCCGCGCCAGCCCGGTCGCCGTCCCCGACGGCGCATCGACCTTCTGCCGGTGGTGCATCTCGACGATCTCCGCGTCATATCCGGTCGCTGGCAGTGCTGCCGCCAGCCGCTCCGCCATCGCCAGCACCAGCACCACGCCTGGCGCGTAGTTCGGCGCGAACACAATCGCCGCCGCCGCCGCCGCCGCCTGCACCGCCTGCGCGTCCGCGTCCGACAAGCCCGACGTGCCGAGCACCCACGCCGTCCCGGTCTTCGCGATCACAAGGGCATGCGTGGCAGCGGCGCCCGCATGCGTGAAGTCGACCACCACGTCGCTGACCCGCACCAGCGCCGCGAAGTCGGCGTGCACCGCCCACCCCTCCGGCAGCACTGCGGTCGACCCAACCCGCATCGTGCCGCCCGACAACACCGCCCCCGACTTCACGACCTCTTCGGCCAGCAGTCGACCCATGCGCCCCGCGATCCCCGCGATTCCTACCCGCACGACCTTCCTCTGCAAGCGCTTGGCATAACGCGCTTTATGCCGACGACTCTGACGTTTGATCTGAACGCGAAGCAGGGAACGGCTTTGTCCAGTCCCACCGACAGGGCGGAGCCCTTTGAAACCGCCCCCTCAAGCCCACGCATCCAGTGGCTCACCCTGCAACAGAATCCAGAGGCAAGCCTCTGACTTAGCCTGGCTCACCAGCCACCGCTGTTCTTAGCCGCGACCCTCGAAGAAGCTTGCCACCTTCGCGAAGAACCCCTCGCTGTCCGGATGCCCGCGCGCGTTATCGCGCGCTTCGGTCTCGAACTCCTCCAGCAGCTCGCGCTGCCGCCGGGTCAAGTGCTGCGGCGTCTCCACCGCAAATTGGATATACATGTCGCCGCGCACCGCCGAACGCAGCACCGAGAATCCCTTGCCACGCAGCCGCAGCTGCTCGCCCGACTGCGTGCCCGGCTGCACCTTCACCCGGGAGCGACTACCGTCGATCGCCGGCACTTCTACTTCGCCGCCCAGCGCCGCTCGGGTCAGCGGCAATGGAACCCGGCAGAACACGTTTGCTCCGTCCCGCTGGAAGATGTCGTGCGGTCGAACCGCCACATGCACGTACAGGTCGCCAGGCGATGTCCCCGCCCCGCCCGCCTCGCCCTCGCCGGTCAGCCGGATACGCGTACCATCCTCGACGCCCGCCGGGATCGCCACCTGCAGGCTGCGCTCCCGCTGCACCGTCCCGGCGCCATGACACACGCGGCAGGGGTTGCGCACCACCCGCCCGCTGCCGCCGCAGGTCGGGCAACTCCGCTCTACCAAGAAGAAACCCTGCTGCGCCCGCACCTTGCCCGCGCCACCGCAAGTCCCGCAGGTTTCCGCCGTCTTGTCTTTTGACTCCGAGCCGGTGCCGTTGCACGCATCGCAGCTGACCCGCGTCGGCACCCGCAGCTGCGTCTTGGTACCGGTAAACGCCTCCTCGAGGCTGAGCTCCACCTGCGCTCGCACGTCGCTACCGGTCCGCGCCCGTCCGCCACGCCGTCCTCCGGCACCCATGAAGTCGCCGAACATCTGGTCGAAGATGTCGCCCAGTCCTCCGGCGCCCGCTGCTTCGAACCCGCTGCCCTGCTCGAATGCCGCATGCCCGAACCTGTCGTAGGCCGCGCGTTTCTGCTCGTCCTTGAGGACGTCGTAGGCCTCGCTGACTTCCTTGAACTTCGCCTCGGCCTGCTTGTCACCCGGGTTGCGGTCCGGGTGATACTTCATCGCCAGCTTGCGGTACGCTTTCTTCAAGTCGTCCGCCGAAGCCTCACGAGGCGCTTCCAGCGTTTCGTAGTAATCACTTTTCGCCATGAACGCTTTCTTACCCAGGCCGGCGGTTCAAGGGGGAAGCCCAACGAAGCAAGGTCGAGGCTCTACTCGGGACCCGCCAGAGCGGGCCGCCCTGGACCGGCAGAATTCCAGGACGGGACGGCTGGGGACTGTGCCTCAGGCCGTCCCGTCAGCATCAGGCCGACTTCTTCTTGTCGTCCACTTCCTCGAACTCTGCGTCGACCACCTTGGCGTCAGGAGCTGCAGATGGCGGCATCTCGTCCGGCGCGCCGGGGGCACCTGCCGCAGTCGCCTGCGACTTGTACATCGCCTCGCCGATCTTCATCGCGGCCTGGCTTAGCCGCTCGGTCGCCGACTTGATCGCCTCGGCATCGCCGCCCTCCATCGTCGACCTCGCCTCCGCCAGCGCCGCCTCCGCCTCGCTGCGCTCTTGCGCCCCCAGCTTGTCGCCATGCTCGGCCAGGTTCTTCTCCACCTGGTGGACCATGCCTTCCGCCTGGTTGCGTGCCTCGATCTGCTCGCGCTTCTTCTTGTCGGCCCCTGCGTTGGTCTCCGCCTCGCGCACCATCCGCTGGATATCCGTGTCCGACAATCCGCCACTGGCCTGAATGCGGATCTGCTGCTCTTTGCCGGTCGCCTTGTCGCGCGCCTGCACGCTGACGATACCGTTCGCGTCGATGTCGAACGTCACCTCGATCTGTGGCATGCCCCGCGGCGCCGGCGGAATGCCGGTCAGGTCGAAGTTGCCGAGCGCCTTGTTGTCGGACGCCATCTCGCGCTCGCCCTGGAACACCTTGATGGTCACCGCACCCTGGTTGTCGTCCGCAGTGGAGAACACCTGGCTCTTCTTGGTCGGGATCGTGGTGTTACGGTCAATCAGTCGGGTGAACACCCCGCCAAGCGTCTCGATACCCAGACTCAGCGGTGTCACGTCGAGCAGCAGCACGTCCTTGACGTCGCCCTTCAGCACTGCGCCCTGCACCGCGGCACCGATCGCCACCACCTCGTCCGGGTTGACGTTGCGCGCCGGTTCGCGGCCGAAGAACGCCTTCACCGCCTCAATCACCTTCGGCATGCGAGTCATGCCGCCGACCAGGATCACCTCGTCGATCTCGGCCGCAGTCACGCCGGCATCCTTCAACGCCGCCCGGCACGGTTCCATCGTCCGCGCGATCAGGTCCTCGACCAGGCCCTCCAGCTTCGCCCGGCTCAGCTTGGTCACCAGATGCTTCGGCCCCGAAGCGTCCGCTGTAATGAACGGCAGGTTGACCTCGGTTTCCTTGGACGAGGACAGCTCTATCTTCGCCTTCTCCGCCGCCTCCTTCAACCGCTGCAGCGCCAGCTTGTCCTTGCGCAGGTCGATTCCCTGGTCACGCTGGAACTCCGACGCCAGATAGTCGATAACCCGGTTGTCGAAATCCTCGCCGCCCAGGAACGTGTCGCCATTGGTGGACTTCACCTCGAATACGCCGTCGCCGATCTCCAGCACCGACACGTCGAACGTGCCGCCGCCAAGGTCATAGACTGCGATCGTGCCGCTGTTCTTCTTGTCCATGCCGTAGGCCAGTGCCGCGGCAGTCGGCTCGTTGATGATGCGCAGCACCTCAAGGCCGGCGATGCGGCCTGCATCCTTGGTCGCCTGCCGTTGCGCATCGTTGAAATACGCCGGAACCGTGATCACCGCCTGCGTCACACTCTCGCCGAGGAACGCCTCGGCTGTCTCCTTCATCTTGCCCAGGATGAACGCGCTTACCTGGCCCGGCGCATACTTCTCACCCCGCGCCTCGACCCAAGCATCCCCATTGTCGCCGCGCACAATGCTGTACGGGACCATGGCCTTGTCCTTGGTCACCGTCGCGTCATCAAACCGCCGGCCGATCAGCCGCTTGACCGCATACAGCGTGTTGGTCGGATTGGTGACGGCCTGTCGCTTGGCCGCTTGTCCCACCAAGCGCTCGCCACCCTCGGTGAACGCCACCATCGAGGGCGTGGTCCGTGCGCCCTCACTGTTCTCGACCACTCGGACGTCGTTTGCGGTGGAACCTTCCATGATCGCCACGCACGAGTTGGTCGTGCCGAGATCAATGCCGATGACCTTGCTCATCCAGAAACTCTCCTTGTCAGCGGTCATGGGCGGCCCGAAGCACCACGCACGACCCTTACGGTTGTAGTGTGGGATGTATTGAGCCCCCCCCGCCGTCGCAAGGGGCGCCACGCGCCACCCTGTCGCACGCCACGGCATTAGGGCAAGCAGGCCGGGAGGTCAGGGCAAGCAGGCAAGACGAGATGTTGCCCAGACGCGCCAACGGGCGAAGACCCTCATAAGCACAAGCCAATCAGCACGACTCCTCCCAGCACGCCGCAACACTTGAGTTGTGTGGGTCTGGGGGCTCAGCTGCCAGCGGGTCCAGGGCAGAGCCCTGGCCTTTCTCCCAGCCTGGCAGTTCTCAATCAGACCGTCTGGTCGACGCCCGCCGCAGCAGCGCCGCCTGTGCTGACCACAACCATTGCCGGCCGCAGCAGCCGCCCGTTCAGCGTCCATGCAGGCGTATACGCCTGCATCACCGTCCCCGGAGGATGTGCGCTGGAGGGCTGCTCGCCCATGCCTTGGTGCAGGTTCGCGTCGAACGGCTTGCCCGTCGGGTCCTCGCGCACCACCCCGTTGCGCTCCAGCGCGGCGAGCATTGCCCGCTCCACCCCCTCGAACCCCTCGCGCAGCTTTCCCACCACCTCGGACTCGCTAGGCTCCGGCGGCGGCAGGCTGTCCAGCCCGCGGCGCAGGTTTTCGCTTGCCTCGGCCACGTCGCGGGCGAACTTCTGCACCGCGAACTGCCGCGCGTCCTCGACCTCGCGCCGCCCGCGCGCGCGCACGTTCTGCTGCTCCGCCTCCGAACGCATCCAGCGATCGCGGAAGTCGTCCCGCTCGGCCTCCAGTGCCGCGATCCGCGCCGCCGCCGCCTGCATGACCTGGTCCGGGCTGTCGCCCCCGTCCGCCGACGACGCTGTGGCCTCGGTTTCATGTTCGATGTTCATGGCCGCTCAGTTAGGCGAACCCCGCCCTCGTAACAAGACGCCGCAGGCACGCCCGCTAACCCCCGCACGCCAGAACTTGCCCATCGCGCCCCGCCCCACCCCGGGGTAGAACTTCCACACAGCCAATCTATCGGAGGTTGCATGGCGCTTCGGCACTGGCAAAGCGTGCAGGCCCTGCGCGCTGTCGCGGCGGTGCTGGTCGTCGCCTACCACGCCGTCGAGTTGTGGCGCGCGGGCCACCCGCGCATCGGTTCCTGGAGCAACGGCGCCGCCGGCGTCGACCTGTTCTTCATCATCAGCGGCTTCGTGATGATCGTCGCCTCAGCCCGCCTCGCCGAACGGCCCGACGGTGGGCGGGTGTTCCTGCGCCGTCGCCTGGAGCGCGTGGTGCCGTTGTACTGGCTCGCCACCACTGCCAAGCTGGCCCTGGTCGTCGTCGCCCCCGCGCTCGCCCACCACGCTCGCCCGGGCTGGACCGGCATCCTGTGCTCCTACCTCTTCCTGCCGTCGCACGACGCCGAAGGCCTCGTCCGCCCGCTGCTGCCGGTTGGCTGGACCCTGTGGTTCGAGATGATGTTCTACCTGGTGTTCGCCGCCGGTCTCGCCCTGCGCCCGCCCGACGGCCTGCGCGGAGTGGCCACCCGCGTCGTGCTGCCCACTCTCGGCTGCATCGCGGCCGCATCGCTGTTCCGCCGGCCCGGGTGGCCGGCGATCGGCGCACTCGCCAGCCCGCTGACCCTCGAGTTCGCCGCCGGCGTGCTGCTCGGCCTCGCTGCCTCCCGCGCCCCTGCGACGCCCCCCTCCGACCGCGCCCTCGCCGCGGCGTCATGCCTCGCGGTCGTGTCGCTGCTGGCCCTCGTCGCGCTGCCAGCCGGCACCCCCTGGTGGCGCACCCTGGACTGGGGCGGGCCTGCCGCCGTGCTGGTGGCCGCGTCGTTGGTGATTGAACGCGCGGACCGGCTGCACTGGCCGCGGTGGCTGCTCCGCCTCGGCGACGCCTCCTACGCCATCTACCTGGCGCACGGCTTCGTCCTGGCCGGCCTGGGGACGCTGCACCTCGCGTCGCTGCCGACACTTCTGACCGCCGCCCTCGTCCTCAGCGTCGCGGCGGGGCTGATCGCTCACCACGCAATCGAGCAGCCGCTTGCCGCCTGGTTTGCCGGCAGCCGCGAAGCCGGCGTGACCGCACAAGCAAGCAAGGCCAGAAGCCCTGCCTCCGGGCTCCGCTCAAGGCGAGCCGTGAGAACCCATTTGTTCAAGTAATCGGAGCAAAAAGCTCGATGCTTGCGACAGCGGGCACCTTGCGGGCCTGGGGGAGAGCCTGCCAAAGGGTCCGATGACCCGCTTGAGCCTATTGGATGGCTGGCGGGCGGCGCCCAGCCTTGCTTCCCGTTACTCTGCCGACCTTCGCGGCAGACAG
Organism: uncultured Acetobacteraceae bacterium; assembly: GCA_964236535.1. Taxonomy (GTDB): domain Bacteria; phylum Pseudomonadota; class Alphaproteobacteria; order Acetobacterales; family Acetobacteraceae; genus CAXSEF01. The sequence goes on from CAXSEF010000044.1 coordinate 21,956, forward strand.
CTCGCCACGAGCTGGGCGAACGCCCGCGCCCGATGGCTGCCAGCGTGCTTGAGTGCTGGGGCAAACTCCCCGTAGCTGATCCTGCTGCCCGCCGGCACAAACATCGCGTCGTAGCCAAAGCCCAGCGCCCCACGCGGAGGCCAGCACGCCTCGCCCTCCACCCGGCCGAGGAACGTCGCACTCGCCCCGTCCGGCCACGCCAGGCACAACGCGCAGATGAACCACGCCCGGCGATCCGCCGCACCTGCCAGCCGCGCCTCCACCTGTGCCATCGCGACAGCGAAATCCTTCTTCGGCCCTGCCCAGCGCGCCGAATGCACGCCGGGCTCCCCGTCCAGCGCCGCGCAGCAGAACCCCGAGTCGTCAGCGAGCGCCGGTTGCCCGCTGGCAGTCGCGGCGGCAATCGCCTTCAGCCGCGCATTGCCCGCGAAGTCCGGCGCATCCTCCTCCGGCTCTGGCAACCCCAGCGCGCTCGCCGATACGGCCGACAACCCGTACGGCGCCAGCAACACCGCGAACTCGCGAAGTTTGCCCGGGTTGTGCGTCGCCAGCACCAATCCCTCGCCTGCCGAAAGGTGCCGTCCTCGCGCCGTGCGCCGGCGTTCCGCCGTAATGCTCGGCATATTCGTCTCTCCTGTGCGACGCGAGCGGCGTCATCCCCGCGACACTGGTGCGTGCCTGATCGGAACAGGCAAGGCCCCGCGCCGCTACCTGCTACTTCGCGATCGGGGACCGACCAGGGCCGCGCTCTTGAAATCTCTGACGTTCAGGGGAAAGGCGTCTCAAACACCTGCGTTTGAAGCAGGCGACTAGAGCGGGCCCAGGCAGAGCCCACCCTCGCGTCCCGAAGTGCATGGGCGTTGAACATCGCCGCACATCGCGCTCCCGCGGTCCTGCAGATCGTGACCAGGCAGCCGAACCGTCGGAAAGCAAAGAGAAAACATCTTGGTGGACAATTCTGAAATTCACGCGCCTGATCGCATAACTGCGTAATTCCAGATGCCAGGATCAGCATAGGAATAAGCTGGGGATGCGTCTTGTCTGCCGATATCACGTGCCGCCGATTTCTTAGTCGGCTCAGTGGTGCAATCAGTAGGGAAGCGTTAAAAAAGCCCCCTCCAGCTGTTGCTGGAGCGCATGTCTTGCCTCCAAGGCGGACTTTCTCCGGAGAAAGTCCGCCTTGGTTTGTTTTGTGCATAGCCTGGCGTGCGCTTTGCACGGGCCGAACCTCACTCCGCTGCGATGTCTCCGCAAGCATGTGCCGGTTTGGAGACACTCAGCCTGGCAGGTCCCCGCCTCCAGCACATCGGGCACAGTTCTAGCCATACTCTAACCTGTCCTCAAAGCCGCATTGACCGAGCCACCCGCCCGACCATTTCTATCATCACCCCGATGGATCACTCCTTCAAGCCGTCCCGCGCAATGCCGCCCGAGCTCGACAGCCGTTCGGCCGCGGTCCTGCGCGAGATCGTCGAGCAGTATGTCGAAACCGGCGACCCGGTCGGCAGCCGCACCCTGTCACGCCGCCTGCCAATCGCGCTGTCGCCGGCCACCATTCGCAACGTGATGGCCGACCTTACCGAGGCAGGGCTGCTGTTCGCCCCGCACACCTCGGCGGGCCGCCTGCCCACAGAGCGCGGCCTGCGTTTGTTCGTAGACGGCCTGCTGCAGTTCGGCGACCTGAGCGAGGACGAGCGACAGACCATCGGCCGTGCGCTCGAATCGAAGGGCCGTTCGCTGCAGGACACGCTCGGCGAGGCGTCAGCGATGCTGTCCGGCCTGTCCTCGGCCGCCGGCTTGGTGCTGGCGCCGAAGACCGATGGCGCGATTCGTCATATCGACTTTGTCGCTCTGAGCTCGGGCCGGGTGCTGGTCATCCTTGTCGCCGGCGACGGCCAGGTCGAGAACCGGGTGATCGAGACCCCACCCGGTTTGCCGCCCGCCGCGCTGATCGAGGCCGCCAACTATCTCAACGCCCGGCTAGCCGGGCGATCGCTGGCCGAACTGCGCCGCGTGGTGGCCGAGGACATGGCCACTGACCGCACCCAGCTCGACGAGACTGCGTCGCTGGTTGTGGAGAGCGGCCTCGCCACCTGGACGGAGCAGGGCCGCGGCGGTGCGCTGATCGTGCGCGGTCAGTCGCGCCTGCTCGCCGAGATCACCCATGTCGAGCGCATCGCCTCGATCCGCACCCTGTTCGAACGGCTGGAGGCGCAGGAGACCATGCTCAAGCTGCTCGACCTCGCCGAGCAGTCGGATGGCGTGCGCATCTTTATCGGCGCAGAAAGCGGGCTGTTCGGCACCTCCGGCATGGCGATGGTGGTGGCCCCGGCCCGCAACGAGGCTGACCGTATCGTCGGCGCCATCGGGGTGATCGGTCCGACCCGCATCAACTACGGTCGCATTATCCCGGTGATGGACTACACCGCGCGGCTGGTTGGCCGTCTGCTCGGATAACGCCGGGACCGTCCTCGGCCGAGATCACCTCTGGCGTGAAGCAGCTGGATTTGACGTCGGGGGACCTGGCGACAGGACTTGATCCACTGTCGGCCACAGGTGAAACCTAGCTTCATAGACGGCACGGCACGTGGCTGTCAGAAAGCCGTCAGTCTGACATCCGACACTCAAAAATTTGTTGTCGTAACGCAACGTAGTATGAGTAGTGGTTTACGCGACCACCATCATGAACTGCTCGCGGCCTTAACCATCGTTTCAACAAGAGCTAGCTTATGAACAGAAGTGAAGTTTCGACCGAACCGACACAGGATCAAACTGTGACCAGCATAGTGCACCAGGCGCTGCTTTAGCCCGCGATCGCGATCGTCGTCAGCGTGCTCCTGCTGCTGGGTCATGATCTGGACGAGCTGGAACACACCCGCATCGCTTGAAGCAGCTCTTCCACGGGCGGGGGGGCTTGGGCGGGATGTTCGGGACCGCACC
>CAXSEF010000045.1:0-24729 GCA_964236535.1 uncultured Acetobacteraceae bacterium
CTCTGAAGAGACCCGCACCACTCGTCAGCCCCGGTGCCAGCCCATTACGGCATCTACCGGAACCCCAACACCTGGGGTGGCAGGCTGGCCAGAGCTGCGCGAACGGTTCATCCCCGCGGGCGCGGGGAACACGACTTTGCTTCCGAGCATTTGGAAAGGGCCGACGGTTCATCCCCGCGGGCGCGGGGAACACAACTGCTGTGCCAGCCGGGCCGCGGTGCCGGGCGGTTCATCCCGCGGGCGCGGGGAACACGGCATCCGGCTCCGGTTCCTCCTCGCTCTTGGCGGTTCATCCCCGCGGGCGCGGGGAACACGGACGTGGCCACCAGCAGCGAGGACATCTGACCGGTTCATCCCCGCGGGCGCGGGGAACACGGAGTCACGCTGCGGGCCTTTGTCAAGGAGAGCGGTTCATCGGTAGTGGGTCAGTTTGAATTTTTAGATTATCGCATTTAGCCGGTCGAAGCTCAGCAAGCTACGTCACCACCAGCGATTCAGTTTGGTGGTGTAGGAATGTGTGAGGCGACGCCTTTCAACCAGTCTGGTGTATTAACATAAATAACTAAAGTAATAATTAGGGATAAAAACCAAGCCACAACTCCGATTACCACTCCGGGCCACCAGAAGCCTGTTCCTCTTTTTATAGCAACTTTGATATCATTTTTAGCTTCATTTACACCAAAAAGAATGTCCTTTGAAAGAACCTTTATATTTTCTACCCAAATAGCAGACTTCTCTTCTTCAATTGCAGTCTGAGCAAATGTTCTAAGATAATTCTCGGCTTGATCTCTGTGGAGAGAGATTTCATGACCTTGTGGGTCGCGATCTTTCGGAGACAATACTCCATGGCCAGCAGCTTTACGCTCGTTTATTGTACGTTTATACAGCGCATACGCTAAAAGTCCGACGATGTCGTCGGGCTCTTGAACTAATTTTTCGAATGCTCTGCTGTGTTCAGGAACGAGGAGTGGGTTTGTTGCTTCTATTTGGCTCACGAGCCAGAATGTCCTTACGCATCGCACCTTGTACGGCCTTTAGTGCAGCTCGGTATGTCTCTGTCCGCACAATGGGCACACGCTTGCCATCTGCCGCAACAAGAGAGTTCAGCACGCTTGTCGCTGAATCAACACTTGGCTTGCGAGAGAAATGCAAGTTAGAATTCCTTAGAATGGGTGGGAGAGGGTTGGGACAAAGCGCAACGCCCTCAAGAGCGATATGGGCAGTTGCTCTATGCGCCGGATCGCTTCCTGGTATGCCCTTCTGATCGCGTGTTGATCCCTATGTGGCACACAACGCTTAACCGATCTACCCGCATACATCACGAAAGTGTCAACACAAGGCGGCGGTTATAATCCGCCGTGTTCTTGGTCTTTCGCAATTTCCCAAGCCTCAAGCACCTTCACCATGTCCGCAAGCTCCCAAAGGGTTGTGCTGACACCAGCCGCCATTGCGGGAGTGCAGCGGAGCGTCTGGTGAATACGGACGAAGTTGTAGTGCATCAGGTGGACGGCGACGGAGTGTTCGTGGTTTACGACCTTCTTTGAAAAGGCGTTGGTAAGCCGCGTGAACCGACGCGATCCCATGCGCAACGTCAGGTTCGCCCGCTCCGCGTAGCTCGTGCTGACGTGTGCGGCGTCGGGCTTGCCTCAACGCGGGTCTTGATGGCGCCCTTGCAGACGCCAGGGCTGTAGCGGCCCGCGCCGGCCGCCTCATTGCCGTAAATCTTGACCAGCATCGCGTAATCAATGTCCGCGCCGAACGACTGATCTACAGCCTCAAGGTAGGGCTTGTGACCGTCGCTGGTGAGCTGCACCCGATTGGCCAAGCGCAGGGCTAAGTCGCCGATGAAAAGCTGTGCCGCCTCGGCATCGCGAGCCCCGACGTAGAATGAGGGGATCAGCTTAGTGTCGGCGTCGATCGCCATCCACGTCCAGCAGTCGCCAGCGCCCTCTGGGGCCGCCTTAGCACCAGGGACGTTCTTGGCTTTAGCATAGACGAACGCCCAAATTTCATCGACCTGGACGCGCTTGCAGGTCAGGTCGCGCATGACCCGGTCCTGATACTCCGAAAACGCCTCGCCCGCGTCCGCCAGCAGCTTGACGATGGTGTTTTTGCTGGCCCCGGTCATGCGGGAGATTGCCCGGATGGAAACGCCCTCGACCATCATGCCGAGGATTTGAGCGCGGGCTTCACGGGAAAGCTTGTTCATAGCCATAACCATAATGACCCTTTTGCCTGCTGTCAAGCATTATGGGTCAATTAGCCACGGAGAAAAGAGCCCGTTCGGCTGCTTGACCGAACGGGCTTGAGTTAGACGGACTTCCTAAGCGGCTTTATCCGGCCGCCACTTACCTTCGTCACCATCCAGTTCGGAGATTTCAAGCTTACGTCGAACAAAGCGAAAAATGAGTTCCTCTGAACTGTCCCACATAGTGGCGATCTTGATCATATCAAAAAAGTCATCGCCGAAACCGAGTTCTTTGATTGCTGACTTATCGGGTGTTTTGAAGACACAATATATCCGGAGAAGCTTCTCCGTAGTCTTTGACAAGACCTTGTCTCCAGCCTCACACCGAGACCAATGCTCAGCCGACATTTCTAGCTTCTTTGCTAGATCCTTGCTCTTCCAGCCCATAGCCTTTCGAACAAAGCGGAGTTCATGACCACTTAGCTTCCGCTCGTGGGTTACTCTTGCCACCACTACCGCGTGGATCAAGCCCGCCAAATCCGGCACAGTAGTTTCAATCACGTTTCCTTCTTCGTCGACTTTGACATGCACCGAGTTTTCAAGTATAATCTTGAAAGGGGCACCTAGCTGTGTAGCCTCGTAGATAGCAAGTGTGTTGGTTCTGACATCACCTTTCTCGTTGCAAATCATGGTGTGTTCCTTCAAAGCCTTTTTACTCCGACTACGCACACTCGGTAAAGATTTGGCTCTACCTCTAACGTCACGTAGAAACGGTCGCCGTCACAATTTTTGCCGCAAACCACCCATACTGCACAATGGGCATCCGTCTTTTCGCTCTCTTCTACTACCCCGCTTATCATCACTTGATGGACGTCAATCCAGGTCGCGCTCTCAGCAATCATAGATCGTTCGCCGGCAGGGCTAAACGACGTCTCGGACAGGTATGCATCTGCAAAGCCTCGCAGATATGTCGTTTCAGCTTTCTGCACGGCAGACATGGCAACTCCGAGGTTGACGCCCCGGCAGCCTAATCACATTCTTGATCCTAGATCAAGATCGGGTCCATCGCTTTTGGGCGGCATTTTTTGCTACAGATGATCGTTCGTCCGGTGTCATCGCTGAAGAGCGAGCTACGCCGCCTTTCCGCCCCATTTCAGCAGCCCCCACATTCTTCCCATCCTCCACCGCATCCGGCACAGCCCCGGTCATGATATCGACCATAAGCTTGCCGAGCTGGACCGGATCGCGGGGACGGGGGGTGCGTTTGAGTGCTATGCCGGGAGTATGGCACCCTCGCCGCTTAGGCGCATCAGGAACCGGCTGAGGGAATCGTTGCAGAAAACTCAAACTGACCCACTACCGGTTCATCCCCGCGGGCGCGGGGAACACAAGGCGTGCCGTAGACAGAACGGCCGTATCGCCGGTTCATCCCCGCGGGCGCGGGGAACACAGCATCACCGAGCCTCGCGGAATAGCACCTATCGGTTCATCCCCGCGGGCGCGGGGAACACTCAACCTCGTTGACCTCGACTGCGCGGGTTTCCGGTTCATCCCCGCGGGCGCGGGGAACACATGGCGGGCGACGTGTCCGGCGTGCACTCGGGCGGTTCATCCCCGCGGGCGCGGGGAACACGCGTCTAAGTCATCAGGTAGAAGCATGCTAACCGGTTCATCCCCGCGGGCGCGGGGAACACAAGTCCCGCTTTCGCCAGCGCCGCCGCGACTGCGGTTCATCCCCGCGGGCGCGGGGAACACACGTTCAGCCACAACACCATGGTCCAGAGCAACGGTTCATCCCCGCGGGCGCGGGGAACACAGGCTGCTGGGCGAGGTAGCCACACCTGGTCACAGTTCATCCCCGCGGGCGCGGGGAACACACCGCCTCTTCAAGCCTCGCCAACCGCACCCCCGGTTCATCCCCGCGGGCGCGGGGAACACACGGCCCGAGGGAACATGCTGCTGCAGGACACCGGTTCATCCCCGCGGGCGCGGGGAACACACGGTCCCCGAGTTCAAGGTCGTCACCCAGACCGGTTCATCCCCGCGGGCGCGGGGAACACCGGCGTTAGCGCGTGCCGCTTGAAATAATGTCCGGTTCATCCCCGCGGGAACGGGGAACACGCCACTTTCTTGCTTGCACGCCGACCAGGTCACGGTTCATCCCCGCGGGCGCGGGGAACACTTCGGCGCGGGGCTGCAGGGACAGGGCCAGACCGGTTCATCCCCGCGGGCGCGGGGAACACTTTGTTCCGCGCCGTATGGACCTATGCCGATACGGTTCATCCCCGCGGGCGCGGGGAACACGCGGCGATCTGGTGCCAGTTGGCGATCGGCACCGGTTCATCCCCGCGGGCGCGGGGAACACCTGGCCGCCGCGCGCTTGATGTCGCCGATCGACGGTTCATCCCCGCGGGCGCGGGGAACACGTTTGTCCACCGACTAGCCGGCCTAACGCCCTCCGGTTCATCCCCGCGGGCGCGGGGAACACTCAACAGCCCCCAGACGCGGAATGTCGCCGCGCGGTTCATCCCCGCGGGCGCGGGGAACACCCGCAACAGTCTAAAGAAAGGCATTGCGCTGCCGGTTCATCCCCGCGGGCGCGGGGAACACAACATAAACCGGCCAAATTCGCACTTATCGAGCGGTTCATCCCCGCGGGCGCGGGGAACACCCAGCCAGCAGGCGCAGTGCATCCGCCGGAACCGGTTCATCCCCGCGGGTGCGGGGAACACGCCTCGCCGTCGAGCATGGACAGTGCCCGCGCCGGTTCATCCCCGCGGGCGCGGGGAACACGCGCTGGTGCTGGTCGGATATGCAGTGTGGGGCGGTTCATCCCCGCGGGCGCGGGGAACACGACAATGCGCCTGACGGGCTCATGCCAGGCCACGGTTCATCCCCGCGGGCGCGGGGAACACCGAAGGGCTGTAGTTCAGACCCGAAACGGTGTCGGTTCATCCCCGCGGGCGCGGGGAACACTTCTCGGATAGCCCATCCGCCGCCGGCACCCACGGTTCATCCCCGCAGGCGCGGGGAACACGTGATCCTGTTCAGCGGGTGGAACGGCAAGAACGGTTCATCCCCGCGGGCGCGGGGAACACGCGAAACGGTAGGGCCACCCTCCGTTCCTCTGCGGTTCATCCCCGCAGGCGCGGGGAACACTCCTGCGCGCGGGCGACAATCACGGCAAAAGTCGGTTCATCCCCGCGGGCGCGGGGAACACTCGGCGAAGGCGCCCTGCGCGAATCTACCCTACGGTTCATCCCCGCGGGCGCGGGGAACACTGAGGGCGCAGAACGAAAGGCTGTTGCATGAACGGTTCATGCCCGCGGGCGCGGGGAACACACGTCGAGCCTGCCGGCAAGGGCGGCCTGGGGCGGTTCATCCCCGCGGGCGCGGGGAACACGACCAAGTGCTGCCGATGTATCGCAAGGATGCCGGTTCATCCCCGCGGGCGCGGGGAACACCCCATCGTGGCGTATATCTGCGTGGTCTGCGCCGGTTCGTCCCCGCGGGCGCGGGGAACACCACCCCTTGCCGAACTCCGCAAAGTCGGCGTCCGGTTCATCCCCGCGGGCGCGGGGAACACGCCATCATCAGTTCCCCGCCGCGTTCCCGTCCCGGTTCATCCCCGCGGGCGCGGGGAACACAGGCTCAAGGCGATCATCTCGTTGCCGGAGTTCGGTTCATCCCCGCGGGCGCGGGGAACACGGCCGAGACTGCCGATCCGCGCAGCCCGCCGGCGGTTCATCCCCGCGGGCGCGGGGAACACGCAGCAGCGGGGCCGGCGGGGGGCTGGAATACCGGTTCATCCCCGCGGGCGCGGGGAACACTTGGGTGGGGGCGTTCTCCTGTTCGTGCTGACCGGTTCATCCCCGCGGGCGCGGGGAACACACGACGGCGTTCCACGGCACGCTCGGCACCGACGGTTCATCCCCGCGGGCGCGGGGAACACGCCCCACACCCGGAATGTGGCCGCGCTCGTGACGGTTCATCCCCGCGGGCGCGGGGAACACGCGGCTTTCTGCTTTTTGTTCCGCGCAATAGACGGTTCATCCCCGCGGGCGCGGGGAACACTGCCAAATACGCCCGGCGCAGCACTGTCGTTGCGGTTCATCCCCGCGGGCGCGGGGAACACGAGGGACACGGTGTTGCCGCGTATCACGATGTCGGTTCATCCCCGCGGGCGCGGGGAACACACCGACAAGACAGCCGGTGCGCTCTGAGCGATCGGTTCATCCCCGCGGGCGCGGGGAACACGTCTCGCCCGTCGGGCCACCGGCGACATCGCCCGGTTCATCCCCGCGGGCGCGGGGAACACTCCGGGATACAGCTACGTCACCCTGACCAGCACGGTTCATCCCCGCGGGCGCGGGGAACACTGAAACCTACGAGTGGAACGAGGGCATACCGCCGGTTCATCCCCGCGGGCGCGGGGAACACACTCGCGCCCGCTCGCTCCACCCGCCTAGCGTCGGTTCATCCCCGCGGGCGCGGGGAACACGTGGGCGCAGGCTGGGGAATAGTGTCCACCCCGGGTTCATCCCCGCGGGCGCGGGGAACACATTCGGGCACCGTCGCATCACGACCCCTTACCCGGTTCATCCCCGCGGGCGCGGGGAACACTGGTAGACCGCCTCGGCGCTGTCCATCGCGACCGGTTCATCCCCGCGGGCGCGGGGAACACTTGGCCGCTCGCATCTGTGCGGTGTTCCATTCCGGTTCATCCCCGCGGGCGCGGGGAACACATGACGGCGACCGCGATCCGCCTGGGCTACAACGGTTCATCCCCGCGGGCGCGGGGAACACGACAAAGCAGGCGGCGGGCGTTGACAGCCCGGCGGTTCATCCCCGCGGGCGCGGGGAACACGTCGACGATGTCGGCATGGTCCGGCGCGACCCCGGTTCATCCCCGCGGGCGCGGGGAACACTTATCGCGTTTCGGTGTGATTTCCTTAACGACCGGTTCATCCCCGCGGGCGCGGGGAACACGCCAGTTTGCGCGAGTAGTAGAGCGCCTGCACCGGTTCATCCCCGCGGGCGCGGGGAACACTCCGAAACCTTTGGGGAAGCGTTCGTGGTGCACGGTTCATCCCCGCGGGCGCGGGGAACACGATCGGGGGAACCTGCGATGCGTCTAGCCGGACGGTTCATCCCCGCGGGCGCGGGGAACACGCTGACAGCGGGTCGGCATCCCGCCGCTCGATCGGTTCATCCCCGCGGGCGCGGGGAACACTTGGCCATTACCCTGCCGCCCTCTTCATGGGACGGTTCATCCCCGCGGGCGCGGGGAACACGATTGACCTCATAGATACGCACAAAGTTCTCCCGGTTCATCCCCGCGGGCGCGGGGAACACCTGGCAAAGCGCCTGATTCCGCACACCACGATCGGTTCATCCCCGCGGGCGCGGGGAACACCCAGTGTCAAAGCTGTAAGATAAACCAAACGTCGGTTCATCCCCGCGGGCGCGGGGAACACGCCGCCTTCCCGTGTCACCGTCGGGCCACTTTCGGTTCATCCCCGCGGGCGCGGGGAACACTCTTCCTGCAAATGCTTGCAACGACTGTGATATTCGATTGTCAAACAACTCACCGGTTTTTTCGCTTCTCGAGCCGAGGCAGCGGTTCCCCGGTTTCCGGGGTCTCAGTAAACGCCACCAGCCGAAATCCGTCGAGGTCGACAGGCACCCGCCGATTGCGTCCGCACGTATCGAACTCGAAACCTGCGTCGTTGGGCGACGCCCAGGCGATCACACCGTTGCCGTCCTCGATGTATGCGCACACTTGCGCCCAGATCATCTCGCGCACCCGTCGCCCATACGTGCCGACATACACACCTGCCCGCATTTCCAGCAGCCACACTGCAAGACGACCCCGCAGCCGGGGCGGCGCATTCTCAACCACGATGACCAGCATCACCCAGGGCCTCCGCAAGCGGGATCGCCACCGGCATCGCCTCCTCCGGATCCGGCGGTACCGGCAGCCCTCCTGCCGCCAGCACGTCCTCGATCGCCGGGATCAGCTGCGCCAGCGCGTTCTCCCGGCGGAAGGTGTCGCGGCAGCGACGGCGCACGGCGCCGACGGGGTTACCGATCGGCATGCCGTCCAGCGTGTCGCGCCCCTTCTCGACCGCGGCCGCGACCCGAAACGCCTCCGGCACCACGGAGTCGAACTTGAACAGGTCCGCGATGTCGTAGACAAAACTTTGTGGCTTGCCGCTGTGCAGGAAGCCGATCGCGGGCGCATAGCCGGCCGCCAGCACCGCCGCCTCCGTGATGCCGTAGAGGGCGGAGGTCGCCGCCGATAGGCACCGGTTCACGGTGTCAGCGCTGCCCCAGTTGCGGTGATCGTACTTCCGGCCATCCCAGGTGACACCATGGCGCTGCGCCAGAAGACGGTAGGTCTCTCGCACGCGAGCCCCCTCTATCCCGCGCAGCTGATCGACCGAGCGCCGCAACGGTGCGTCCTCGCCGAAGCGCCGCGCATACATCCGGCGCACGACCCGCAGCCGCGCGTCGTCGTCCAGCGCCAAGCGAGCCTGGTAGAGCAGCCGGTCGGAGCGCGCCCCTCCTGGCTGGCCGGCGGCGTAGAGACGCACCCCGGCCTCACCCACCCAAATCAGCAGCGTGCCGGCCCGCGCCGCGAGCGCCACTGCCGCGTGGCTGACGCGCGTGCCCGGCTCCAGCATCAGGCAAGCCAGGCCGCCCACCGGGATGACCGTCCGCACGCCGCGCACGTCGACCACGACGAAGGCACCATCCACCACGTCGAGCTGTCCCTTCTCCAGAAACAGGATCGACGCACGTTCCTTGATCGGGATCGGTCGTGGTGGCGGCAGGCCAGAGATCGTGTCGACCACGCTCAGACTCGACGCACCAGCATGAGTCCGCATCCAAAAGCGCGTGCGCGGCCGAAGCCGTTGGCGATGCCGTCCAAGAATGCGGCAGGGACAGTCACATCCAGGGTGCCGGAGAACTCCAGCTGGCTGAACCGAACAGGCGGGCCCGCATCGCGTGGTATACGCACCGTCTCGTAGCCATCCACGTCAACATTCTTCGGCGTGAAACCATGCGCGCCACCCTGACGGGCTAGCCAAGCCAGCCCGGCCTCCGTCGCCACGCCGAATCTGGCGGTGGCGCGGTCTTGTTGCGCGACGTGGCGCAGGGCGTCCATGACCACGTCGTGCCGCTTGCCGCGTCTGCCCGGCGCCTCGGCTCGCGAGATCACAGGGTTGGCGCGCAGCGTGAAGCCCAGCCGGTCGCCCTGCGTGAGCAAGGGCTCGAACAGCCGGGACTCCACGTCGAACAGGTCCGACATCGGCTCAGGGGGTCGCGCCGACAGCGCCATGAATCGGCCAGGCCTTTCCTCACGCCACAGAAAGTCGCGACGGCGATCCGGCGTGTCGGCAAACAGGGCCCAGACGAGCCGGTGCGCCGCTGCTGTGCGCGGGCCGCCGCCCTCCGGCACCAGCAGGCGCGCCAGCGAACCGAGCGACGCCGTGTCGCGACGCAGGCTGGCCCGGCTCAGCCAGAGGGCAGTCACGATGCGTCTGCGCCCAGGTCGGGCAGGCGTTCGACCACCTCCTCGCGCAGGTCGAACTGCCACAAGCGACGCGAGCGCGGCTGATCGCGCCGGTTCTCCACGCGGATAGGGCGGCTAGTCGGTCCTTCCCAATGGTCGCGGGCCACCACGGGTTCTCCTGCAGGCATTACCCAGTGGCGAAAGGCCCGCTCCGGACCATTCCGGTGCCGCAGGGCGAGCGCCGTCCCCGGGTCGGACGCGTCGTCCAGCAACGGAGCCAGCGGCAGGCCGAGCGGACAGCTCTTTCGGCCCAGGTAGGGCACGAACTCCGGGCTGCGCATGGCGTCCGCGATGGCGGTCAGCGACCAGCGCGGCGCTTCGGCACAGGACCACAACGCCCCCAGATGCCAGGCGTCGGTCCGGTAGTCGCGCCGCGACAGGATGGTGGCGAGATCGGGCGCCGCCAGCTCTTGCGCACGAGTGGCGAAGCGGCGCTTGCCGCGTGTCGGCGGAACCTGTGCCGTGTGGTAGTCGGCAAGCAGCCGCCCCGGCGCATGGCACAGCAGAGCCATCCCGTATTCACTGGCGAGCGCCACCTGCCCGGCATCGTCCTCCCGCTCGACGCCAAGGCAGGCGCCCACCAGTCCGAGCACGGCCGAGCGCGCCGGGCGATCCCAGGTCGGGCGACGCTCGCCAACGGCGATGGCGCCGAACGAGGCCACCGGCGCCACCAGCGCGAAGGTCAGGAAAGCGGTCATGTCCGTCAGCCCTACCGCTGCTGCGCGAACGCCACGATCTCCGACAGGCTACCCTCCCGGCCGACATGCATGACCCTGTGTTCCATCGCCGCCGGTCCATAGGCGGCGTCGAGCGCCGCCCGGAAGGCGAGCAGCGCCGTCACGGAGTCCTCCACGAGATCGCCCGCGCTCACCGCCTTGCTGAACGCGCCCGCCAGCGTGCGCGGCTGCGCGTCGCCGCGCTCGGCGAGAACGTACTGGGCGCGGCCATGAGCGGCGAAGCTGTTCTGCTTGCCACGCGGTGCCGTTGTAGCTGCCGCCTGGGTCAGCGCACCCAGAGCCGTGGCTGCCAGGGTCGCAGCCTCGTCGGTGCCGCCGAGGTTGCGCAGCAGCAGGGCACGATCGACGCAGACATACAGGTAGAACACCCCCGAGGCGAACGCCGCTTCGCCAAGGAAGCCGGCGCCTGCATCCTCCGACGGCCGCTTCAAATCGTCGACGGCTGTGTAGTAGTCGTCCTCAACCGTGACGCGATGCGTCGTGATGGCGTGCGCAACCTGGGCTGCGGCCTCCCGGTTGTAGCCGGGATCGTCGGCCAGCATGCGACCGAACAGGGCGATATCGGCAGCAGTATCGGCAGTGCGGAGAAGCCCGGCCTTCTTTGGGTCGATGGCTTCGCCGCTAGCGGCAGCGCGCTCGGCCAGGGTCATTGCCGCCGCGCGTTCCTCGGGGCTGATGAAGGCGAGCTGCTCGATGCGGGTCGGGCTGGAATCCTTCTCGTCCTTCAGCTTGCCGAAAACGCCTGCGACCTCGCGGGCAATGGCCCTGGCACGTTCAGGCGGGACCTGGCGCTCCAGGAGATGCGCCTGCACGTCGTCACCCAGGCGCTGCGTGCGCTGTCCCATGTGGCCGTCCAAAGCGCGAGCAAACGCCTCGGAGGTGCGCCAGGCCCGCTTGAGGGCCTGGGACGACAGCCGCAGCCTCGTGGTGCCGCCAACGACAGCGGTCTTGGGGCGGCCGGTGTCGTCGCGGTTCAGGTTGGCTGGAGGAAAGAAGGTCAGCAGGTGCAGCTGCAGGAAACGGCTCATGGCACGGTATCCTTGGAAAAAGCGTTGTTCCTGATACGGGCGTCCCGGGCGAGTTCGGGGGCAGACGCGAGCGAGGCCGGCGTACCGGCGTCCCAGTAGTCGTAGATCCAACGGCGGCGGCGGTGCTCGGACCAGTCCAGAAGCGCGGCGGCTAGGTCGGCCACAGGCAGAACATTGCCTGCGAGTGCTGCGAGGCGCCGGAAAACGGTCAGCCGCTCGTCGTATTCGTCCGCCTCGAGCAGGCAGCGGAAGCGCATCGGCTTCAAGAGCGCGGTCTCCGGCCGCTCCGGCGATGTAGGGCCGACCCTGCGCGCCACGGTACCTGGCAAATCCTCGCGCACATGGGCCAGCACTACTGCGGCCAGAGCAACCGACGGCAGATCGCCTGGACCGGACGCTGCGACACGGCGGAACAGCACAATAGTGGCCGACTCCTGCATCGCCTCCGCGACGCTGGCACAGCGGCGTAGCCGGGCGAGCGCGGCGCGGTCCCCGGGCCGTCCCGCCTTGAGGTCGGGTCGAAGGTCGCGCCACCAGGGAGACGCCGCCCAGTGTGCCGCGATCATGCCGCCCTCTCCTTCCGCGTCTTGCGCGACTCCGCAGCCGGCAAGCCGAGCTCGATGAACAACGCCTGCCCTTCCTTGCCAAAGCCCTGCAGCGCGAACACGAGATTCCGGCGCACTCGCACCAGCCGCGGTACCATCTCGCCTTGTCGCACCACAGGTGCGACATCGGGATCCATTGGCGCCACCTCATCAAAGATTTGCAGCGCGGTGCGGCGCAGCAGGCTGTGCCACTCGCGCTCTTCCCCGGCATCCAGTGATGCCCGTGCAAGTGCCATGAAAAACTCAGGTTCGGTGTCAGCCCACAGACGCTCGCGCACCACTGACAGCAACGCGAGATCGGGTCGTACGCTGGCGCCGGCGCTGAACAGGGCGAATCGGACTGCCGAGCGGAGCATGCCCGCCACGACCTCTGCCGACAGCACCAGACGCCGGGCTAGCGCGTCGAGCTGCTTCTGCGCTACCGCGTCTGATGCGGCAGGCATCGGCATGATGCTCTCGACAAAGCCGCGCGCCTTCATGTTGTCCATGTCAAAGCCTGCCGCCAGCAGGCGCGCCTCCACCTTCGCGTCCTTCTGCCGGGCTGCATGCCAAAGGGCTACTGCAGGCGCTGGCTGGCGCAGTCCTGCCCCGTCGGCCAACACCAGGCCAAGCCAGTGGCGATACCCGACGCCTCCTGGCTGGGGATGAAGCGAAAGTCGCTCGCTGCCCGACTTCTGCTGGTAGGTCGGAGACAGGGGATGCACATTTCCCCAAGCCGCATAGTTCGGGCCGTGCGGGCGTTGGCGCCAAGTCGAGACTGCGACTGTGTCCATTGCGCCGGTCAAGCCACAGGGCCGCGGTTCATCGAGCGGTACGAAATCGAGCCGGATGCGGCGTGGCATCCCCCACCAGCACTGCAGCGGGTACGCCTCCACAGGCGTCACGATCCGACCATCCTTGGAAGTGAGCGTAGGTGCCAGCCACGGAAAGATGCGAGGCAGCTCATGCAGCTCGGCAGGCTCACCCTCAGGCACATTGGCCCATAGCGTCTGCCACAGTGTTGGTCGAGCTCCTGGCAGCACCATCGTGACTAGCGGGCCACCGCCGCGTAGCCCGGTGCGGTTGCCGGCGCCGCCGGCCGGAGCCCAGGACTGAAACGTGTAGAGGGCCATCGCGGCGGCAGCGCGGCCAAGCGTTGATACGCGGCCACGTCGCACAAGCAGGTCTGTGTTCTTCAGCCGAGTGCTGGCACCAGGCGCCTCGATCAGGAGCTGCTCGATGGGCTCGGCTTCAGACATTAAGCCGTCGAGATCCTGCATGAATCGGGCACCTTCCCCATCCAGCTCGAAAGCGAGGGTTAAGGGTGCAAACGCCATCGCCAACGAGTGTGGGTCGAGCGGCTGCTGCCAACGATCGAGCCACTCGCCGGAACCTTCCGGGGGGCATGCTGTGGCTAGCAGACCTACCAGCAGCTCCATTCCAGCGACACAGAGGTCTGGACGGGGCCAATCGAGCGCCACGATCGGGTCGGAGCCATAGCTGTCAGTGATTTGGCAGGGTGTGATTGTGCAGCGAAGGCCGGACATGCGCCGGATTGGCAGCCAGGGTTCGATTAAAAGATTCAAATTTTTGGTGCCCTAGCCATGGACAGGCAGGAGAGATTTTTTCTACAAACTTATTGTGGTGGCCTATTCGTGTGGGGAGCAAGAAAGCTCCCTCAGCCTTTTGTCCTAAACACGTCTTACCTCCACTGCCTTGAAAATGTCTGACGTTACGCCTGCCAAGCGAGATTGCCCTCTCGCTTGGCATCGTATCGATACGCGCTGAGACAAGCCTCACGCAAGCGAAAACGGCTGCTCACTTATGCACTTTTTCACACGTCGTGCACACTTAATACCCGCCGAAGCAGGAAACCCTTCCACCTATTTACCCGTCGAGCACACGGGTCATGCCGCTGAAAGGCTGTCTATCCAGCACAACCCCTCGTGCAGCGTGTAGCAGACCTGGACCAGTGCACCGCTCTGTGCCTGTCCGGTAAACATATACGTCCCGGCCTCACTCGTCACCTCGAGTACAGCCAGCAGGACATGCTCGCTATCACGCTCCCAGCAGCCCCACCCCTGCCGGGCAGCCTGTGCAGCAGCGTGCCACTCCGCTACCAGCGGACACGATGCCAGCCGATACTTCGCCACCGAAAATTCCGAAGACGACCACGCCCGGCGTACATCATCCTTGCTCGCCGTGCCACCCACAGGAGCGTAGGGGACGATCTGGTCGCCGAGCCGCCGTGCTAGGCGCACCATTACCTGTGGGCGGTCCTCCAGACGGGTTGGGGTGCGTGTATCAGGCTCCCACGCGCCGGATCCGGGCGTATAGCCGCGGCGAAAATCCAACACGTTCTGCCGCCCGATACCTGCCGCCGCAGCATCGGCGCCCATCGCCCTGTGTGCCCTGGCAGCCAGACCAGGCGGCACTTCACTGCCAGCAGCCGCTTCGATCATCGGGCGCATGTCGTCGGGAGTGACCAGGATGCCGCGGGCAAAAATCGCGCGTGCGCTGCGCCACAGCAATGCCGGATCCCGATAGACGGCAGCGGTGCCTGGCAGAAAACCTGCGATCCAGCCTGCATCCGGTGCGGGCACTGGCTCGGGCGAGAGCACCAGCAGCTCGGGCCCGGCAAGCACGCGCGCACGGTCATGTCGCCACAAGCGCCCCGCCCGCTGGATCAGGCTGTCGACCGGGGCTAGGTCGGTGCACAACAGATCGAAATCGAGGTCGAGAGACTGCTCCACCACCTGGGTAGCAACCAGCACACCCGGCCGGTGCGTCGGGTCGCCGTTCTTTCCGAAACGTTGCAGCACCTCCGTCTCGATCCGCAACCTGTCACACAGCGCGAACCGGGCATGGAACACGAGCGGCTCGATGCCCTGTGCCCGAAGGAGTGCGACGGCGGCGAGCGCGTCGTCCACGGTGTTGCGGACCCATGCCACGGCAGCGCCGCTTCGCACGGCCGCCACAACCCGCACCAGCACTGCATCCATGCTTGGCGCCCGGGTCACGGTTACCGTGCGTGGCAAGCCATCGCGCGGATCGCAGGGCTGCTCGAGAGGTCTGTCGTCCGCCCCGATCAGGGTCGCCAATGGATAGGCAGTGCTGCGCAACTCGGCTCGGACGGTGCCAAGACCCTTGCGATAAGCGTCCACCAGGCGTTGGCGCAGCGCGTGCGGCAGGGTTGCCGACAGCAGGATCGCAGAGCCGCCCATGGAGGCGTGAAAGAGCAACAGTGCCGCGAGCTCCTCGCGCATGTAGGGATCGAAGGCGTGTGCCTCGTCCACTATCAGCACCTTGCCGCGCAGGCCCTGCTGACGCAGCGTGGCATGACGCACTGGCAGAACGGCCAGCAGGGCCTGATCAATCGTTCCGACACCGACTTCGGCCAGCAATGCTCGCCGCCGGTCTTCGGCAAGCCAGTCGGCACAATGCGACTCTGCCGGCCAGTCGGCTGGATCGTTTTCCTCGCTGCGCGCCCCGGACGCACCCGGATCACCCGTAAAGCCCGGCGCGAACCGTGGATCCAGCGCAGCCCGGCCGTGAGCCAGCACCAGCGACGGAGTGGCTGTATCCTCGAACAGGTGGCGGTAGGCATTCGCCATGCGGTCGAACATGGCATTTGCGGTCGCCATGGTAGGCAGGGCCAGGAACAGGCCGTGCGCTAGTCCCGAGGCAAGCAAGCGGTGCGCGAGAATCACCGCCGCCTCTGTCTTGCCACTCCCCGTGAGATCCTCAATCACTGCGAGAACCGGGCTATCCGGCAGGCTGACGTGCTCAGCCCAGTGCTGCACCGGAGATGGCGTTACAATCCCTGGAAACAACGTTCGCAGACCTCGGAACCGCGCAGGTCGTGCGCGGACCAGACCAGCAGCCTCTAACGCCGCTGCTGCGCGTGGCAGGGCATGTGTCCAGAAATAGGCTGTCGGGTCCGCGAGCACCGTCTGCGAGACGTAGGGGAACCAGGCTTGGCGGGAACCGACCCAGTCAGCGAGGGTGGTCACCGCAGTCAAGCCCCACTCCAGCCTGCTTGCAGCACGTGAATCTGCGGGGCACGGAATAGGCCTCGGCCGGAACACATCTGTCATAGCCTGCACAAAGGCACGGGCTGCCGTCTCGCACGCCAACCCTAGCACTTTTGCGTCCGTTGTTGGTTTGGCCACGGGCCTGCCGTGATGACCGGCTACGGCACGGAACAGACGGACACGATCGCCTGCCACCCAACCAACGCCATCCAGTCTCTGCGGCAGCACGCTCGTCATCAGGTCCTCACAGACATCCTCGAGCAGAACCAATGCGAGCGCATCGTGTCTGGGCCCAGGCGGCGGCATATCGTCCGGATCCAGCATCCCCAGCCACACCTCTGGCCAGTGCAGCGGCTCTTTTGCCTGGAAAGGTCGGGAGAACTTTCCAATGTCGTGCAGGGACACCAGCCAGCCCAGCGCTCGAAGATCCAGATCAAAACCATCGCGTGGCAGCAGCACTGCGACGGCTGCGACGTCGAGCGCGTGCGCAATTATGGGATGCGCCTTCACTGCTGAGACCGAATCTGGTTGCGCCTTACCCCAAAACGCCTTGCATGCTCCTGACACACTCATCTCCATTTAAATAAGACAACTTTCTTTATTAGTATAATATACTAATAAGTAAATAAATAATATTTTATGACTTATGATTCTAAATAAATACGACCATTTGGCATCTTAGCGCCTTGTCCTGTTGGATGCCGCCACCGTGGCTTCCGCCTCGGCAGGCAGCATACAGCACCGCTCAAACACTGAATTACAAGAAAGTCATGATCTTACGAAACAAGTATTGGTTGGCACTGCCCTATATGTGCAATCCTCGCCGCTGTCCCTGACGCTCGCGTTGTGCCTCCCGCTGAGCTGCAGCTGCACCAGCGCGCTCGCCTGCCTTCAAGCTCACTGTCAGCTCGGCTACCCTGTCCAGCGCTGGCCGCTGCTCGGGTGCTACGAATGGCGCCATGACTGCGCTCGCACGTTCCCCAGCCCGCAGCATGGCGCGCACAACGTCTTCCCCAAGCCGCCGCGTCACGGTCGCACCAAATGCACCCAGCTCACCTGAGACACGCTCATCCCTCTGCACAACCCGCCACGCCTCGCTGCGAGCTTGTTCATCCTTCGCCGTGGCCACGACGCCGATCGCTGCTTCAGCCACGGCGGATAGGCGTGGGATGCCGGTCGCATCTGCCGCACGCTGCTCCCCAACGCCGGCGCGGTAGTTCCTCTCCGCTTGTGCCTCCGCTGCGCCGATCCGCTCCAGGCTTGGCCCGATGGCCCCAGCCACGCGCTGCGCTGTCTCCCGCTCCGCCCGGGCCTTTGCCCCCGCGAAGAACCCTTCCTTGCCCCGCAGCTCGCCGAACTGCTCCGGCTCGCGCGTCACCCGGGCCGCGGCACTCGTCCACCCCTGCCGCTTGACCAGATCGTCTAGTGCCGCTCGAGCTGCGTGTGGATCGCGGTAAATCCCCTGCAGGTAGCTCCACCGGGCGTCCCGCTCACGCTGCACCGCCTTGTCAGCCGCCACCACGGCCGCGACCTCGCCGGGGCTGGCACTGCGCCCCAGACTGTCCCGTCCCTGCCCTGACGGGTCCACGTAGGGCGGGATGAGCCAGCTCTGGGTCGTGGCGGGCGAAGTGGCAAAGGAAACTTGGTCCTGACCCGCATGCAGCGTGTCACGCTCGCCAGCCTGAGTGCTGCCTGCCTGGACGGTCCTGCTCGGCATCGGACGTGCAGTGCCTGTGTGCGCCGCCTTCGCCGCGTCGCGCCCGACCTCAGCTCGCTGCCGTAGCTCCGGCCTCAGCTCGTCCGCCGTGGCCCATGCGACGGAGGCGGCGCGCACCTCGCCACGGCCCATCTGCCGCGCGAGCTGCCGGGCATCCCTGGCCGTGTCCTCGGCCACGAACACCTGCGCGCTCTCCCGCTGCCGGGTCAGCGCCACGTAACTCGCTGCTGCCCGCCAATGGTGGGTGTGCAGCAGATACGTGTGGTCCAGCGTCTTGCCCTGGCCCTTGTAGATCGTCCCCGCGTAGCCGTGCCGGAAGCCCTCGAACTCCGCCGCTGCCCAGGTGACCTCCCGACCCAGGGCACCGGCCGCCGCGTCCAGCCGTGCCGTGAGCTGCCCGGTGCGCGCGTCGATGCCGGTGATCACCCCGGCGTTGCCGTTGTAGAGGTGGCGCTTCTTGTCCGTGTCGGTGAACTGCACCCGGTCGCCCACCGCGAAGTCCGCCGCTCCGTGCTTCGTCTCGAACCGCACGTCCGGGCTGCCCAGCTCGCCGCGGTCGCGCCGCACCTGGCGCAGCTCCGCGTTGACCTGCGACACGTCGGCATTGGTGTAGGCAAACACGAACCGGCTCGTCTTCGGGTCGGCCAGCGTGTCCGCCTTCCACCGCGCCACCAGCGCCGCCCGCGCCTCGTCCTGGTCCGCCGTCCAGGTAATCGCGCCGTGCCGGTCGTAGGCGTTCACGGCGGTGTCGAACCGGCCCTCCGCCAGGTCGCGCGCCGCCTGCCGCTGCCAGTCTACCTTCTGCCGCGTCACTTCGGTGATCTCGGCCGCCCCGTGGCGCTGCCGCAACTCGGTGAACAGTCCGCCCCGCTCGATGCTGGCGAGCTGGCGATCGTCGCCGGCCAGGATCACCTTGGCCCCGGCCCGCCTGGCCTCGCCCAGCAGCTCGCCGGTCACCCGGCTGTCCAGCATCGCCGCCTCGTCCACCACCACCACGGTGCGCCGGTCCCAGCTCGTGCGCCCGTTCTTGAGCCCGAACAGGGCAGAGTGGACCGTCCCCGCCTCGGTGAACCCGTCCGCCTTCAGGTCCTGCGCCACGGCGTTGGTCGGGGCCAGGCCGACCACCCGATGCCCGGCCCGCTCGTGCGCCTCGCGCACCGCCGCCAGCGTGTAGCTCTTCCCCGTGCCGGCCCTGCCTTCCACCAGCTTCAGCCCGCCACCCGCGACCGCATGCTCAAACGCCGCGCGCTGGTCCTCCCGCAGCGTGCGCGACCCTAGCGCCGCGTCCCGGTGCCGAGTTGTCACGCCCCGATGGTGCCCGACCCCGGCCACCGCTACCCCGTCCGCCAGCGCCGCACGCTCCTGATCGCGTACTGTGCCGGTGGTGAACCGCCCTGCTGCCTCGCCCGTCTCCCGATTGTGGAGTGGCAGCACATCCTTGTGGCCCATTACCGCCGCCTTCGCGACGGAGATGTCCTGGACCTGCGCCGCATCAGGCGTCCCGTCCGGTCCGGCTCCAAGGTGCTTAGCTAGGTAGCAATCCAACTCCCGCTCGGTGAACGTCGCGTTGTTCCGCGTCAGCGCCGCCAGCACCTGCTCCGGGTCCCGCGCAGCCGCCTCGTTGGTCGTGCGCAACGCCTCCGCACGTGCCACGGCCGGGCTGTCCACCTTGCGCATCCGCACCGGGCCAATGTGCTCGCCGGGGTGCGCCGCCGTCGCGTCCACCCGCAGCTCGATGCCGTGCTCCTGGAAGTAGCGGTCCTGGTGCACCCGCCACGTCTCACCCCACGCCTCGGCATCAGTCACCACGCTGCGGGTGCCCGCCTTGCGCACCTCCGGGTCCAGGTCGCGCGCCTTCTTCGCAGCGAGCTGGCCCCCCTCGATACGCCGCGTGGTGATCAGGAGGTGGGCATGCCAATTGGTATGGTCGCCGCCGGTGCCCTCGCTCCAGGCGCCCTCGCCTTCCCCGCGCTCCTTGTGCGGCGCGTGCACGTCGAGCTGCACGGCGAGGCCCTTGGAAACGAAATGCTCTGCCGCGAACGATCGGGCCAGCTCGATCCGGTCCTCCGTCGAGAGGACCCGGTCGGCCGGCAGCGCCAATACGACCTCGCGGGCCACCTGCGCGTCCTTGCGCCGTTCCGTCGCTTCGGCCGCGTTCCACAGAGTCGCAGAATTGCCGAGACGGGCGTCCGCACCTTCGGGCAGCAGCACCTCGTGGTGCGCGGGTGCGTCGCGGTGCCGAAAGTGGAACAGCTCGCCGGTGCGCTCGGCCGTGATCGCGTCGCGGGCGTTATAGGCCGCCGAGCGCACGGCGTTGCCGCCGGACGTGCGGGACAGGTAGCGGGCGCGGGCGAATGCAATGGCCACCTGGGCACTCTTGTCTACCTTCCTGCCCTGCGCAAGCCGCGTTGCCCTTGCAACGCATATTGCGTCTGCACCACTTCGCTCGCTAACGCTTACTCCGGACAAAACCCGCTGCGCGCGCTATCTGCTACGGTAAGGCATGCCCGATTCCTCTCCCCTGATTGACGATGCCCTCGCGTTCTTCCACGACATGGTCGAGCCGACCGTTGCCGAATTTATGGTTGATTGTGCCGACAAGCGGCGTGGGTGCCTTGCTTGCCTTGCCCTGGCTAGCATGACGGAGCACTACGTCCGATCCAGGCTTTGTGGAACGGAACAAGCCAAAGCGTTCAAAGCCGCCATACGTAACGAGAACAAGGCTGTGGGGTGGATCGCCGACGTAGCTAATGCTACCCGGCACGTCGTACGGCTTGCCAAACACGATGCTATCAGCTTTGACAACATTAAGGTGATGGAGATGGGTCGGTGCGGTGTTCTGCGCTGCGACTGGCCCATCAACGGTGAAGAAGTTCTCGTTGGTCCAGACCACGAATGGCGCCTGGGGGAGCTGATCGAATGCACCATGGATTTCTAGCGCCAGAAGCTGGGCCTGGAAACAGAAATCAGTCGCTAGAGCACTCCCTTGGTAAGGGAGTGTACCACAGCGTCGAGGCGGTCCATGTCACTCAGCAGCTGCTGGTCCATAGCCTGGACAATGGACCTTCTGGACCAGAGACCGGATCGCTTGCCGGCAAAGGCACAGCGGCAATAGCCCGTGAAGCTGCCTCATGTTCTTCAGGCTTGCCACGTCGCGTGTCGTAGGTCGAACCGCCCGGGTAGGCGCCGACCACCAGCAGGTCGTCCGTCTGGCCCATGTTCCGGTGCCCGACCCCGGCAGGGATCATCACGACATCGCCGGCCCGCACCGTCACGGTCTGACTAGCTGGACCACCAAAGGCGACCTGCACCTCACCCCTGGCGATACCCAGCACCTCGTGCGCGATGCTGTGGAAATGATGGTAGGTGAAGATGCCGTTGCGCCAGGCATTCGACCACCCGTTTGTCGCAAAGGTCCGTTCCATCGCGGCCGGATCGGACGCAGCCACGCCACGGTACACGAGCAAGGGCAGCACGGAGTTTGGGAAGCAGCCGTCATCGGCGAAGCGATAGGTTTCTGGTTGGGTCATGCGTCGAGAACGCCGGCCGTTGCAGTTGGTGTCCAGTACCGCCAGGACCGGTACGGATGCAGAATCTCATTGTTTAGGCTTGCCTGACTGGCGAACAACGGTTCGGCTGTGGGCTTCCCGACAACCGCGTCAAAGGCACGCAATGGCCCGTACACTTGCCGAGCGCCTTCGCGCGCATGAACAATCTAAGGCCAAGTTGGCCGAGACCGAAGCCAAGCTCAAGGACGCCGGGCGCAAGCAGCGTACTCGCCGCCTGGTCGAGGCCGGCGCCCTGGCCGACAAGGTCGGCCTGCTCGATCTCGACAGCAACGCCCTCTATGGCGCGCTACTCTCTCTTCGTGACGGTGCTGGCGACAAGGCACAGGTCGAGAAGTGGGCTGCCCTGGGCGGACGCAGCTTCGCCCGCGAGGCCACAGCCCGCGACGAGGGCAAGGAGCCCGTGCTGCTCACCTTCACGGTGGCGCTGGACAAGGACGTCACCACGACGCTGCGCAAGGCCGGCTTCCGCTACAGCCGGGTCATGCAACACTGGGAGGGCCTAGCCCGCTTCGACGAAGCCGCCAGCCTCGCCAGGGCCCATGGCGGCACCGCCCACCACGTCGGCGATACGGCCGGACGAGCGAAAGCCTCAAAGGCGGCAGAGGCCGCGGAGTGATCCAGCGCGCCGGCTACGACTTGTTCCGGGTCGCGCTGCGCATCGCACTCCAGCTCTGGCCGCTGTGGCTGTTCTGGTACGCCTGGTCCTTCGCCGACACCTTCTACCGCGATGTCATCCTGCTCGGCCCCGCCCAGCTCGGCGGCCTCTCTGCCGAGCAAATGACCTGGAACCAGTACGTGCTCTGGCGGGCTATCCCCGTGGCAGCCCTGGCCGGCCCCGCCCTGCTGACGTTCCTCGCCGTGCTGGCCTGCCGCGTCCGCCTGTTCGGCCGGCTGGTGGGGATCGCCGGCATTCTCGGCATGGCCATCCCCACGCTGCTGACCGTGCGCCCCGAGGCACTGCGTCTGACCGGGCTGCTCAACCAGGGCTACTCTCTCACCGACGTGCTCCAGAACGCCAACGCCGCCATGATCGCCGCCGGCGTGTTCGGTGCGGGGGTGGTGTACCGGGCGATCATGACGCTGGGTCGGCCGTTACCGGTCGGCAGCCGCGGAGCGCCCCTCTTGCTCCGCGCCCGCTCCGACAATTTCGGCCATGCCGCCTGGCTGTCTATGCGCGATGCCCAGAAGCTGTTCCCCGGCCCGGACCCGGCCTATGGCGGCATCGTCGTCGGCGAGGCCTACCGGGTCGACGAGGACCGCAGCGCCCGCATGGCCTTCGATCCCGCCAGCAAGGCCAGCTGGGGCCGCGGCGGTACTGCCCCGCTGCTGGTCGACCCCTGCCGCACCGGACCCACCCACGCCCTCGTCCTCGCCGGCTCCGGCGGCCTCAAGACCACCTCGGTCGGCATCCCCACCCTGCTTGCCTGGACCGGTTCCGTCGTCGTGCTCGATCCCTCGCAGGAGATCGGCCCCATGGTGACCGAGCACCGCCGCCAGGTCATGTCGCACAACGTCGTCACCCTCGACCCGGCCACCGCCAGGACCTCCGGCATCAACGTGCTGGACTGGATCGACATCGCCTCGCCACTCGCTGAAAGCCACGTCACCGCCGTCGTCGGCTGGATTACCGGCGAGATCCGCCCCGGCACGTCCGGTGGCGGCGAGTTCTTCAAGGGCAGCGGGCAGGACCTCGTCGCCTGCCTGCTCGCCGACATGCTCTGGGACCCGGAAATCCCGCCCGCAGGCAAGACCCTGCGCAAGCTGCAGCGCCAGCTCGTCACCCCCGAGGACGGAATGCGCAAGCTCCTCGGCGACATCCACGAGCACTCCGCCTCGGCTATGGCGCGCGACCTCGCCGGCACCCTCAAGGGCGCGGTGGCGGAGACCTTCTCCGGCATCTACGCCAACGCCAACCGCGACGCCCGCTGGCTGTCCACCGCGGCCTATGCCGACCTGGTCTCCGGCGGCACAGAGGGCGCCCTGCTGGCCATGCGCACCGGCGACCTGGCGCGCGGCAAGACCACGGTCTTCCTGCAGATCCCGCTCACCGTGCTGCAGACCACCCCTGCCGTCGGCCGGGTGCTGGTCGGCGCCCTGCTCAACGCCGCCTACCAGGCGGACGGCCGGGTGCAGGGCCGCGTGCTGTTCCTGCTCGATGAGGTGGCCCGGCTCGGCTACATGCAGGTCCTCGAGCAGGCCCGCGACGCCGGCCGCAAATACGGCATCACCCTGCTGCTGCTCTACCAGTCCCTCGGCCAGCTCGTCGCCCAGTGGGGCCGCGAGGGCAAGCAGGCCTGGTACGACAGCACCTCCTGGCGCCTGTTCGCCGCCGTCCAGGACCCCGACACCGCCAGGGAGCTGTCCGCCATGTGCGGCGAGTATGGCGTCGTCTCCACCAGCCAGGGCGATACCGAGGGCAGCCAGGCCCGCTCCGGCATCGCCTCCAGCAGCTCCGGACGCTCGGAAAACCGATCCGAGATCAAGCGCGCCCTGATCAAGCCGGACGAGCTGACCCAGGACACCCGCACCGACGAGGCGTTCATCCTCGTGCGCGGCAGCAAGCCGCTGCGCTGCGGCCGGGCCGTCTGGTTCCGCCGCCCCGAATGGGCGGGCTTGGTCGGAGCCAACCGCTTCCACCGCGATGACCAGGACGCGGCGGACTGACCATGCAGTGGTCGCTGCTCCGCGTCCTTGGCGTCCTGGTGGCGGTCTACGTGGCCTGGGCGCTGCTCACCGACTTCGCAGGCACCCTGTTCCTGCTTTGCAGCGCCGTGGCCGCCTGGCGCCTGTGGCGGACCGCCATGGTTGGGCCAGGGCAGCGCAGGCCTAGCGCTAACCGACCGCCTCCCCCGCCACCCCGTCGGCAGGACAGGAACGACGCCTCCCCTGCCCCGGCCGCCGTTGCTCCGGTCTCACGCCAGTCGCGCTCGCTGGACCATGCCTTGGCCGAGCTGGACGGCATGGTCGGGCTCGCCTCGGTCAAGGCGGAGGTCCGCAAGCTGATCGACGTGCTGGCGATCGAGAAAGAGCGTGCCCTTCACGGTCACAAGGCCGAGCTTCCCGCCTTGCACTGCGTGTTCCTCGGCAATCCCGGCACCGGCAAGACCACTGTGGCCCGGCTCATGGGCGAGATCCTGCACGGGCTCGGCTACCTCAAGCGCGGCCACTTGGTGGAGGCGGACCGCTCTACCCTGGTTGCCGGCTACATCGGCCACACCGCTATCCAGGTGCGCGAGACCGTCCAGCTCGCCCTGGACGGCGTGCTGTTCGTCGACGAGGCCTACAGCCTTGCC
>CAXSEF010000046.1:0-24491 GCA_964236535.1 uncultured Acetobacteraceae bacterium
GCGTTTAGGGCAGAAGGTGAACCAGGGAGTCGTACAGCGGACGGCTGCTTTGCGCCGCATCTCGGACATTCAGACGCTCGGGACTACTCCCCAAGAGCGGACATGATCGCGGCCACCTGCACCGATACGGCTCGTCCGCAGCCACAAGGTCCGATGATCAATCTCCTGCCGCCCTTCCGCGGTTCAGGAGATCGTCATGCAGCCCTCAAACCCGAAGCTTGTGTCCCCGACCACGCGGCCCGTAGTTCCATGGAACAAGGGCGCTTTCGTCGGTCCCAAGCCGCCCCTCAAGCCCAAGCAGGTCTGGTCCATCCGTCTTACCCTTCAGCGTGAGGGCCGCATCCGCGACCTGGCGCTTTTTGACCTCGCAATCGACAGCAAGCTGCGCGGTTGTGACCTCGTGCAGCTGCGTATCGGCCAGCTCGTCATCAACGCCGCGGCACGGCACCGCGCGACCATCGTGCAGCAGAAAACCGGGAAGCCGGTGCAATTTGAACTGACCGAGCAGACCCGGGACAGCTTGATTGCCTGGCTGACTCATCGTGGAGGCGGGCTGCCGGATTTCGTGTTCCCCAGCCGGATTGATGCCGACGATCACATCAGCACGAGGCAATATGCGCGTCTGGTTGGTGACTGGGTTGAAAGCATCGGGCTCGGCCGCTCGGCGTATGGCACGCACAGCCTGCGTCGCACCAAGGTGGCCCTTATCTATAAGCGAACCGGCAACCTGCGAGCGGTGCAGATTCTGCTCGGCCACACCAAGCTGGAAAGCACGGTGCGCTACCTGGGCGTCGATGCCGAGGATGCGCTCACACTGTCTGAAGGAACCGAGGTATGACGCGTCTATCCTCGTCTCAACCTCAATAATCGCCGTCGGGCTGAGCTGGCTGGATCAGCCTGACTGCTCAGCCCGACCCTACCTATTTGGCTACCATGGCGACGAAGGGATCGGGCGTGACGGGAAAAGATCGACTGTATGGAGCAAGCGCCACGCTGGCCGTGATGCTCGATCAGCACGCGATGGAAGGCGGGAGCTTGTGAGACTGTTCAACCAGAGCTGTCTCCAGCGAGGTGGTCAGGCTGTCTCGATGACCGGTCACCGATGAAGGCTCCCGCTCCTTCATCGACCAGCTACGCCGGCTGGCTTACCGAGCTCAAGATCCGGATACGCGAAACCCGCCTGCGTGCTGCACTCGCGGTAAACAGCGAGCTGATCGGCCTCTACTGGCGCATTGGTCGAGATATTCTTGAGCGGCAGGCGCAAGACGGCTGGGGCAGCAAGGTTGTCGACCGACTCGCAACAGACTTGCGTGCCGAATTTCCCGATGCACGGGGGTTTTCCACGGTCAACCTGCGCTACATGCGTGCCTTTGCGGAGGCTTGGCCCAATCCGGCAGTTCTCCAACGGATCGTTGGCAAATTGCCCTGGGGTCAGAACATCGAGCTGCTCAGGGTCAAGGATGGCGCTGCCCGCCTCTGGTATGCCGAAGCGACCATCGAGCACGGGTGGAGCCGTCCTGTGCTAGCCATGCAGATCGACAGAAGCTTGCGTGATCGCCAGGGTCGCGCCGTCACCAACTTTGGGCGCGTCCTGCCTCCGGAAACTTCCGACTTGGCGCAGCAGGTGCTCAAAGATCCTTACCAGTTCGATTTCTTAACCTTGCAGCCGGCGGCCCGCGAACGCGACCTCGAACGGGCACTCATTGCCCGGGTCAAGGACCTGCTACTGGAACTGGGCAAAGGGTTCTCGTTCATCGGCAGCCAGCACCGTCTCGAGATTGGCGGTCAGGAGTTCTACGTCGACCTGCTGTTCTATCAGCGACGGCTGCGCTGCCTAGTCGCGGTCGACCTGAAAATGGGTCCGTTCCAGCCAGAGCACGCGGGCAAGATGAACTTCTACCTTGCCGCCTTGGACGACCGAGACCGTGAGCCGGGCGACAATCCCAGCATCGGGCTGATTCTCTGCCGCGAGCACAATCGAATTGTGGTGGAATATGCACTACGCCACGTCGACGCGCCGATCGGGGTCGCTCGCTATCGTCTGTTCGGGGCCGACACGCTGCCAGCAGCGCTGATGAACGCCCTCCCAACTTCTCAGGAGCTGGAACCCGGCATTCTGCCCAGCAAGGAAGAAAACGACGAAAAGTCGAGTCTCTAGGAACACTGTCTATCCGCGACGCGCCTCATCTCGGCCATTGGGTTAGGCACCCGGGCTACGGCGGCTGCGACCCACAAAGATCATCAAGGAAGGATGCGCCATGACCATTCGGACCTCTCGCCTGGCCGCCGCCCTGCTGCTGGCCGCGCCCGTTCTCCTCGCGCGGCCTGCCCAAGCATCCGACCACATGGACGCCGGGCACGTGCGTGCGGCCGTGGCGGCAGCGCCGGCAGGCAAGGTCGACCTGTCGGGCATGGACATGAGCGGCGACGATTTGACCGGCTTGGACCTGTCGGAGGCCAACCTCGTGAAGGCGAACCTGGCGGGAGCCAACCTGCACGGGGTGAAGCTGGTGGGCGCGAACCTGACGGACGCCGACCTGGCCAAGGCGGACCTGACGTTCGCCTGGTTCATCAAGGCGCGGTTCGACCACGCGAACCTGCGCGGCGCGACGCTGCAGACCGTGGTGACCTCGAACGCCATGGACAACACGGCCGACCAGTCGGCGAGCTTCGTGGGAGCCGACCTGTCGGACTCCAACACGGCGGTGCACTTCAGCTTCGACGACATGCGCGGGGTCAGCTTCGCCCACGCGCACATGTCGGCTGTGATCGCCAACCAGTCCATGGGGCTGCTGCGCACGGAGTTCATGAGCTGCAACCTCGACGGCGCGGACTTCGAGGGGGCGGAGCTGGGGCACAACCTGTTCCGGTTCGCCAGGCTGCGGAACGCGAACTTCAGGGGGGCGGACCTGAGCTTCGCGGATTTCGCGGGCGCCTACCTGGATGGCGCGGACTTCACCGGGGCAAAGCTGGACGAGGCGACGTTCAAGGGTGCGAGCCTGGCCGGCACCAAGGGCCTGGAACAGGCTCAGGTTACAACGACCAATTAGCGATCGAGCCGTGGAGCGCCCAGGATAAGGCGGCAGGCAGCGCGAGCCGGGAACACCTGGCGGATCAGGCGTCCGTCGACGAGGTCCTGCCTCGTTTCACGATGCCTGCGACAGTGTTCTTGCTCAGTTCGGGATCATCGCAGAGTCTTTGCCTGAACATACTCTAGGGCTGACGAGCTGTGGCTGAGACACTTAGCGGCCTGAGACGCTGACGTTTCCCCAAGCGTTCAGCCCACGCGCTGCCTAACGTGCAGTTTCGAGCAAACGGTGACGTGACCCCATGCACGCGGTCGAACGCTTCAAGCGGCCTGCCATCGGCTACAGGGGGCTGGGATCCGAGATGAACCACTGCGACGAGGTCCTCAGCTTCACCCGTCGCTTGCTGGATCGGATGCCTGACAAGTGGACGCGAGGCTGGCGGGTTAGAGCCGCAGGAGCACGCGACACCCGCGGTCGAGCCACAGGACGCATCTCTTGAACCCGCGGTGAACCCACGCGACGAGTGATCCGGACATCCCACTGCCGGCAGATGACTATGCGTCAGGCGGCCGAGCATGGCTGGAGCCGGGCGGTCCTCGTCCATCAGATCGAAAGCGGCCTGATTGATCGTCGAGGCAAGGCGATCACCAGCTTCGGCCAGACCCTTCCCAAACCGCAGATTGCAGTGGTCACCGCCGTGGATCACCACAGTGCCGAATGCGTCGGCATCCACGCCGCCCGCCATAGCACCCGCTTCGAGGCGCTCGAACCATTCCGCCAGTGCGTGCGCCAGTATTCTGGCGTGTTTGCCAAAGGCGTGACTGCCGGGCTCTACGTCCGACACGATCACGGCAGCCGGGTACATGTCTGCTGTCTTCCAGGACAAGCTGGTATGCCTTGGTGCCCAAAGCTCTCCGGCCTTCGTCAGAGCACCGGAAGGCAACGGCTGCGCGGAGCGGTTCATTCGCACGCTGAAGGAGAACCTGCTCTGGGTGCAGACCTTCGACATCGTCGAGCAGCTGCGCCTAGCGCTTCCGGCCTTTCGCGAAACCTGCAACACAATCTGGCTCATCTAGCGGCCTGGATACCAGACACCAGCCGCCGTCCGTCAGGCCCTGCTTTCACCTGCAGCATTCGCCGCATGGTTTCCTTCATGGTGTCTGATCAACCGGGTCCTGTACAGGATAGCGCACGCCGCACGGCCGATTTGCTCTCAGGGTTGGTGACGCACCGTCGCGAATACCGCTGCGCCTGGGGACGCGACCTGTGCGCGCGGCGTCTCCGCCGCCAGCCTGTCCGTCCCTGCACCAGGCTCGACCGCAGACGCATGTCCGCCGAACATCGCCTCTAGGGTGCGCACGCACAGGGTGATGCCGTCGTCGGCAAGCCGGTAATGGACCTCCCTGGCTGCTCGTCTTGCGAGAACAACGCCCGCGCGGCGCAGCTCGGCCAGCTGCTGGCTCAGCGCGGGCTGGCCGATCCCGGTCACCTCGTCGACCTGGGCGACCGTCCGCTCGCCCTCCAGAAGACAGGACAGGATCATCAGCCGTTGCGGCTGTGCGTACACCTTCAGCTTCTCCGCCACGACGCCGGCCAGTTCGCGGGATTGATGGATGGCCGTCATTCGCTCCGCATCCGGTAGAACCAGGATTCGCGGTGTGCGTCGTCGGAAAGCTCGGCGACATCCTGTGCCGGCGGCAGCAGGAGCCGGTCGCCGGGCATCCAGCCTTCCGGCGTCAGGACCTCGCCGCCCGCGGTGCGTTGCAGGGCGGCCAGCATCCTGAGCATCTCGTCGACAGAGCGGCCGACGGTCAGCGGATACCACGTCATGGCACGGATCACGCCGACCGGATCGATGAAGTAGGTGGCCCGCACGGCGGAGGCGTCCTGTGCCGCCTCGTCGATCATTCCGTAGGCTCTGCCGATCACCATGGAAGGGTCCTCGACGACCGGGAACGGCACGGCCACGTCGAAGATGCGCCTGATCGCCTCGACCCAGGCGATGTGCGCGTAGAGGCTGTCGACGGACAGGCCGAGCAGCACGCAGCCCAACGCGTCGAACTGCGGCGCCGCCCGGGCAAGCCCGATGAACTCGCTGGTGCAGACCGGGGTGAAGTCGGCGGGATGCGAGAAGAACACCACCCATCGGCCGCGATACTGGTCAAGGCTGACCCTGCCCATGGTCGTGCGGGCCTGGAACACCGGGGCGGCGTCTCCGATCCGGAGTGGCCGCACCCCGACTCCCCCGATCCCTCCCATCAACTCCGGCCCCATCTGGCCTCCCTTGGCTGCGACTCGCCTTGACCAACCTTTATTACAGAATTACATGTCTAGTGTAACCCTATCCGTTTGTCGCTGGAGATGGTCGGTGTCCGATCCGAACCTGATGCTGGCAATCGATCAGATCCTGACCGCCCATGTCCCGAGGCTCGCGGTCGAGAGCTTCTTCGACGAGTCCACCAATACGGCCAGCCATGTCCTCCACGATCCGGCGACCGGCATCGGCGCGATCATCGACAGCGTGCTCGACTTCGACGTCGCGGCCGGCCGCACCGCGACGGCGTCCGCAGACGCCATCGTCGCCTTTGTCCAGGCAAACGGCCTGACGATTGAATGGCTGCTGGAGACCCACGCGCACGCCGACCACCTGTCGGCTGCCCCCCACCTCCAGGGCATTCTGGGCGGCAGGCTCGCGATCGGGCGCGAGATCGTCACGGTGCAGAAGGTGTTCGGGAAGCTCTTCAATGCCGGGACCGAGTTCGCCCGCGACGGCTCGGAGTTCGACCAGCTGTTCGACGATGGTGACCGCTTCTCGATCGGCAGCATCCCGGCGATCGCCCTGCACGTCCCGGGCCA
Source organism: uncultured Acetobacteraceae bacterium (assembly GCA_964236535.1). GTDB lineage: Bacteria > Pseudomonadota > Alphaproteobacteria > Acetobacterales > Acetobacteraceae > CAXSEF01. Next base: position 5,886 of record CAXSEF010000046.1, read on the forward strand.
CACGCCGGCGGACATGGCCTATGTCGTCGGCGACGCGGTGTTCACCGGCGACACACTGTTCATGCCGGACTACGGCAGTGCGCGGGCCGACTTCCCGGGCGGCGACGCCCGCCAGCTCTACCGCTCCATGCGCCGCCTGCTGGCGCTGCCGGATGAGACGCGGATGTTCCTCTGCCACGACTACAAGGCACCGGGCCGCGACAGCTTCGCCTGGACCACGACCGTCGGCGCCGAGAGGACCGGCAACGTCCACGTTCGCGAAGGCGTCACCGAGGACGAGTTCGTGGCGATGCGGACCAGCCGCGACGCGCAACTCGGGATGCCCAGGCTCATCCTGCCTTCCATCCAGGTCAATATGCGCGCGGGCCACCTGCCGCCAGAGGAAGAAGACGGGACGCGCTACCTGAAGATCCCGCTCAACAGGCTGTGAGCGACGGGCCGGGAACGGCGACGGGACGCGACGGCCTGCGCGACGCGCAGGCGGGCGGGCTTCGCCGGCCACGGGCCGTCGCCGGCCACGCAACAGGAGGATGCCCATGGGCTTCAGGAAGCTGACGCCGGATTTCTCGGTCTCGTCCCAGCTTGGCGAGAGGGAGGTCGAGGACGCCGCAAGGCAGGGATTCCGTTCGATCATCTGCAATCGCCCCGACGGCGAGGCGGCCGGACAGCCCGCCGCCGGCCCGATGTCGGAGGCCGCCGCGCGGCACGGCATGGCGTTCGAGCACATCCCGGTCGTGCCGGGACGGATCGGCGACGCGGACGTCGCCCGCATGGCGGACGCGCTCGGCAGGCTCGACGCCCCGGTGCTGGCCTACTGCGGGACCGGGACGCGGGCCGCCACGCTCTGGGCCCTGGCCGAGGCGCCGACGGCCGGCGCGGAGGCGGTCCTGCGCACGGCCTCGGACGCGGGCCTCGACCTGTCCTCGCTCCGGCCACGCCTTCCCGACCGGGCGGCGCGCACGCCCGGCGGGCGCGGGCCGGCCTCGCGGAGCTTCGACGTCGTCGTCGTCGGCGGCGGGAGCGCCGGGATCGCGACCGTCGCCAGCCTGCTGAAGCGTCGGCCGTCGCTGTCGATCGCCGTCGTGGAGCCGTCCGCCACGCACGACTACCAGCCCGGCTGGACCATGGTGGGCGCCGGCGTCTTCAGCCCGGAGTCGACGCGACGCGACATGGGCGCCGTGATGCCCGACGCGGCGACCTGGATCAGGCAGGCGGCGGCCGGCTTCGCGCCCGGGAGCGACCAGGTGGTGCTCGCCGACGGCTCGACGGTTCGCTACCGCGTGCTGGTCGCGGCGCCCGTCCTGAAGCTCGACTGGGACGCCATCCCGGGCCTGTCCGAAGCACTCGGCGCGAACGGGGTGACGTCGAACTACCGCCACGACCTAGCGCCCTACACCCGCGACCTCGTGAGAGCCACGAGGAAGGGCCGGGCGCTCTTCACCCAGCCGGCCATGCCGATCAAGTGCGCGGGCGCGCCGCAGAAGGCGATGTACCTCTCCTGCGACATCTGGCGGGAGGCGGGCGACCTCGGCGACATCAAGGTCGAGTTCCACACCGCGGCTGCGGCCCTGTTCGGCGTGGCCGCCTACGTGCCCGCCCTGATGTCCTACGTCGAGAAATACGGGATCGATCTGCGCCTGAAGTCCACGCTGGTCGCCGTGGACGGCCCGCGCCGGACCGCGACCTTCGAGCGCACGGCCGGCGACGGCACGCCGGAGCGCGTCGAGCGGGGCTTCGACATGCTGCACGTCGTGCCGCCGCAGGTCGCGCCGGACTGCGTGAGGAACGGCCCGCTCGCAGGAGAGACGGGCTTCATTCCCGTCGATCCGGCCACCCTGCGCCACCTCCGCCACCCGAACGTCTACGGCCTCGGCGACGGCTGCTCGACGCCGAACGCCAAGACCATGGCGGCGGCGCGCAAGCAGGCCCCGGTGGTGGCCGTGAACGTACTCGCCACGCTCGACGGCAGGGAGCCGGCTGCGGAATACGACGGCTACGGCGCCTGCCCGCTGACCGTGGAGCGCGGCAAGGTGGTGCTCGCCGAGTTCGGATACGGCGGCACGCTGATGCCGAGCCTGCCGTCCTGGCTGAACGACGGAACGAAGCCGACGCGCGCCGCATGGGGCCTGAAGAGCAGGATACTGCCCGCGGTCTACTGGAACTTCATGCTGAAGGGCCGCGAGTGGCTGGCCGCGCCGCACGGCGCCGGCGGCACCGGCATCGTCACCGTGTCGGACGCATGACGCTGAGCCTCGTGCATTACGCGCTGGGCGTCGCCTGCGGCACGGTGATCGGGTTCACCCTCGGGCTGGTCGGCGGGGGCGGCTCGATCCTCGCGGTCCCGCTCATGGTCTACGTCGTCGGGGTGCGCAATCCCCACCTGGCCATCGGGACCGCGGCGTTCGCCGTCGCCACCAACGCCGCCACGGGACTGGTCAGCCATGCGCGCGAGCACACGGTGAAGTGGCGGTGCGGCGGCCTGTATGCCGCCGCCGGGGTCCTCGGGGCGCTCGCGGGCTCGACGGCGGGCAAGCGGTTCGACGGCGGCCGGCTGCTGCTGCTGTTCGCGGTCCTCATGCTCGCCGTGGGCGTCGCCATGCTGCGCGGGCGCGGCAACGCCGGCACGCCGGGCGCCCAGTGCACGCGGGAGAACGCGCCCAGGGTGCTGGGCTACGGCCTCGTCACCGGGGTGCTCTCCGGCTTCTTCGGCATCGGCGGCGGCTTCCTGATCGTGCCCGGGCTGGTCAGCTCGACAGGGATGCCGATCCTCAACGCGGTGGGGACGTCGCTGGTGGCGGTCACGGCGTTCGGCTTCACCACGGCGGCCAACTACGCCCTGTCCGGGCTGGTGGACTGGCCGCTTGCGGGCGTGCTCATCGGCGGCGGCCTGGTCGGCGGCCTGGCGGGCACCCGGGTTGCGAGGCGCATGGCCGCGGTCGGCGGGCTGCTCACGACCGTGTTCGCCACGCTCATCCTCCTGGTCGCGGCCTACATGCTCGTGCGCGGCCTGCCAGGGTTGGCATGACGACCGGCCGCCCTTGCCGAAGCCCGCGCAGGGCCGCGCCTTCACCCGAGAATCGGAGACGGATGTGCCGGGACATTCACGCCTGTGACCGCCCTGCTCGGCGGCAGCCTGATCGGGTTGGCGGCGGTCTTCCTGCTGCTGACCGATGGCCGGATTGCCGGGATCAGCGGCATCGTCGGAGGGCTGCTCGTGCGGGGAGTGCGCGATACCGGATGGCGGTTCGCCTTCCTGGCCGGGCTTGTCGCGGCGCCGCTGCTCGTTGCCGCTCTTGCGGGAAGGGCGGTGCCGATCGCGGTGACGCCCTCGACCGGGCTGCTCGTCGCGGGCGGCCTGCTGGTCGGGTTCGGAACCCGGCTCGCAGGCGGCTGCACCAGCGGCCACGGGGTCGCCGGCATCGCCCGGATGTCGCCGCGCTCATTCGCCGCGACGGCCGCCTTCCTTGCGACTGCCATGGGCACCGTGTTCGTGACCCGCCATCTGATCGGAGGCTAGGATGCGTCGATCCCTCGCGGCCGGGGTTGCGGGCCTGCTGTTCGGCTTGGGCCTTGCCGTGTCGCGGATGACCGACCCGGCCAAGGTACTGGGCTTCCTCGACGTCGCCGGCCCCTGGGACCCCAGCCTTGCCTTCGTGCTGGCGGGTGCGACGGGCGTGGCCGCGATCGGGTTCCCCCTGGTCCTGCGCGGCCGCGCCGCCCCGCTGTGCGACGACAGGTTCCATCTGCCGACCGCCCGGCGTGTCGACCGGCGCCTGCTCGCCGGCGCGGCGCTGTTCGGCGTGAGTTGGGGACTGGACGGGCTCTGTCCGGGTCCGGCGCTGGCGGACCTGGTGCCGGCGGCTGCGGGGCAGGCGGCGTGGCCGGTGCCTGTCTTCGTGGCCGCGATGCTTGCGGGCATGGGGCTGTTCGAGCTGGTGCGCCGCGCGGCATCGTAGTCCCGCCCCGCCCGCTGCCGGTGCCGTGCCCCGATGCCAGCGGACCCTGGCCATGACCGCTCAGGCAGCAAGGCCAGGGGCTCTGCCCCTGGACCCCGCCAAAAGCTCGCCTTTGGAAACCCTTGTTTAAGTCAATGGGATCAAAGGGTCCTTGGACCCTTTGCGGGTCTGGGCGTAGCTGCCAAAGGTTCCGATGGCCCGCTTGGGCCATTGGAATGGCAGCGGAGGGAGCGCCCAGCCTTGCTGCCTTGACGGGTCGTTGTGCACGGCCTGGCAAGGCCACGGGTTGCAAGCCTGTTCCGGCGCGGATGGGGCGGCGCTACCAGTCCGGCGCCGCCACTGCGCGCCGGCCGGCCTCGAAGTCGCACGGGATCGCCCCGGTCAGCAGGCACGGCGAGACGAACAGCGTGCGCCGCCATGCGCCGCGCAGGGTGCGTAGTGCAATGATGGCCCAGAACACCACGAGACAGGCCACGAGCCCGGTTCCGAACGCCGCAAGGAACTCGAGGCCGGTCTGTCGCGCCAGCGTCAGGGTCGCCACGGCATAGACCCCGAGGGGGAAGGTGAAGCCCCACCAGCCGATGTTATACCAACCGCCTTAATGGCTGACTGTCACTCAAACACGTCAGATGGCGGAGGCGGCGTGGTTGACGACGGTCAGCTATAAAGGCGGTTGGTATTAAACGGCATGCCCTCGCGCAGGTAGCGGGCGGTCGTCAGGATCGCGAGCAGCAGCCACCAGAGGCCATAGCCCCACAGCATCGTGCCGCCGATCACGCCCATGCCACGGCCGACCTCGCCAATACCCGCGAGGCCGGAGGCGGCAAAGACCCGCGGCGCGTCGGCGCCGAGCAGCATCAGGCCGAGGGCGCCCGTGCCAATGGGGCCGAGTGACAGCCAGCCCGACGCCGCCATGTCACGATGCGGCAGCTTGTGCAGCACCAGGCGCAGCAGCAGGATGACGAGGATGCTCATGGCGAGCGGCACCGAGAACGCCCAGAGCGCGTAGCCGAGCACCAGAACCTGCAACGCGGCGTGCGTATCGCCGAGATATGGCACAAGCAGGCCTGCGCTCGCCGCGGTCACCTCCGCCGCGACCACGGGCAGCAGCCAGACAGCCGTCATGCTCTCGATGCTGTGCCGCTGGCGGGTGAACATCAGGAACGGGATCAGCACGCCCGACGCGACGGCCATCGCCGCGTCGATCCACCACAGCGTCTCCGCGATGCGGACCGCGGCACCGCCCCAGTGCGGCACGCCGAACACCAGGAAGCCGTTGATGATGGTCGCGAGCCCCATCGGGATGGCGCCGAAGAACATCGAGACCACGGAATGGCCGAGGATGCGGCTCGCCCCCTCGAAGAACAGAATCCATCGGGCGGCGTAGAGCGCGCTGAAGAGCGTGAACAGCGCGATGTTCAGCAGCCATGCCGCCTCGCCGAGCGTGTGCAGGAACGGCAGCGGCACCGGGACCTGGTTGAGCGCCAGCGCCAGAATTCCGGTGCCCATGGTGACGGTGAACCAGTTCGGCGTGAACTGCCGGATCGTCTCGCGCAGGCCTGCGGCGCCGGTCAGGCGTGGGCGGGGCGCGGTTGTCGTGTCCTGGCTCATCGCATCCCCCTTTCCTGTCCGCCCCGGCCGAAGCGGGCGCCCGCCTCGGGCAGCCGACGATACAGCACGGCAAGCAGGACGAAGAACACGGTGTGGGCGAACGCGAAACCGAGCAGGCCGGCGAGGTGCAGATGGGCGGTGCCGGCGAAGCCTTCGCCGATCAGCGGCAGGACCACCGCCGCGTTCAGCAGCCAGACCGCGGCCGCGGCGATCAGGCCCTTGCTCCAGGCCGGTCCCGGCAGCATCGGCTCGGCCACCAGACCATAGCCGAGCGCCATCAGCAGCCCGACAAGGACGTGGAACACCAGCTGCGCCGCGCTTCCCATGGCTGGCAGCCCGGCAACGTCCTGGAGCAGGCGCAGCAGCCCACCATGCGCCGTCTGCAGGCCCATCCGGGCCATCACCACCAGCAGCACGGTGTTGATCGCGATCGCGATCACGCCGGCAGCGAGAGCCACCGCCGAGCAGCGGGAGGCCTGCGGGACGTGTCGCGTCACGAGGGCTGCCGAACGCGGCCCAGGCCGAGCAGCAGCCAAACCCCTGCGAGCTGCAGCGGCACCCCAGCTGCGAACATGACGAAACCCGCCCAGCGCTGGTCGGCGAGCGGCGGGATGTCCCAGCGGCAGATGACGTCAAGGTATGGCGTGTAGAGCACGCGCGGCCACAGCATCCAGGCCAGAGCGACCACGGTCATCGGGATGCTCGCACCCCACGCGAGCCCGCCCGCCAGCCAATCCCGGCGAATGCACCGTGTCGCCGGCATCAGCTGCGCCCAGAGCATCAGGCCGGAGAGCAGCTCCAGCAGGCCGAGTGGCAGCGCGTAGAGCGCGTTCGCCAGCGATGGGTCAAACACGCCGGGCAGGCTGATCGCGACGCTCAGCCCGACAAAGACGAGGCCCGTCGACCACGGGTCGAGCAGCGCGTCAAGCCAGGGAATGCGCGGCGTTCTGTCCCGCACGGCGAGCAGCAGGAGCGGCGGCGCGACCTGGTTGAGCGCCATCAGCGCCGCCGTGTAGCCGGCCATCGAGGCGAGCGGGTCGCGCAGGCCCAGGGACGCCAGGACCGCGACCGCGACGCCCGATCCCGCGGCGATCCGGCGCGCCTCAGCCCTCATGCAGCAGGCGGGCGATGTCGCGGGCGACCCCGCCGGGATCGCCGAGCTGGCCGACGCCGTAGCGCAGGCGCTCGCGGCCATCCGGCCCGACGACGGCGACCAGCGCGGTGTGGTCGAGGAAAGCGCCACCCGCGGCCGGGCGCGAGGTCACGCCCCACGCCGCCGCAGCGGCGCCGGTCGCGGCGGGAGAACCGGCAAGGCCGAGCGGCGCGGGGGAGAACTGCGCGAGGAAGGCGTGCAGCGCGGCCGGCGTGTCGCGGGCCGGGTCGAGCGTCACGAACACCTGTCGCACGCGGGCGCGGTCCGCGCCCAGCCGCGCATCGATGTCGGCGAGCGAACCAAGCACCATCGGGCACACGTCCGGGCAGTTCACGTAGCCGAAGGTGACCATCACCACGTCGCCGCGCTCGTGCGCGAGGTCGAACACTCCGCCGCGGTCGTCCGGCAGCACGAGCGCCGGGGCAGCCCGATCCTCGAGACGCGCGCCGCTCGGCGCCACGTGCCCCGCCCGTGCGGTGACGAGCAGGGCGACGCCGAGGGCCAGCGGCGCCGCCAGCGCCGCAACCGGGCGTCTCACTCTCACCAGACCTTCCACCCGGTCGCGTGCGTGACGGTACCGAGGAACGGCCAGAACACCGGCACATACGCCGCGAGCGTCGCGACCGCGGTGATCAGCGTCAGGACGCCGAGATGCTCGAGCACGCGGGCCAGCGGCGAGAGATGCGGGTGGGCGACGATACCCGCGGGCTCCGACGCCGCCATGCCGGGGAGCTGGATCGCGTAGCTCTCTCGGCCGCCGAACGCCTGGGCGAACGGGATCGGCACCGGGCCCGAGGCGCGGCGTCGCACGAGCGTGCTGAAGAACACCGCGTAGAACGCGATCGTCGCCAGCCACAGGATCACGCCCCCGATGGCGACGAGCAGCAGCGGCAGGTGGGCGGCGCCGTAGACGCGTTCGTAGACGCCGTGCGGCAGGCCGGAGACCCAGGCGCGCCGCGGCACGCCGTGCAGCCCGGCCCAGTGCATGCCGATCGCGAAGACGGACATGCCGGCGAACCACAGCCAGACCGAGGCCAGCGCCAGCCGTGGGCTGAACAGCCTGTGCCCGGTCAGATGCGGCACCAGCCAGAACGAGACGCCCATCAGGCTCAGCGCGGTCGCCGTGCCGACGGTGATGTGGAAGTGCCCGGGGATCCAGACGGTGTTGTGCACGATGTTGTCGAGCTGCCAGCTGCCGTTCACGATGCCGCCGGCACCGCCGAAGATGAACGTGACCATCGCCAGCACCTGCGCGGCCACGCTCGGGTTGCGCCAGGGCAGCGCGGTGAACCAGCCGATCCAGCCGCGTCCGCCCCGCAGGCGGCCGGCATACTCCAGGGTGAGCCCGAGGGTGAACGCGGTGATCAGGCTCGGCAGCGCGACCGACAGGGTGAGGGCGGCGAGGATGCCCTTCCAGAACGGCGAGATGCCCGGATCGGTATACTGGTGGTGGGTGCCGACCGGCAGCGAGAACACCAGCAGCAGCGCGAAGGTGAGCCGCGCCATCGGGTCGGAGACCAGCTTGCCGCCGACTTGCCTCGGCAGCAGCCCGTACCAGGAGATGTAGGCCGGCATCAGCCAGAAGTAGACGATCGGGTGGCCGGTCCACCAGAACAGCGTGCGCGCGATCATCGGGTCGACGGTGTCGGACAGGCCGAGCGACCAGGGATCGAGCTGCACGATCAGCTCGGTCGCGGCGCCGACGCCGGCCAGGCCCCACATCAGCATCGTGGCGGCGCTCATGTAGGTGACGAGCGGCGTCAGCTCGCCCGGACGGAGCCGCTTCCAGCGCGCCCTCATGCCGAGCACGACCGGCAGTGGCAGCAGGCTGCCGAGCACGAGCAGCGTCATGCCGAGATAGAAGAACGCGCTGCCCTTGAGCGGCGGGTAGAACGTCCACAGCACGCTGGAGGAGTTGTCGAACATCGCAAAGAGCAGCATCAGCGTGCCGGCCGCCATGGCGCCGAAGCACAGCCGCCACAGGGCCATGTTCGGCGACACCCCGAGCTCGCGCGACGGCAGGTAGACCAGCAGGCCGCAGGTCACGAAGAAGGTGAAGACGTAGGCGTTCAGCACGCCGTGGATGGTGAGGCCCTGGTAGTAGCTCTGCAGCACCGGGCGCAGCGCCGGGTAGGCGTCGACGCCGCCGTAGTTCAGCGCCTGCAGCGGGCCGATCATCGCGCCAACCAGCAGGGCGGAGAACCCCCAGACCAGGAAGCCCAGCATCAGGCGACGCTCTGAGGCGGCCGCGTCGATGCCGCGCGGCACGGCGCCGGTCCCTGCGCCGAGGACGGCGCTCATGCCCGTGCCGCCGGGTCGACGACGATCGTGCCGATCATGGCCTGATGCTCGATGCCGCAGTATTCGTTGCAGATGATGTTGTAGGTTCCGGCATGGCCGAAGGTGTAGGTCACCGAGCCGCTGATGCCCGGGATGGCCGTCAGGTTGATCGTCGTGCCCTGCACCTCGAAGCCGTGCAGCACGTCGGCGCTGGTCACGACGAAGGTGATCGCGGCGCCTTGCGGGACATGCAGGGGGCCGGGCGTCCAGGCCCAGAGATGGGCGAGCAGGGAGACCGAGTAGGCATTCGGCCCCGTGCGGACCAGCTCGCCGTTGGCCGTGCCGAGGGCAGGCACCGGGTCGCGGCGGAAGCCCTCGGTCCTGGCCACCACGCCGTAGTCCAGCGCCACGAAGAACAGGGTGCCCAGCAGCAGCAGGGTCAGCAGGGCCATGGCCAGGAACACCCAGACCCGCTCGTGGCGCTCCGCCGCCTTGTGGAAGGCGTCCTCGAAGCCGGGATCCGGCACGGTCTCGCTCATCGGAAGGTCACCCCGGGAAGGCGGCGGCGGCTAGGAGCGGGCAACGAAGATCACCGAGACCAGGACCCACATGGTCAGGATGGCGAACACCAGGAAGCCGGCGACGACCCAGGCGCCGACCGGGCGCACCACCCTCGTGGCCTCGGCCTTGCGCCTGGCAACGAGGCCGATCCCGGAAATCGGGTCGGCCTGTGCCGCGGATGACGCCGGCAGGTCCGTGGCGGGCGTCATCCTACTGCGGCGCCGTTGCGGCCGGAGCCGCAGGGACCGGGTCCGGCTGCACCGCGGCGGCGGGGGCGACGTCGGGCACGGTACCGGCAGGCGGCGTGTGGGCGGGATCGCCGAGCACTGCGCCGTTGACGGTCCTGCCGTACATCGAGAACGCGTTGTCGTGGAATTTCACCCGCGTCTGCTCGACGTCGCCCGTGAAGCGCGGGTCCTGCGGACGGACCTGGCTGTCCATGTAGGTCGCGACGTCCCAGGCCTCCTGCTCGCTCAGCGAGCCGCCCATGCCGAGCGGCATGTTGGCGCGGATGAACGCCGCCGCGTTCTTCACCGAGCCCATGCCGGCACCCCAGTTGAACGATTGCGGCCCCCACAGCGCGGGGAAAACTACCTTGCCGTCGGAGGACTGGCCCAGACCCTCCGGTCCGTGGCAGGCGGCGCACTGGGCCGCGTAGACGGTGGCGCCCCTTACGTAGTCGGCCGGCAGAGCCGGTTTCGAGAGCTTGGGGTAGCCGCGGCCGGGCGCCTCCTCGCCGGTCGGCAGTCCCTTCGCCAGGAAATACGAGTAGCTCTCCAGGGCGACCAGCACGGGATCGCCGAGCGGCGGCGCCTTGCCGTTCATGCTGAAGCGGAAGCAGCCCTGCAGCCGCTCCTCGAACGAGTTCACGTGGCCGTTCTTGCTGCGGTAGGCGGGATAGGCGGTGTAGGCGGCCCACATCGGCGCGGCACCCGCCTGGCGCCCGGCCTCCAGGTGGCAGTTGCTGCAGCGGAGCTGGTTGCCGACGAAGTGCGCGGCATGGATGGCGGGATCGCGGAAGATCGCCTCTCCCATGCGGACCTCGTCGCCGAACTTGCCCTCCGGGATGGCGCTGTCCGGTGGCGGCTCGAACGCCGGCTTGTCGCCGGTCTCGGCGGCGTGCGCCGTTCGTGCAACGGGAATGCCCCGGTCTTCCCACACAGCGGCCCCGACGAGGGCGACGGCGGCAAAGCCTGCGAGGGCGTAGCTGGAATGCTTCATTTCGACACCTTCTGGTCATCCTTGAGCGACGCGACGTAGGCGGCGACCGCGTCGATGTCGGGCTCGCTCAGATGGCTCGCCTCCGCCCGCATGAAGGCGCCTTTCGGATCGCGCATCGCGCCGGTACGCCATTGCCGCAGTTTCTCGGCAACATAGGGACCGGACTGGCCCGCAAGGGCAGGGGAGAAGTCGCCGACGCCAAGCGCGGTCGGGCCGTGGCATTGCGAACACGACAGCAATCCCGCGCGAGGATCTCCGTCCATGAACAACGCCGCCCCGCGAGCCTGGGGTCCGGGGATCGTCGGGAGGGCTTCCATGGCCGGCACCGCCAGGCTCGCGTAGTAGTCGGTGACGTCCTGGCGCTGCGCTGGGCTCAGCATGCGGGCATACGGCGCCATGGCCGTGTTCCGCCGCTCGCCCTTTGCGAAATAGGCCAGCTGGCTCTCGATGTAGGACGAAGTCAGCCCTGCGAGGCGCGGGATGCCGACGTCGGGCTGTCCCGCCCCGTTCTGCAGGTGGCATGCGGCGCAGCCCGGACGCTCCGGCGCGGACCCGTGCAGCACGATGTCCAGCCCGGCCGCGATCGTGCGCTCGTCCGCCCTCGCCGCGCCGGCGGCCACGAGAAACACCGACGTCACGACGACCGCCGAACGCAGGCGCTCCCGGAGCGGCACGGGCCTGCGATGCCACCCGTCGCGGCCGTGTCCTGGCACCGTGGACCGCATCCTGTCGCTCATGCCGGGCCTGTCGCCCTGCCGCCACGGGAGCGTTGCCGCGCCTGGTGGGGCGAGGCCGTTCTCATCCCTGGTAGGCCTTGAAGCCGTAGCTCTCGAAGATCGCGAGCGCCGAGGGCGAGTGGATGTAGTCGAGCCAGGCCTGCGCCGCCTGCGGGTGCGGCGCGTCCTTCACCTCGGCGCCGGCGTAGATCGCGGTGCTGTTCTGCTGCGCCGGGATGTCTACGTGGTCGATCGGGTGGCCGGCCTGCTCCTGGAACATGGCCTCGGACTGCCAGGTGACGCCCGCGTCGGCGATCCCCTGCATCAGGAACAGCGGCGTCTGGCGATGATGGATGTGGGTCAGTACCGTGCTGCCGTTCGCGACCTTGGTGTCGTAGACCGCCTTGGCGAGCCCGTCGCCCCCCGCCTTCGCCAGCGACGCCTTGATCTGGCGGACGATGCCCTCGAACTCGGGGTTCGGCATCGCAAGCCTGACCTCGGGCCTGCCGAGATCGGCCAGCCCGGCGATGTGCGCGGGATTGCCCTTCGGCACCATGATCGTCAGCGTGTTGGTCACGTAGGGCACCGCCTGCCCGGTGAGCACGCCCTTCCCGATCAGCTCCTTCACCTTCACCAACCCCGCGAAGTAGGCGTCCGGCTTCACCGTCCAGGTCATGTTGCCCGAGGTGATGGTGCCCCCGGCCTCCATCTGCTTGACGAGCAGGCCCGGCGGGATCGTCTCCCAGAAGATGCGGCCCTTGTACTCCGGGTGCTCCTTCTCGAACTGCTGTACCAGCGGCGCCATGGCGAAGAAGTAGTTGCCGCCGACGTAGAGCACGAGCTTCGGGTCGCTCAGGTCGCCGTGGAAGTCGGCGAGGTCGTCCACCTCCGGCACTGTGAACTCGAAGCCGCGCGCCGTGGCGTCGTTGTTGGCGCCGTGCTGCCAGGGCGGGAAGACGTCCTCGCGGTAGCGTGGCGCCTCGGCCCGGCCCTGCCACCCGGCATCGGCCGGCTGCGCGGGGGCCTGGGCCAGGGCGGGAAGTGTCACGGCCAATGCCGCGGCCGCGCCAAGCAGGAGGCGCCGGAGTGTCATGGTCATACCCTGTGTCCTCACTTGGCGTAGTGGAAACCGGCCTGCTGCAGCTCGGGTAGGGTCCCGACCGCGCCGGGCGTCAGCACCGCGCCCGGGATCAGGTGGTTGGTCAGCTCGGTGGCGATCGCCTCGTGGGCCAGGTGATCCGGGTTGGGACCGTCGGCGTGGAGCTTCATCGCCACCTCCCAGATCGCGTTGTGGCAGGACAGGAACACCACGCCGCGGCGCATCAGCACCGGGATCGAGTTGTCGTGCGGCGAGAACACGCCTTCCGGGTCCTCGTAGTTCGCCGCGTCCGCGGAGGCCGCGCCCTGGTCCTTGATCAGCGTGTTCGTCTTGAACGCATCGCCGGCCAGCTTCGTGAGCTGATACTTCTCCCACATCGCCTCGTCGTAGAGCGCAAGATGCGCGGAGCCGTGCGTCGCGGAGACGGCGAGGAAGTCCGGATGCCTGAACGACCAGACCTGCGCGTTGAGGGAGTTGCGCATGAGGTTCAGCCACGGGCTCTTGATGTCGGTGTTGTCCCAGACCTGCTTGGTGGGCGAGCGGTAGGCGATCACCTCGTCCAGAGCCTCGTGGTCCCACTGGTCGGGCGTGGTCAGGATCATCGGCACCGTCTTGAAGTCTCGGCGCCTGGGCGCCTTCGCCAGTCGCTGCATCAGCTCGGACAGCTGCGTCGCGCCGGCCGGCGCCAGCGACGGCATGTCGCCGGTCGCCGCAAGGGCGCTGCCGGCCAGGCCCGCCAGACCGGCGGCAATGCCGAGGCTGCGGAAGGCGGCGCGGCGGGTGGCGTCTGTCATGGCCGGTCTCCGAATGGGTCGACCCAAAGTCCCCGAAAGGGGGACGCGCATCCAATCGTATGTTGCGATGTGTTCGATCCGTCTCAGTTCTGCGGCGCCTTGCGGGGCATGCCCGCGTCTGCGGCAGGCCTGCGCGGCGTGCGCACGCTGTTCGGGGCTCCGTGCATCCCGGCCCTGCCGTCCTGCGGTGGCTGCGGTCCCGATGGCTGAGGTGCCGATCGCTGTGGTCCTGGACCGCCCACGAGGCCGAGCAGGGCCTGCGCCGCCCGGCTCCGATGACGTTCGCTGTGATGCAGGACGCGGAACTCGCGCTGCGGCAGGTCGAGCGGCACTCGGTGCAGCAGCCCGGCTTCCAGGCCGGGCGCGGCCACCGAGGCGGAGATCACGGTGGCGCCGGCTCCGCACTCCACGGCCGATCGCACGGCCTCGTTGGACGGCAGCGCCAAGGCGCCAGCAAGGCTGGTGCCGGTCACGCCCAGGCGCTGCAAGGCCGTCTCCATCGCGCCGCGCGTGCCGGAGCCGGGCTCGCGCAGCACCCAGTCCGCCGCCGACAGTTCCGGCGCGGACACGGCCTGGCGGCCCTGCCAGGGATGGCCGTCTCCGACCACGAGGACGAGCTGGTCGTGTGCCACGACCTCGCTGTCGAGCATGGGCTCGCGCACCTCGCCCTCGACGAAGCCCAGCTCGGCGGTGCCTTCGCGCACCGAAGCCGCCACCTGGGTGGTGTTACCGATCCCGAGCTGCAGCGTGATCTGCGGATATCGCTTGCGGAAATCCACCAGATGGCGAGGGAGCCAGTAGGACCCGATCGTCTGGCTGGCCCGGACCGCGAGGGTTCCGCGTGCCAAGCTGCCGATCTCGGCAAGCAGCAGCTCTGCCGCTTCCACTCGTGCAAGGATGATGCGCGCCTCGACCAGGAACAGGCGCCCTGCCTCGGTCAGCTCGATGCCGCGCCCCACCCGGTCGAACAACCGTGCGCCATGACGGCCCTCCAGGTTGGCGATTGCGGCGCTTGCCGCGGACTGGGCCATGTGCAGTGACTCCGCCGCATGGGTCATGTGCTGTCGTTCGGCGACCGCCACGAAGACACGCAATTGTTCGAATGTCATAGTCAGACACACTCCTCCCCGCCCGGGCAGTTGTCGCGGCACGACGCATGGCTCGTGCTTGTCTTGGCAGTGCACTGCGTGCTCACTCCCCGCACTGGTAAAGAAAGCCGGGGAACGACTGCCATGACGGGAAGATGGTCTCTTCCAACCGATCGGATAAATAGTAAAAAAATCTTGCTATGATCTATAAAAACGATTGGTTTGTGGCCTGGGCCGATACTTAGAAGACAGAGATGTATGTCATCAATCGTGAGACTGTGGGCATCTTCGACGCCCACCGTACAGTATAAGCAGCGATTGATACTGCGCAAATCAAGACACTACTCACCCAAAGGATCGACAAGACGACGTATACCGACGCGAACAGCGTTCAAGATGAGCAATTCGAGCCTTACCTCTATTACCGTTTCACAGTCAGAATACGGGAGAAAGGACTGGGGCCGTCCGCAATGCAAGAGCGACGGGAACAGAATGGGGGTCTCTTTTGCGCCGTGCTATGGTCCATCATGAGTCGATGAGGGAAGACCACGCCCCCGTCTGGCCGACGTCCGCATTTCCAGCTTTTGCGTTCGAAAGCGGACCGTCGGCTTTCGGCCACATCCGACAAATCACGTGACTCATACCTTCTGTTTTACCCGAGGCCGCCGGTGTCCAACGGGCGCGATCGCCAAGGGCGGCGTGCCATCCTCGGTCAGAAGCTGCAGCTGAGACAGGCCCTTCCCGCTTGCCCGCTGTGGTTCCTCATCGAGAGGCACTGGCCAGAAGCACTCGACATGACCTTCCTCGCCCCGCAGCGCCAGGAACACCACTCGGTCCACACCTTCAGCGGCCTCGGCCTCCAGGGCAAGGCGAAACACCAGTCCGTTGGCCAGATCCTCGCCGAGCGCCAAGTCGAGCTGCTGCGCCTCGTTCTGCTGCCGACGCAGCGTGCGTGCCGTCGGCTCGTCCGCTGAGCCGCGGAAGAAGCGCACAGGCACGTTCTGGATCAGAAAGACGAAGTGGTTGCTCTGGTCGAGCACGCTCAGCCAGTTGTAGGTCTTGTTCTCCGCGACCCTGCGCATGCGCTGCTGCCCGAAGGCGTAGGCCCGGCAGCCGACCGACCAAGTGGTGTCGCCCATTTCGTAGCTGGCCATGCGGATCGCGTCGCGCCGTGCGTTCGCCAGCAGCCGCGCACAGATACGCAGGCGATCTTCACTCAGGGCCGGATGGATATCCCAAGGCAAGCGGCGCGAGGTGTTTGGAACGGACATGCTGGCTCAGGATAGCACGGCACCCGCACCGGTTTCACCACGCCGTTGCGGTGAGCATCTCCGCCACGCTGGTGGTGTAGCGCTGTGACAGCCGCTCGTGCCGGGTCGACCAAGGGCGAGTGATCCCGCTCGCCAGCGGTCGCAGCGTGCCGCGCCCATACCGCGCGTTTACGACATCCAGCGCTGCCATGACCTTCGCCGACCGGATGGGGTCTCGCGTGGCGAACAGCATGCGCGGCTGGTCCTGCGCTGGCACCAAGTCGTTGAGGACCACGCCAGCCTTGAAGTAGCGGTGCCCGCCACGCCAGAGCGGACGGAGCATGCGCAGCGCTTCGCCGATCAGCGCCAGCGTGTCCGAGGTTGGCTCGATGCATCCCGCCTTCTGCCCCGAGTGCCAAAGCTCGCCAGGCTTGTGCGGATTGGTCTGCAGGAACACTGCCATGTGGCACGCCTGCAGGCCTTCGGCCCGCAGCTTCTCCCCAGCTCGCGTGGCGTAGGCAGCAACCGCCTCGCGCATCTCCGTCCAGGTGGTGACGGGATGGCCGAAGCTCCGGGTCACGGCAATCCCCTTGCGGGTGGCAGCAGCCTGAGCAAGCGGGAGGCAGGATACTCCACGCAGCTCGGCCTGCACCCGGCCGCCGACGACGGTCAGCATGTCGCGCACCATGGGAGGGTCCATGACCAGGAAGTCGGCGATGGTGACGACGCCAGCCTGCTGCAGCTTCTCGACTGTGCGACCGCCGATGCCCCAAACTTCAGCCACCGGCAAGCGGGCATAGTGTTCAGCGCGCACCTCGGGGTCGGTGAGATCGCACAATCCCTGCAGCCCCGGGGTGTTCTTGGCGATGGCGTTGGCCAGCTTGGCGATGGTCTTGGTCGGTCCCCAGCCCAGACACGTCGGGATTTTGGCGATGCGCAGCACGTCCTCGCGTAGCTGCCGGCATCGGTCGTGCAGGTTGCCCGGCAGCCCGGCCAGGTCGAGGAACATCTCGTCGATCGAGTAGGGCTCCACCCGCGGCACCCGGTCGGCCAATACCTGGAACACGCGCCTGGAAAGGTCTGCGTATAACGCATAATTGGACGAGAACCACTGCACGTCGCGCAGCTCCCGCTTGCCCCGCACAAGATGCCAGGGATCGCCCATCCTGATGCCGAGGCCCTTTGCCTCCGAGGTGCGCGCGATGGCGCAGCCGTCGTTGTTGGACAGCACCACCACGGGCAGGCCGCGCAGCCCGGGCGCGAACGCCCGCTCGCAGGAGCAATAGAAGCTGTTGCCGTCGATCAGCCCGTAGATCCGGGCCACGGCTAGACTTGGGTGCGAACGAGGGCGGCCACGACCGCCCAGATCTCCGCCTCGTCGGCGACCAGCAGTGGTGCCTTGCCAGCGCCGGAAGGACGCAGCCACCACTGCCCGTCCCGATAGGCGAGCTGGCAGACCAGCACGTCGCCGTGGATCATGGCGATGACCACCCGTCCCGCCGCGGGGGAAGCGGCCGCGTCGGCGATCAGGATGTCGCCGTGCTGGATGCCGCGCTCCACCAGGGCGTCACCCTTGACCCGGACCGGATAGCGTTGCGGCCGGCGCAGGTCGAGCACCTCCGAGAGGTCGATCGGTCCCTCCAGGCTGTCGCTGGCTGGGCTGACGAACCCCGTGGTGTTGCCGCCGTCGTAGGCGCGCGCCACCTCAGACCACCTGGCGACAAAGGAAGGTTCCAGCCCGACCGATCCTCCCGGTGCCTACAGCCCCAAGGCAGGCGATCTGCAATGGAAGATCGGCAAGCAGGTTGGACGACGGTTGTGACATGCGATGGCCTTGAAACTCCTCCATGAGAACATAACAGGAACTTCAAAGGCAAGGATTTGCTGACACCCTCGTATCGAGCATCGCCTACATCCCCGGGCTGACGCTGCGTGCAGCGGGCTGGGCTGCCTGTGTCCGGTCGATCTCCCCCTGCTTTTCAAGGGCGGCCACGGCGTTCCTCACTCGGGTCCGTACGTCATGGGGGAACGCCTCGATCGCGGCGGCGAGCTCCTGGATGGCTGCCTCCCGGCGGTCCACCGCAGCCGTGAGAGGCCCGATGTGCTTCTGCAGTGCGCGACGCAGCTTCTGATCGCGCAGCCGGCCGCGCAGCTCGGTGCCGTGGTCACGCCCCGCTGCCTTCTGCGTGAACACCCGGTGCTCGGTGCGGATGAAACGGTCCACGTCCGCCGCCTGCCCGCGCTCGATCGCCGCCACGAGATCGATGCCCAGCGCCTTGTAGGGCTTCTCGCTCATGTCCGCTGCCACGCGATCCCAGAGATGCTGCGGCGTGATTTCCGCCCTGTCGCCAAGCGCCCGGTCGCGCTTGACCGCCTCGAAGGTGGCCGCCTCGGAGATGATTGTATGAACCTGCGAGACGTGCCGGCTCTCGGCCACGTAGCTCTTAAAGGCAGTGATGCCGGCCGTGCCCCTGGGCAGGGCGTTGATGTGCTCGCCGGACGTGATGCCCTGGGCGCTGTCGATGGTCAGGGCGTGGCCGAAGCCCAGCAGCAGGCGACCGGACTCGTCATCCCGCAGGGTAGGCCACCGCACGTCTCCCACCCGTCTCTCCGCATCGCGCAGCCGCAGGCCCTTTTCGGACTGGCCCACCACGTCCAGGACGTCGCCGTTGTTCCCGATCCACCCGGGCTTGCCGTCGATCGTGGCCCATGTCCTGCGATACAGGCGCACCTTGTCCCCCGTGGCGACCGGCAGGTCGTAGGTGTCGCCGCGCTGGTCGACGGCCGCGTAAACCCTCTCATCGCTGCCGACTTCGCCGCGAGCCTTGAGCCGCTCGCGCACGGCACGGCTGATGTCCGCTGCGTCCTGGTTGGTCA
>CAXSEF010000047.1:0-24352 GCA_964236535.1 uncultured Acetobacteraceae bacterium
CGCGCAAATCACGAAGCCAAATGGCCAAAACGCACAGCTTCGCGGTCACTGGGCCAAGCCACACGCCGACGCCGAAACCCTGGAGGACGGCGCCGAGGCGCGCATGCGTCAGGCGCTCGGCAAGCTGGGCAGCGCCAGGCCGGGCAAGTCTGAGGCTCCGCGCCGAGCACCCTACCAGGCGACGCCGGGAGCACACCGACACCGGTTCAGGCAGGACGGCGAGGTACCCGTGGTCCGGCTTACCCTGGCAGAGGGCGGCCGAAGTGGGGAACGCCAGCCCCGCGTCCCTACCGAGAACACGGGGATCGGGCACGGGCAAGCCGGTGAGGCATTGCTCCAGGGCAGCGGAGAAAGCGCTCGTCAGGTGCAGGTGCTGACGGAGCAGCTACGGGCGACGCAGACGCGGCTGGGTCATGCCGAGCTGGCGTTGGGAGAAGCGGGCAGGGTGGCACAGGCGCGGCAGGAGGAAGCGGCCGACCTGCGTCACGCCCTGGACGGTGTCGAAGCGACGCTGACGCGGCTGCGCGCGGACCTGGAAGCAAGCGAGCAGGCGCGCGCGCAGCTGGAGCAGCTTCAGCTACTGTCGCAGCATCCCAGCCCGGAGGCGGACGCTTCGAAGGCCGCTGCTCCTCGCCGCAAATTCGGCCGTCCCCTTGGCTCAACGAGCCGTGTCCGTGACCAAGTGCCGGCGAGCGAGCCAAAGCCGGTGAAGTGGTGGACGAGAAACTGACGCTGCACGATGAGTGTGTGGGAATCAGATGATGCCGTTGAAAAAGGGCCTGCGGAGCGGGCCTGAGCCGTTGCCTTGCAGGCAAAGCTTTCCCGGGTTCGAGGCCTGCAGGCCTTCGCCTTTCACCCGGGCACCGCGATTGCGGCATTCTGAGCTGAAGTGCGGGCTGTCAGGCTGGCCAGCCGCCGCATGTTCTGCACAGCGGCCGCCAGGTTGAACTCCTCGGCTGCGCCCTGCAGCCCGCGTAGCCGCAATCGCCGGATGCCGAGCTGCTGCTTGAGGTGGGCGAACAGCATCTCGACCTTCTGCCGTCGCTGTCTGCTGACCCTGAACGCCTCCGTCCCCGCCAGCGCCTTCGCCTCCTGACGCGCCGGCTCGTGGATGCTGACACTCAGGCTGCGTACTTTGCCCATTGTGCATCGTGGCTTTAACGGACAGGAGCGGCAGGCAAGCTCGCGCGCCGCATACCGTTTCATCCCAGTGCTGCGCTCCAGCCCGCGATAGGTCAGGTCGTGGCCAGCCGGACAGCGCCATAGGTCGCCGGTCTCCTCGTACGTGAAGCTCTCTCGCGTGAACATGCCGTCGGTCTGCGCCGTGCGGTCCAGCACCGGGATGTGCGGCGCCGTGCCGCGTGCCAGCAGCCAGCTCAGGAACGGCCCGGTGCCGTAGCTCTTGTCCGCGGCCAGGCAGCCGGGCTCGAACCCGAACGTCTCCTCCGCCCGCTCCAGCATCACCTTGGCAGCGACGATCTCCTGGCTCAGCCGCGCCGGCGTGGCGTCCACATCCACGATCACGCCGTGTGTGGTGTCGACCAGCAGGTTGGTCTCGTAGGCAAACACGCCCATGCCATGCTTGATGCTCCAGGCCGCGGCGGGATCAGAGGGCGAGAGGTGTTTTGGAGCCTCGTGCTGTGGCTCGTCGGGCTGGGGCGGGGCGGCGGCGGCAAGCGCCTCCAGATACTCGCGCACCGGGCGGGTCTGCGCCTTGCGATCCTCCACCCATGCCTCGGGCGTGCTGCGTCCGGGCAGGCGCTTGTGGCGGCTGGCGCAGGCGTCGACCTGGCTGCCATCGGCGGCCGCCTCGTCCCCGGGCACCAGGCCGGCCTCGGCACAGCGGCGCACGACCTCTTCGAACACGGCGCGGAAGATGCCGGCATCGCGGAAGCGGCTGTGGCGGCTCTTGCTGAACGTGCTGTGGTCCGGCACGGCGCCGTCCAGGCCGAGGCGGCAGAACCAGCGGTAGCCCAGGTTGAGGTGCACCTCGGCGCAGAGCTTGCGCTCGGAGCGCACGCCGTTGAGATAGCCGACCAGCAGCATGCGGATCATCAGCTCGGGGTCGATCGAGGGGCGGCCGATGCCGCTGTAGTGCGGCGCCATGACCCTGCGGATGAACGCGGTGTCGAGCAACCTGTCGACGGCGCGGAGGGGATGGTCAGCAGGGACATGGTCCTCGAGCCGGAACGTGTAGAATAGCGGCTCCGCCACCACCCGCTTGCCCATCATTGCCGCCTCCACCGCACCAGGAGGATCAGCGAATCACGCCCGCTCGCGTCGCTGCAACAACGATCTCAGCTCCTTTTTCAACAGCATCAGATGATTCCTGCACACTGAAGCTGCGGCGTGGCGACACTTCAAGCTATGGCCGGGCTTGGTAGTTAGCGGAACGTCTGGATTTGGAAAGTTTATGCGAGTAGCGAACAGCTGACCCATCATCGAGCTTCAAGGCCGGCTGCACCGGCGCAGAAGCCTGCAAGCAGCCGGTAAGCTGTTGGTTTTGCCGAGGCGCGAGATGCGTGCTACGGCGAACTGCTTGAAGGGGAATGATACAGTGGCCATTTCAACAACTAAACGTATTTGCGTGAGTGGGCTTGGACTAAGCAATTTTACAGTATTTCAGATGGCAGATATCCACTTCAGCCCTAGCCTGAACGTCATTGTTGGCGAGAATGGAGCTGGCAAGACTCACATACTCAAGCTTGTATACGCGATTCTCGCGGTGAACTCTCCGGCGCCTGGCAAGGCAGCCCCAACGCCCCCTGCAAAGGCGCAATTGCAAACTCGCCTTGCAGACAAATTGACGAACGTTTTCCGAGCTGAAAGCCTTGGGCGTCTGGCACGACGGCAGCCCGGGACTCAACGATGCGACGTTCGGCTCTCTATGACGCATAGTAATATGGGAACCGATTTTACGTTCTCTACACGCAGCAAGTCTGAAGTCACCCTTACTAGGGCCGGGGCGGAGTGGCTTGATGTATCGCCAGCTTACATTCCGACGCGAGAGCTTCTGACGATTTATCCAAATTTCGTTTCTTTGTATGATCGGAGTGTCGTCGAGTTTGACGAGACTTGGCGCGATACTTGTCTGCTTCTCGGACTGCCACCTCGGCGGGGTCCACGCCCCGCAAGGGTGAACGACCTCATTGCACCTTTAGAGCAAGCGATGGGCGGTTCGATTGAATATGACCAGATCGGCCGATTTTATCTTCGCACAAAAGCTGGGCGCATGGAGATGCCACTCGTAGCTGAGGGTTTGCGTAAGCTGGGTATGATTGCTCAGCTTGTTGCCACTAGTGCTCTGCTTGATAACGGATTTTTGTTCTGGGACGAGCCGGAAGCGAATCTAAATCCTGTGCTGATTGTTAAAGTTGCTAGAACCATCCTAGATCTGTGCAAATTGGGTATTCAGATATTCATAGCAACCCACAGCTTGTTCTTACTGCGTGAATTTGCCATTCTTATAGAAAGGCCTGAATATCGGGATCTAAGGCCTCAGTTTATCTCCCTCAGCCCAGGATCTGAAGGAATTTCGATTCAACAGGGCAGTTCACTTGAGGAAATCGACCGTTTGGCAGCTCTTGATGAGGAGCTTACTCAGTCAGAACGCTACAATGAGCTTGAGGGCTAACGTGCCAGAATTGTTAGTAGACGGCTTTCGAGTGAAATTTGCTGACGGGTGGACCGTCGGAAAATTTGATGATTGGACGTTTTACAACAAGCATTTTATTAAAATCCGAGAGGGCCTGAAAGCAGTTGACCTTATTGCCGTCGGTCCTGAACGGGTCGCCTACTTGATCGAATTTAAAGATTATCGTGGGCGTAAGCGCGAGAAGGCTGAGAATATCGAGGCGGAGTTCATCGATAAGACTCTATTTACACTCGCAGCACTACTTCCAGCGAGATGCAATGCGCGTAATAATAAAGAGCTATCTCTTGCACTTCAAGTATTACATGCAACTAATATCAAACTTGTATTACATTTTGACCAGTCTAAACCAGGTAATAAGCTATTTCCACCTATTGCTGTTGTTGCCCTCTTAACTCAAAAACTACGAAATAAACTCAGGTCTATCGATCCACATCTAAGAGTTTGTAACTCAGAAGCGATGTCTGGACTACCATGGACTCTTGAGTGAAGGTATCTCAATTCTTGTTCCGATATTTAAGATGAGTGCTGAAAACTGACTGTGGATGAATCCAGCAACACTGGATCACGATTGACAAACGGTCAATTTCGAAATCAAGCGGAAGAGTCTCGTGTGTCCGACGAAGAAGTCGAAAGCGGAAAGCATGGGTTGGTATAGCCTATGTATGAGAAGCAGGAGATTTCCGCCTCCCAGATTGGGTGGATCACCATCATCGGCTCCCGACAACCCAACCTTGTGTGGCAAACCATGCTGCCTTGCTCGAACATGCGGAAACAGCTCTTTCGGTGTTTTCCGGTATGGCAGAGACTGGACCGCCAGCGGCTCAGTAAGCTACAATCCGCGTAAGTTTGATGCCATAGGCCCCTACTCGAATTGGCTTGGCATAATCCAAGGATTTTCTAACATCAGACTGCGCGCTGCTGCTTCCGTATCTCCAGTTACTACATCAACGCGAAAGGCTACCGTGCATTCGATAGGTTTCGGCAAATTGCGTGCAGAAGCGCGAAATTTCATTGCCCCTCTTGTGACCGAGTTATCTGCCGGCGCAACCACCAATGGGGCAAACACCTCGGGTTCGGCATGATGCCGGAATTCAGTGCAGCGGAACTCCCATGCCGCCACCCACCTGCTTGGCGAGCCATTCCGCCAGAAAAAGGTGTATGGGTCATCGCTATGCTGGGAAGCAGGAAAGAGCCGCGGCGTGAGATAGTCGGAAGGTTCGTGAAGGAGTGGGTTCGTCCTACCAAGAGCTCCCTGCAGAGCCTGTAATGTCAAGCCAAACGAGTCAGATGTAACGGATTTCCACGCTGGCGCTTCTGGTGGGGCAGGAAAAGAAGTGGCGGGTGCGGACGTTTTAGTTTTCTTCGTGCATTTTTCTATCAAAAATCCGCCGACCGTCTCAATGTCGACCAGTACGTAGTCAGCAGGTACGGAGCCTCTATTATGCAATGAGAAAGCAATAGGCATTTTGCCACACTGACCAGGAAGAATAGTGTGAAGGTTTTCAAAGAATGTTTGTACATTAGTAGTCCAAGCAGCATACTTCTTATGATATGCTTGAATAAGACTCCCAGAGGGAGCTTGCCATTCTTGAGGGCCCAGAGAACCAGCGAGGTGATTGGCTAGCAGGCCAGCAACCGTGCGCTGATTCTTAAGGAGCGTGAACTCAGCCAAAGCAATGCCTTTGTCCTCCTCACGCGAAAAATCAGTCTTTATTAGATATCGTTTTTCGAGAGCCAGGGTAAGTTCCTTAATCAGTGCCGGCGGCAACGGCGGGTATACGGTTCGCTGCACGACCAGAGGCTCGATCACTAACTGCCCGTCTGAGCTAACAGCCACGGTCAACTCTGGTACTGTGCGGGAGAGCCGTGTCACCTGAGCCTTGAGCTCATCAATTTGCTTGTCTCGCTCATCCTTCTCAGGCGGCAAACGCCAATTCTCGGGTATAGCAACGCAGGCAAGTTGTACCTCATCAGCCGTCAGCATGATGCCGGTATCGTCCGTGAGGAGAGCACCATCTCTGCCGAGCGCCTGGATAGCCGCAAGCGCCTCGGCTACAATCCGATCATCTTTCTTGGCCGTATTCAGCAACTCCGGAAGGACATAGGCTTGCGTTAATCTTGGCACAAAATCAAGAACCACTTTCGGATTCGTTAACCGGAGTATATCTGGTTGCTTATTCTTTACCATCTGTCGAAATCGAGAGGATAACTCTCGAGCACGGCGAGCCCGACGAGCATTGCCTCCTGCTTTAAAGTCATCAATTTCTTTTAGGACGGTGCGACACACCATAAGCGTGACTTCTCACCCTGCATCTATATCTCCCAAAATGATTTCAGATGGATCCCGGCATTGTAGGAAAAAGTTGGTATCAGGATACAAAGTCAACAAAGCTAGAAAACTCCCGGGCTGACGCTTTTCTGAAACGGATTTAGAACAACAGCCTATTTGGGTAGATTGTAGAAGTTCTCAAGCTTGCGGCAGTTTAATTGAAACTATCTATTGGAATTTTTCGGTCTCTAGGGCATGGTAAAGACTCTGTTGGTTGATCTTCGAACGCATGTCTTAGCACAGATTCTTAAACTTTCGAAACAGCAAGAATTTCAGCTATGCAGAAGTCTTCATGGTAAAAAGGGTAGAGGCCTTCTCTCTCAACTCGCGCCCACTCTGCCATTATCCGCAATCGGTTTGGCTATGGCCGGTTTTGCAGACATGGCTCCAAGTTTGATGTCCCGGTGCATCGACATGCCTATAAGAATCCATCCCCAGCATGGTCGCGGAACAGCTCGGCATCGCGGACGTAGTCGGCCAGCACCTGCATCGACTTGTGCCGCGACGGTGTTGTCAGGTTGGCGAAAGGCGGCCTGCTGCGGCGTGAGGACGGCGGATCGGCTACAGGCCGTCTGCGATGCCGGCCACATCGCGCCAGACCTGGAAGGCGAAGTCGCGCGCAGCACGATACTCGGAGGCAGTCAGGCGATGGCGGCGGAGCTGGAAGTGATTGTGGATCCGGCTGTGGATGGAGAGGAAGCGTTGCGCGTGCCGGGGTGACTTGAACCGCTGCATCTGCCGTTCTCGTCGTCGCGTTGGTTGGTGCGACACCTCGACGCGGTTGTTGAGGTAGCGGCTCTGCCGGTGCTCCACGCCGGGCAGGATCTTGCGCTTCGCCGCGGCGTAGCTCTTCAGCTTGTCCGTGACGATCACGCGCGGCACGTATTGCAAAGTGCGCAGCAGCTTGTGGAAGAAGCGCATTGCGGCCTTGGTGTTGCGCCTGCTCTGGACCAGGCTATCGAGCACGTGCCCGTCCTGGTCGATCGCACGCCAGAGATAGTGCTGCTTGCCCTGGATGCGGACGAAGACCTCATCCAGGTGCCACTTATCGCCTGGCGTAGGACAGCGCCGCTTGAGCATGTTGGCGAAGAGCCGGCCGAAACGCAGCCCCCATTCGCGGATGGTCTCGTAGCTGACCACCACGCCGCGCGCGGCCATGATCAGCTCGACGTCGCGCCGACGTCGCGCAGGCTGAGGCTGAAGCAGTGATACAGCCAGACCGCGTGCTGGATGACCTCGGCTGGGTAGCGAAAGCCACGATACGAGTTGGACGACATCGTCATGCCCGGCAGGCTGCCATAGCCCAACTAGACCCGCCAACCTGACAAGGCCGTCAGGTCAGCCGGCGGAGGTAAGACAAGTCAGCCCTCTGACACGGCATACCTTTCATGTCAGTAACAAATATGAAAATCATCCATTGATTTCTTGACAGCCAATCTGATCCGAACTAGAACGGCTGCATGGAAAACATCAGCCCCCCTCATTCGACCAAGCACATGCAAGCCCGGATGTCTCAACGGGGCATTCCTGGCGAGTTAATCGACCTGGTTCGGCGGTATGGCCGCGATGACCGGGATCGCCTGATCTTGAATCGGAAGGACTTACGAGGCCTCCTGGAGGAGGTTCGGAGCCTCGAACGCACGGTCATCAAGGCCTTGGATAAAGGCGGCGTGGTCGTGGTCGAGACGGACGGGGCGCTTATCACAACTTACAATGCCTCAAGCTATGACAGGCGGTGCAACCATGACCGCTGAAATCGGCCCTCAACAATTCTCATGGGATATGCGGGAGATTTCCCGCTCATCGCAGCCATCTGATCTGGCCCTCACTGTGGCCCGCATGCTTGCGGCGTTTCGGCTATGTCCGACCGGACAAGAGGGCGTGCTGGGATTTCTTGACCAGAATCGCGAACTAACCAAAGCCGACTGGCTCGCGTTGGTTAGGTTGCTCGCGAAGGGCTGGCGATCCGAGGACGGAGGCCGGTCAGCAAATCCGTTCGACCAACCTGCGGAACAGCCTCCCGACGCCCCTGGAGCCCTAGAGCAACTGCGGCGTCTTGTCCTCGCATGCTTGTTCCAGGGACGGATGACACCCTCGATCCCGCCATGGCTACTGCAAAGCGTGATCGACCTTGCGCGGCCTAGAAATCTATTTGCAGGAGGCCTCGATCCCGATGTCCAGAAGCTGGTGATCGAGGCTGTCGGCGCCACACGGACGACGCGCGTCTTCTGCGCCTATGATGGCGCAGTCGATATAGCGGTGCAGATTGCCGCGGACGGAGCGGATGTAACCCTCGACATCAAGCTGAAAGACATGGCGGCACTATGCTCTTGTCTGGCTATCGCCGCCGATCTGCGTTTGCATGTAAGGCGTGGTGATCCGCTAGAGCTGGCCAGGGAAGACATCAGCGCAACGCCGCTGCTGCCCGACACTTATGATGCGTCTGTCGTCGTCCCGCCGTTCGGCATGCGTTATCAGGCGAAGAACGGCGATACGCTCGGCACCAATTTACCGGCTCCGACAAGCATCGAAGCGGCTGGCGTCACGCTCGCTTTGGCTCGGGGAAACAAAGTCGGTCTGTGCCTGTTGCCACCCAGCTTTCTGTTCCGGGCATCAAAGGCAGACCAAGCCTTTAAGGAGCGCGCGATAGGCGACTACGGCCTCGACACGGTCGTTGGCTTGCCTCGCGGGGTCTTTGGAGGTTCCGGTATCGCCGGCGCGCTGGTGCTCTTCAAGCGTGGCGCCGCCACAGAAAAGCGGGGCCGTCATCCCCAGGAAATCTTCATGATCGATGCACGCGGGGAGCGCGACGGCATTGGGCCGGATACAGGTCTGCCCTTGGGCCTGACAGAGTTGATCCGATCGCGGGTCGCATCGGCGATCTCAGTTTCTGTGCCACTCGGCGAACTGGGCGCGAATGACTTCAACCTGTCTGTCGAGCGGTATGTCCTAAGTCCCGACGCGCTGCGCATGCGAGAGCTGACGGCCGCGACCATGACAGTCCCACTCGACGACATCGTCGAGTTCTATCGCCCGCAAGCCGTGCCAAGTCCGAAGGAAACGGCGGTCACACTCGACACGGCAGCAGAGGTTGGGGTCTCCGACATCGACGAGGCCGGACTGGTTCAGTCTCCGGGGAAGCAGATCGCGATCGCACCAGATGTCGCTCTTCAGGCGCGCCGTGCGCGCCTTGAACCGGGCGACATCGTAATGGTGATCAAGGGGAGCGTCGGCAAAGTCGGGTTTGTGCGTGAGATTCCGGGCGACGCAACCTGGCTGGCAAGCCAGAGCTTCGTCATCTTGCGCCTTCGGCGACGTGCCTTGATGACTGATCCACGCGTTCTTTTCCGCTTCCTTAGCTCCAGCCTGGGCCAAACGACGATCCAGAGCCTACGTGTCGGCAGTGCCGTCCCTGGGTTGCAAATGGCCGACGTTCGCCGTCTTCCCATCGTCATTCCAGAGCCTAACGAGCAGGATGGCATAGCGCGCGATGTGGAAGGTCTGTTCCTTCTTCAGGATCAAATTCAGGAACTACGTCGCGAGTTGGCCGACCGGCAGACTCGGATCTGGCCCGATGACCGAATCACAGCCGGACCAGGCTTGCCTGTTTCTCGCAAAACAGCGCCGAAAGGTTCGACAAAACCCTGATGGCAGATAACGAATTCCCGCTGAAGTCCGCGTTGTGGGAAGCCGCGAATGTTTTGCGTGGGTCGGCCGTCGATCGCACCGATTGGAAAGGCTATATTCTTCCCCTGCTTTTCTTCAAACGCATCTCCGATGTTTGGGATGAGGAGACCTCCGAAGCCCGTGAAATCTATGGTGATGAAAGCCCTTCGCTATATCCCGAGGCTCACCGGTTCGTTCTCCCTGACGGGTATCACTGGAACGATGTTCGTGAGGTCTCGGTCAATGTCGGCACTGCGCTCCAGAAGGCCATGCAGGAGATCGAGCGAGCGAACCCGGATACCCTTTTTCGGGTCTTCGGCTCGGCTGACTGGGGCAACAAGGAAAAGTTCTCGGACGAGCTACTGAAGGACCTCCTCGAAGGCTTCTCGGGGATCGCACTAGGCAATTCCGCGGCCAGCACCGACGCGCTTGGCGATGCCTATGAATATCTGGTGGGCAAGTTCGCCGACGTGACCCGCAGGAACAAGGCAGGCGAGTTCTATACCCCACGCAGCGTCGTGCGGATGATGGTCGAACTGCTCGACCCGAAGGAAGGCGAAAGCATCTATGACCCTGCCTGTGGCACGGGCGGTATGCTGCTCGGCGCCATCGAACACGTGGCGCGGAAGGGCGGCGATCCGCGAACCTTCTATGGGCGGATCTATGGCCAGGAAAAGAACCTGACGACTGCCGCGATCGCCCGGATGAACTTGGTTCTACACGGTATCGAGGATTTTCAGGTCGCTCGGGAGGATACGCTGCGAAGCCCCGCCTTCACGGATTCCAGCACCGGCGGCCTCGCGACGTTCGACTGCGTCATCGCCAATCCGCCCTTCTCCCTGAAGGAGTGGGGGCGCGACCTGTGGGAGTCCGATCCCTGGGGCCGGGCGCGTTTCGGCATTCCGCCGGAATCCTACGGCGACTATGCCTTCGTGCAGCACATGATCGCCTCCATGGCGCCGACCGGGAACGGCCGCATGGCCGTCGTCCTGCCGCAGGGTGCTCTGTTCAGGAAGTCTGCCGAAGGGGCCATCCGCCAGGCCCTGCTCGAAAAGGATATGGTTGAAGCGGTCATCGGCCTCGCGCCGAACCTGTTTTACGGCACCCAGCTCGCCGGCTGCGTCATGGTTCTACGGCGCAAGAAGCCTGCCGAGCGGCGGAACAAGGTTCTGATCATCGACGCGTCCAGCCTCTTCCGCAAAGGGCGCGCGCAGAACTTCCTGGACCAGGAGCACAGCGACCAAATCGTTGGCTGGTATCGCACCTTCGAGAACGTCGAGGATCATGCCAAGATCGCCACACTGGACGAGATCAAAAAGGAAGGCTGGACGCTGAATATTTCGCGCTACGTCCTGCCGCCCATCGGCCAGGATATTTCACCTTTCCCGGAAGCGGTCGAGGCGTTCAAGACCGCTCTGGCCGAAGCCCGCGCGGCCGAGGACCATCTGCGCAAGGTTCTGACCGACGGTGGCTGGCTCCAATGACCCAACTGACCCAACGCAACCTCGAAAGCTATCTCTGGGGCGCCGCCACGCTGCTGCGCGGCCTTGTCGATGCCAGCGACTACAAGCAATTCATATTCCCGCTGCTTTTCTTCAAACGCCTGTCCGACGTCTGGGATGAGGACTATCAGACCGCGCTAGATGACACCGACGACGTCGAATACGCCACTGCCACCGCCAATGACCGCTTTGTAATTCCCGCCGGTGCACACTGGAAGGACGTGCGTGTGGCCCCGCGGGACGTCGGCCGTGCGCTGTTGTCCGCCTTCCTCGGCATCGAGGCCGCCAATCCCGAACGTCTCCAGGGCGTCTTCGGCAACGCCAACTGGACCGACAAGGCCCAGTTGCCCGACAGCACGTTGAAGAATCTGATCGAGCACTTCTCCAAGCAAGACTTGGCCTTGGTTGCCGTGCCGGAGGACGAACTCGGCAACGGCTACGAATATCTGATCAAGAAATTCGCGGACGACAGCGGCCATACCGCGCAGGAATTCTACACCAACCGCACCCTGGTGCACTTGATGGCGCAGATGCTGGAGCCGCAGCCAGGCGAGAGCATCTACGACCCGACCTGCGGCACCGGCGGTATGCTGATTTCCTGCCTCGCCGAGGTGAAGCGGCGCGGCGGCGACATCCGCACCACCGGCCTGTTCGGGCAGGAATTGATCACCATCACTGCGGCCATCGCCCGGATGAACCTTGTCATTCATGGCGTAGACGATTTCCACATCGCCAGCGGCAACACGCTCACCGCCCCTGCCTTCGTGCAGGGCGACCGGCTGCGGACGTTCGACGTGGTGCTCGCCAATCCGCCGTACTCCATCAAGAAATGGAGTCGGGGCGCGTGGGAGCAAGATCAGTGGGGGCGCAACTTTCTCGGCACCCCGCCGCAGGGCCGCGCGGATTATGCCTTCTTCCAGCACATCCTCGCCTCGATGGACCCGAAGACCGGGCGCTGCGCCATCCTGTTCCCGCATGGGGTGCTGTTCCGCAATGAAGAGGCGGAGATGCGGCGCAAGCTGGTAGAATCAGACCGCGTCGAATGCGTGCTCGGCCTGGGACCGGGGCTATTCTACAACTCGCCTATGGAAGCCTGCGTGGTCATCTGCCGGTCGCGAAAGCCATCGGAACGGAAGGGACGCATTCTGTTCATTGACGCAGTAGCCGACATTGCGCGAGAGCGAGCGCAGAGTTTTCTGGGCCCCAAGAACCAGGCGCGTATCCTGTCCGCCTATCACGCCTTCAGCGACGCGCCCGGCTTTGCCGCGATGGCGAGCGTGACGGATGTGCTGGCGGCGGGTGGCAACCTGTCGATCGCCCGCTATGTGAAACGGCCCACGACGGCAACGGCGGCCGGAGGAGCAACGTTGGCGGCGAGTTGGGCGGCGTTTGACGAGGAAGGGCGCGACTTCTGGTTGGGCATGGACGCGCTGGTGGACGTGCTCGATGGACTGACGCCTATGGAAGAAGAAGATGCTTGAGCACCCAATGTCTAAGGCGGGGTGGACACACGTCCGCTTCGACCAGATAGCGACGCAGATCACCGACCGCGTCGATAATCCCTCCGAAGCAGGGGTCGAACGCTATGTGGGGCTGGAACATCTTGATCCTAATAGCCTGCGCATCCGCCGCTGGGGCGAGCCATCAGACGTGGAATCAACCAAGCTGCGATTTCAGCCGGGCGACATCATCTTCGGCAAGCGACGCGTCTATCAGCGCAAGGTGGGGGTGGCTGATTTCGAAGGCATCTGCTCGGCGCACGCGATGGTGTTACGCGCCAAGTCGAACATCGTCCATCGGGAGTTCCTCCCTTTCTTCATGCAGAGCGATCTGTTCATGGAACGGGCGCTAAGCATTTCAGTGGGATCGCTGTCTCCGACCATCAACTGGAAAGCGCTCGCGGCGGAGAAGTTCCTACTGCCGCCGCTGCAGGAGCAGGCGCAGTTGGTGGATCTGGGTTCAGCATGTCGGACTGTGGTTGATGCGATGCAGGACGCCGCGAATGCGGTCACCGTAACGGCGTCTTCATACGGCAAAGTGATTGCAGAAGTCCTTTCGACAGAATGGCCTTCCGTCCGCACCGGAGATATCGCCGATGTCCAATATGGGTTAACGGTCAATCAGCAACGAAGTGAGAGTTCACGAACATTGCCTTACCTTCGCGTGGCAAATGTGCAGCGTGGAGGCTTTGATTTTTCTGAAATCAAGGAGATCGGTGTCTTCGATAGGGACGAATCCTGCGAACTTCAGGTGGGTGATGTATTGGTTGTAGAAGGTCATGCCAATCGCGGTGAGATTGGGCGGGCAGCTATTTGGAATAACGAGATACCCGGTGCGCTTCATCAGAACCATTTGATCAAAATCCGCACTTCTAGCGCCATGGTTTCCCACTTTATCTGCGAACTAATAAACTCGCCGCATGGGCAGAATTATTTCCAAAAAAGCGCAAAGAGCTCAACTGGATTGAACACTATCAACTCCAGCGTCGTTCGCGATTACAGAATTCCAATTCCGCCTATTGAAGTGCAGCAGCAGGCTGTGTCGGTATTCGCGAGCCTGGGCGCCGAACGCGATCAGTTGACGAAGCGTCTCGCGAACGCACGTCAATTGATGAAGCACACCTTGGCGGAATTTACGGGGCAGAGGACATGACCTTCACGGAAGGGAACACCGTCGAAGCCCATCTGCGTGACCTTCTCGCAGGCCAAGCCTTGGCCCGCCCGACGCAATTCTCTCCGGGCCTTGCACGCACGGGCGGCAAGATCGCGGGCCTCGGCTGGCACTATGTCGGCCCCGCTGATCTGCCGCGTCAGCCGCAAGAGGTGCTGGTCGAGGCTCATCTGCGCGACGCTCTGATCCGCCTGAACCCCTCAATTGCGGAAAACCCAAGCCGCGTTGATGACGTGCTCTATCGCCTCCGCGCTTTCATCATGGGCGCCCGCTCCGACGGGCTGGTGAAGGCGAACGAGGAGTTCGCCGCCTGGCTGCTCGGCGAGCGCTCAATGCCGTTCGGCATGAATGGTGAGCACGTCACCATCCATCTCATTGACTTCAGCTACATCGAGAAGAACAGCTTCGTCGTCACTCAGCAATTTACCATCCGCGCCGGGAAAGTGGAGAAGCGCGCCGATCTGGTGTTGCTGGTCAACGGCATTCCTTTGGTGCTGATTGAGGCCAAGACGCCAGTGCGCTCCAGCCAAAGCTGGCTCGACGGCGCGTTGCAGGTGCACGAGGACTACGAAAAGAACGTGCCGGAGCTGTTCGTGCCCAATGTTCTTTCATTGGCCACCGAGGGCAAGGAGTTCCGCTATGGCTCGGTCCGCATGCCGGTCGATTTATGGGGGCCATGGCGCGATGGCGACGATGGCCAACAATCACTGAGCGAGGTTGAAAAAGCCGCCTCGTCGATGCTGCGTCCGGCCATGGTGCTGGACATGCTCGACAGCTTCACCGCCTACGCCACCCAGAAGGGCAAGCAGCGCATCAAGATCATCGCACGCTATCAGCAGGTGGATGGCGTGAACAAGATCGTCGCGCGCGTGGTGGCGGGCCAACCCCGCAAGGGGCTGATCTGGCATTTCCAAGGCTCGGGCAAGTCGCTGCTGATGCTGTTCGCCGCCCGCAAGCTGCGGCTGCATCCCGCCTTGAAGAACCCGACCGTGCTGATCGTCCTCGACCGGATCGACCTCGAAAGCCAGCTTTCCAGGACGTTCTATGCGGCGGATATGCCCAATATGGTGTCAGCGGGCACGCGCAAAGAGCTCGCAGAACTACTCAGCAAGGACAGTCGAAAGATCATCATCACCACGATCTTCCGCTTCGCCGAAGCGGACGGCGTGCTGAACGACCGCTCCAACATCATCGTGCTGGTGGACGAGGCGCATCGCACACAGGAAGGCGATCTGGGCCGCAAGATGCGCGATGCCCTGCCGAACGCGTTCCTGTTCGGCCTGACCGGCACCCCTATCAACCGCGCCGACCGGAACACCTTCTACGCCTTTGGCTCCGACAGCGATGAGGGTGGCTATCTCAGCAAATACGGGCTGAACGACTCCCTCCGCGACGGCGCAACCAAGGAGCTGCATTTTGAGCCGCGCCTGGTGAGCTTGCATATCGATCAGCAGGCTATCGAGGCTGCCTACGGCGAACTCACCGCCGGCTTGACGGATGAGGACCGTGACCGGCTCGGCCGCGCCGCCGCAAAAATGGCCATCCTGGTGAAGTCTCCCGCGCGCATCCAGGCGATCTGTGCCGATATCGCCAAGCATTATCTGGAGAAGGTCTCACCGAACGGCTTCGGGGCGCAGGTGGTGACCTTCGACCGGCAGAGCTGCCTTCTCTACAAGCAAGCGCTTGACCTGCTGCTGCCGCCGGAAGCGTCCGACGTCGTGATTTCCGTCAACAGCGGCGAGGATGAATATGCCGCCTTTCGCCGTGATCGCGATGCGGAGGAAAAGCTTCTCGACCGCTTCCGTGACCCGAAAGACCCGCTCAAGATCATCATCGTCACATCGAAATTGCTGACCGGTTTCGACGCGCCGATCCTTCAGACGATGTATCTCGACAAGCCGTTGCGCGATCACACGTTGCTCCAGGCGATCTGCCGCACTAACCGCCCATATGGCGACCAGAAGACACACGGCCTGATCGTGGACTATCTCGGCATCTTTGATGACGTCGCGCAGGCGCTGAAGTTCGATGAGAAGGGCATGCAGAAGGCGGTCTCCAACATCGCCGAACTGGTATCCGCGCTGCCAGGTGCCATTCAAAAGTGCCTCGCCTATTTCGCGGGAGTGGATCGCGGCCTGCAAGGCTATGAAGGACTGATTGCGGCCCAGGAGTGCCTGCCCAACAACGAGATGCGTGACGCCTATGCCGCCGATTTCAGTCTGCTGGGCCGCATTTGGGAGGCGCTCTCACCCGATCCGATGCTGACGCCATTCAAGACAGACTATCGCTGGCTTGCTCAGGTCTATGAGTCGCTCAAGCCATCGACGGGGACAGGACGGCTGCTCTGGCATAGCCTTGGCGCCAAGACCATCGAACTGATCCATCAGAACCTCCACGTCGACGCCGTCCGTGATGACCTGGACACACTGGTGCTTGATGCCGAACTCTTGGAAGCGGTGTTGGCAAACCCCGATCCGGACAAGAAGGCGAAGGAGATTTCGATCAAGCTGGCGGGTCGGCTTCGCAAGCACGGCGATAATCCGAAGTTCAAGGCACTTAGCGAACGACTTGAGGATCTGAAGAACCGGCATCAGCAGGGGCTACTTCTGAGCATCGAGTTCCTGAAGGAGCTCCTCGCTCTCGCACGCGATGTTGTGAAGACAGAACGCGAGACACCGGAGGAGGAGGACCTCGACCGCGGCAAGGCTGCGCTCACCGCACTGTTCGAGGAGGCGAAAAGCACTGACACCCCGATCATGGTCCGCCGCGTTGTTGACGATATCGATGAGATTGTCCGAGCCGTCAGATTCGATGGATGGCAGGCAACTTATGCCGGAGAACGCGAGGTGAAGAAGGCCCTCAGGCAGACACTATTCAAGTTCAAACTGCACCAGGGCGCGGATTTGTTTGAACGCGCCTATCGCTACATCCGTGAATATTATTAGAGAAGGATACTTGATAAAAAACGTTGATTTTTTGATGATTTTGGCGTATAGTTCTCAAATTGGTTTCCGAGCTTCGGGGACGGGGGCAGGTGCAACTCCTGCGACTTGGCTAGGGCTGATTGTCCTTCTGACGATTATCCGCTTTTGCGGAATAACCCTGATGGAGATAATCATGAGAAAAAGCCCAAAAAATTCTGCACGCCCTTCTTCAAGAGGGGTAAAAAGAACCAGCCTTGTCCAGCGTCTTGCTTTCCGACTAGCACTATTTGTTCCAAGCCTACTCGAAACTGTTTGGACAATCGGAGCTAGCTGGGTCGCAGCGATAGTGCCCCCCTCGATCCATCGCAGGGCGTCAGCGCAATAGCGCGACGCCCTGCCGTCGTCTTATAGCCTGATCCTCTCTACCTCATCCTGCGTTAGGCGCTCCTTGGTTCGATCGTAGAGTTTGGTCGTGCGTGGGGACTCGTGCCCCGCCATCTCCTGAGCGTGCTCCAGCGCACCACCATTGGCGAGATACGCGGTGATTCCCGTGGCACGAAAGGTATGGTTGCCAATCGGTACCATTATTCCGGCGGCTACAGCGCGCCGGCGGATCATCCGCCAGGCATCAGGTTGGCGCATGGGCTGATCGGACATGACCGTGGCGGCATGGCCGCGTGATGTGCGGAAAAGGTAGCCCTTGCGATCGTCACCAATTCCCGCGACGGCAATGTAGGCATGCAGCGCCTCGGCGAGGGCATGATGGCACGGCATGGAATGCTGCTTGCCACCTTTCTCCTGCAACCGGATCGTCCAGCCCGCACCGCGCGACCGAAGATCCTCCACCTTCATCTTCAGCGCGGCGCCAATACGCGCGAAGGAGTAGGTGAGGGTGGCGATGAGTGCTCGGTCGCGTAGATCGCGGACGTTCTCGGATGGGATGGTATCGAGAAGCTTGCGCCACTCGGTGCCATCCAATACGAGCGTCTTGCCGACCTTCACGACGTGCTTCGGCCCGCGCACGGCGGAGGCCGGATTCGACGGCACCACCTGGCCGGTAATCAGCCAGTCGAACAGCATCCGCACTGCGGCTAGCTGCTGCTTCACACCTGGCGCCGAATGGGTCTGCTGAAGACACTCTATATACGTAGCGACGTCATACGGTCGGATCGTGGCCAGCGTCAGCCCGCGATGCTCGCACCACGCGAAGAACCGGACGCAGGCTCGGGCGTAAGCCCGGCGCGTGTGCGGGTTGCGGATGTTGGCGGTGAAGAATTCGACGTAGCGCCAACCGGCTTGCTCTCCGGCGTTGATGATCAGCGCGGGCACCAGATGGGTGTCCGACATCGGTGTCGTCAGCGCGGCTGCCGCCAACTGGACGAGCGCGGGAAGATGGACGGGTGTGGACTCGTCGGAGGCAGTAGGGTCGATTTGGTCAGAGGAGGTCATTTGCCCCCTTCTCTACCACGAGTTTCACGCATGATAAAGGACGTTATCATGCATAAAGGAGCACGCTCAGCGGCCATGTCTGGTGAAGAATGTAAAGGGACACCCATGCGCGTAAACGCAGCTTTGCGCTTCATCGCCAACAATCAGGTGGCCTGGACGGTTTCTTGAAAGCAGACATAGGCGGAGAGCGTGCCAAATTCCTGCCGAGCCACTATCCAACGGGCGAGGGTCAAATAGCTTCGGCAACGTAGTTGCGATAAGCGTAATTGATCAGGTCTCTAACAAGCTCAAGAAGGCCGCCGGTTGGCAAGCCGTCGAAGGGGTCGCCGTGCGCCAGGGCGTTACGGCGCTCTGCCAATGTAGGATGAATGTCTCCGATTATCTGACCGACGGCCGAGCCGCCGCAGCGAATAATCATTGGGATCTGCGCGTCGGTCAGGCGGTCGACCTCGACCATATGCCTGAGCAGCGCGGCGAAGCTTTGTTTGTTCTTCCCGATGCATCCCCCATATCGATCCATGAGCGCCAACTCTAGGGCAATCAACGCTGCAAGCTCTCCCGCTTTTATTGTACTGAAGTCGACCCAACCCAGCAGGTAGAGGGTCAGCGCCCGAGCAAATTTCGCTTGGACGATCTCGGGAATTCGCTTGTCGATATCAAGGTTCTCGATAAAGACACGCCAATCAGCAGCTTTTTCAAATGAGATAAATCCGCGCGCATTGCCCTGCGTCGGCCATGCGAGCACCACGGGCTCGTCCCGGTCGCAGAGCGTGAAGTAAGAGCGATTTGACATCGTGTTTTCCATCGCTGTCGACAGTTATTTCAGAACTCGATAATCGGGCTAGGGTTAGAGCGCGATACCACCAACGTCAGGGTGCGGCTGGCACGACTGATCGCGACGTAAAGCAGTCGACGATCCTTTTCGCGGAAGGTCATCCCGTCACAGGGCATGATCACCACGTTGGGTGCTTCCAATCCCTTGGCTTTGTGAATGGTGCTTATGGCGCGTAGGGGCGGCAAGCGTCGTGTATGAGCATTGTGGCGCGACTGTTCCGCTAGGCCGGCCTGCGGATCCGTTGCCGATCCGAGACGCACTGCTTCCCAAAACTCTCGAGGATAGTCGATGTGGACGGGCGCGAACTCGGCTTGGGACTTCGTCGCACCCTGTAGCTCCTGCAGAAACGCGCCGACGCCTGCGTGGTTGGGTTGTTTTACGATCTTGCGCGCCAACGACTGGATGAGCGCCGGTTTTCCCCGAGCCAGCTTGGCGCAACCGCTGGCGATCTCTGCCTCGAAGCGAGTCGCGAACTGACTGTTGGAGAAGCCGGTGCATGTTCCTTGAACAAAGCCCACCGCCGCCTTAGCGACAGTGGAGGCGTCACCACAGGTGGCCAGTTGCTGGACAAGCTTTGGCAATGCCGACCGCGTGTGTCCCTCCCAGATGGGCATGGACCGGCCTAAAAAGGCGCGGATTGCCTGAACGGTTTCGTTGTGATGCGACAGGATCAGCAACGGCTTGGTGCCTTTACAGGCAGGGTCTAGCGGCTTGCGGTCCTGAGCTTCGAGCTGGAAGCCAAGGTTTCGTTGCGCGATGTTGTTAGCGAAGACAACCAAGAGTCCGCGAGGCAGCTTGCCCGTCAGGCGGAGTTTGCCCCCGGCGGCCAAGCGGGCGCGGTTCTCAAGGATCCAAATCCCCAGCTCTTCACCGCCGCCCTTCCAGCGATGGGGAACATCAAGCGACTCAGCTACATCGGCCGCGGCGCGAAAGGCAGCCAGCCGGCTGTCATCCACTTGGCCCTGCGCTTCGGTTGCGCGCCCGCCATAGATTCGCTGCATCGGATCGAAGAAAGCGCGGAGCTTTACGCCCGCGCCGCGCAGCGCGTCGATGATTGCGTGCTGTTCGGCGCTGGTATCCTGGTGCTCGTCGCAGATCACCATCGGATATCGGCGAGCCAACATGTCAGCGATGAACGGCCGACGCTTCAGCAGGCCTGTCACCCAT
Organism: uncultured Acetobacteraceae bacterium; assembly: GCA_964236535.1. GTDB lineage: Bacteria > Pseudomonadota > Alphaproteobacteria > Acetobacterales > Acetobacteraceae > CAXSEF01. The sequence continues at coordinate 20,198 of CAXSEF010000047.1, forward strand.
CGGCTGTTGCGGTCATAGTCGGGTACGGTGCCAACGATGAGACCAGGTTCGGGATAAGCCTCAGCTATCTGGGTGATCAGGCTGTCGATCGTACGGATATCCAAACCGGACAGGCCCTTTGTGCGACTACCAAATACGTCGCAAGCGGCGTGTGTATGCGTCAGGATCAAAAGGCGGCCCGCTCCGAGCGTCCGACAGACATCGGCCGCGAAAGCGGCGCCCTGGAACGTCTTCCCGCATCCGCCTGGTGCCTCGACCACGACCAACTTCGCGGGCGATCGGAGCGCGGCGGCGACCGCCTCGTCAGCCACTCTCCGTAGCCTTCGGCGTTTTCGCTGTCAGTGCCGTGAGCGCGTCGATGAATGGCTGCAGCTTGGGCTTGACCTCGGCCATGGCGCCCAAGGCATAGGCCTTGTCCGCCAGCTCTCGGCCGCCTTCTAGGCTCTTGAACCAGCGCTTTCCGTGCTTCTTCCAGGTCTTCGCCTCCTTCTCCGAAGCCCCGTCCGGGTCGCCGCTCGCGGCGGCGATGATCACGGCACGCAGGCGATCACCGGCGACGGCCTTGATGGTGACGAAGTCGTGCTTGGGGAACTCGGCCTCGGGTTCGAGGACCTTCAGCCGCTCGACCAGGGTACCGAGCCTGGGTTGGGTGTGGATGTCGTCCGGATCGACGAGAAGCGCCTCAAGCTTGTCGTCGGGGATGCGGGCGATGAGGTTCGCCTCGGTGCAGCCCAAGGGCCACTGGAACAGGAGGTCGCCCATCGCTGACTTCAGATTGCTCCAGCGGGTAATGTTGTCGCCCTCGCAATCGACGAAGGCGGCTAGGCCCAGTTTGGCCTTGCTGAACTCCTCCAGCAGTTCGAGCGTGAAGGTGTTGCCCTGGCCGTCACAGAGGCGAACCCCCAGGTCAAGCAGATCCGTCGCAATCTCCCGCCCAAGCACGGCTTCGATGAAGCCGACCTCGGTCGGACCTTCACCCATCAGGGTCAGGCGCGACAAGAAAGCTTCCGGATCTCGTTTCTGTAGCTGCACCGAACGCGGGCTGGAGAGCTCGGCAATGACGTAACCCTGGCTCATATACCAGATCGTCGCCGGCTCCGCGGCGGCCAGGGCCGGGGCGCTGTGCGTCGTCATCACGACCTGGGAGGGGCCTTCGGCAAGTTCCGTCACCAGCTTACGCTGGCGATAGGGCTCCAGGCCACGCTCGGCCTCGTCGACCAAGGTGATAGGGCAGCCGAACCGACAGGCTTGGGCGACGGCCAAGGATGCCAGACGCCGCGTTCCCGAACCCCAACTCGACAGCGGCAAGCGGCTTTCCTCGATGGCGGCGGTTAGGCCGATCAGCGCGCTGATCGACTGCCCCTGGCCTGCGCTGAGACCAAGCCCCAGATCGTGCGGCAGGGCGCGCTCGCCGAAGGTGTCGTTCAGCTGCTTCATTGCCTCCTGCCCCTCGCTCTGGAGCTGTGCCTTCACATCGACATCGGAGAACGTCGAAGTTAGCCGTGAGCGCAGAGCCTTGTCGCTGAGCAGTCGATCCAGGGCCGAGCCCTGCACTAGGCGAAGATCGCGATCATTTCGATCATCGCCGCCGAGACGCACCAAACCGATCTCTCGGCGCAGCGTCGGCGAGAAGATGTCGGTGGTGTCGTTCGGATTATGAATTGCATAGGTGAGGTCCAGCTCATCGGAGCCGCTGACGGAGACCTTGTAGACGGGCGGACCGGCCGGGTGCGCCGGGCCGCCTTCATCGAATTCCTGCGGTTTGCAGGCCTGTTGGCCGTCCCACTCCCACGGATACGCGGGACGCGACTGGGTCGCGATGCTGCTGTCCGGCGGCAAGCTGATCACGGCGCCGATGAAGAACCCCCCCTTGCGCTGACGCCGCCAATAGTCGTTGTCGGACAGCAAGGCGGCGTTGCTCGGATTAAACAGTAAGGTGATCGCTTCGAGGATGGTGGTCTTGCCTGCATCGCCGCCGCCAAGGATTACGTTCAGGCCAGCCTTTGGGAACCAGTCGAACTTCTGGAAGGCGCGATAGCGCTCGATTTTTAGACGGAGGATCGTAGCGCCCGCGGCATCGACCAAAGTGTTCACCTCCTTGTTCGTTTTCGCATTCATCTGCCGAATCTCAGTTTCAACGTCACCAGGCTTCCAATTATCATAGCCGCCACGCTGTGTTATCAGATTTAGCTGTATTCTACACACAGTCGGCAATGATCGCCCACCGGGCGCGGGAGAACAATTTGGCCCAATTCAGCGAGGAAGCAGTCCATAGTTACCTGTTCAAGGCCGGCTTAACCGACTTGGTCGACGACACCGCCGCGCTAGACGAGGATCCTGTGGATGACCATGATGACTTCCAACTCTGGCGCATTATCAAAGCGCGGGCCCTGACCAAGCTCAAGAGACTGCATGACTCGGTTCGATACGGAGAGTTTCTGGGCAGCAAGATTAAGCTGCCCACCGATCACACCCGCCCAATGGAGTTCGATCTCCTGGGGCACCATGAGGATGGGTTATTCATCCTCGAGCTGAAGGTAAACCGGGCGGCAGAGCGCAACGCGTTTTCCGAGCTGTTTGCCTACAGCAATTACATCGCCGGCATATTCGCCTTGTCCGGTCATAAAGACATCACCAACGTTCTGGTCTCGACCATGGACGTGAAGATCACCCGCCAAGCCTACCTATACGACCTGCTGATCGCCGACCGTGATGTCTTGGTCTATGCACCGGTTTTCGTCACCGACGCGCTCGAAAGCCTGAGGCTACGGCTTCACGTGCCGAGCGACAATGAGTTCAAGCGCTTCACCAACCAGCTTCTGTCGCACGACGCCATGGGCTGTGTCGTAATCACCATCGACGACATACCAGGTTGGATCGATAACGAGGAGAAAGACGGCTCGCTGAACAAGTGGACGCGAAAGCACCTCACGGGGCTCAGCAATTATGCAGCCCAGTTGATGGAGGAAGAACGGCTGCACGGCTTCTGCTTCGTTCGGAAATTCTGGAATTCAATCCCTTGGTCGAACCGAAGCAGTCTTGTTATCTGCGCTCTGAACCCGTTCCGGCTGGCGGAACCTGAGCGAGCCTACGCAATCACCGAACAACTCAATGAAGAGTTTCATGCAAACTTGTTTGAGGCTCCACTATATGCCTTTGATGGACGGTTGATCCGGCTCGCTCAACGCGTCGCCAGTGATGGCTTAACGCATGGCGACCATGGCGAGGTTGAATTGCCGTTGTGGAGCACCGTCGTCACCTCCGTGAGCGAAGTGGTGATTTCACACAACTTCGCATTCCGGCCGACCGGGATGATGCGTGAGGCCTATGTCAGCTACCTCAACGCCATCTATGCACGGAATGCGTCAGGAGTCGGCCATTACAAGGATGTCTCCAAGCTGAAGGTCAATGAGATCTCTAACTGGCTGCGGGCTTGGATGTTCATGGAGATGTGCGGGTTCCAAGCTGGTGAAGCTCCCAAAACCGAGGTCGAAAAAGATTAGAAATAATCAGCATAGCCCTACGCTTACTCGACAATGAGCTGCGAATCTGAATTTATGATCCCGTTTATGGGAATATAGGGCTAATAAGGTGTCCATATCAAAATTTATCTATGAGTACTTTCGTCTACAAAGCGGACATCCCGCTTTTGGCTAGATCACGCAAAGCTTAACTGCTGTCCGACGATCATCTGAACCGTCGCGATTTGGATCGTTTTGCGATATATTCCGTTAAGTATAACCTTAGCCCATACTATTCAAATAGCGCATTCAGAACGGCTATAAGTCTTAAAAATGAAAACAGCATCATTCCATCTAGTAACATAATACGATCGGCTGTGATTTGGATAACATCTGCAACATTTCCAATCTTGTTAACTTTACTTACAATTTCCCACACTATTCAACCGTATATAGAATATGCAGTTATTAGACCACTTCAACAACTATAATAAGCTACACGTAAACCAATATCTATAGATATAAATAGTCCAATCACAGCAAGTGTAATAAATACGCTTGCAAAGATTGTAAATCTTATTGTGAAGTTAAGAACTTTGGCAATCTCTGGTGTAATCAATAGAAATGCTAGTAAATCTAAGAGTCTGACTCTGAACTCATCCGGAACGAGCCAAGCGCCTGATCAGCATCATGG
>CAXSEF010000048.1:0-23726 GCA_964236535.1 uncultured Acetobacteraceae bacterium
ATGAGCATCGGACCGCGGCAGTGGGTGCCAGCTCATGCGCAATAAGTCCTGGTATAAGGAAAGGGTTTGCAGTGGCTCCGACTTTTGCTGGGTCTGCGCAAAGTCCGGCCTTGTTTCCTGTCATGCGGCCCGTTCGCCCCGGAGCATCGCTGCGGCCCGGTCCGCCAGCTGACCGACCAGCACGCTCATCTGTGCAACCAGGGCGTTGGTGTTGCCGGCGGGGCTGGCGGAACTCAGTCGAAAAGAGCGGGTTGCCAGCGCCTGATGGTCGCTGGCGCGCAGGATGGAGAGCTGCACGGCGAGGGTGAGGATGTGGTCCTGGCCGGTGTCGAAGCGGTCGACCTGCAGCTCGACGAGGTTGTCGGGGGTGCTGGAAATGACGCCCTGGGCGATTGTCACTTCCGTGCCGGGCAGTCGTTGCGCCAGGTCCTCGGCCAGCACGCGGCCTACCATGTCGCCGAGCGGCTCGCCCCAGACCTGGGTGCTCGCGACGTCCAGCTTGTAGTCTCGGCCGCCGCGCACGATGGCGTTGCGGTCGAGGTAGCCGGCGATGCCGGGCTGGCGCACCTCGATCAGCCCGGGGCCACCGGGCAGCGACGTCCCGGGCACGGCAGAAAGCGCGAAATAGCTGGTGCTGGCCGAAGTGCAGGCGGCAAGTGCGGCGAGCAGTGCCAGCGCAAGCAGATCGCGGCTGGTGGCAAGGAGCAGCGTCGGTCGCGACTTGGCTGCAGGGGCGCGGCGTTGCAGGAGGGGTGGCATCGGCTTCATCGGTTGCCCGCCTGGCTGGTGCGTCCGAGGATCAGGGCGCTCGGGTTGCGATCGAGGTAGTCGGCCAGCAGGCGTACCGAGCGGACTGCGTCACCAGCCTGCGCCAGCACGCGTTCAAGGTTGCGCTGGAAGTCGGAGTTCTGCCCGTAGCTGCTGCTGAGCGAGGCAACGGCCAGGTTGGCTTGGCGCAGTGTCTCCTGAAGCTGAGCGGAGATTTCCGGCAGGCGCTTCAGCGTGGGCTGCAGACCGATATTGGTGTCGTGCACCAGGCTCTGGGTGTCCTTCAGGGTGGCGGTGAGCGAGCGGAGCGACTGCTTGAGCTCCGGGCCACCGACGGTGCTGTTGACCGTGGCAAGCAGGGCATCGGCATTGTCGCCGATCTGGGCAAACGGGATCTGCTGCAGCTTGGTGGCGACGTCGCTGACCGCGTCGATCACGTTGTCCAGGCCACCGCCCTGGCTCGGCAGAACGACCACGCCGTCCTCAAAGGCGATCTCGGCGACCTTTGCATTGGGCACAAAGGCCAGCGAGATGCTTTTCTGCCCGGTGACGAAGCTGATGGAATCGACCTTTGCGCGCATGCCCTGACGGACCAGTGCGCTCAGCACGTGGGTCTCGTCGGGCTGTTTCGGGGCAGTGTCGGCCGGGAATACCCGCTCGGGCTGGATCTCCATGCCGATCCTGATCTTCACTTGGCCGTTCTCGCGGTCGAGCAGCAGCCGCACGTCGGTCACGCTTCCGACCTGGATGCCGAACACGTTGACTGGGGCCCCGACGGCGAGGCCGGCCACCGAACTCTGGACATAGGTTACGAGCTTGATCCGCTCGTTGAAGCCGGCGGCATCCGCCTGGGTCTTGCCTTCATAGAGGTGAAAGCTGGTGTCGTCAGCGGCCATCGGGCCGGACCACGCCTCCTTGGGCGAGTCGAACGACACTGCGCCGGAGATCACTGCCTGCAAGCTCTGCACCTCGACGTGCAGGCCCTGGGCCCCGAAATTTACATTCAGTCCGGAGCTGTTCCAGAAATGGGTCTGCGGGTGCACGTACTTGTCGTAGGGCGCGCGCACGAAGGCGCTCACCATCACCGCGCCGTGTCCGTCGCCAATGTCGTAGCCTAGTACTTCGCCGACCGGGATGTCGCGGTAGTAGATCGGCGTGCCTTCCGCCAGCGAGCCGATAGTGGAAGCCTCGAGCCTGTAGGTGTGGCCGGGCTCGTCGGAGCGCACGCCGGGCGGTTGCTCCAGCCCTACGAAGTTAGTCTTGGGCTTGCCGCCCGGCTCGCCGGGGTCGACTGCGATGAAGGCGCCGGAGATCAGCGTCTCCAGCCCGGAGATGCTGCCGGAGGTAATGCGCGGCTTGACCACCCAGAACCGCGCGTTCTCGGTCAGCAGGTGCGCGCCCTGCGCCCCCATCCTGACCCGGACGACGACCCGGGTAAGGTCGTGGTTAAGAGTGATTTCCTCGACCGTACCCAGTGCAACCGCCTTGTGCTTGACCTGGGTCTGGTTCGCAGTGAGACCCTCGGCAGTGCTGAAGGTGATGGTGATAAGCGGGCCGCGGTCGTTGAGCGCGCGCACCGCAAGATAGCCACCGACCAGCAGCGCCACGACCGGGATGACCCAGACCAGCGACAGCCGGCGCCGGCGGACCTTGGCCTCGCCTGCCGGTTGCGGCAGATTTCGCTGCAGCGGACCAGGCTGGGACGGACCAGGCGGGGGCCGGCCGGGCTGGTCGGGAATGTTTGGGCCGCTCATTGGGGCACCGCCGCGCAGTGTTCGCGGGCGGCCTCCGGCATCCCAGCCCTGTTCCTCTGCCTCATCCCGCCGCTCCTGTGCTCAGCTGTCCGGGCGATTGCCCTGCCGTGGAGCGCGCCGGCGGTGAAGCGCCCGCAGCCGACATCGAGGCGGCAATCTCCGGGTCGGCGGGATCATCGGCGCCGGACCGACCTGCGGCGTCCCACATCAGCCGGGAGTCGAAGCTGCGCGCAGCGAACATGGTCAGTACAACCACTGAGGCGAAGTAGATGTCGCCGTTCTCCGGCCGGACCGTCGACAGGATGCCGACCTGCACCAGTGCCACCAGCGTGGACAGCAGGAACACGTCGAGCATCGACCAGCGCCCGATGGCCTCGACGATCTGGTGCAGACGAGTGCGCGGCCGCAGCGCCCAGTCTGAGCGACGCTGGGTGGTCAGCATCATCACGATCAGCGCCACCAGCTTGGCGCCGGGTACCATGATACTCGCGAAGAACACCAGGACCGCGAGCGGCCACAGTCCGCCGTTGGCCAGGAGCCTGACGCTGCTCATGATTGTGTCCTGCTGGCTGCGGCCGTACTGGATCACCGTCATCACCGGCAGCAGGTTGGCCGGCAGGTAGCAGACTAGGGCGGCCAGGACCAGCGCCCAGGTGGTGGCCATGCTGCGTGGGGTGCGCAGGCGGAGCACCGTGTCGCAGCGGGTGCAGCGCTGTCCGGAGCGCGTCTGGTGCACCATGCCGCAGGCCGTGCAGCTGATCCGGTCGGGACCATCTGCCAGTGGGGCACCGGACAGGCCGCGGCGGTCGATTTCGTCCCATACCGCCTCGTGGTCGAGCGCGGCGTCGGCGGCGGCCATCATCAGCATGCAGGCGGCTACCGCATAGAGCGCCGGGCCGATAACCACGGTGGCGATGCCCTGGATGCGGCTGAACGCCACGAAGGTGCCGAGCAGGAACACCTCGATCATCGCCCAGGGCCGGATCGACTCCACCCAGGTGAATACCCGTGCCAGATGCGGCGGCGGATTGGCGGTGCGCAGCCCGACCAGCACGTAGATCGTGACCGCAAGCTTTGCCGCGGGCATCAGTATGGAGGTGAGCAGCACCAGCAACCCCAGCTCCGCGAGGCCGTGCCGGGCGAGGTAGGCAGGCCCGGTGAACAAGGTGGATGGATAGAACCGGCCGATCGCGCGCACGCCGAGGAACTGCACCGACACCGCGACCAGCAGCAACACGGCGGCAGCCAGCGAATACGCGAGGGTGTTGCGCAGCGAATCGCGGCGGCCGCGGCTCAGCATGGTGTCGCAGCGCAGGCAGTGCGCGGCCTGTCCGCAGAGCACCACAGGGACCGCCTGAAACTGCCCGCAGGCGAGGCACTCCCGCTGGTGGGTGGGGATTCGGGCGAAGGAGGGGCCAGCGCTCGCGCCCGGGGTCTGCCCGGTTTCACGCATGGTGTCGAAGTTCGTCATTGCACTGCACAACTTGGCAGCGCGCGCGCTGTTGCACCAGGGTCGGCGTCACGCCGGGTGTGGTGCGGCTTGCGCGGGCCTGCGCGCCGTCGGCTGGAGGCGCCGACGGCGCGGTCCAGCGGGCCATGCTCATCCGTGTTGCCTCGTGTCGACCGGACGGTTATACCGCCGACGCGTGCCCGCGCCGACGTAGCTCAGGGGTAGAGCAACTGATTCGTAATCAGTAGGTCCTCGGTTCGATTCCGAGCGTCGGCACCAGTTCCGGTCCGCGGCAAGAGACGTGTGCACGCGGCGCGAAAGATACCGACTGTTCACAAGCCAGGACTCACCGTCTTCCGCAGCCGTCGAGCCACCGACCGGCTCCACATCCATTTCCGCATCTCGCTCTCCAGCCATCGGGCGCAGTTCGCGCCGAGGTGGCGCTGGGCCGGAAACGTCCGAGCCCGCACGCGCAAGTAGATCGTGCAGAAACAGAGGCCGTTCACCGTGGAGACCTGGCACAGGGTCAGGAAGCGATCGCCGCGATCGGCTGGTGCAAGGCAAGAGCCGGTTGGTGGAGCGATGTCGGAAAAACTCCGGTCAATTGCAGTAACAAGCTTTGTGCCGCCATGTCGTGCAATCATGACCATGCCAATACGTCATGCCGTGCGGTCGGGACAGCAGTACGCGCAGTTCGCCTGTCGTCGTCCGACGCATGTCAGTCAGGAGTAGTGCCGCACCAGCCTGCTTCCACGGCTGGTCTCGCCGCCGAATTTCCCATCGAACGCCCCCTGCAGCCAGCGCCTGCACGGGAGTTCGATGAAGCGGAAGGTCATGTAGGAGCATGGCAGCGTGAGCGCGACGCCCAGGACGGCCGCGTAGGCCTGAGCATGGCTGATTCCGAGAGCTTCGACGCGCTGATGCACGTGTTCCAGCAGGCCGCCGAACAGGTCATGCACAAGGTAGATGCTGTATGACAGGACACCCAGTGTCTTGATCGGTGAGGACGAAAGCACCCGACCGAGCGGGCTCTTGTCGGAGACCAGGCTCAGGATAAGCAAGGGAAACAGCAGGACGACGGCCACATCCGTTCCCGGCCTCGCCATTAAGATGACGACCACCGTGCTGAGCGTGGACGATGTCCAGGCGGTGGCCCCTACTCTTCGGCCGAGGGACGATCCGGATGCCCTGAACGCCAGGATGCCGAGCGTGAATTCGGGGATGCAGCGAAGCACCGAGATCGCTGCGTCAGATGTGTGGAGATCAAGGTAGGCGTTTGGCTTCGGCTGGTGTCCGTAGCTCACCGGGACCAAGCATAGCAGAAGAAGCGCCAGAGCGCAGGTGCAAAGCAGCAGTGCCGGGACCGCGAGGTTCCTGGCGAGACACGGCCAGAGCAGCAGGGGGAACAGCAGGTAGGCGGCCCATTCGGCGCTGATCGACCAGGACGGAGCGTCCAGGCTCCAGGCCAGTCCCCAGGACTGCACCATGAACAGGTTGGACACGAAGACCATGGGGAGCGGAACCGCGTTGGAGCTCTCCAGCAGGCCGCAGGCCGCCAGGATCGCGGCGCAGACCATCAGGATCGCGTACAACGGGTAGATGCGCGCGATCCTGCGTCCCAGGAACCGGAGGAAGTTCACCGTGGACCAGCCCTCGGCAAACAGCCGGCTGTACTGCAAGGCCATGACGAAGCCGCTCAGAACGAAGAACAGGTCGACGGCCAGGTAGCCGTGGGCGATGAACGTCGTGGCCGGGTTGGAGAACGGCAGGCCAATCGTGTAGTGGAAGATCATCACGTATACTGCGGAGACACCGCGCAGACCGGTCAGCGGCCGGATCTCTGCTGAGCCTTGCATGGGAGACCCGCTCCTTCTCATTCAGGAGTGCGCGACCCGCCGGTGGAGCGGGCACAACGTCGCGCCTTCAGGCCAGCAGCTCGATCAGCCCGAAGCCGCTCACGCTGTAGAACGAAACCTCGCGGCCACCGAACAGCAGCGCGGGCTTCGGCGGGCTGACCTGCATGATGTCGAGCCCCAGCGCGTCCAGGGCCGCGATCGCCGCTTCGGGGTCGGGCGCCTCATAGCACAGGTGGTAGATCATGCTGCCACTCTTGCGGATCATTTTGTCGATCGGCGAAGGGCCTTCGCCGGGCCAGATCACCTCGACGTCAGGCATCGCGGCGTGGTGGCGCATCGCGAGGTTCACTCGCTGCAACGGGTCGAACACCATGGCGCCTGCGGTGTAGCCAAGGGCAGCAAGGGTGCGGAACGCCGGCTCGGCTTCGGCGACCGCGAGGCCGAAATGGTGGAAGCGGAGGCCGATCGCCTCGGCCGGAGACTTGTGCTCGCTCATCGCTGCGTCCCTGTCTTGGCGTCCCGGCTGCGAAGGAAGTTGTGCTGGGTTTCGACCAGTCCCACCAAAGGGCGCAGCTTTTTGAAGATCCAAGCCTTGAGCAAAGCGATGCTCAAGGCTTGCCTTGAACGGAGTCCAGAATCAGTGCCTCCGGCCTGGTCTGCCCGCTCAGAACGTCTTGTAGACGATCTCCGGTGCCGGCGAGCTGAGCAGCACAGTGACCGCGACCGTGACCATGACCAACGCGGTGCCCCAGGCGGTCCGGATATAGCGTGAGGCGATCACCGGCTCGCGCAAGCCTGGGTCCACGCTCCAGGTCGGGCGCAGCACCGTGGAGCGCACCGCCTCCATCCCGGCCAGGACCGCCGCGGAGGCAAGCAGGATCACCAGGCAGACCGCGAGCGAGCCAGTTACGCCGAGCGTTGCCAGCAGCGCAGAGATCCTGGGCCAGTTCGACCAGAACAGCAGCAGCGTGACGGCGGTGTAGGTGAAAGTCATGCCGCGGCAGAGCGAGGCATACAGCGGGTTGGCACACAGCGTCCGGTAGCGGGTGCGGCCGAGCCGCTTCGCTATCGTCAACTGGTAGAGCTTGTTCGCCGCAACGCCACCGCCCTGCGACAGACCGTAGCCGATGAATTCCGAAGTCTGGCCGTGCCAGAGGCCGACAAGGAAGAAAGTGACGAAGAAGGCGAACACCGCGACATACTGGGCGAGCGCGGGCGCGGTGATCCGCTCCATGCCGGCCATCATCAAGGGATTGTAGACGTAGGTCTTGAGCCAGCCGGACAGAGTCATGTGCCAGCGCGCCCAGTAGGTGAGCAGGTTCTCCGAAGAGAACGGCCGGTTGAAGTTCTCCGGCAGCGCAATGCGGAAGAACCGCGCGACACCAATCACCACGTCGACGTAACCTGAGAAGTTAAAGTATAGGAATACCGGATAGATCGCGATGGTCAGTGTGCCGTTCCACACCCGCTCGGGCAGAGTGGCACTGCCCGCCAGGGCGTCGATCGCCTGGTGCTGCAGCATCAACAGCACCATCGAAACCATTGACACCTTGAAGTAGCCGATGACGATGCGCTCGATGCCGCGCCCGGCGTCGATCCAGCCAAGTGGCAACGGCACCAGCTCCGTTTCGCGGTAGTCCTGGTAGCGCTGGATCGGACCGGAGATCAGGCTGGTGAAGTTTAGCGTGTAGTTAACGTAGGACAGCACGCCGACTGGCTCGTCGATTGCCTCCTGGTGGCCGTCAATGACCAAGTGCAGCACCCGGAAGAACACGTAGGAAAGGCCGATGAGCAGATAGGGAAAGGGCAGGTAACTTCCGCTCGGGATGAACGTGTAACGCTTGAGCCAGGCGAAGGCGGCGATGGTCAGCACCAGCAGGGCAACGAACAGCTGTGGCCGCGTGCCGCCGCGGGTCAGGCAGTAGGCGGCATAGCCGAGGGCCAGGAAGCCAGCCAGCGGTGCCAGCTTTACCGGGTCGTAGGAGAAGCTGGCCAGGAACAGCAGGTTCGTCACCAGCAGGACCAGCTGGCGCCAGACCGGGGCGGCGCCGAGCTTGAATATCAGGTTGAACACGAGGGCAGCAACCGCCGCGAACAGCAGGAAAGTAGGCGAAGGAACGATCATGGGTCGCGGGCCGCCGTGGTTCGGGTCTTGCAGCCGGAGAATGCCGGCAAGTCGGCGAGGATCTCGCGCGCGATGGCGCGGCCCATGATAATCTGTCCGGCGCCGGAGATATGGCCGTCCACCGGGTAGTAGAGGTCCTGCGTGTCGGGCACAGCGCGGAAGTCCTGCGTGACGTCATGGTAGAGCATGCCATGTCGAGCGGCGAGCTGGCCGAGGTCGACGCCGAAGGCCAGCGGGTCGACACCCGCCGGCAGCGTTCGGCGCGACAGCAGGCCGGACTGAGCCTCCTGCGGGGCATAGACCAGGGCAATCGGCACGCCTGCCGCACGGCCCAGCGCCTCGAAGCGGCCGAGCATGCCGTCGAACGCCATCAGCCGGGCCTGCCAAGCGTGAGACAGAGGCACGCGCAGGAAGTCGGCCTGGTCGCCGAAACGCAGGTAGAGCGGCAGATAGAGGTCAGGATTGCGGAACAGGAAGTGCTGCATCACCTCGACGATGCGAGCGTTCTTCACAAGTCGCGAAGCAAGGTGCAAGACGCCCTCGTGGGAGTCGGCAGCGCCGCCGGCGGCACCCGGTTCGCCGGGCTCGGCCGACGCGGCACCCAGGCCCGCTGCCGGCGCTGCTCCGGGGGCAGGTACTGCGGTGACATCCATGCTCTGCAGGTCGTGCGGGACGACCATGAACACGACAAGCTTCGGGTGCATCGCCAGCGCCTCGACCAGCCGCGCCGTCAGGCTGCCCTCGGCAAAGCCGATTGCGCCCAGGTTGGGCACTTCGACCGGCTCGTGGCAGGCGGCGCTTAGGTCGGCAGCAAGGGTGGCGCCGGCGGTTTCCTCATACTTGATCAGGTAACCCTGGGCGGCCGAGGTGCCGATCAGGCCGATGCGCGGCGCGTTTGCGGGGTATGGCGACCAGGCCGGATCGGTACGATAGCCGAGCGCGTTGTAATGGTTGGTGGTCCAGGGGCCTTCCGCCGCCTTGAGTGCCGAGGTGCAGTCCGGCAGTACTCGGCTGCCCTGCGTCGGGTCGGCGACCTTGCAGCTGTCGCCGAGCTGCTCGGTGTAGAAGACGCGCGAGACCCCTTCGGCCGCGATCAGCAGGCCGACGACCGTCAGCAGGCTGGTCAGCGGCAGCAGCCAAAGGTCGCGCCGGGGAAGCGCGGGCCGTCGCTCTTCAATCATCCGGCGAGGACGGGAGTCAGGCCGAAGCCGCTGCGCCGGACGGTCATGGGAGCCGCAGGCACCTCGGTGCGCGCTTCGAACTCCCAGATGGTCGTGCCGTCGTCATGCCGCGCCAAAGGCGTGAAGCCGAGCTTCTCATAGTGGTCGCGCACCAAAGCGTTGCGGTCGGTGGGAATGTAGCTGCCAACCAGGCGCTCGATGCCGTGCTCGCGGGCGTGCAGCAGGATTTCGCGCAGCACCATCGGCTCGACACGACGGCCCAGTACTCGGCAGCTCATCAGCCAGGTGTCAATGTTCCAGGTGCCGGGCTGACCCGGCTTGCAGACGATGACGCTGATCATGCCGTTGTCGCCGAACGCGTCCAGCAGGCGCACCTGCAGCGTGAATACTGCGGGATCGTCCTCGGCGGCGGCGACGTCGGCTTCGCTGTAGCGGTGCGTGGTCAGGTTGAACTGGTTGGACTTGTTGATCAGCTGGCTAATGCGCGCCCGTCCGGTGCGGTCGAAAGGGGCGAACACGATCTCCATCTGCAGTGAGGCCAGGTAGTCGTCGAGGTTGCCGGCCTGCTTCTGCGCGACCACACGACGTGCGTTGGTCTGGTACATCTCCGCGCGGCCACGGTCCTCGGCGGAGTAGGTAGTGGACTCGAAATAGCCGGCTGCCGCCAGCAGGCGGGCATACCAGGCCGGGTCCTCCGGCAACTCCGGCACCGCGACCTGCGGCAGCATCTGCCGGACGATGTCACGCTCCATCGGGTTGTCGTCGAGGAACACCATCGACTCGAGGCCGAGCGCGAGTTCCTCGGCGATCGCCTTGATGTTGGTAGCCTTGTCGTTCCAGTTGGCCTGGAATACCGCGAAATGTTCCTCGCGCAGCAGCATCTCGGGGTGCGAGCGGAACGGCGTGCGCGCCACCTCGTCGGTGTTCTTCGAGCAGACCGCCAGCACGATGCCGCGCTGGCGCAGCCGCAGGGCAAGCTGCTGAACACTGAGATGGGCCTCGCCGGCGGCGTCGCCCTGCGCCACCTTGATGCCCTCCAGCCCGTCGTCGCCGATCACCCCACCCCACACCGTATTATCAAGGTCGAGGATCAGGCAGCGGCGCGACTTCCCGCGCAACGCGCCGAGCAGGCGGGCGACATGGTCGGCGTAGATCGGCAGACAGATGTCGGCGAAAGCGAGCTTGGCCATGTTCCACTGCGGCGGCGAGTGCCAGGTGCCAAGCCCGACCGTCTCGGCGAGGCTGGCGACATCGAGCAGCAGGTCCTCGGTGCCGACGATGCTGTCGGTGATCGCGTGGTTGAGGCCCTCAATCACCCGGCGCGGGGTGCCGGGCACAATGCGGTCGAAGCTGCCGAACAGGCCCTCGGGCGGCGGGGCCAGGGTCTGCACGATGCACACCGCGCCGGAGTTGGTGCGGATGCCGCGGCGGACCGTGTCGAGCACGTCCAGTGCGCCCGCGATGTCGCTTTGCTCCAGGCCGGCATCGCCGGTGGCGAAGCGCAGCGGCAGCCCGCGGTGGTCGATCGCCAGCAGCACCGCATCGGGCTTGGCGGTGTTGATGCCGCTGGCGGGATCGAGTGCCGCCTGGGTGGTCTGGCCGAACTCGGCGAGCACGCATTCAAGCGCCAGGCCGTGCCGCGCCGCGCTCGCCACCAGGACCGGGCCGAGCAGGTCGAGCGTGCCGTTGCCGATCAACCCGAGCTTGAACGGCAGCAGCGGGGCTAGCGACGTGCCCTGCGCGCGCTGCCGGCTGATCGCGCGGCCGAGCTTTGCGAGCTGGTTCTCGTCGAGCGCGTGGCCGGCCAGGTGACGGATGGCCGCCCCAGGGGACGCTGCCTCGCCCAGCGCCTTGCACGCGATCGAGAACTCCGCGGGCGGGCGCGGCAGCCAGGCTAGCGCGGTGTAGAGCGTATCGCTCATGCTGCCTGCGTCTTGGACCGGATAAGCTCGACCAGCTCGCCCACATTCTTGAGGTTCGCGGTTTGCGAGGCGGAGAACTTGGTGGAGTAGGCCTTCTGCACCGCGAGGATAAGCCGGACGTGGCTGAGACTATCCCACTCGGCGACGTCGTCGGCGGTCAGGTCTGGTCGGAGCACGATGGAGTCGTCGTCGAACACGTCGCGGAAGATTTCGGTCACCTTGGCGTAGATCGGGTCCATAGGACTGTATCACCACACGACGTTGTTGCAGAGGAATGACGGCTCGGTCTTTTCGCACTGCATCATCCCAAAATTTGCGCCTGTCCGCAAGCGTAGCGGTGTTGATGACGCTCCGCGCGGTGGCGTGCGCGGCGCGCCTGGCGAGACCGGCGAACGCAGGCGGCGGGGTTTACGGGCTTCCGGTGCGAATCGGAGCTTGCGGGCGAGCGGGGTTCCGACGCGCGTCGTCATGCGGTCACATTCCCGCGACCCGGGGGCGCTATGCCGGCGGGGGCAGGCCGAGGCTGGAAAGGTCCTGTCCGGCACGGTTGTGCCAGGCCTCGACCAGCGTCACCGCGTCGGCATGGAAGCGCTCGGCGTCCGCCCAGGTGCAGCAGCGGCTCTGATGCACGCCGCCCATGTCGGAACCCTCGAACACCATGGTCTCGAACAGCACCGGGTCGCCATGGTGGTCCACGCCGTGGTCGATGCTGAGGAAAACGGTGAAGACGTGGTACTCGCCAATGCGGGTATAAGCCACCATGCGCTCTTTCGGCGCGTTGCCATACCAGGAGACCCAGCGCATCGAGTCCGTACAGGGCACCGCGATGGTGCCGTTCAGCACGTAGTAGATCATGGGGCACCCGGTTGCGGAAACGATGCGCCGAGAGAGCATGCGGCAGTGGGCGGCGGTGTCCAGGACCATTCTCCGCCGCGAACTCGCAGAGTAGGGCCAGGCGACGCCTCGCCCGCCTGCCGACCGCGCGAGACGTCGGCAGGAGGCTTGCGCTTGCCAGCCGGAGACCCGCAACGGCGGCACCCTCAAGCAGTAAGGCTTTTCGACCCGGTTCCTGGATCATAGGGGTTCCAAGAGCTTGCCCTCGGCGGATCCAGGGCAGAGCCTTGGGCTCCCTGTCAGCCCTGATGTTGCGGTCAGCCTTGGCGCAGCGTGCCGCCTTCGAGCCACACCCGTCCCGATCCCGCCGGCGTCGCCGCACCCGGCAGGCCGTGCAGGCCGAGGCCGATTGCGGTGCCGGTCACACCCGGCTCGGCGCTCGGGCCGTAGCCGGCGAACCAGGTGCACAGGTTGCGCCCGTCGCGGTCCAGCATCGGCGAGGCGGACGCGACCCCACCCTTGCCGATCCACATCGCGTCGGTCACCGCATTGGCGTAGGTACCGGGGTCGCACAGCACCGGCGTGTCGGACTGGAACCGGCAGGCGGAGACTATGGCAAAGTTGCAGCCGCCGCGGCGCTGGCGCAGGTGCAGGCCCACGGCGCCGTGCGGAGCGTCGAAATCGCAGGCGTCGATGCGTGCGGTGTCGCAATCGGTCAGCCGGACCGCCGCGTAGCCGGCGCCGCCGTTGCGGATGCCGAGGTGGCTGTGGCGGATGCGGACGCCGCTGATCTCGGTGAGGTCGAACGCGGCGTCTAGGCAGTACCAGTCGGCGGATGAATCCAGCTCGATCGCCAGGCCGTAGCGGCCATTCACCGCGGCGGCGGGGCCGATTGCAGCGGTATCGGTGTACCAGCCGGTGATGCACTCGTTCACGGTGCAGGATTTCAGGATCGGGCTCTCGACGTAGCCGGTCTGCCAGAAAGCGCGGTCGACATAGGCGATGCTGACCTCGCTCAGCACGTTGGCGATGCAGCGGTTGGCGAGCTGCACGCCGTAGCTGCCCAGGATCGGCCTGGTGGTCGACAGGATAATCCCCTCGCCGGCGCGAACCGGGCGTCGTGTCGGCGGCGAGAGGCGTAGCGTCGTCGCGTCGAGTCCCACGACCGTGCTCAGGGCCGCGAGCGCATCGCCGCTGACCGACATGCCGGTCTGTAGCCCGGCGGTGGTGCGCACGTGCACGAGGTCGGGATGGTGCGAATCCTCGGTGGCGATCAGCACGACGCGCGTCTGCATCACTGCGCCGTTGACGCGGATGTTGGCGAGCCGGGCGTTCCACAATGTCGCGAGTCTCAGACCGCCCAGGAAGGTTCGCGGGAAGGCGGTTGCGTCGGGCGCGAACACCGGGGCGACCGCTGCGACCGTGATGTCCTCGATGAGTGCGGTCTGGCCCAGCGTAACCTGTGTGTCGGGGGCAGCGATCTCGATGGCAGGCCCGCCGGCGCCGAACGGGCAGTCCGGGACCAGGGTCAGGCCGCGTAGCCGCAGGTTCTGCTCGGGTGCGGTGTGCACGATGCGCAGGCCCGGGCCGGTGCCGCCGCAGTAGAGCGCGGTGACGGCGTCGCCATCGCCCTCGATCGCGACCTGCATCGGTCGGTCGGGCGGCGTCTGCCAGTCTGGCGTGCGGCTCAGCCGGTAGGCGCCGGCCGGGATTGCGATGCGGGCCGACCCGCCATGATGTGGTGCGGCGACGAGGGCTGCCGCCCAGGCGGTGTCGAACGCGTCGGCGCTGTCGCGCACCCCGCCAGAGTCGGCGCCGTGGTCGAGCACGCAGATGCGGTTCGCGGGAGCTGCCATGCTCGTCTCCTGCGCCGCAGACGCCGTGCGGGCGATGCGGCACTCTGCGGCGGGGGTGGCGCGAGCCCAAGGCCCAGGGCATGTGCGGCAGATGAAGCAAGTCAGGCTAGGCTCTGTCCAGACCTGCCAAAGGGCGGAGCCCTTTGGCAACCGTTTTCATTGCGCCCTGCGGCAAAATGCACCGGAGTGTGCCGCGACGCCCTTCGTATGTGGGTCTGGGGGCTCAGCCCCCAGCAGGTCCAGGGCCGAGCCCTGGCCTTGCTACGCTATCGTCCTTGCCCGGAGCACGCGCTGGCGTGTGGGCCAGCTCGGTGGCACACAGCTACGCAGGCGGCGGCGGTGCTTGCCGTGGCGGACGGCCGCCCAACTGCCGGCGCAAGACCGGCACTGCAGGGAGAGGCCACCATGACGCAGGGTGCAACCGGCGATCCGGACGGCGGGGGGCCGTTCGGGATCTGGCAGGCCTGGGTGGACACGGCGCTGGCGGCGACACGGCCGACGGGGTCGAGCGAGGTAGGTCCGGCCAGCCTCGACCAGGCGGGCGGGGCGATGGCGCAGGGCCTGCAGATGCTGCAGCAGCAGATGTCGGCCGACCCGACGCTGCGGGCGATCGACGCGATGTGGAACGCCAACCCACTGCGCGAGGTGGTACCGGTCGACTGGTCCGAGATCGTGCGCTCGCTGCGCACCGTATGGCTGCACGGGCTGCGCCGGCCGGAGCGGATGATCGAGGCCACGATGCGGCTCAACGCCGACATCTGGCGCAGCGGGATCGAGATGTGGTCTGAGGCGGGGCGGCGCTGGGCGGGGGACGATGCAGCGGCAGGGGGGGTGGCAGGCAAGGCGGACAAGCGCTTTGCCGCCCCGGAGTGGCAGTCGCCGCTGTTCCGCCAGATCAAGGACAGCTACCTGATCGCCTCGGAGTGGCTGCTGGAGCAGCCGGTGGACGCGGAGATTTCAGCCCAGGAGCGGGCCCGGCTGTCGTTCCACCTGCGGCAGTTCGTCGATGCGATGAGCCCGGCACTGGTGCTGGCGGCCAATCCCGTGGCGCTGAGACGCGCGATCGAGACCGGGGGGTCGAGCCTGGCCGACGGGGCGCGCAACCTGGCCGCCGACCTGCGCGAGGGCCGGCTGTCGATGGTGGACGCGACCGCGTTCGCGCCAGGCCGCAATCTCGCGATGACGCCGGGCAAGGTGATACTGCGCAATCGGCTGATCGAGCTGATCCAGTATTCGCCGGCGACCGTGCAGGTGCACGCACTGCCGCTGCTGATCCTGCCGCCGTGGATCAACAAGTACTACATCATGGACATGCAGCCGAAGAACAGCATGGTCGCCTGGCTGGTGGCGCAGGGTTTTACCGTGTTCATGACCTCGTGGAAGAACCCGGTCTCGGCGATGGACGAGTTGACGTTCGAGGACTACATGCGCGACGGACCATTGGCCGCGTCGGACGCGATCCGCGAGATCACCGGTGCCGACCGAGTCAACGTGATGGG
The DNA here is from genome assembly GCA_964236535.1 of uncultured Acetobacteraceae bacterium. Classification (GTDB taxonomy): domain Bacteria; phylum Pseudomonadota; class Alphaproteobacteria; order Acetobacterales; family Acetobacteraceae; genus CAXSEF01. Next base: position 15,246 of record CAXSEF010000048.1, read on the forward strand.
CTATTGCATCGGCGGTACGCTGCTCACGCTGACGCTGGCCTGGTTGGCGCGGCGTGGCGACGCGCGGTTCGCCTCGGCGTCGCTGATGGTGTCGATGCAGGACTTCTCCGAGGTCGGCGAGACCGCGATGTTCATGGACGAGCCGGCCATCGATTTCATCGAGCAGCAGATGCTCGATCGTGGGTATCTCGACAGCCGAGAAATGTCGAACATGTTCAACCTGCTGCGCTCGAATGACCTGATCTGGGGCAACGTCGTCAACAACTACTTGCTCGGCAATAAGCCGCCGGCCTTCGACCTGCTGTACTGGAACAGCGATGGTACCCGCATGGCGCGCAACGCGCACAGCTGGTACCTGCGTAATACCTATGTCGAGAACAACCTGATCCGGCCAGACCGCGTCATCCTGGACGGCGAGCCTATCGACCTAGGTCGCATCGCGGTCGACCTCTACTCGGTGGGTGCGGAGAAGGACCACATCGTGCCGTGGCAGCAGGCCTGGCGGGTAACCCAGCTGGTGGGCGGGCAGGTGCGCTTTGTCCTGGCGTCGAGCGGGCACGTTGCGGGCATCATCAACCCGCCCGGCGGCAAGGGAAGATACTGGGTAAGCGAGGCGGGGCCGCAGGAGCGCCAGGGCTCGCCCCATGCTGCGTGGCCCGACGCGGCCGGGTGGCGCGCCTCGGCCACCGAGCACAAGGACAGCTGGTGGGTGGACTGGGCGGCCTGGCTCCTGCCGCGCTCGGGCAAGCGGGGCAGGCCGCCGCGGATGGGCAGCAAGGCGCACCCGGTCTTGATGGATGCGCCGGGCAGCTACGTGCTGGAAAAGTGAGGGGGACGCGAAGCCAAGGCCAAGGCGCCGCCCTGGACCCGCTGGGCCCTGAAGTTCCAGATCCACCCTGGAAAGGCGCCTTGGACACCCTGCAGGACATTGTGCTCCTGGCGAGAAACATTGATTTCAAGGGATCTTGTTGGGTGAGGGCAGAGCCCGGCCTTGCTTACCTTGCCCTGGCTTCTCGCCTGCGTTGCAGTGACCTGACAGCAGGCACTGACCGTAGGGGCTGAGACCCCGGATATGTATGCGGCAGGCCTAAAGGCTCATCATCGTGGACCGTCATGCAGCCGTTCGGATGCACGCCGGATGCCCGGACCTCAGCGGAGCCGGGCGGACCTCGGCGGAGCCTGGGCCAGCGCCTCTGCCTGGCCTCAGGGCGCCCCGGAGCTGTCCACGACCACGAGCACGCTGCCGGCGAGCGGGCTTGGCACCCTGTCGGGCAGCAGCAGCGCGCGGTAACGGATTTCGTCGACCGCAGCGCGCTCGTACTCGGCGTCGAGCACGCCGTGCCGGTCGAGGAAGCGATTCACGGCGTCGGGGATGCGGATGCAGCCTTGCGAGGCGGTGTGGCCGATGCGGCTCGCGAGGATCGCCGGATCGGTGGCGTGCATCTCCATGCGGATCTGGATCGGGCTCTGGTCGGCGCCCCAGCCGCGATGAGCCCACTGCCAGCCGAAATCCCACACTCGCATGCCCTTCAGGCCGAGGCCGCGGATATGGTTCTCGTTGTAGGTGCCCTCGGCGCGGTAATCGAGGATGAGGTCGGAGTGCGGGAACACGCCGACCGGAGTGATGTAGTGGTCGAACCGCCCGGCCTGGCCGGTGGAGACGTGGCTGGTGCCGAGCACCTCCCACGCGCCGGCCGGGCGAACCAGGACCACGGAGAGCTGCTGCACTGCGGTGTTGCGGTCGACCGCGACGATCAGCTGCGGGTGGTCGATGACGAAGTCGCTGGACGCCACGGTGCGGCGCAGCAGGCTGATGAGGGCGCGTTCGGCGGCGGGGTTGCGCGGCAGCAGGTGCGGCACTTCCTGTGCCAGCTCGGTGCGTAGCCGAGCGGCCTCGGTGGCGACCGCCGGCGCGGAAAGCTCCGAGGGCGGGGTACCGGGCAGGGCGGTCCGGGCGTCGGCGGTGACACCCTGCGGGAGCGCCATGGCCGGCGGAAGCACCGCGGCGGCGGTGCGCACCGGCGTGTGCGGGGCGAGCGGGACCGGGCTCGCCAGGGTAGGGACCTGGGCCGCCAGCTCGGAGGCAACGGCAGCCGACGTCTCCGAGCCATCCGGGGTGCCGGTCATGCTGCGTCCTTGGGCCAGGGCAGCGCCTGCGCACACGGACGCCGCGGCGCCGGAAAGAAGAAGCACGTGCAGCGGGCGGATCGGTCGCATGTCGTCCCGGGGTTGTTACAACCAGGCCGCCATTATGCCCGTCCGGCCTGCGTGTTGCGACCGATTTTCGCGTCCGGCGGTCAGCAAGCCCAGCGGCTCTGCCTCTCGACTCGATAAGGTTTGAGGTCCCACGGCCGCACATGAAAGGCGTCGCGGCAGGTCGCGGGGGGTGGTGCTGCATGGCTTGTATGAACGGTGTTCAAAGAACCATGCCTAAAGGACGTGACCTTTGGCGGTCTGGGCAGTGCCCGGCCTCGTTTGCCGGCAGAACCCGCCCCCGCGAGGGACGTTCGATATGCCATGACAGAATTCGGCATCCTCCCGGGCGGCGCGACGGCTCAGCTCTTGACGCTGGAGCGTGGCGCGTTGCGGGTACGTGTCACCGATTTCGGCGCACGCATGGTGTCGATCGAGGCGCCGGACCGCGACGGGGCGTCGGGAAACGTGCTGCTCGGGCTGGACGACGCCGGGGCGTATGCATCGGCCGGGGGCTCGTTCGGTGCGGTGCTGGGCCGCTGCGCGAACCGGATCGGCGGCGCGCGGTTCGTGCTCGGCGGGCGGACATATCGGCTGGTAGCCAACGACGGCGCCAGCACGCTGCATGGCGGGCCCGACGGCTTCGGGATGCGGCTGTGGAGCTTGCGCGAGGCGGTGGCGGCAGATGCGGCGGGCAACCCGTCGCTGCTGCTCGGGCTGCGCAGCCTGGACGGCGAAGGGGGATTCCCGGGCGAGGTGGAGGCCACAGCGCGCTACACCCTGCGGGCGGACGCGCTGCGCCTGGACCTGTCGGCGCGCGCCGATGCGCCCACCATCGTGAACCTGAGCGCGCATCCATACTTCAACCTCGGCGGAGACCCGCGTCACGACATCCTGGCGCACGAGCTGACGGTCCATGCGCATCGGTTCCTGCCGACCGGGTCGGACCAGGTGCCAACCGGCGAGTTGCGCGATGTCGCAGGCACGCCATTCGATTTTCGCGTGGCCACGGCGTTCGGCGAACGCATTTTCACAGCCGACCCGCAACTGATGCCCGGGCGCGGGTATGACAGCTGCCTGGTGCTGGACGGCGAACCGGGGGTGCTGCGCGAGGCAGCCCGGGTGCACGACCCACGCAGCGGCCGGACGCTGGAGGTGTGGACCACCCAGCCCGGGCTGCAGGTGTATTCCGGCAACTCGCTCGACGGCTCGGTGGTGGGGCGCGGCGGAGTGATGCTGCGGCAGTCGAGCGGGTTCGCCCTGGAGCCGGAGAACTTCCCCGACGCGCCGAACCAGCCGGGATTTCCCTCGGCGGTGCTGCGGCCGGGCGAAGTTTATGCACAGACCATCGAGTACCGGTTCGGCAAGCAGTAGCGCGAGACACCGCTCGGCCGGTGCGGACCGGCTGGGCGCTGCGGCGTGGAGCCGCGGGTTGCAGCTAGCCGAGGTATCATCGCGGTTTGGTTGCAGGGATGGTGCGGCGGGTGTGATGGTGCCCCATTAGGCCGAACGCTGGCGATGTGTAAGCCCACGGCCAGCGCAGGGTCGGGGTCGTGTCGGACACGGCCGGCCGCTTCGTAAAGGGATCTGCCATGGTCGCCCTCACCGTCAACGGTGCGCAGCACCAGGTCGACGCGCCCGACAAAATGCCGCTGCTCTGGGTGCTGCGCGACGTGATCGGCCTGACCGGCACCAAGTTCGGCTGCGGCATCGCGCAATGCGGCGTGTGCACCGTCCACGTCGGCTGCAAGCCGGTGCGCTCGTGTCTGTATCCGATGGGCACGGTGAGCAGCCAGCCGGTGACCACGATCGAGGCGATCGGCAGACGCCAAACGGCGCGCGGGTGCAGAAGGCGTGGCTGGCGGCCGAGGTGGTGCAGTGCGGCTACTGCCAGCCGGGGCAGATCATGTCGGCCACTGCGCTGCTGAACACGACGCCCAAGCCGAGCGACGCGGAGATCGATGCGGCGACGAGCGGCAACATCTGTCGCTGCGGCACCTACGTGCGCATCCGCCAGGCCATCCATGACGCGGCGCAGGCGTGAGGGGTGCGGACATGGGGCACACCCAGCGTGGCGGCGCCGGGGCAGGCGGCTGCGGCGGCAGCTGGTGCTGCAGGCAGGCGCAGCGGTGAGGGGCGGGCTGCTGCTGGGCTTCCGGGTGTCCGAGCTGGCGCGCGCCGCTGGCCGGGCGCGGCAGGGCTTGGGCCGAGTACGGCGGGGCCGGACGGAGCGTTCACGCCCAACGGGTTCATCAGCATCGGGCGCGACGGGCGGGTGACGCTGATCATGCGCAACACCGAGTGCGGGCAGGGGATCTGGACTTCGGCGTCGATGCTGATCGCCGAGGAACTGGAGGTCGGGCTCGACCAGGTGACGGCGATGGCGGCACCGCCGGATACCAAGGCCTACACCGACCCGCTGCTCGGCGAGCAGGCGAGCGGTGGCTCGGTGTCGATCCGCGGCGACTGGAAGCCGCTGCGCGAGGCGGGTGCGGTCGGGCGCACCATGCTGGTGCAGGCTGCGGCAAACCGCTGGGGCGTCGACCCGGCGAGCTGCAAGGCGGCGCGCGCGGTGGTGACCCATGCGGCAAGCGGCCGCTCGCTGGGCTATGGGGCGGTGGTGGATGCGGCGGCACAGCTGCCGATTCCCACCGAAGTGGTGCTGAAGAACACGGCGAAGTTCACTTTGGTGGGTACTTCGCCGCGGCGCCTGGACACGCCCGCCAAGGTCGATGGCAGCGCGACCTTCGGCATCGACGTCAGGCCGGCGGGGCTGGGCGTGGGCACGGTCAGCGCCTGCGCGGTGAAGGGCGGCAAGCTGCGCTCGTTCAACGAGACGGCGGCGCGGGCAGTGCCGGGGGTGCGCGACGTGGTGGCGCTCGACGATGTGGTCGCGGTGATCGGCGAGCACATGTGGGCGGCCAAGCAGGAGCTCGCCGCGGCGGCGCCGGTCTGGGACGACGGGCCGAACGCGGGGGCAAACATCGGCGAGATGATCGGCCAGCTTGATGCGGCGTCGAAGAACGCGGGCGTGGTGGCCAAGGATGAGGGCGACGCCGACGCGGTGATCGTCACATCAGTGAAGAAGCTGGAGGTGGTCTACCAGCTGCCGTTCCTGGCGCATCCGCCGATGGAGGCGATGAACGCCACGCTGCACGTGCGGGCCGACGGTGCGGACCTGTGGGTGGGACCCAGGTGCCGGTGCGGGCACAGGCCACCGTGGCCAAGGAGACTGGCCTGCCGATCGACAAGGGGGCGGTGCACAACCAGTTCATGGGCGGCGCGTTCGGGCGGCGGCTCGACGTGGACTTCATTACCCAGGCGGCGCGCATCGCCAAGCATATCAGCTACCCGATGAAGATCATCTGGACGCGCGAGGAGGACATCCAGCACGATCTGTACTGCCCGTACTACTACGACTGAATATCCGCCGGTCTGGACGTGCAGGGCAGGGTGACGGCGTGGTCGCATCGCACGACCGGGTCGTCGGTGATGGCGCGCTGGGCGCCGCCGGGGATGAAGAAGGACGGACCGCTGGACCCCGACGCGGTCGAGGGCGCGGAAGAGACGCCGTATGCGTTTCCGGCGCAGAGGACCGAGTGGGTGCGCGATGAGCCAAGTGCGCTGACCACGCTGTGGTGGCGCGGGGTCGGGCCGATGCACAACGTGTTCGTGGTCGAGAGCTTCGTCGACGAGCTGGCTTCGGCAGCGGGCCGCGATCCGGTGGAGTCCCGCCGCGCGCTGCTGCCAGCGAATAACCCGCGGGCGTTTGCGGTGCTCAATCTCGCGGCGGAGAAAGCCGGGTGGGGCACGGCGCTGTCGGAAGGAGCCGGGCGAGGCGTGGCGCTGCAGTTCTCGTTCGGCACGCTGATGGCGACGGTGGCCGAGGTCGTGGTCGATCGGGCCGACGAGGTGCAACTGCGCCGGCTGACGGTGGCGCTCGGTTGCGGGCCGGTGGTCAACCCGGACACCGTGATGGCGCAGGTGCAGGGCGGGCTCGTGTTTGGGTTGAGCACGGCGCCGGCTCAGGCGAATCCCGTTCGCCACCGGCCAGTTGACGGGGGTATGAGGGCGGCGCGGGGAGTAGGGATGGACAAGGCGTGCCTGCACCGTGTCGGCGCCGCCGGCGTCGGCAGCGCCGGTGACTCGGCTGATAGGCGGAGCACTGCTGCGGACGGCGCGGGTGTCGTAACGTCGGGCGCGGTCGTCGTGCTGCCGGTGGTCGCGCGGGCCGATGCGGGCGATCTGGTGAAGAAGGGCAAATACCTGACACGGGCGGCGGATTGCGCGGCCTGCCATGCGTTGCCGGGCGGCGAGGCCTGGGTGGGCGGGCGCAAGTTCATGCTGCCGATAGGGGTGATGAAATGCCGGCGGCCAACGTGGTCTCTGCGGCTGCGGGTGGCGCGGCGCCCGGATCGTCGATGGTGTCCGACGCCAGCGATGCCGGCGGGTTGGGCGAGAGGGTGTTCGCGCAGGCCTGCGCCGGCTGCCACCTGCAGACGGGGCGGGGCGGCAGTCGCCCTGGGCGGCGCTGGGCGGGGACTACAGCACCGGGGATTTGGCGGGGGTCAACATCGTTGCCATGCTGCAGCATGGCTCGCAGATCAAGACCAAGTACGGGCTGATGTTCATGCACGGCTTCACCGAGGCGTATATCGCGACGGAGATGACGGCGGTGGCGAACTACGTCATCGCGCACTACTCGGGGCGAGTGGGCACAGTGACAGTGCGGGACTTCAAGCCGGCGGAGTGAAAGCAAGCAAGGCCAGAGGCTTTGCCTCTGGACCCCAAAGGCTGAGCCTTTGGAATCCTTATGCTTGGTGACGGGATCAAAGGGCGGCCGGCTCTTTGCGGGTCTGGGTAGAGCCCGGCTTTGCTTATCAGGCGATCTCGCGGGTGAGCTTGCGGCGCATGGCGTCGGCGAAGCGGGCGTAGTCAGGGCAGGGCAAGGCAAAGCAGCCCGGACCGCCGATGACGTCGCGCGTGAAGGTGTCGACCAGATCGGGTTCCTCGTGCAGCACGCACAGCCCGTTGATCGTGATGCCGCGCGAGGCCATGCGGTCGCGGATAGCGGCGGGTTCGGGTCCGTCGTTGCTGGCGCCGTCGGCGGCAAGGTCAAGGATGCGGCGAGGCGTGGAGACGTCGGCGAGCAGGCGATTCGCGGCGAGGAGGGCGGAGCCGATCGCGGTCAGGCCGGGTTGGACGAGGCGCGGGATATCGTCGACGGCCTGGGCGAAGGCGGCGATGTCGTCGAGGGTGACGAGGCGGGTCCAGGGGATCATGGTTTCCTGGGCGCGGCTGCCGGAAAACACGAGCAGGGCGCACAGGCTGGAATGACCGGAGGTTAGGCCCTGGGCGATCTCCGGGTCGCGCAGGGCTTCGGCGATCCCGCCGGCGATCAGGGTGAATTCCTCGTAGGTGACGCTGGCGGAGGCGTCGAAAGCAAGGAGGAGTGCGAGGTCGGCTTCGGGCATTGGGAGCAGGGTGAGGGGTTCGGCCTGCGGGTGTAAAGCTGGGTGGTGGGGCTGCTCAAGGGAAAGGAAGGTCAGGAAGTCGGCGTCGCCGGCGCCGGAGACGACCCATAGGTCGACGTCGCCTTTGAGGGAGGCCGCGAACTCGATCTCGACGGCGTCGGGGCGGTGCTCCAGGGCGCCGACGGTTGCTTCAAGGCGTGCCACGATGTCGCCGAGCGCACCCATGGCTCTATCGAAGGTTTCGCCGGTCTGCTCGATCAGGTGGTCGACGACAACAGCTTGGGGACTAATGGCGTGGAGGCCGGCGGCGGGGGCGCCAGAGTTGCGGGTGCCGAGGCGGACGGTGTGACCGCTGGGGAATTTAACGACGATGGAGTCTGGCATGGCGGGCTCCGGCTGGCATGGGCCGGGGGGAGCGTAGCATCAGAGGTGGGGATCGTGTGAGGTGGGGTTGGGGATTTCGGGCGAGCGAGGTGCTGTTGGCGGGCGGGTGATGCGTTGGGTAGGGGTGTGTCGGTGAGGTGAGCTCGATGCCTTCGTGGCGTTTGGCGAGGAGGAGGGCGCGGTCGAGTTCCGGAAAGGTAGGGATGGCGCGGCCGGTGAGGCGGCGGCCGAGGCAGTAGGGGCGTGAGCAGGCGAGGATGGTGGCGAAGCGGTGGATGAGGGCGTGCGCGGGAGATAGTGGTGGCCGTCCAGACAAGGAATTCGGGAACTCATAAAAAAGAAAGAATGTTTTTGCTATCGTGACTTTAAGTTTCAACTAAGAGCGCCTAACCAAACCTGGTCTGGCGCGTTATTGGCGTCATGGCCAGAC
>CAXSEF010000049.1:0-23074 GCA_964236535.1 uncultured Acetobacteraceae bacterium
AGCATCGGACCGCGGCAGTGGGTGCCAGCTCATGCGCAATAAGTCCTGGTATTAACCCCCAGAGGGTCCAGGGCCGAGCCCTGGCCTTTCTTCGAATAGCTTGAGCTTTCGCTGTGCACCTGCCTCACCCAGCATCGCTGCCATCTCTCGCCGGACGGCACCCAGGTAGCGCAATGCAGAACCGTCCAGCACCTCGTTGCGGTCGTGCTCGGCGAATGCGGCATCGGTGCGCTCCAGGTCGAGCCAGCGCCGCGCCATCTTCGCGGCCCAGTGCGCCTGGGACCGGGTGAAGTAGTGGTGCAGTCGCGCAATGGAGAAGTCCGGGCGGCCACGAGCCAGGCCCGGCTGCGCCTCCCAGCGAATCGGCCGGCCGCCGGCGTCGACGTAGCCGTCGTGCCAGCCATCCGCTTGCAGCCGGGCACCGCGCAACTCGAAGAAGTGCGACAGCCGGCAACGAACGACCTCGCGGGGCCGCACGATCGACTTGACGTGGCGGTTGGGCACGAAATCCTCGGTCGCACGATGCAGGAAACTGTCGATGACCAAGCCGGGCGGGCGCTCGCGGTGCCCCGACGAGCCAAACACTGCCCAGTTCACGGCGATCGCGGGGTGGGCGTCAAGCGAGGCCAGCAACGCCTTGACGTTGCCATGTCGCAAGGGGATCAGGAACTCGTCGGCGTCGAAGAAGGCGATCCAGTCGAACTCGGCCCCGAACAGCGCCAGCGCGTCATTGTAAGCATCGGCATGGGAGGTGGGCGCGACGGAGGGCCAGTCGAGCGTCCGCACGTCGCGAGTCCGTGCTGCGCGGCGCAGCACGGCCGTGGTGCCGTCGGTGGAGCGGTTGTCGAGCACGATGACGCTGTCGAACCCTAAGGCGAACTGGAACGCCAGCCACTCCGGCAGGTCGCGCACCTCGTCACGAACCAGCAGGCAGCACGCCACCCTCATCCAACCGGCAGCGGCTCAAAGCGCTGCGGTGCCACGGCGGCGAAGCGGAGGCTCTCGCGCCAGAGCAGATTCCGCCGGCCCGGCGCTGCGCCGGCGACCCGGATGGTCGCAAGGCGAGCCTGCGCCATCGTCGCCTCGGTTCTGCGGACGTCCCGCGGCGCGCGCAGCCTCGCCAACCCGCCCGCAAGGTCCGGGCTGCAGGCGTCGAGTGTAGCCGGTCGGTCGGCACAGCGTAGCGCAAGGCCGCCGGCGACGAGCGTCCGGAGCTTCGCGACGCCCTGGTCCGAGGCACTCAAGCGGCAGCGGGTCCGTCAGCGCCTGCAAGCAAGAACGCTCGGATGACCTCGATCTCAGTGGCATCCATCAGTGCCGGCGCGTGGCCCGCGCCCGCGACCACGTGCGCCGCCGCCCCGTCACCCTGCATTCGCGCCAGCGTCGCCTCGGTCAGCAGGTCGCTCGCGGCGCCGCGTATCGCCAGCACCGGCACCCGGATCGCCGACCACACACCCCACAGATCGACCGCGGCTGCCGATTTTGCGGTCATCGCCGAGCCGATCGCCGGGTCGTAGGCCAGAGCCAGCCTGCCGTCCGCCAGCCCCCGTCTGGAATGCCGAGCGAGGTGGCCCCACTCCGCGTCGCTCAGCGCACCGAATGGCGCATGCACCCGGCGCAGGTGACGCTCCAGCCCGGCCATGTCATCGAACGAGGGCGTCTCGCCCATGTAGCCCCGAATGCGTGCCATCGCATCGACCGGAATCTGCGGACCGATATCATTCAGCACCAGCCGCGACAGCGGCGTGCCCGGTGCCGCCGCCAACAGCATCCCGCAGATGCCGCCGAGCGAGGTTCCGACCCAGGCGACCGGAGCGTTCAGCACCGCCAGCAGGTGCGACAAGGCCGCTACGTAGGTGCCGGGGTGGTAGAGCGCCGGGTCGCCCAGCCAGTCCGAGCGGCCCCGCCCCGGCAGGTCGGGGCACAGCACGCGAAACTCGCGAGACAGCGCGTCTGCGAGGGGGTCGAAGTCGCGGCCGTTGCGCGTCAGGCCATGCACGCACACCACGATGGGGGCAGCTGGGTCGCCCCACTCGACGTAGGCCATCTCGATGAATGCCGGGCCCAGTAGGGCACACACACGGCCAACGCGGGGCTGGTTCAAGGCGAATAGCCTGGCTGCAGAAGCAAGCCAAGCCGAGCTTTGCCTGGACTTACCAAAGGGCGGAGCCCTTTGGTAGCCTTCGACAAACCGGATGTCCCGACGTGCTTGCCTTGAGACATGATTTCTTAAGGCTCGGCCCTGATCGGAGTCCGTAGACAGAACCTCTTGGCCTGCCTGCTGCCTCCATCAGCCAATACCTCGTTCCCGCAGCCCGTCCAGTGCGGCCGCATCGAGTCCGAGGCTCTCGCCCAGCACCTCGTCGGCATGCTGGCCGAGCGTCGGCGGCGGCAACCGGTAGTCCCCGGGGTATTGCCGACAGCCGGACCGGGTTGGCCACTACTCGCACCCGCTCCAGCGTCGACAGGTGCGCCATCGTTACCACCATGCCCCGCGCCGCCACCTGCCCGTCGTCGAACACCTGTGCCGGCGTGTTGATCGGTCCGCAGCCAATCTTCAGCGCCTCCAGCCTGTCCACCCACCATGACGTGGGCTGTCCCGCCAGCACCGGCGACAGCATCGCCGTCACCTTGTCCTGGTTTGCCACCCGCGTCGAATTGGTCGCGAAGCGCACGTCGACTGCCATCTCCGCGAGACCAAAATTGTCGCAGAACCGCTTGGAAATCGGGGGGTTGCCGATCGCCGGCACGACACGCCCGTCCGTAGTCGCGAACACCTGGTAGGGCACGATGTTGGGGTGCTCATTGCCGAGCCGCCGCGGATCCTCTCCCATCGCCAGATAATTCATCCCCTGATTGGCGAGCCAGGCCACGTGCGTGTTCAGGATCCCGATGTCTATCTGCTGGCCGTTGCCACTTTGCTGCGCGGCGCCGCCGGTCCTGCCAGTCTGCAGGCCGCCGGCTCCTAGGCCGCCGATCGCTGTGGCGCTGCCCGCGTCGCGGTCCAGCGTCACCTAGCCGCGCTCCAGCGCCGCGTACCCCACTACTTCTTCCGCCGCCGCACGCGCGTCGGCGGCTGCAGCCTCCGCACTCTCGGCCGCGGCGTCGGCACCCGCAAGCCCGCCCTCGCCGGTCGCATCGCGATGCCGCAGCACAGCCAGCACGCCAATGCAGCGGTAGAGCCCGCGAACAGGTCGGCGACCGGGAAGCCCACCTTATGCGGCAGCCCGTCCGGCTCGCCGCTGAGGCTCATCACCCCGCCGATAGCTTGCATCAACCCGTCGTAGCCTGGGTGCTCGGCATACAGCCCGGTCAGTCCGAAGCCGGTGATCGAGCAGTAGATCAAACGGGGAAGCGCCCGCGCAGCTGCTCGTAGCGGGTCAGCGCGCCGGCCTTGAAGTTCTCCACCAGCACGTCGCAGCCCTCAATCAGTCGCAACGCCAGCGTCTGTTCCTCCAGCTTGGCGATGTCGAGCGTCACCGAGCGCTTGTTGCGGTTCGCGCCGACGAATAGGCGCTTTCCGCAGTCCCGACATGAACGGCAGGGCGAATCCGCGCGTGTCGTCGCCACTGCCGGGCTTCTCAATCTTGATCACGTCAGCCCCCAGATCAGGCAGCATCTGCACGCAGGTCGGCCTGGCCAGCACCCGCGTCAGTCAAACACGTGCAGGTCCCTCAGGGGACTGGTCGGCTCCGTGCTGCTCATCACCGCTCCTGGGCGTCGGTGTCGGGCTGCCCCGTGCCGGGCGGAGTGGGTCGTCGGTAACGTGGTGCCGGGGCCCTGTCCAGCGACCAACAACCGTCGGCTTCGACGCCGCATTGCAGCGAAAACAACGACGATGGTATGTCCGCGGCACACCCGGCCTACCCTGTGGCAGGCGATCCTCACGCGGCGACTGCAGGGCGTGCAGAGGACTCCGGCGCAGAGGCATCGGGCGCGTGCGACCCGGCCCGGCGGCGCAGCCGCAGCATCGGCCGCTCGATCGTGCAGTACGATGCCGCAGTCAGCGCCCCGGCCAGCCCGAGCGCCAGCACCACCCAGCGCAGCGACCCGCGCGCCGCGAGCCCGTCCGCCAGCGCGAAGCCGCCCCAATGCCAGAGATAAAGCGAGTAGCTCGCCCGGCCTACCAGGAGAGCCGGCCGGCTCTCCAGAATCCAGCTTGCTGCGCGGCCAGCGCCACCCAGGGCCACAGCAGGAACCAGCACGGCGAGCGCCATGCCCTGCAGCGTAGTGCGCACCGCCTCGCGGCCGACCGGACCGGTCAGCGCCAGGCTTGCGGCGAGTGTCGCCAGCGCCAGCCAGGCCAGGCCCCGCCGCCAGAACCTCTCGCGACCCTGTGCGGCCAATTCCGGCCACAGCGCCAGGGCCAGCGCCGCCCCGGCACCCCAGGCGATTGAATCCAGCCGCGTGTCGGTGGCGAGATACAGCCGGTTGTAGCGAAACTCGGGATTGTCCTCGATTCGCAGGCATGCCCAGCCGGCATGTGACCCGGCCCTGTATGACCAGCCTGGTACCGCGTCCGGACCCAGGCAGACATGTAGCAGCCACAGGCGCCAGACCAGCACCGCAGCACAGGTCGCGAGACACACTGCGAGCGCGGCGGCGATTCCTGCACTTCGGCCTCGCCGAAGGCACAGCAGCAATACGGCCGGCCAGATCAGGTAGAAGTGGTCCTCGACCGACAGTGACCACAGAATGTTGAACGGATGGCGCACCCCGACCAGGTTGGAGTGGTAGCCGCTGACGAGCTGATAGTAGTTGCCGGCCTGACCGAGCGCCGCCGCCCAGCCCGTCCAGCCGATCCTGCCGCCCGCAAGCATGAAGACTCCGCCTGCCAGCACCACGTAGGCCAGCAACGCCGGGACCAGGCGCAGTACTCGCCGCGCGTAAAACCCGCCGAGCCGCATGCGCGGTTCCCTGCGGTGCCGCGCCAGCAGCTGACGAGTGATCAGGAAGCCGCTGATGGCGAAGAACACCGTGACGCCAAGGCCGCCCGGAACCACTCGGTTGAGTCCGGCATGGGCCGTCACGACCAGCAACACCGCAGCCGCACGCAGCCCGTCGAGCGCCGGCAGGTAGCACGGTCCGGCGTCGGCCTGGCCCAGCCTCGTCGTCGCGCCTGGCCGCGCGGCGGGCATCATGCTCGGCGCGACGCCATCCGTGGTCCTGTCTGCTGAAGTCGCGTGCGGCATGGTGCATCCAGTGTGCCGCCCGGACGTTAGAGCATTGCTGCCGCAAGCGCGAGCCGCTTGCATGATCTGCAACCACAGATTGGCTCGCGGTCTGCGGCCGGCAGGTCTATCCTTCGTGACGAGACCCGCCGCCCGGAATGACTGGCGGCAACGAGACAGGAGTATGAGGCGCCATGCGCAGGACCGAGCCGGAGATTCCGAACAAGCTGCGGCCGGACCCGAAGGATTTCGGCTTCTCCCTCGACGGCGCACTTCTCAGCGTCGTCGGCATTCGGGCCAGCGTGCCGGAGGACGCCTTTACCGCGTCGGCGCTTGGCACCGATCGTGACGGATCAGGCGTGGTAATTGCGGGCGGGCTGGTGTTGACGATGGGATATCTGGTGATGGAGGCCGAGACCATCTGGCTCACCACTACGGGCGGTTGCGCTGTTGCCGGTCACACGCTGGGCATCGACACCGAAACCGGCTTCGCGCTGGTGCAGCCGCTTGGCCGTCTGCCGGTGCCCGCGCTCGAGTTCAGTGCACCGGATGGTCCGGAGATCGGCGCCACCGCGATCCTCGCCGCACAAGGCGGGCGCAGCCGGGCGATCCAGACCCGGGTTGTGGCGCGTCAGGAGTTCGCCGGCTACTGGGAATACGTGCTCGACGATGCGATCTTCACTGCGCCGGCGCACCCACTCTGGGGCGGTGCGGGCCTGATCGGACAGGATGGCCGGCTGCTGGGCATCGCCTCGCTCATCCTGCAGCAGGGCGACCCTCGCGGCCGACGTGTTGACATGAACATGGTGGTGCCAGTGTCGCGTCTGCTGCCGATCCTCGACGATTTGCGTACGCTGGGCCGGGTCAACCGACCGCCCCGGCCCTGGCTCGGCCTGTATGCAATGGAAGACGACGACACCATCGTCATCGGCGGCGTGGCCGATGGTGGGCCGGCGGAAAAGGCCGGGATCATGGTGGGCGACCGCGTCCTTGCCGTCGACGACGAGGAGATCCGCGAATTGGCCGGGCTGTGGCGCCAGGTGTGGTCCGCCGGCCAGGCCGGCGCCGAGGTTGCGCTGCGCATCGCGCGGCTCGGCTCGGAGCTCGAGATCGCCATCACCTCCGCCGACCGCGATACCTACCTCCGCGCGCCGCTGATGCACTGAGCGCGCGCTGGTTGCCGTCCCAACAGACCTGGAGATGTCCATGAGTTTCTCTCATCTGATACCTACCGCCCGTCTGGCAGGGTTTGCGGCACTCGCCTTGCTAGGCGGGTGCGTCGGCCAGCCCGCCGTGGTCGGACCCCAGGTTGCCGCCGGCTACGGTTACGTCTGCGCGGCAGGAGTCTACCAGTGCCGTTTGCCCGAGCAGGTTCGCCTCGGGGAGCACTGCTCCTGCCCAGGCCTCGGCGCACCTTCGTTCGGCTACGTGCATTGAAATGAATTGAAGGCCAGGACGCCGCCCTGGTTCCTCCGGGGCCGCGCCCCTGGACCAGCCTTCTGAAAAATCCCGAGCACTCGGGCACTGGCAGCATCCTGCGCATTGGCGCCGGCCGCGAGACCGACGCCGCCAGCGCCCTCGGCTTTCTCCACGCACGTGACCGACGATCGCAGGTAACGCTGCTGCGTACTGCTGGCTCGGGTCGGCTGTCTGAGCTATTGGGTGCACGCGCGTTGCCGCTAAACCGCATGATGCGCACCCTGGGACTACGCCGGCTTGCGGAGGCAGATGCTAGTGCCGCCGGCCCGGAGCTGCGGGCCTTGCTCGATGTCTGTGCGCACAGGGTCAATGCCTGAATCGGGACGTGCGGACGGCTGGCCTCGCTCGGCGCGCCGCTACTCGGGCCGCCGGAGCCGTGGACGCCGGCCGGCACCATGCTGTGGGCGCATCCTGGCGCTGTGGTTGTCGTTCAACGCGCAGGCCAAGCTGTTACGCGTCGCGCTGTCCGCGCACCTGAACCCGGCACGGCTGATGCAGCGCTGGCCGGTCCCGCGCCACGTGCTGTCAGCCGACGCACCCGCCGGCCCCGAGCGCCACGCCGACAACGGGCCGGTCAGCGACTTGAGCGCCCGAATCGGTCCGTCGCGAGGCGTGCCCGGCGCTGGTCCACCCAACGGCGCTGCAGTACCGGCAAGTCCTGCCGCCGGACCGGTCTTTGCCTCCGCAATGGAGACCCTGCGCCTCGTCGCCGGCCTGCTGGCGTTAAACCGCGCCCGCGACGTCGACGAGGCTGGCCGCGCCGCCGCTCGCCACCCCGGCGCAGAACCTGCTGGTTGCCAACGCCAGCCGCATCGCGCTCTTCACCACTGGGCGCACGCCGGTCCGGCGCTCCGGCGACGCGGTGTCGCCGGGCGCGGATGACAGCCGCGACTGGGTCGCCGACGACGCCGGAACCGCGCTGCCGCACTTCGTGTCCCCGGACAGCGGACCGCTACTCATCGGCAACGAGCCCACCACACCGACGCCCGCGGTGTTCCTCGGCCGCGACGCCGACTGCGACTGGCGAGTGCAGCGCATCCGCGCCCTGCTGGATCCCCGCCCTGCGGTAGACATTGCTGGGTTCGCCGCCATGCAGGCCGACACCATAAGCGCGTTCGCGCCGGTGCTGCTGCCGGTTCTGGCCTATACCGAGATCGCCCTCGGCCTGCCGCAACGATCGCTGGCCCTGCTCGTTGGCTGGAACGGCGCGATGGATGCGGCCCGGTGGGTAAAGCGCTTCGTCACCGACGTGCTCGCCCGCTGCGGCGTGCCGGAGTCCGAGCGCGATCCCTGGAAGGACTTCTCCGCTTGGCTGCTCGCGGCACCCGAGGCCGACGCCGCCTTCTGGTGCGACAGTTCCTGCGCTCCGCTACTTGCCGCGAGCCTGGCCGAGGTCAGCACCACCCTCTCCGCCCGCTTCGGCCTCGACCCGGCCGCATGGCGCTGGGGCCAGGCGCACCAAGCGAGCTTTGCCGACCCGTTGCTGGTAGCCCTGCCGGTCCTCGGCTGGCTCATCACCCACCGGGTTGCGGTTCCGGACGACGACACCGCGTTGTCCCGCGGGTCGCAACGGCCAACGTGGCGACTTCACCTCCCGGCACGGCGCAGTATATCCGGCGGGCTATGAGCTCGCCGACCTCGACCGCAGCCGCTTCATGACCACTCCGGGCGAGAGCGGCAATCCCCTGAGCCCGCTCGCATGGAACATGCTGCAACGCTGGGCCGGGGGCGCTACCATCACGCTCGGGCCGACACCAGATAGGGTCGGCGCTACCGCAGAGCTGACGCCGTGAGTGCCCCGCGCCCGCTGGCGCAAGGGCCGCGCGGAACCTTGGAGGGATGCGTCGTGCAGGATCGCGGAGCGCAGCACTGGGCGGGCCTGGATGCCGGACCCGGGCGGGAGCTGCTGGATGGCTGGCCGGACGATGCGGCACTGACTCGGGGCGTACTCGGCCGGCGGATCGTGTCCTGGCTTGCCGACGGCGTCATCGTCGCCGTGCTGCTGATCCTGCTGCACGTCGGCTTGCTGGCGCTGGGCCTGCTTACCCTGGGTCTCGGCCTGCCCCTGCTGGGGCTGCTACCGGCGGTCCCCTTCCTCTACACTTGGCTATGCGTGGCAGGATTTGGCGCCACGCCGGGCCAAGCGTTCGCAGGGGTCGGCGTGCGCGGCGCCAACCTGTCCCATCCGTCCGGGCTGCAGGCGCTGCTCTACACCACGGGCTACTGGCTGACGTTGGCGACAGGTGGGCTGCTATTCGCGGTAGCGCTAGTCACCCGCCGGCATCGCGCCCTGCACGACATGCTAGCGGGCGTTCTCGTGATGCGCACCGACGAACCGGGCCGCGCTTCGCGACGGTTCCGTGGCGTGGTCGCCTGACGCCATGACACGACCGACCAGCCCCGAGCCACGGCGCGCCCAAGGCAACTACCAACCGCCTCGCCGCCCTCAATTCTTTTACACCACCGCACCCCTGCCCTGCCCCTACGTCGCCGGGCGCACCGAACGCAAGGTCGTCACCGAGATCACCGGGCCAGACGCGGACGCGCTGCACGACCGGCTGTCGCGGGCCGGCTTCCGGCGCAGCCATAACATCGCCTATGCGCCAGTCTGTCCGTCCTGCAACGCCTGCGTGCCGATTCGCATCCCGCACGCGGGCTTCGCACCCGACCGTACCCTGCGCCGCATCGCCCGGGTCAACGCCGCGGTCGAGGGTAGCGAGGTTGCCGCCCGCGCCACCACCGAGCAGTTCGCGCTGTTCCAGCGATACCAGCAGGCCCGTCACGGGGAGGGCGACATGGCGGCGATGAGCTTCTACGACTACCGCGCGATGGTTGAGGACACCCCGGTAGAGACGCTCGTAGTCGAGTTCCGCGACCCGGACGACCGCCTGGTCGGCGCGTGCCTGGCCGACCGGCTCGGCGATGGGCTGTCCGCCGTCTACAGCTACTTCGCGCCCGAGCTCGAGCGCCGGTCGCTCGGCACCTACGCGATCCTGTGGCTGATCGAGCGCGCCCGTACGCTTGGACTGCCCTACGTCTATCTCGGCTACTGGGTGCCGGAGAGCAGAAAAATGGCCTACAAGGCCCGGTTCCGGCCGAGCGAAATTCTGGCAGGCGGCGCGTGGCGGACACTCACGGACGCCGATATGACCGGTTTTTCGCATCTGATTTCGGGGACCACACCCTAGCGACGCCAGAGTTTCGTCCGGTCCGACGTGGCAATTTGTCGGGCAAGCCCGAACTATCTAGCCAATAAATCAGTCGCTGCAGTGCCGCTGGACGTGATTAGTCCATCGTTCGGGCCTTGGCCTGCGGGGCGTCACGCTCGCCGCTTCCAAGCCAAGCGTGGGATCGAACGTCAGGCCGTAGCTTCAGATCTGGACGGTGGGCAGTTGCACCACGAGCCCGTCCAGCTCCGGTGTCATGACGATCTGGCAGCTCAGCCGGCTGTTCGGCTTACGCTCCGTCGCAGTGCTGTCTAGCATGTCGTCCTCGTCGGACTTCATCGCCGGCACCCTGGATTGCCACTCCGGGTCGACATAGACGTGGCACGTCGCACACATCGCATTGCCGCCGCACTCCGCGACGATCCCGTCAATCCCGTCATTCACCGCCACCTGCATGATGCTAATCCCGGCCCGTGCTTCGACCTCCTGGCGGGCGCCGTCGGGATGTACGTAGACGATGGTGGGCATACGATGCGCTCCTGCTGGCGGCGAAGCGTCGGGGATCACCATGCGGCCGTCAACACGCAATTACCGGAGTCGCGGGACCATGGCGGACCGCGCGCTCTAGCGCCTCGCCCATCGCCGCGACACAGGAACGGTCCTGCCACAGCCGCTCACGCCCGGCCCCGATTATCGCCGCAGCGGCCGAGCGTGCAACCGGATCGCGCCCGAGCCGCACCGCCAGCGCCACGTAGTCGTCGAGGCTGTCCGTCACCAGGGAACCGGCTCCCATGCGCCGCAGGATGGCGGCACCATGCCGCGCCCGCATGAATGTGCCGGCCAGAGTGACGATCGGCAACACGTGAGCCAGGCCGTCCAGCGTCGACTTGCCTCCCGACCATCCGGGCGTATCCAGGACCACGTCGCACGCGCCGACTGCGGCCACGAACCCGTCCTGACTTAGCTGCGGCAGGAACACGCAGTGCTGGTCCGCCTGCAGCCCGCGCCTGGCGAAGGCCTGGTCCAGACGCTCGCGGAACAGCGCTGTCACCTCGGGCGCGCGCGCGAACTCGATGAAGGCGAATTGGCACTCACCGACCTCGGCCGCGATGCGAGCGAAGACGTCGTCATATCGCGGGTGATACTTGTAGAGGGCTTGGCCCGACCAGTACACGATCGAACCCGACCGCAGACCCAGCGCGACACGCGAGGCCGGCTCGAGCCCGTATCCCGGCGGCTCATAGCAAGTGCCGAGATTTGGCAGCTGTACCAGCCGTTCGGTATAGTGCGCCTGAGCACCATCCGGTTCCATCAGCGCCGAGGACAGGAACAGGTCCATACTCGGCATGCCGCTGGTCACCGGGTGGCCCCATGACGTCGCCTGCACCGGTGCCAGGCGCTGTGCCGCGAGGTGAGCCGAAACCGGGTCCATACCCACCTCCGGGTAGAGCACCACGTCCGGCGCACCCTGCAGCACGGCCCGGCGCCACTCCGACAGCGTGCGCGCACCCTGCACGAAACAATCGGCGAGTGCCGCCGCATGCGCGGTCACCTCGTCCACGATGGTCCCAACGTGGTAGGCAGTCACAATGAAGCGCTCGCGGTCCAGGTACGTGAGCCAGCCGTGCAGCAGCAGCGACCACACGGTGTGCCGGCAGAAAAACCCGCTGACGACCGCGACCCGGATGCGCCCGTCACCCCGCATCCCCCGCAGCGGAGCCGGTCCATACAGGCCCTCCACCAGCCGACAGCACAGCGCCCCATACTTCGCCTGCAACGCTCGGTCGTCGCCCCCCTGATAGGCCAGGAAGAATGGCGGGCTACTCCCAGCCCCCTGGGCAAGCCCGGCCAGTCCGTCACTCAACGCCACGTCGTCCGCCAGCCCGTCCAGGCAGGCCGTATACCCTGCCCGGCTCGCCGCCACTTCGGCTTCGTCACGGTATAGAATCGGCAGCTGAGCTGCGCACAGCCCGAACCGCGCGATCCCGTCATCGTGCCGCAGCGCCAGCGCCGACCCGAATGCCTCGGCCGCCTCCCGCGCCCGGTTCCGTCCCAGTGCCACGCACCCCAGGTTCCGCCATGCCTCCACCAACCCGGGATCGCACCCGAGCGCCGCCCGGTTGCACGCCGCTGCATTCGCCAGCAACCCGAGCCGGTGCAGCGCCACACCGAGGTTCATGTGCGCCGCCGCCATACCCGGTTGCGCCGCCACCGCCATCCGGAACCATCCTTCGGCCGCCTTGGCATCGCAGCGCTGCAGAGCCAGGCACCCAAGATTGTACAATGCCTCCGCACGCGCCGGCTCCAGCCGCAGGCACGCCAGCAGCGCCGCGTCGGCTCCCGTATCGCTCACCGCGGACAGTGCATTGCCCAGCCGCAACCACGCCTCGGCCGATCCGGGTGCAAGCCTCACCGCGCGCCGGCACAGCTCGACCGCTTCCGATCCGTCGCCCGTCCCCAGCAGTGCCGCCGCCAAGTTCCCCAGCATCGCCACCGAGTCCGGCCGCAACGCCACCGCCCGCCGATGCGCCGCCACCGCCTCTTCCAGCCGGCCCAGTCGGTATAACGCATTGCCCAGGTTCGAAAAATAGAATGCCCGCTCGGTTCCCGACGCGATCGCCCGCCTTATCAGCGCCACCGCCGCCTCGCCATGGCCCTGCTGATCCATCAGGACCCCCAGCATGTGCAACGCGTCCGCATTCCCCGACGCCTGCGCGAGCACCGCCCGATACGCCGCCTCGGCGCCCACCAGATCACCTTGCTCGTGCAGCGCCAGCCCGGCCTCGAACATGAACAGCTCCCTTACAGGAGCCATCCTGAACCCGCGCGGTTAATCCATGGTAAGCAGGCAATCGTGGGCTCTGCCAGACCCACCAGGGAGGAGGCGCCGCTGGACCGCTCCCTTGAAGCAAGGCGGTATCAAGGCGGGGTCTGGAGAGCAGAGCCTCTGACTTTTGCGTCCTGCCGCTTGCCTAGCCTCCCCCCAAAGCCCAAAATCGTGGCATGGCCCTGCCCCTGCTCCACCTCCAGGACATCCGTCTCTTCCTGGGCACCGCGCCGCTGCTCGACGGTGCCGAGCTTTCTGTCGCCGCCGGCGAACGCCTCTGCCTCGTCGGCCGCAACGGATCGGGCAAGTCCACCCTGCTCAAGATCGCCGCCGGCGAGATCCTCCCCGACAGCGGCACCCGTTTCCTGCAGCCCGGTGCCACCGTGCGCACCATGGCCCAGGAACCCGATTTCGGCGCCGCCCAGACCACGCTCGACTACGTCACCGAAGGCCTGGGCCCCAACGACGACCCCTACCGAGGCCGTGCACTGCTGGACCGCCTCGGCCTTGACGGCACCGAGCACCCCGGCAACCTCTCCGGCGGTGAGGCCCGCCGCGCCGCTTTGGCCCGCGCGCTGGCCCCGTCGCCCGACCTCCTGCTGCTCGACGAGCCCACCAACCATCTCGATCTCCCAGCCATCGAGTGGCTGGAAGCCGAGCTCGGCAGCCAGCGCGCCGGCATCGTCCTGATCAGTCATGACCGACGCATGCTACAGAAGTTGTCGCGCAACGTCGCCTGGCTCGACCGCGGCATCGTCCGCCGCCTCGACCAGGGTTTCGCGGCATACGAAGCCTGGCGTGACGAGGTGCTGGACACCGAGGAAGCCGACCAGCACAAGCTCGGCCGCCAGATCAGGCGCGAGGAGGACTGGATGCGCTACGGCGTCACCGCGCGACGTAAGCGCAACGTCCGCCGCGTCGGCGAGCTCGCCGCCCTGCGCCAGCAGCACCGCGAAGGCCGCAAGTCCGGCACCTCGCTCAAGCTTGAAGCCGCAACGGCGGAGATCTCAGGCAAGCTCGTCGCCGTCGCCGAGCACGTCGGGAAGTACTACGCTGGCCGCGCGGTGGTGCGCGATCTGTCGATGCGCCTGTTGCGCGGCGACCGCGTGGGCATTGTCGGCCCGAACGGCGCCGGCAAGACCACGCTGCTCAACCTGCTCACCGGCCGCCTTGCGCCCGATTCGGGCGAGGTTGCGGTGGGCGCCTCGTTGGAGATGGTCACGCTCGACCAGCTCCGCTCTACGCTTAACCCCTCGGTGACGCTGCAGGACACCCTGACCGGCGGCGGCGGCGACCAGGTCATGGTCGCCGGCCAGAAACGCCACGTCATCGGCTATATGAAGGACTTCCTGTTCCGCCCCGAGCAGGCGCGTACCCCTGTCGGCGTGCTCTCTGGCGGGGAGCGCGGCCGCCTCATGCTGGCCTGCGCCCTCGCCCGCCCGTCGAACCTCCTGGTCCTCGACGAGCCCACTAACGACCTCGACCTCGAAACCCTGGACCTGCTCCAGGAAATGCTCTCCGAGTACAAGGGCACCGTCCTCCTGGTCAGCCACGACCGCGACTTCCTCGACCGTGTCGTCAGCTCCACCCTCGCCGCCGAAGGCGATGGCGCCTGGGTCGAATACGCCGGCGGCTACACCGACATGCTGACCCAGCGTGGAACACCCGGCGCAACGCTGGGAAATGCCGCCACCCCCGTTCTGCGCGCCAACGGCCGCCGCGCCTCCACTGCAGCCGCCCGTCCCAGAATGTCGTTCCGCGATCAGCGTGATCTTGCCGAGCTGCCACTGCAGATGGAGAGGCTCCGGGCCGAAGCCGTCCGGTTGCGCGACACCCTGTCCGACGCCGGTCTCTATCGCCGCGACGCCAAACGCTTCGACAGCACGTCTGCGGCGCTTGCCTCCATCGAAGCCCAGCTTCAGGCCTCTGAGGAACGCTGGCTTACCCTGGAGATGCAGCGCGAGGCCATCGCCGAGGCCTGACCCGAGCAGTGGGAAGGCCAGAGACCCTGCCTGTGAACTTCACTGCCGTCTCTACCAGCGCCCCTGGCCCCTACTTGTAAGAACAGCAAGTCTGGGCTCTTCTTTCGCTAGAATTCCACTGTCCTAAAAAGGACAGCGGAACCGTGCGAGCTACACCCAGACTTGCCGAAAGGCTAAGGCCATTCGAAACGCGTTTATCATCCGGTCGACCGGCTCTTGTACCCTGGTCCGGCTGGGATCGGGGCAGCTCTGCACCAGGAGCCCTGGGCGATGCGGGCGATCCTGCGGGGTCTGACGGACGCACGGTTCGAGCAGCGTTGCGGCTCGGAGGAGCAAGGCGTGGCCGCATCGGGGGCGCGACAGCAGGCGGCATGGCCTGCCCGCGCTGCGCCGACCCGAGGAGCCATGTCCATGGCCGCCGGGTTGGCTGCACGCGCGGCAACACGCGCTGGCCGGTGACGGCCGGCACCGTCATGGCGGGCACCGGGCTGCCTCGGCGGCGAGCGCAACCAGGGACGCGGCACTGGCAGCGAGGCGCGCCATTGCCGCGTGCGAGCGCCTTGGCTGTGGGCGGATGGGGTTCGTCGCCCTGCAGGTGCTCCCCGGCCTCGCCGGCAAGGCGGTCGCGGCGTTCCGCGCGGCGCACCTTGCCCCATGCGCCACGGTGGGCGCGCCACGCTGCACGCGCCACGGTGCACAGGGACGGCCTCAGGGCCTTCGACGCGTGCGCACAGGCCGGACGCATGCACGCACGCAGCCACCGCTACCGGCGGCAGGCGGCCGTCCGCTCCGCGCGGGTCGCCGTTGCGTGTCGTCAACAACCCCGGCCGCTAGCCTGGGCACCGCGCCGAAGGCCACGCACAAGGCGGTCCCGACCAAGCGTCCGGCCGGCCACCTCGGCGCGTCCTGCGGACCACGAACCATCGCCGCGCCATGCAAAGCCGGATCCAGGCGCCGGGCCGAGCGGTCGCGAACTCCTCGCGCCTGACACGCAGGTCCGTCCCCGCATCGCGGGCCGGCCGGCTGGCAGGCGGGATTGCTTGATCGTGGGGATTTTAAAGGCTCGGCCTTTGGCGGAGGCCAGAGGCAGAGCCTCTGGCCTTGCCTGCCTGGCCGGTCACGCCCAAGGCTCGTTGGTTTCAGACGCCGGATCCAGGGTCCACCTTGCGCAGCGGATAACACAACCAGCTGACTTGCCGGCGCAACTACCGATGCACGTCCAGCCCGTGTGCGCAGTCGTGTTTGCCCACGCGGCGAAGCAGACTGGTTCCCGAGCGCCCGAGTTCGCGCTACGGTCGGTCTGCAGTAGCGCTGCGCGGGGGACGGCGATGGCGACGGCAAGGATAGGCGGCTCACGCAACTGGCTAGACCGCCTCTGGACCTCCATCGCCGATCGCGGCACGCTCTACGCGCCGGTTCCTGATACCGGCACCGATCCGCTTGACCGCGCCCGTCTCCTCACCCATGCCATGCTGTCGCAGCGCGGCGAGGCGTCCGGCGCTGCCATTGCCCGTGAACTGCAGGCGGCCGCACGGGCGCTGTCCGACCCGGAGCTGCTGGAGTTCTACCGCTTCCTGGCCACCGGGTTCGGACCCGACCCTGACGCCCTGCGCGAGGCGGCGCAGGCCTACCTCGCGAGCCCAGATCCGCACACCGCATCGCGGCTGTTTGACACGGCCGAGCCGGCGCGCCAGGAACTGCTGCGCCGGATGAACATGAGCCCGGGCGGCACGGCGGCGCTGGTGGCGATGCGCCGCGACCTGCTCGCCCGCGCGCGAAACGATCCGACGATCCACCCGCTCGACACCGACCTGCGCCACCTGTTCGGCAGCTGGTTTAACCGCGGCTTCCTTGAACTGCGCCGCATCGACTGGCAGACACCGGCGGCCGAACTCGAGAAGCTGATCACCTACGAGGCGGTGCACGAGATCGCCGGCTGGAACGACCTACGCCGCCGCTTGGCGCCGGATCGCCGCTGCTTTGCCTTCTTCCACCCGGCACTTCCCGGGGAGCCGCTGATCTTCGTCGAGGTGGCACTGACCGAGGGTCTGGCCACTGCCGTGCAGCCGCTGCTGGAACGCATCGACGACACCGACCGCGCCACGCTGGACGAAACCCGACGCAAGCTCGCCGCACGCGCCGACACCGCGATTTTCTACTCGATCTCGAACTGCCAGGATGGCCTGCGCGGCGTCAGCTTCGGCAACTTCCTGATCAAGCAGGTGGTCGAGGAGCTCAAGACCGAGCTGCCGCAGCTGCGCCGCTTTGCCACCCTCTCTCCGGTCCCGGGATTCCGCCGCTGGATGGAGATCCGCCTAGCCGCCACTGCCGCTGACGCCGCTCTCGCCGCCGACGAGCCTGGCGCCGCGCCCTTGCTGCGCGACGACGAGGTCGTGGGTCTGCGCGAGCTGGGTGCCGAGGGCGAGGACACGCTGTCGCTGTGGCGCGCGGCACTCGCCGCCGCACCCTGGTTCGACGACCCGGCCCCCGCTGAAGCGATGCGCAAGCCGCTGCTGCGGTTATGCGCCGAGTACCTGACCGACAACCGGGACGGTCGTGGGCCCAGTGATCCGGTGGCGCGGTTCCACCTCGGCAACGGCGCGCAGCTGGAACGAGTCAACTGGCTTGGTAACATCGCACCTCGCGGCATCAGCGAGTCCTACGGCCTGATGGTCAACTATCTCTACGCGCCGGAGCACATCGAGGAGAACCACGAGACCTTCGTCCGTGGCCAAGTGGTGCGCTCCCGGGCAGTCGGCGAGCTGCTCGACGTGCCGCGTGCGACCGCGACCAAGCGCCCGCTCATCCCGAGCTTCGGCCTCCTGCGCGGCGATTGAATGCGCAGTCATGGACGCGAGCGGCCCCGACCGCGTCGGCGGCCGCTGCAGCCGAATACGGATTTCCGAAGTGTCTGGGACGACCGGGTTTGGTACCGCAGGGTGCGCCCGCGTGGTCGCACCGCTCCGCTTCGCCCGCCATACGTCGTTGATCGACTCGGTCGGTTTGACTTGCGCCGCCCTGCTAAACCCGGATTCGCCGGCTCGCGGCATGGGACTACCTATGTCGCCCGGACTACTCTAGACCGGCGAACAGAACCGTCCGCCTGTCGGGGGCAACCCGGGCATGACAAGGCCGGTGCCACGGAGGACTCGGGAATGTCGACCGTCGTCAACGCTGTCCGGCCCGTACTCCGCGGACGCTGCTCAGCCCGCAGCAGATCATCGGCTTCTGGGCCGCCTGGTTTGGCTGGGCGCTCGACGGCATGGACTTAGCGATGCGCCGGGTCAGCCTGATGGCCCGCATCTCCCCGGCGCCGTATTGCACCCGTACTACCACCATGTCGCTGCTCCTGACCGTCGCGATGATCGGGCTGTGGGCCTGTTCGGTCTACGTGCCCACCGCATCCATCCAGCTTTCGCGGCACGCCGGCATTACTGCAAACGGTTTGGTGGTCCCGTCGCTCGCCACCGGGCTGCGCTCGATCGCCGCCATCCTCGGTTGCATCGCGGCGCCGTTCCTGGCCGAGTGGCTTGGACATCGCCGTGCGCTGACGATCTACTTCGCCGGCATGCTAGTCACCATCGCGCTCGCCTTCGACTGGGTGTTCTACCTCCCGGGAGACACGGCGATGCCAGTGTTCCTGGTTGTGCTGTTCTTCCTCGGCATGTCCGGCGGCAGCTTCGCAATTACACTGTGGCTACCCGAACTGTTCGGCACCGAGGTCCGCGCCACCGCCTTCGCGTTCTGCACCTCGATCGGCTGCTTCGCCGGCGCCGTCGTGAACTTCGCCTTGGCTGCCGCTGTGCAGGGAATGGGCGCGCTCGGCGCGCCAATAGCGCTGACCGCGATCGCGTTCGGGATCGGCTTGCTAGTCATTCCGTTCGCCACCGAAACCGTGGGCTAACGGCTGCCCGATTGAGCAACACGTAGGCGAGCCGCTTCGGCCTGCCCCAGCCCTTGTTCCGCCACAATGCACGCCCAGACGGGCAACAATCACGCATTAACGGGTTGACAAAGACGCGACGTGCGGTTGCTTAGGCTGGTTACCCCGCCTTCGGAAGGCACAACCTGTGATAGAGCACGTTCCTTGATTTACCCCACAACCGAGACGTTGCGCTTTGTTCTACCCCGTGATACCGCGTGCAACCTGAGACCTGGCTGACTTGGCTGACGGGGTCGTTTTGGAAATAGCCTGAAGAACAGGCTCTGACCATTCGGCAATAGATTCGAGGAACGGCTGGAAACCATCCGGAACAAGTCCGGCGCTGGTGTCACTCAGACCGTCGCACCGCTAATCAAGGCTTTGTGGAGAACGACATGTCCGGCAGCACCACGCCCGGCTTTCCGATTAATATCAGTAACTTTAGTGCAGCTAGTAGCAATACCGGAAGCTTTGTTCTTGGCGGTAGCGCCAGCATCGCTGGAGCCGCGCTGCAGCTGACTCCGAACAGCCCGCTACAGGAAGGCATCGCCGTCTACAGCGACCCCGTCCCGTCCGGCAACACGCTCAATATCAGCTTCACCTACGACTCCACCGGTAGCACTACTGGCGGCGGCGATGGTCTTAGCTTCTTCCTCCTCAACGGTGATGAGCTGACCGGGGGGGCTGCAAGCGTAACGCCCGGTGCGGTAGGCGGCGGGCTTGGATACGCATCCGGCGTTGCCAACGGCCAGCCCGGCGTGCCCGACGCCTATCTCGGTGTCGGCTTCGATACCTTTGGCGACTTCTCCGCGTCCAGTGTCGGCTCCGGCGGACCTGGCAACGAGCCCAACTCCGTCGTCACCCGCGGCTCCGGCGACGGCTCCAGCACGGTCAACAACTACGCCTATCTCAGCGGTGCTGCCTACGCCCCCGGCATAAACGGTGCCCGCGACGTCGAGCTCGACCTCACCAAGATTAGCGCTACCCAGGAGCAGCTCCAGGTCTTCATCCGCCCGTCAGGCACCGGCACCTATACGCTGGTCACCAACGAGGTGATCAACCAGCCCTTGCCCACGCAGTTTTATCTCGGCTTCGCAGCCTCGACCGGTGAGGCTACCGACCTGCACTCGATCACCAACCTGACCGCCACTTCTACCATCCCCGGTCTGCTGCCGTTTGCCGACCTGAGCGTCACCGGCGCCAGCGCCACCCAGGTCGTCACCGTGACTGCGACGCTGCCGACCGGCACCGCCGGCAGCTACTCCAATCTGGGAACCGGCAGCGTCAGCGGTCTCGCCTACACCGTCACTGGCACCGCCGCCGCGGTGAACACCGCGCTGCAGACGGTGCAGTTTACCCCTACCGGCGCCGTCAGCCTGCCCGCCGTCTACACCGCGGCGCTCGCCGGTGGCAACGCCACCACCACCATCAGCGACTCCGCGACTGATACCGCGGTGCTGGTCTCCGGCGCCGGCAACAACGTCATCAACAGCACGGGCACGGACACGGTCGATGCCGGATCGGGCAGCGACACCGTGTTCGCGTCCGGTACGCTGGCGTCGGTGGCCGGCGGGACAGGCAACCTCGTTTTCGTCGCCGGCAACGGCAACTATGTCGCGGGCGGCGGCGGCGGCAGCGACACGCTGTATGGCGGCAACGGCGCCGATACCCTGACTGGTGGCAGCGGGGCGAACAGCATCATCGTCGCAGGTTTTGGAAACACATCGCTGAGTGGCGGTGGCGGCAACTCCGCGCTGATGTTTGGCGGCCAAGCCAGCAGCACCTTCACCGGCAGCGGCGGCGGCAACGACACCCTGGTTGGCGGCAACGGCGCCAACGTGTTTAACATGACCGGCGGCGACATCGCCTTCGGTGGCGCCAACGGCCCCGACACCTTTAACTCCGGCACCGGCTCGGCCCTCGTGGTCGAGGGTGCAGGTGCCACAACCGTTAACCTTGGCGGCGGCAGCCTCACCGCCTTCGACGGCACCGCCGCAGACAACTATACCGCCAGCCAGGCGCTGGGCGGCAGCGTCGAAATCGTTGGCTTCAAGGCCGCGGACCATCTCACGCTGACTGGCGGCTTTACCCAGGCCGATGTATCCGCAGCACTTTCGAGCGCCACCACGAACGCCGCGGGAACCGCGCTTACCCTCTCCAACGGCACCAACATCGAGTTGTTCGGTGCGTCCATTACTGCTGGGCAGGTCAGCGCGGCCTGAGCTTTGCTATTGGGGCGTGCCGGCGGCACGCCTCAATCCGTGGCCAGCACGGCCAGGCTCTGCTTGCTCGGATCCACCAGGGCGGCCTGCTCCTGGACCAGCCTTCAGAAGGCTGTGGTAGGCAGGTTGGGAAGTCAGCCGACACCTGCTCGTCGCTGCCGGTAAAGTACGGCGTATGGCTAACGCGCACGAGGGTATCACTTATTCGCTGCCACTCGGCCCACCACTTCGGCGTCTGCTTCTTCGGCAAGCCACTGCTCAAGATGCCGCTGGTCTGCCGAAGCCATATCTGCTCGGAAACCGCGACGCTTGTCCGGTCAGCAACAGAACTTTGTCGCCGCCAGCAAGCTGTATTGCCTGTCGCATGCAGCCTGCTGGCGGGCGGCTGCCTGACAAAGGTGCTTCGCGAGAGGCTTGATGCGCGACGACGGTCAATCGGTGAATTGGCTGGCGATCGAAGCGATGCCGCAGTCTGGGCGCAACACATCACCGTAAACGCTTGCGCCGCCCGGTTCCCGTGCCGCTTGTCCACGGCATGCACCGCGGCCGGTCCGACTGCGTGAAGACTTGCCGCGACATTGGCGGCCCGATGACGAGATACCGTTCGGCAAGCAAAGGGACGACAATGGACCGGATCGGGGCTGGCGCCCTGCAGGTGGCACCGGTAATGCACTCCTGCGTCGCCGAGGTGCTGCCGGGTACCGGTGCGGACAAGGCTGCGTTCTGGGACGGCTTTGGGGCGATAGTGCACGACCTGACGCCATGCAACCGTGCGCTGCTCAATCGATGGAACGAGCTGCAGGCACGGATTGATGCCTGGCACCACGCGAGCCCGGTGCTGGAACCGCAGGCCTACCAGGCGCTCCTGCGCGAGATCGGCTACCTCCTGCCGCCCCCGGCACCATTCTCGGTTTCGACCAGCCGCGTCGATGACGAGATCGCTGCCGTGGCCGGCCCGCGGCTCGTCGTCCCGCTCAGCAAATGCCCGATACGCGCTCAACGCCACCAACGCGCGGTGGGGCAGCCTCTACGACGCGCTGTATGGCACCGACGCGGTGGCCGAGACCAACGGCGCCGAGCGCGGCCGCACCTACAACAAGGTTCGCGGCCGTCATGTGGTCGCGCGCGCGCGACAGGTGATCGACCAGGCCGCACCCCTCTCGGTGGGGAGCCACGCCGACGCAATCGCCTACGCCGTGACCAATGCGCGCGCCTCCTGGTAAACCTGACGAACGGCCAGCAGACCGGGCTGCGTCAGCTCACCCGCCTCGCCGGGCACACCGGGAACGCAGCAGCACCGACCTCGGTGCTGCGCAACAACGGGTTGCACCTCAAGATCGTATTCGACCGCACGACTCTGGTGGGTGCCGACGACCTCGCCGGCATCTCCGCCGACCTGGTGCTCGAATCCGGGGTCAGCACCATCATCGACTGCGAGGACAGCGTCGCTGCGGTCGATGCCGAGGACAAGGTGCAGCTTTGCCGTAACTGGCTCGGCCTGATGCGCGCCACTCTGTCGAAAAGCTTTACCAAGGGTGCGGAGCGCATGGAGCGGTGCTCAACGAGGACCGCAGCTTCACCACACCGGGCGGCGGCACCATCGTCCTGCGCGACCGCGCGTTGCTGCTGATCCGCAACGTCGGTCATCAAATTTACACCGACGCGGTAATTGATGCGGTCGGCGACGAAATCCCGGAGGGTATGCTCGATCTCGCGGTCACCGGCATGATCGCGTTGCACGACCTGTGGCTCCTACCCGGCCAGGACACCAGCTCGTCGCTCGGCCGCAACAGCTGTGTCGGCTCAGCCTACATCGTCAAGCCGAAGATGCACGGGTCCGAAGAGGTCGCGTTTGCCGCCGAGATGTTCGCCCGCGTCGAGGACATGCTCGGCCTGCGTCGCGCCACGCTTAAGATGGGCATCATGGACGAGGAACGCCGCACCAGCGCCAACCTCGCAGCCTACATCAGGCAAGCCGCCGACCGTGTGGTGTTCATAAAAACCGGGTTCCTTGACCGGACCGGCGACGAGATCCGCACCTCGATGGAGGCCGGCGCGATGGTGCGCAAGGCAGACATGAAGGCGACGCCGTAGATCGCCGCTTACGAGAACAACAACGTGGACGTGGGTCTCGCCTGCGGCCTGCGCGGTCATGCCCATGCAGACACCAGACCACGTCCAACCCATCGCTACCAGATCATGAACCGAAACGGTCGCTGCATAAAGGCTTTGATACTACAGAACGCTTGTCTCAGTTGGCTCTGGCTGCGGCGAAGAACATGCACAGCAAAGCATAGACCTAGA
>CAXSEF010000050.1:0-22963 GCA_964236535.1 uncultured Acetobacteraceae bacterium
TCAGCAGCCCCCTACACCACGCCCCGGGACACGACCCCGGCACCTGGCTAGACTGGATCAGCCCGCCAGTGCGATCGTATCGAGTAGGCGCACCGAGCCCAACCGGGCTGCTGCGACCAGGCGCAGGTCATGCCACGGGCCGCGTAGCTCGGCGGTCTCGCGCAGAGTGTCGGCCTCCACCAGCGCGAAGTAGTCGACTGTGAAGCCGGCAGCAGCAAGCTCTTCCCGGGCTTGGCACAGCATGATCATGGCAGCCTGATCGGTGCTGCCGGGCTCGGATCCGGCTGTCGGGACCGCAGCCAGTGTGGCCAGCCGGTGTGCCGTGGCCCGCAGAGTGGCGGCGAGGTGAGGTGCTTGGTCCCGCTCGGCAAGCGAGAGGAAACGGTTGCGCGACGATAGCGCCAGTCCGTCCGGGTCGCGCCGTGTTGCCACACCCACGACCTCAACAGGCAGATGTAGGTCAGTGACCATGCGCCGTATCACTTGAAGCTGCTGCCAGTCCTTCTCACCGAAATAGGCGCGCTGCGGCCGTATCTGGCCGAACAGCTTGGCCACGACGGTGGCGACACCGGCGAAATGACCGGGGCGCTGCTCACCCTCCCAGCCCAGGGCCGGGCCGGCGGGCACCACCTGCGTGGCGGCATCGGGCGAGTACATGGTGGCTGCATCCGGCAGCCAGGCGAGATCGCAGCCGGCACTACGGAGTCGGGTGAGGTCGCTCGCCTCGTCGCGCGGGTAGCAGCAAAAATCCTCTCCGGGCGCGAACTGGGTCGGGTTGACGAAGATCGATGCGACAATGGTGCTGCACTCAGCGCCCGCGGCCTGAAGCAGGGCGACGTGGCCGTCGTGCAGAGCGCCCATCGTCGGCACGAAACCAATTGCGTGCGGCCGGTGTGACGCCGCAGTACCGACGTGCGGCGCGGCGGCATCGAGCAATGCCCGCTCCTGTGCGAGCGCCCGCAGGGTGCGCGCAATGCGCATTCCGGTCATCCTCCCGTGCAATAGGGGCGCGGCAATGCGCCTCCGGTCTGGTCTCGCGCAAGCTGGGCTGGACGACAAGGGCGTGACATCCGTGCTGGGCCGCCCCAAATGATGAGGCTAGCAAGGCGCGGCCAGGCGGGTTGTGGCGAAGCGCAGGGGGCCAGAGCATGCCAGATATCGCGCCGCCGGTTCGATGGCAAACCGACCGGGTGGTCCCAGCGGCAGCGTGGCCGGAGCCACCATTGCCGGTTGCAATGACGCGCGGCGCTGCCGGTTTGTGTCCAGCCTGCGGCGAGGCTCCATTGTTTGCGGGCTTCCTACGGGTGTGCGATCATTGCCCGGTGTGCGACGCGCCGCTCGGCGAAGTCCAGGCTGATGACGCGCCACCCTATTTCACCACGGTCATCGTCGCCCACGTGGTGATTGCCCTGCTGGTCCTGGTCGAAGAGGTCTGGGCACCCCCGCTCTGGGTGTATGCGACGACGTTCCTGCCGTTCACGGTGCTGCTGACGCTCGGGCTGATGCGTCCGGTCAAGGGCGCAACTGTTGGACTGATGCTGCGCCTGGGATTGTTCCGCGGCGATGCGGTGTTCACGCGGCCAATGGGATTTGGTGCGCCGCCCGGGCTCGTCAGCCGGACGCGGAGGCGCGATCCTGCCTTGGATGTCACAATGTCGCGCGCCAGGGTTGGCGGTCTTGACGCCTGAAACCTGTGCCTCGGTGCCTGTCGGCACGCAACGCCTGTCGCAGGTGGTCCTGGAGGGCGAGGCAGTCAGCCGGCTGTCGCCGCTGCAAGACGCCGACCGGGCGCAAGCGGTCGCCGATCTCGCGGCCGAGAACTTTTTCTCCCCCGCGGGCCAGGTAGGGCCGTTCGTGCTGCACCTGTCGATCCAGGAAGGGAGGCTGGAGCTCGACGTGCGCGATGAGTCGGGTCGTAAGCTGATGGCGACACTGCTGGCGCTCGGGCCATACCGCCGACTGATTAAGGATTACCAGTTGCTCGTCGACAGCCACGTCAAGGCGGTCGAGGAGGGGCGCCAGGCGCGGATGGAGGCGATCGACATGGGGCGTCGAGGCCTGCACAACGAGGGCGCCGAATTGCTCGTGCAGCGCCTGGAACGCAAGATCGCCATCGACTTCGAAACGGCACGACGCCTGTTCACCCTGGTCTGCGTGCTGCACCAGCGCATCTGACCGCCTTGGCCGCAGCACAGCCGCCCTGCCCTCCTGCCATGAAGTCCCTGCCATGAAGATCGACGGTGTCGCCTATCGCAGCGTGTGGTTGGACGAAGATGGCTGGGGCATACGGATCATCGACCAGACCTGCCTACCCTGGGCGCTCGACATGCCGCGGCTCTGCGACAAGGACCAGGTGGCTGCAGCGATCGCGACCATGCAGGTGCGTGGTGCGCCTCTGATCGGGGCAGTCGCGGCCTATGGGCTGGCGCTGGCGCTGCGTGTCGACGCGTCGACCGAGGCAATGGAGCACGATGCAGCGACACTACTGGCCACCCGGCCGACGGCAGTCAACTTGCGCTGGGCGCTGACGAGGATGCTGACCCGGCTGCGCAACACTCGACCCGCAGAACGCGTGGCGGCGGCCTATGCCGAGGCCGAAGCGATCGCCGACGAGGACGCGGCCCAGAACGAGGCGATCGGGTGGCACGGCGCCGCGTTGATCGAGCAGGCGGCGGCGCGTGTGCCAGGTCGGCCTGTCAACGTGCTGACGCACTGCAACGCCGGCTGGCTGGCGACAGTGGACTGGGGGACGGCGCTGGCACCGGTCTACCGCGCGCACGACGCAGGCATCGCGGTGCATGTCTGGGTCGACGAGACCCGGCCACGCAACCAGGGCGCGGCACTGACCGCCTACGAGCTCGGCAGCCACGGCTTGGCGCACACGGTAATCTCAGACAATGCCGGTGGGCACTTGATGCAGCACGGCCAAGTCGATCTAGTAATCGTAGGCACCGACCGCGTCACCCGCACTGGCGACGTCGCCAATAAGATCGGCACCTACCTCAAGGCGCTGGCGGCACATGACAACGGCGTGCCGTTCTGGGTGGCGCTGCCGTCGACCACGATCGACTGGACGGTGTCGGACGGAGTGAACTCGATCCCGATCGAGGAGCGCTCCCACGACGAGGTGACAATGGTGACCGGGCGAGGGCCGGACGGCCGCGTCACCCGGGTGCAGGTCACGCCGGATGGCAGCCCGGCCGCCAACCCGGCGTTCGACGTCACGCCGTCGCGGCTGGTGAGCGGGCTGATTACCGAGCGCGGCCGTTGCGATGCCACTGCGGATGGGCTGGCGGGACTGTTTCCGGAGCGGGCCTGAGGCGCGTGGCGCGAAGCCCAGCGTCCGGCGGCGCTTATGGCGGCGGCTCCACGCCCCACTGCTCCTCGAACCCGCGACGTGCGGTGCGCAACGCGGTTTCCGCAGCGCGGTCCTGCTGGTCAAGCGCTACGCGGGCAAACACCGGGGCGAGTTCGGCCAGCAGCCAGCCGACCGCGCACGCTGCCCAGGCCCCGCCCAGTACGTCAACGTCGCCCAGCAGCGCTAACGCCTCGGCCACTCCGGCTCCGCCGTGCCACAGCCGCAGCACTGGACTGATCGACATTGCAGCACCGAACAGCGCGACCGAGCGGGCGACCGGACGGCCCCTTGCGCGATCGCTGAGCAGGGCCGGGCCAAGCGGCGTCATCAGTCCGCACAGCAGCAGCACGGTGGCGGGCGACACCGCGAGCAGCAAGCCGGAGCCAAGGCCCTGCAACCAGCGCATCCGGCCCGCCTTGTGCGGATTCATGACATTAATGCCACAGCCAGCGCGCCGGCGGCGAGCATCAGCCCAAAGCTCCCAACCACGTCGCTGCCGGTGCGTTGCGCACTCTCTAGGCGACCGGCACGACGCAGTGCCAGCGCGCGGAGCTGGGTGTCAATACGGGCGACTTCGGCGCGCGCGGCTTGCGCGCCGCTCCGGTCAACGCACAGAGCTGTTTCGTCGGCGAGCAGCTTGGCGAGTGGGAGCAACGAGCCGTGCGCTACCAGGGAAGCCACTTGGCTTGCCAACGCGTCGCGAGTGGCGCGGTTCTGCCAGGCCGACAGGTCTTGCACGCCGCCCTGCGCCAGCCAGCCCGCAGTGGCCGGAAGCAGCCCGGCCTGCAGGCGTGCCTGCAACTGTGCAAGTAGCTGGAGTTGGCGCATCGGGTTGCCAACGACACCGACAATGTCCGGGCGCTGGGCGTCGCGGGCGGCGATGAAGGCCAGCATCTCGCCGTCGAGCGGAAGGGAGCCACGCTCCGCCCGTGGCGCCAGCGCCTCGATCACCGTGAGCAGCTCGGGCAAGCGGGTGACGACTTGGCTGCCCAGCAAGGGCGAGACGCAGGCCAGCAGCGGATTCAGTGCGTAGGCGAGGCGTGCCACTCCAGCGCCCGGCGGGCTGGTCTTGAGCAGCATGCGACGCACCCGCGTTTCGGCACGGATACGGTTGGTGTCGATGCGGCCAGGACGCGCGGCCGCCCAGGTCACTACCGCCTCAGAAGAGACCAGCTCTTCAAGTGCCGCACTGACGGGGCGGTCGGGTCGGGTCTCGACCAGTGCCGGGCCCATCCCGTCGGGCCACAGTGACAGGCCGCGCCAGCACAGCGGCGCCAGCGGGTCGAGTGCGGCCACCGCCCGCATCACCCCCATCGGCTCGATCATCCGCTCGGCGGCGGACAGGCCGGCAAGCGACGTCTCCACCCTTCCAGCGAGCGCAGCGTCGGCCAGCGAGCGGCGCAGCCATGACAGCACCGTGCCCTTGCGCAGCAGCTCGGCGGCCGGCACGGGATGTAGCGCCAGTGCCAGAGCAAGGCCGCGCCCAGTCCAGACCTGCATCGGGCCGACCACGATGGAGCGCTCCGAGGGACGAGGCATTTGCACAACGGAGCGCCGGACCATCGTCGCGGCCGGGTCGCGCAGCAGGCCCGGCGCGGGACGGTGCTGCGGGTCCTCGCTCAGCATGCCGCGCAGCAACTCGGCTAGCGCGGCTGGGACTGGCTCACGTTCCACCAACGCATCGTAGCTGCCCCGCTCGATCTTGCGTGCCAGCAGGTCGGCATCGTCGATCCCGGCGAGGGGCAGGCGGCCAAGCCACAGCGAAAGCATGAGCACGCCCAGCGCATAGACGTCGTCGGCGATGCTGCCGTCGCCGCGGCCGGAGCGCAAGCAGACCTGCGAGTATGGCGGCTCGAACACTGCGGGCTGCAGGCTGGCAGGCGGCTCGGCCCAGGCTGGGCCCAGCACGGCGGTGCCCGAGGGGTCGCGGAATACGTTGTCGGGGCGGATGGCGCGGTGCGTCAGGCCGTTCCGCATCAGCGCATCGAGAGCGGTAGCGGCCGGGCGCAGTAGGTCATTGAACAACTGCTGCTCGGGCCAGCGCGCGTCGATCGACAGGGCCGGGCCAGGTGGCGCATTGCACACGACCCAGGCGGTGCCGCCAGCGACGCCGAAGCCCAGCGGCCGCAGCAGGCCGGGGATGGTGAGGGTTGGGAGCGCCGCGATCGGGGTTGCGCGCGCCGGCGCCTCGGCCGCCACGCGCAGGGCGACCAGGGCGGGATATTCCCCCTGCCGATCGGCAGCAACGACCGCGCGCAGCGACGGCGCGAGGAACGGCGCCAGCTGGCCGGGGGCGGGGGCGTAGCGTCCGCCGATCAGGGAGTCGTGCGGCTCATGTGCCATGTCGGTCGCTTCGTCATTCTGACGCGCCACCTTGGCCCTGGCGTGCCTAATTCCCGGTTAACGGGCTCGGCATGGTGCGCCCGCGAGGGCGACCGACGAGCCGGATTTCCGAGTCGGCTGGCGTGCTGGCGAAGGCCCGAGCGTCGGCGCCTGGAACGGCACGCTGAAGCGGGCTGGCAATGCACAGCCTGCCCACGAGTTCACTCTGCCGAGTTGCAAGACGTATCTCGCAAGCACCGGAGCGGAGTGGCCTTCTTGGCCGTCAGCACCGAAGCACAGCGAAAGCGCGCCAGACAGCTTGGCAGTGTGGAGTTCCCGGCCAGGCCCTCAGCTCTCGAAGGGGTCGCGGACCAGGATGGTGTCGTCGCGCTCGGGGCTGGTGGAGAGCAGGGTCACAGGGACTTCCACCAGCTCCTCGATGCGGCGCACATACTTGACCGCGCCGGCAGGCAGCTGCGCCCACGAGCGCGCACCACGGGTCGAGCCGGACCAGCCCTCGATCATTTCGTAGACAGGGCGTGCCGCGGCCTGCGCTGCCTGCCCGGCCGGGAGGTGGCGGAACGTCGTACCAGCGACCTCGTAGCCGGTCGCGATACGCAGCTCTGGCATCCCGTCGAGCACGTCGAGCTTGGTCAAAGCAAGCCCCTGCACACCACCGACCTTGCACGCCTGGCGGACCAGGGCGGCGTCGAACCAGCCGCAGCGGCGCGGCCGGCCGGTCACGGTGCCGAACTCGTGGCCACGCTGGCCCAGCAAGCCGCCGGTATCGTCGTTGAGCTCGGTGGGAAACGGGCCAGAGCCCACGCGGGTCGTGTAGGCCTTGGCGATGGCAAGCACGAAGCCGACTGCGGACGGGCCCACGCCGCTGCCCGAGGCGGCCGTTGCAGCGACGGTGTTGGAGCTGGTCACGAACGGGTAGGTGCCGTGGTCGACGTCGAGCATCACCGCCTGCGCGCCTTCGAACAGGATGCGCCGCCCGGTCCGGCGCGCCTCGTCGAGACGCTCCCAGACCGGCTCGACGTAGGGCAGGATTTGCGGTGCGAGGCCGAAAAGATGCGCGAGCAGCGCCCCCTTGGCAAAGGTCTTGGCGCCGAGACCTGCCAGCAGTGTATTGTGGTGCAGCAACAGTTCATCGAGCTTGTGGTGGAGCGTTGCGGGCTCGGCAAGATCACAGGTGCGTATGGCGCGGCGGGCTACCTTGTCCTCGTATGCGGGACCGATCCCGCGGCCGGTAGTGCCGATGCGGCGATCCCCCCGCGCCTGCTCTCGGGCCCGGTCGAGGGCGGCGTGCAGCGGCAGGATGAGCGTCGCGTTGTCGGCAATGCGCAGGGTGTCGGGACCGACGGCGAGTCCCTGGGCGCGAACGCGCGCGATCTCGGCCAGCAGCGCCTCGGGGTCAATCACGACCCCGTTGCCGATGATTCCGAGCTTGCCGCGCACCAGGCCGCTAGGCAGCAGCGACAGCTTGTAGGTCTGGTTGCCGACCACCAGCGTGTGGCCGGCATTGTGGCCGCCCTGGAAGCGCACCACGATGTCGGCGCGGCTGGCGAGCCAGTCCACCACCTTGCCCTTGCCCTCGTCGCCCCACTGGGCGCCGATCACCGTGACGTTGGCCATCAGCCGTCTCCCCGAAACCCGGGGTGTTGTGCCACCGCACGATGGGGCAAGGAAGCAAGGCTGGGTTTGCCCAGACCCGCCAGAGGTCAGAGGCCTTCGGTAACCATCCCCTGTTTGCACAACCCGAATAAGTGTGCCCCCAACTTGGGCGAGTCTGGGCTTCAGGTCCCAGCGGAGTCCGAGAGCACAGCTTCCGGCCCTGCTTCAGGCAAGCGCGACCGCCGCCTTGTCGCGAAGCAGGTGCGTGCAGCACAGCCGCACCGCCTCCGCCTCCGGTTGGGCGATGTGGTCGAGTCCCGCGACCGTTGCGTAGCCGGCGGCGCGCAGAGCCTGGGCCGCGGCGGGCTCGGCACCGGCGGGCACGAACACGCGCGGCCGTACGGCCGGGCGTGAGGCCGCGCGTAGAACCGCGTCTGGGAAAAAGGTCAGGCCAGTGGCGGGCTCGCCGTCGCCACCGAGATAGCGGCCGCCGCGGCCCAGCTCCTCGTGCAGGCCGGCAGCGTAGATCGAGGCGCACAGCCCGGTGTGGTAACGCATGCCGCGAAATTCGATCGGATCAATGGTAAGCCGCAGCGCCGGCGCGCTCCGGCGCAGCAGGTCGACCACGGCGTGCAGGCGGACCGCGAGCGCGTAGGCCACCGGCGGCAGCCTGACTGCCGCAAGCGCCGCGAGCGCGGTGTCTGCCGGCCCGGCGGCGTGCAGCAGGTCGATGAGTATCGGCGCGAGCGGTCCGGCAAGCGCAGCAACAGACGCGGCATCCTTGCGGTCAAGCGCCCGGGTCAAGGCAATCCGAGTCTCGCCCGATGGGATGGCGGCCCAGTCCAACAACGCGGGCGCCATCTGCGGCAGAAGCAGGTCGAAGCTGACGCCAGTGAGGCCGAGAGCCGCAAGCGCCTCGGCGCCGACCAGGATCGTCTCGGCGTCGGCTTCGGCTGAGTCCGCCCCGATCAGTTCGATGCCGGCCTGCGCAACCTGCCGCCCCGCGGAGAGCTGTCCGCCCCCCACCCGCACGCACTGTCCGGCATACGAGAGGCGCAGCGGACGGGGGCTGTGCGCAAGACGCGTAGCGGCGATGCGGGCAATCTGCGGCGTTATGTCGGCGCGCAGCCCCATCATACGGTGCGTATCAGGGTCCATCATCCGGAAGGTTTGCTCGGCAACCGCGGCGCCGGAGCCCTGAAGCAGGCCATCCGCGAACTCGAGCAGTGGAGGCTTGATGCGCTCGTAGCCGTGTCCTGCGAAGGCAGCCATCAGCCGTTCGACTGAGGCGGCTTCGGTCTCTGCGTCCGGCGGCAGCAGGTCGCGAAAACCGGCGGGCAGCAGCGCGGGGACGGGGACGGGTTCGTCGGACATCGCGGCACGCGTGATGGCAGGTGGAAGGATGGAGAGCAAGGCTTCGTGCAGGTCCATACCCGCCTTGCATATTAAGAATGGTAGTCCCGCACTATCCGCAGACATCGCACCAAATTGTGGACACAAGGCAACATCCTGTTCACGTTTTGTCGATGAATGAGACTGTGCCCTTAGCAGACTGTGGTAGTTTCGCCACTACGAAGGAGAGTAACCGTCCGCGACGCTGTCATTACAATCCGTGACCGCAACTTGGCGGGTTTTTGTGCTCTTACCGTGCCGTTCGCACCGGAGCTGCTTTCCCGGCGGTTTCCACGCGGTGCAGTGATGTAAGGACTTTGACACGATGCGGATTCGCTCTGCCCTCCTGGCAACCACTTTCCTCGGCTCGGCGTTCGCCGCTGCCGCCTCGGCTCAGACCGCGCCTCCGATCGACGGCGTGTACGTCAGCGTCGGCGCCGGCTACAACCTGTTGCAGGACGAGCATCTGCGCCCCTCTAGCGAGGGTGGCGACGGGATCACCGAGCACACCCGCTACCGCTTCGGGAATGGCTTCGACGGGGTTGCCGCAGTCGGCTACGGGCTCGGCAACGGCCTACGGTTCGAGGCTGAGGGTCATTACCTTAACAACAACGTCAACAACTACGTCAGCACCGCGGTCGCCTCGAACTCCTCGGGTCATACCGATACCTACGGCGGCTTCGGCAACGTGCTGTATGACTTCAATTTGAGCAATTTCGGCATCACCGGGATTCCAGTCACACCGTATGTCGGCGTCGGCGCGGGCTACCTGTTTGAACACCTCAGTCCGTTCACCTCGGCGTTCAATGACGGCAGCCTACTACGTGTTGGCGGCACCCAGGGCGGTTTCGCTTATCAGGGCATCGTTGGCGTGTCCTACGACATCGACGCGCTACCCGGCCTTGCCGTGACCGGCGAGTATCGCTACGTCGGCCAGATGAACCAGAACGCGTATTCGGCGGACTACTACACCTCAGCCGGCCTCGCGAAGGGCAACGCTCGTTTCGACAACGCCTCCAACCACGAGCTGAACGTCGGCTTGCGCTACGCCTTCAACACGGCGCCGCCGCCGCCGCCGCCGGCGCCTGCGCCGATGGCCACGCCCCCGGTGGCACCGGCGCGCACCTACCTCGTGTTCTTCGACTGGGACCGCGCCGACCTCACCGCCCGCGCCCGCCAGATCATCCACGAGGCGGCGTCGGCCAGCACCCGGGTGCAGACCACCCGCATCGAGGTCAACGGCTACACCGACCTGTCCGGTACCGCGGCCTACAACCAGCGGCTGTCGGTCCGCCGTGCCGAGAGCGTCGAGGCCGAGCTGGTGCGCGACGGCGTGTCGCGCCAGGAGATTGCCATCCACGGCTACGGCGAGAGCAACCCGCTGGTGCCCACCGCGCAGGGCGTGCGCGAGCCGCAGAACCGCCGCGTCGAGATCATCCTGCACTGATCCTGGCGAGCAACGCGTTGATTGCATTGAGAAGGGGTGCCGAAAGGGGCCCCTTCTTGCGTTACGGGATCAAGTGCCCTCCCGGCTTATTATCAGGCATGGCGGCCCAGCCCAGACCCGGCATAAGGTCCCGGATTTTTAACCATGATGTAAGTGAACGGCCTGAAAAGACCCAGCCTTGGCAGACGGCTGAAATATGACGTTTCGATCTGCTTTCCTGAGCAGTCACACCCGGACTTCTCTTGCGGCTTGCCCCGTGCCGCGGCCTCCATTACGCGCCGTTGCGTGCCTGCCCGCTCCATCCCTCAAGTTCTGACGACGCCACAGCGTCTGGCGCTGCTATCGCGCCTGCTCAAGTTCGGTGCGGTTGGTGTTGTCGGCTTCTTCTGGGACACGGTCAGCGTCTACGCGCTGGCGCCCTGGCTCGGGCTGTATGGCGCCGGCATCGCCGCATACCTGGTGGCCAGTTCGACGACGTGGGTGATGAACCGGCTGTGGACCTTCCGCGACCGCGACCATGGCCAAGCGCACCGTCAGTGGGCGCTTTCCATAACCGCTGGGGCGGGCGGCTTCATGCTCAACCGTGGCACGTTCATTGCCCTGGTCGCCACGTCACCGCTGTGCCGCACCTATCCCGTGCTAGGTGTCGCCGCCGGATCGATCGCTGGGATGGCTGTCAACTTCACCATGGCCACGCGTGTGGTGTTTCGTGGCTGAGTAGGGCTGTAGGGCGACGACAGCCCATTGAACGGCCGGCATAATCATCCCCGTGTGGCGCTCGGAGGCGCGG
This sequence comes from uncultured Acetobacteraceae bacterium, assembly GCA_964236535.1. Taxonomy (GTDB): domain Bacteria; phylum Pseudomonadota; class Alphaproteobacteria; order Acetobacterales; family Acetobacteraceae; genus CAXSEF01. Next base: position 10,927 of record CAXSEF010000050.1, read on the forward strand.
CCGGACGCGGCGCCTCCGCCTTCGCCGGAAAGGCCTCTTCCCAGCCACCACCGAGTGCCTTGTAGAGCTGCACGAGGTTCTGTGTCTCGGTGACGGTGCTGTCGGCCAGCTGCTGCTGGGCCGCCAGCACCGAACGCTCCTGGGTCAGTACATTGAGGAAATCGGTAAGACCCTGAACGTAGCGATCGCGGGCCAGCTGGAGCGCGCGCTGGTTCTGCTCAACCGAGCGCCGCAGCGAGTCGCGGCGGGCCTGCTCGGCGCCGTAGGCAATCAGCGCATTGTCGACGTCGTGCCAGGCCTGCAGCACGGTCTGCTGGTAGTTCGCTGCCGCCTCCTGCTGCTGCGCGGTGTTGAGCGCGAGCTGGCCGCGCAGCTGGCCCCCTTGAAAGATCGGGATCGTGACGTTCGGGCCGAGCGTGTAGCCGTGGTCGTTCCAGAAGGCGAGGTCGCGAAACTGCAGAGCGGTGAAGGTGAAATTGGCCGAGAGCGTCACTGAAGGATAGAACGAGGCTACGGCGACGCCAACGGTGGCGGTTGCCGCATGCAGCATCGCCTCTGCTTGGCGGATGTCGGGCCGGCGGAGCACCAGTTCCGAAGGCAGCCCAATTGGTACCCGCGGCGGCACTGGCGGCACCGGACCAGGAGTCTCCAGCTCAGCAGCCAGGGCGCCCGGCCCCTCGCCCAGCAGCAGACTCAGCGCGTTGATGGTCTGCTGCACCTGTTGTTCGAGCTGCGGTACCTGGGAGCGGGTGGATTCAACCTGTGCCGCGGCCTGCGCGACGTCGAGGTCGTTGCCCAGGCCGCCGGCATAGCGGCTACGGGTCAGGTCCAAGCTTTCCTGCTCGGTTTTCAGGTTCTCGCGCGCGATGCGCACCAATTCCTGGTTGCCGCGCAACTGTACGTAATCGCGGGCCAGTTCGGCGACGGCGGAGAGTAGCGTGTTGCGCCGGGCGTCGGTCGAAGCGTCGAGCGAGGCGTTCGCCGACTCGACGGTGCGGCGTATGCGGCCCCATAGATCTATCTCGTAGCTGGCGTCGATGCCGTCCGACCACAGATCGATTGGCGGCACAGGAATGGAGCCAACCTGGTGGTGCAGCGCGTTGCCGTTGATGCCGTCGAAGTTGGGGACGTTTTTGGTGACTCTGCCAAGCGCGCGGTCCACCTCTTTCTGGCTGATCTGGTCGCGCTCGTAGCTCGCGGTGCCATTGATTTGCGGGTAGATGTTGACCGATTGCAGGCGCAGCTGAGCGCGGCTCTCGGCCAATCGGACAGTGTAGATCCTGACGTTGAGGTTCTGCTCGGCAACACGGCCTTCAAGTTCGGTGAGCTTGTTGTCGCCAAGCAGCTTCCACCAGTCGGGATCAATCGGCTCGGCCACTGGCAGGCTGGCCTCGTAGCTCGTGGGCGGTGCGCCGCGACCCGAGAACCAGGACGTAGGAGCCCACAGGCTTGGCCGGTTGAAGTCGGGGCCGACGGTGCAGCCGCACAACAGCATCAGCGCAGCGCCCTGGAGCAGCTGCACGGAGCGCACGTCGCGACGTGGCGCCTGCCCGCCACTGTATGCCCGCTCAGGACGTACTAAAACCTGATGAACCGCGCCCTGGAACACGGGACCCTGAAGACACGGAGTCGCGCGCTGCGGCGGCATGCGCCAGGTCAATGCAGTCCAAAGCATCCGGCAGCCATGCTCCACACCAGGGGCCACGTGAGTCATGACCAGTGACCGATCGGTTCGGTCAGCGTTGACAACCTACCGCGTTCGCTCCGATCGTCAATCCGTCGGCGGCAAAGGTGTGATAACGCCTCCTTGGCCGGGCCGCGGGCAGACCCTGGTGCCGCGGGCGTCGCGACAGGAGCGCCGGCTCCTGCGTCGGCATGCGCCACGCCGGGAAGTCGTCCGCCCAGGCTGGCCGGTGCGGCAGGAGAGGAGACAGCGATGTCGGGATCAGAGGCGCTTTCGCCCGAGAAGGAGCGGCAGATCCTGCGCGGTGCCGGCACGGTGTTCGCACAGGAGGGCTACGAGGGTGCGAGCATGTCGCGCATCGCCTGCGAGGCCGGCGTCTCGAAGGGGACGCTCTACAACTATTTTGACGGCAAGGCCGATCTGTTCGCGGCCTTCGTCAACGAGGAGTGCACCCGCAAGATCTCGGCCCTGTTCGACGATGCTAACGACGGAACCGAGCCCGAGGCCGCCCTGCGCCGCATCGCCGAGCGCATGGTGCGCATGATCGTCTCGCCCACTGGCGTGACGATCTTCCGCGTGACCATGTCCGAGGCGTCGAAATTCCCCGAGCTTGCGCGGCTGTTCTACGACGCGGGTCCGGCGCGGGCGACCGGGTACATGGCATGCTGGCTGGACCGCCAAACCAAGGCGGGGCGGCTCTGTGTGGATGACGCGCAGTTCGCCGCCGAGCAGTTCTTCGCGCTGTGCCAGACCCGGCTCGGCATGCTGTGCCGGCTGCAGCTGGTCGGGGCGCCGACCGACAGCGAGGTTGCACGTGTGGTCGACAGCGCGGTGATGATGTTCCTGCGCACCTACGCTGCTACTGGTGCGGCCGGCGCAGACCCAGCGCCCATGAAGATGCGGGGAGTTGCCGGATGAGCACGAGCATACCCGGGTCGGAGCTGGAGCGAGTGCTGGCCCGGCTGGATGCGGATGCGCCGGAGGCGCTGGCGAGGCTGCTCGCATTCCTGCGCATCCCGAGCGTCAGCGCCCAGCGCGACCATGATCCGGACTGCGCCCGAGCCGCCGGCTGGGCCGCGGACCAACTGCGCGCGATCGGCTTTGCGGTGGAAGTGCACGCGACGCCGGGCCAGCCGATCGTGCTGGCACATCATCCGGGGCCGGCATCCGACGTGGGCCCACACCTGTTGTTCTATGGGCATTACGACGTGCAGCCCGCCGAGCCGCTGGCGTTGTGGAGCAGCCCGCCGTTCGAGCCGGTCGTGGTTGAGGGACCGCATGGCAAGCGGGTGGTGGCGCGCGGCGCGGTCGACGACAAAGGTCAGAGCCTGATGTGGCTTGAGGCACTTCGTGCCTGGCATGCGGAGGCCGGGGGACCGCCGACGCGGGTCACCTTACTGCTGGAGGGCGAGGAGGAGGTCGGCAGCCCGAGCCTGGAGGCGTTCCTGGTCGCGCACCGCTCGGTGCTTGCTGCCGATGTGGCGATCATTTCTGACACAGGCATGTGGGACATCGACACGCCCGCAATTACCACTCGGTTGCGCGGGCTGGCCTACACGCAGATTACCGTACGTGGCGCCTCGCGTGACCTGCATTCGGGAACGTATGGCGGTTCCGCACAGAACCCGATTTCTGCTCTGGCGCAGATACTCAGCGGGCTACACGATGCGGATGGTCGGGTGGCAATAAAGGGGTTCTACGACGGGGTGGAGGAGCCGAATGCTGCGCAATCGACACAGTGGCAAACGCTAGGCTTCGACGAGGCAGCGTTCCTGGGCGCGGTGGGGTTGTCGGTGCCAGCGGGTGAGCGGGGGCGCAGCGTGCTGGAGCGGCTCTGGGCGCGGCCGACAGCAGAGGTCAACGGTATCTGGGGCGGCTACCAGGGGCCCGGCAGCAAGACCGTCATCGCCGCCGAGGCCGGCGCCAAAGTGTCGTTCCGGCTGGTACCTGGGCAGGACCCCTCGCAGGTGGTCAAGGCGTTCCGGCACTTCGTGGCCAGCCGGGCGCCGTTGGGCGTCCAGGTGGTGCTGGAGGTGTTCGACGGCGTCTCGCCCGGCTTCGAGGTCGCTTCGGCCAGCCCATTCGTGCAGGCGGCGCGCGATGCACTCGCCGCCGAGTACGGTCGGCCTGCGGTGCTTGCTGGCGCCGGCGGGTCTATCCCGGTGGTGGAGCAGCTGCGCCGCGTGCTGGGGATTGACAGCCTTCTGATTGGCTTCGGGCTCGATGACGACCGCATTCATAGCCCTGACGAGAAATTCGAGCTGCGTTGCTTCTACAAAGGCGCGCGCTCACATGCGCGGTTGCTTGCCATCCTGGCGGGCGGAGCAAGCCTGCCCTGAATCCTGCCCTGCCGGCGATCTGATGCGCTTGGGTCGTACTCCGACATTCGCGCAGCACACGAGCAAGGCTCTGCAGCGCGGATCCGTGGGCAACGTCCGAGGGTGTCCTCCTGCAGTGCGAGACGGCGTCCGGAACCCGCCCAGGCACGGCGACGTTCGGCTCCGAAGATCAAAAATAAAGGGAGCACCATATGGCGTCGAAGCGCGGACGGATCTTTGGCTCATTGCTCGGGATCTTCGTGGTCGCCGTCGTTGCATTGGTGGTGTTCTGGCGGTGGGACTGGTTCATCCCGCTGGTCGAGTCAGAGGCGTCCTCGGCGCTGGGCCGCAAGGTCACGATTGCCCACCTGCACGTCCAGCTCGGCCGGGTTACCACGATCATCGTCGACAACCCGGTGGTTGCAGAGCCCGCGGGATTTCCCGAGGACAAGCCGTTCGCGACAGCGCAGACCCTCACGATCACCTCCGATGTTATGCAATACCTTCACGGCCGGCATATCGTGCTGCCGCTGGTTGCGGCCGATGGTGGGCAGGTGGTGGCCACCGCGTTGGCCGACGGGCGCAACAACTGGACTCTGGGTAACGACAAGCCAGCGGCAAACAGTACCGGGTCGTCCAGTCCGGCCCCCAAGATCGGTGACCTTCGCCTGACCAACAGCCACGTGCAGTTCACCGACCCGAAGCTGAAGGCAACCGTGGGGCTCGATGTGACCACGCGGGAATCCGAAGATCCGAATGCCCGGCGGATCGTGGTCACGGCAACAGGGCGCTACGCCGAGCAGCCGTTCACCGGGGGCTTGGTGGCGGGCGCTCTGCTCGACCTTGAGGACCATGTCGATCCGTATCCGATCGATATGCATCTTGAAAACGGGCCGACCAAGGTGACGTTGGCCGGCAACGTGCAGGATCCGCTGCACTTTGTCGGCACGAAGCTGAAGCTGACGCTGACCGGGCCAGACATGTCGCTGCTGTTCCCGCTGACCGGTATCCCGATCCCCCAGACGCCGAGCTACAGCATCGCTGGCGACCTGGCATACGACGCCGCCAAGAAGACCGTGCAGTTTCATGATTTCGCCGGGCGGGTCGGCGAGAGCGACCTGAACGGTGCGATCAACGTGGCGCTTGCCGGTCCGAAGCCGGTGGTCGACATGGATCTGGATAGCAAGAAAGTCGATCTTGCCGATCTCGGCGGGTTTATTGGCACTACGCCAGGACGCGCGTCGGCGGATGCCAAGGAGCCGGCGGAGGACAAGGCACGGGTCGCAAAGGCGGAACACACCGGGCATTTTCTGCCCGACAAGCCGATCAACCTGCCGGTGGTCGACGCCGCCGAACTGCACGTGAAATACCGTGGCGAACGGATCATCAACAAGTATGTGCCGATGGACAATGTCGAGTTCCGGATCGACGTCAAGGACGGCAAGATCGACGTGCACCCGCTGAAGTTCGGGCTCGGCGACGGCTCGATCCTGGCCAACATCGCAATCGACGCTCCGCAGAAGCGGGTGGCGACCGATGTCGCATTCCGCCACCTGAGTCTGGCCAAGATCATGGCCTCAACTCATAGCTTCGCGGGCGACGGCACCATCAGCGGCGCTGCCAAGATCGACGGTGCCGGCACCTCTGTGGCCTCGATCATGGCGACCGGTAATGGCGGGCTGAAACTGTCGATGACTGGCGGCGGCGACCTTAGCGCGCTGCTGCTCAACATCGCGGGTCTGGAGTTCGGCAAAGCAATCCTGTCGGCACTCGGCATTCCGCAGAAGGCCAAGGTGCAATGTTTCGTCTCCGACTTCGTGCTGGATGGCGGCGTAATGCACATAAAGGTTTTCCTTCTGCAAACCAATGAGGAGCGCACCACCGCGACCGGCGACATCAACTTCAACGGCGAGAAGCTGGACATGGCGCTTAACACGCGCTCTACGCACTTCAGCATCGGATCGCTGCCGGGGGCGATTAACATCGGTGGCACGCTGTCCTCGCCGAGCGTGACACCCGGCGCCGAGGTCGCGGCGCGGACCGGGGCTGCGGTCGGCTTGGGCATCCTCGCCGGGCCGGCTGCGCTGTTGCCGACGATCCAGTTCGGCACCGGAGAGGGCGACGCCTGCGCGGTTGCCGAGAGCGACTCGCGCGCACCAGTTGTGGCCCGCCCGGTGTTGTCGACATCGCGACACCCGCAAAGGATCGTTCCGCGTACGCGTTAATCGCCTCATGCCGGGAAACTAGGGTGAGGGTCCACCCACAACCGTCAGCAGCCCGGCGTCCCTCTGTTTTCGGCTAGAATGGCTAGCGCCTCAGGAACGCGGGACGCTTGCCGGTCCGGGAGTCGAACCTCTTGACTGAAGACCAAGACGGAGCCCCGGCTCTCTCCACTCCGCATGCAGCTGTGCGGAGGACTTGCGTGACGCGGGGTGACGAAGGCAAGCGCGACCGGTATGGACTTCGCGTGCCGGAGGTCCGGTGGCAACCAGGGCGACCGGCCACAGCGGGAGATTGAAGCGTGCTGCACCAATCGCCCCGCGGAGTCCCCGCCATAGCGACCCCCGGTGCGACAGCACAAGATTTTCCGGGCAGCTGCCGCCAATGATGTTCGGCGTCACCGTCGACGGGCTGCTGCACCTGGCCGGACGCAGCCCGCTAGTGCAGGCAGTGCTGATCATCGTGGGCACCTTCATCCTGGAGGATGCGGCAACGGTTCTGGCGGCGATGCAGGTGCAGGACTCTTCGCTGTCCTGGATGGTGGCTCTAGGCTCACTCTACGTGGGGATCGTGGTCGGCGACATGGGCCTATACGGGATGGGCGCGCTGGGCGCGCATTTCCCCCGGCTGCGTGGCCTGGTATCGCAGCGTCGGCAGGATCACGGCCGCGCGTGGCTTAATCAGCACGTGTTCCGGGTGGTATTCATCAGCCGCTTTCTGCCAGGCGCCAGGCTGCCGACCTACACGGCGTGCGGGTTCCTCGGCGCGAGCTTTCGCCGCTTTGCCTTGGCGGCAGTGACGGCGACGCTGATCTGGACGTCGGCGCTGTTCGGGGTGTCGTTGCGGGTGGGTCAGGTGCTGATGGACCATCTGGGTGCTTGGCGGTGGGCGGGGGCAGTCGGCTTCGCCGTCGTGGTGGTAGGAATGGGGCGGATCGTCGCCAGGATGCAGGGAGATACACCGTGACCGACATGCTCGACCTGGACACGCCCGCCCTGCCGGGGTCGACGAAGGTAGGCGACGTGAAGCGGGCGTCCAGCGGTGCGGAGCAGGCTTGGACGTCAGCGGACGAGCAGGCACAAGCGCGATTCACCTACGCTGCCAACAGAGAGAACGACTCCGAGAACCAAGGAGTAGCAGCGCCACGAACCCGGGCGGTGTCGCCCTTCGAGTTCTGGCCGGGCTGGCTGTTCTACATCCCCGTGGTCGCGCACTGGATTGCGCTTGGCGTACGACACGGTGGGTTCAGCCTGCCGACGGCGGCCAACCCGCATGTCGCGACCGGTGGCTTGTGCGGCGAGAGCAAGACCTCGATCCTCGATCAGTTGCAAGGCGAGGCGCGGACGCTGATCGCGCCCTACGTAACGCTAGTAACCGGGGAAGCAGACACCGCGCGTGCACGGACGGCGCTACGCCGGGCGGGTCTCGTGCTGCCGGTAGTGATCAAGCCGGACATCGGCTGCAACGGAACCGGAGTGCGGCTGGTCGAGGATGAGGTCGGGCTGGCACGGGCGCTCGCCGCCTTTCCGCGCGGCGCGGCGCTGGTGCTGCAGGCGCTGGTGCCATGGGAAGGCGAGGCTGGGGTGTTCTATGTGCGCCAGCCAGGCGAGGCCTACGGGCAGCTCACTTCGGTCACGCTGAAGTACGCGCCCTCGGTCATCGGCGACGGGCGCACCAGCCTGCGGAGGCTAATCCTTGCCCATCCGCGGCACGGCAAAGTGTCGCAGGTGTATCTGCCCCGGCTCGGTCGCCGGCTGGACGAGGTGCCGAGTGTAGGCGAGCCGGTGCGACTGGTATTCGCCGGCAACCACTGCAAGGGTTCAGAGTTCCGCAATGGTTCGGACCTGATCACGCCAGCGTTGACCGGGCGAATCGACGCGCTGATGCGCTCGATGCCGGACTTCCATTTCGGGCGTGTGGACCTGAGATTCCGGTCGCTCGACGCGCTGGCGCGCGGTGAGGACTTCCGGGTGATCGAGATCAACGGTGTAGGATCCGAGGCGACGCATATCTGGGATCCGGAGACGAGCCTGCGCGAGGCCTATGGAACGCAGTTCGCGCATTACCGGGCGGCGTTCGAGATCGGCCGGGCAATGCGCGCGCGCGGAGCGCGGCCAAGCGGTGTGCGCGAGATGGCGCGGCTGTGGTTCCTGCAGCGGCGTCTGATGAGCTCCTACCCGATGAACGACTGAGCCCAGACGCGCCCGAGGCCCTCTCATTGCGGGTCCCGGGCCTCAGGCTCGGCAGGTGCTAGGCAGCGCCCTGCTCCTCCTCGCTCGCTGGTGCCGCTGCGCGTCCCACTTGCCGTGCCTCAACCTTTGTCTTTTGGAGAGCCGACCGATGAGCGTGTCCCAATCCGACCTGTTCCAGCCCGTCATGCTGGGCGACATCGAGCTGTCCAACCGCATCGCGATGGCTCCGTTGACCCGCTCGCGTGCCGGGAAGGATGAAGTGCCGAGGCCGCTGAACGCCGACTACTACATGCAGCGTGCAACCGCGGGGCTGATCGTGTCGGAGGCCACGCAGATCAGCCAGCAGGGCCAGGGCTACGCGTTCACGCCGGGTGTCTTCACCGAGGCACAGGTCGTAGGCTGGCGCGGCATAACCGAGGCGGTCCATGCCAAGCGTGGGCGGATTTTCTGCCAGCTATGGCACGTCGGCCGCATCAGCCACCCAGACCTGCAGCCAAATCACAGCCTGCCGGTAGCGCCGTCGGCGATCGCGCCGGTCGGTAAGGCGTTCACGCCGAACGGGTTCAAGGACTTCGTGACGCCACGCGCCCTGGAGACGGAAGAGATCGCCGGAATTGTCGCGGACTACGCGCATGCGGCATTATGCGCCAAAAAGGCCGGTTTTGACGGCGTGGAGATCCATGCGGCAAACGGCTACCTGCTCGACCAGTTCATCCGCGACACCACCAACAAGCGGAATGACCGCTACGGTGGCAGCATCGAAAACCGCGGGCGGATCGTCGCCGAGGTGGCCGAGGCAGTCACCGCGGTGTGGGGCGGCAAGCGGGTGGGCGTGCGCCTGTCGCCGATCACGCCGCAAGTCGGCGAGATCGGCATCGACAGCACGGTGATGGCGACCTACAGCCACGTGGTTGAGCAGCTGAACCGTTTCGGGCTGGTGTACATGCACATCATCGAGGGGGTGACGCAGGGCGACCGCACCGAGCCGGCGGGCTACAGCAGTCAAGCGCTGCGCCGGCTGTTCCACGGGTTATACATGGCCAACAATGGCATCGATCGTGAAATGGCGCTGCGCATGCGGCGCGATGGGGAGGCCGACCTGGTCTGCTTCGGGCGCCCGTTCATTTCCAACCCCGACCTAGTGGAGCGGTTGCAGACCGGGGCGCCAATCGCCGGGTCCGACAAGGCGACATGGTACGGCGGAGATGCACACGGCTACACGGACTATCCGTCGCTGGCGCAAGCAGCAGAGTAGGCACGTGCCAGTCGGGGGGCCACGTCGTGGTCGGCTCACTGGCGACGTTCGTTTCCTGGCAGCTGACGGGCAGGCAGCATGCACGTGGACTGCTATGCTGGGTGGATGAACAACGCCAAGCAGATCGCTCCCTATGGCACCTGGGCCTCCCCGGTCAGCGTCGAGCAGGTGGCAGGCCAGACGATTGGGCTGTCGGCGCTGTCGGTGGATGGTGATCGGCTGCTTTGGCTGGAGCTACGCCCAGCCGAGGGTGGGCGTACAGTTCTGGTGGAGCGTTCGGCTGAAGGCGCGTTCAGGGACCTGACGGCAGCGCCGTTCGACGTTGCGACCCGGGTGCACGAGTATGGTGGGGGATCCTACGCGGTACGTGACGGGCGGGTCCTGTTCAGCAACAAGACCGACGGCAGCGTGTGGGTCATCGAGCCGGTCGGGTCTTCTGCGGTTGCAGTGCCGCGTCCGGTGAGCCGGGTAGCGGGGTGCCGGTTCGCCGATTTTGTGCTGCCGGCGGGCGACGAACGCTGGGCGGTCTGCGTGCGCGAGGACCACCGCGCCCTGACTGCTGCGGCCGGAGCGTCGCGGCAAGGTGGACCCGAAGCGGCAATCGTGGCGCTCGACCTGTCGGTAAACGCGGATGCGGCGGCACAGGACGGCGTGGTGCTGGTGCGGGGAGCGGATTTCCTATCGAGCCCGCGCCCCTCACCCGGCGGCCAAGCGCTGGCCTGGATCGAGTGGTGTCAGCCGGACATGCCGTGGGACGCGACGCGGCTGTGCGTGGCACCGCTGGTAGGACTGGACAGCGACAGCCCGCAAGTAGGGCCGGCGACCGCGCTGATGGGAGCAGGCGTGCGGGAGTCGGTGGTCCAGCCGGCGTGGTCGCCGGAGGGCCTGCTGCATGCGTGCTCCGACCGCTCGGGCTGGTGGAACCTGTATCAACTGGGCGACGACGGGCCGCGGCCGGTGTGCCCGATGTCGGCTGAGATCGGTGGGCCGCATTGGATGTTTGGTACGCAGTCTTACCGGTTCGTAGTGGGAGGAATCGCCGCCGCGGTGATCTCGGAGGGCAGCGCGCGTCCGATGCTGCTGGGCACTGTCCAGGTGGGGACAGGACAGGCCCCCACGGCACGACGACTGTCGCTGGCGGCGGGGTTGGATGGAGTGCGGGTACAGGCATGTCCGTGGCTGCTGCCGGATGGGAGCTGGGCGTGGCTACGCGCGGAGCGCAACCAGCCAAGCGCGGTGATGCTGGGCCCCGATGTGGTGCGGGCATCGGGCACACCAGCGCTGCGTATAGGCGACGTGTCGCTGGCGGAGGCGGTCGCGTTCCCGGTCGTGGATGAATGCGTGGGCGGCGGGGGGGTGGCGCACGTGCTGTTCTATGCGCCGGCGAATACGGGTTTCGCGGGACCAACGGGGGAGCGGCCACCACTGATCGTTATCAGCCATGGCGGCCCGACCAGCATGAGCACCGATGCCTTCTCGATACGCATCCAGTGGTGGACAACGCGGGGCTTCGCGGTGGCGGACGTGAACTATGGCGGCTCGACCGGGTATGGGCGGGCATATCGACAGCGGCTGGAGGGGCAGTGGGGCGTAGTCGACGTCGGCGACTGCGTGGCGGCGGCGCGGTTTCTCGCCGAAAGTGGACGTGTGGACGGTACGCGCATGGCAATCCGCGGCGGCAGTGCGGGGGGCTTCACGACGCTGGCAGCGCTGGTCGGATCGGACGTTTTCCGTGCTGGAGCAAGCCATTACGGAGTGGCGGATCTGCGGCTGCTGGCGGGCGACACGCACAAGTTCGAGGCGCGCTATCTCGACGGGCTGATCGGGCGGCTGCCGGAGGACGGGGCCGTGTACGACGCGCGCTCGCCGATCAACCACGTGGAGCGGCTGAGCTGTCCGGTGATCTTCTTCCAGGGGCTCGACGACAAGGTGGTGCCGCCGAACCAGGCGCAGGCGATGGTGGCGGCAATGCGGGAACGCGGCGTGGCGGCGGCTCTCTACGAGTTCGCGGGCGAGGCGCACGGATTCCGCCGTGCCGAGACCATTCGCCGGGTTCTGGAGCTGGAGTTGGACTTTTACGGGCAGGTGTTCGGATTTATGCCTGAGGGTGAGATCGAGCGGGCGGCAGTGACCATTTGATACCAGCGGCTGTGACACATGATCAGTCGCGAAGCCGTAGTCCACAAGCCCACAAACCATCCACGGGTACGGGGCAGCCTCAGACAAACTCGTACCACCGACCCTAAGCATTAACCTGTAAGCGCAGCAAGGCTGGGCTCTGCCCAGACCCGTCAAAGGCCTGAGGCCTTTGGAAACCCGTTTGGTTCTTGGTGGGTTTTGGGGTGGTGAGAAGGCGTGGTGGCGCAGA
>CAXSEF010000051.1:0-4277 GCA_964236535.1 uncultured Acetobacteraceae bacterium
GCCGCCACCCTGCCGCTTGGCGCCGCGGCGCCGGCCGCCGCGGCGCGTGCCCCGCCCGAGGTCGCCGCGTCCCACCCGGGCCCCATCCTGTGCGCGGCGCTTGCCACCCGCGGGCTTCCCGTCGCGCGCGCCGCCGGCCTGCTCGGGCTGCCCCGCCAGCGCCTGCACGAGATCATCGCCGGGCAGCGGGCGCTGACCGCCGACACCGCGCTGCGGCTCGAGGCCCTGCTCGGCGAACGGGCCGAGACCTGGATGGCCCGCCAGGCCCGCCACGAGATCGACGTCTGCCGCCGGGCTGCCGGGTAGGGCGCCGGCCGCGCCGGATCGCCCGACGCCCCGAGCCGGACCTGATCCCGCGCGCCGGCGGCGAGGTGGAACCGGGCAAGCAGGCGAGAGGCTCTCACTCCCGGCGGTAGGTCACCACCAGCACGTCGCGGTATGCCGGCAGCGCCGCGTCGACGGGCCGCACCGGCGTCACCCCGTGGTACACCCGCCCGTCGTCCACCCAGGCCGCATCCAGCGGCGCCTCCAGGGTGAAGCCGCCGAGCCGGCGCCGCGCCAGGTCGTGGATCGTCGTCTCGCCGCTCGCGATGTTCTCGCGGCGCACCAGCAGCACCAGCACCCAGTCCACCCCGTCGCGGTGCAGCCCCTCGGGCGTCGGCTGCCCGGACATCCCCGCCTGCGCCTCGATGCGGAACTGGTGCAGCTCCACGTGCCAGGTCGCCGGCCGCACCGCCGGCTCGGTCAGCGCGTCGAACACCGCGGTGCAGCCGTGCAGGATCGCGCGCAGCGCCGGGTGCTCGCCCACCACGTCCTCCACCGGCTCGAACCAGCGTGCCACGCCGCCGTTCAGCGCGTTGTAGTCCCGGCTCTGGTAGTGCGGCTGGTGCGGCTTGCGGCGCAGGCCGGCGCCCGTGCGATCGCCGGACGCCGCGGCGAACGCGGCGTGCCGGCGCTTCCGGTAGCGGCCGCCGTCGGCCATGAAGGTGTCGAGCCCCAGCCGGTCCCAGCTGCGCGCGAACCCCTCCCAGTCGGTGAGGCCGGTCAGCGCCTCGCGCATCGCGGGCGCGCGGACCAGCGCGTAGCCGTCGCGGCCCAGCAGCTCGGCGATCTGCGACAGGTCCATGCGAACATCCCCCACAAGCAGGCCAGGCGAGGGCGCTGCCCCCGACCCGCCAGGGCGAGCCGCCCCGGACCGGCACCCTATCAGCCGGCGCACCCCCGACCGCCCCACAGGTGAAGCAAGGCTGGGGTGCGCCCGGACCTGCCGGAGGCCTGGTGTCGACCGGCCTTGGGGGTGGCGGTCACGCGAGCAAGGCCAGAGGCTCTGCCTCCGGACTCCGCCAAAGGCCTCGCCCTTGGAATCCATTTGCTCGAGGAAGGGGTTTCCGGAGCGCGGAGGCCTTGCTGCGCTTCCAGGTCACTGCCTGGGGTCGCTGGCATGAGGCCTCGGGAGTTCCCTTGCTGAGCATAGGGATTCCAAAGGCTAGCCTTTGGCGGAGTCCAGAGGCAGAGCCTCTGGCCTTGCCTGGCCCTGGTCGTCGCCTGGCGTCCGCAGCACCGTCTGCACCGGGTGCGGCACCTCGATTCCCTCCGCGGCGAAGCGTTGTTTCACCCGGCGGTTGATCTCGCGCTGCACCGGCCAGCGCCCGTCGACGGTGGTTTGCACCTGGCCTTTTATGGTGACCGAGTATTCGCCGAGCTGGTCGACCCCCCAGAGCGAGAAGTCGTCGAGGATCATCGGGGCGAACCTCGCGTCCCTGCGCATGGCGGCGACGATCTCGGCCAGGATGGCGCCGACGCGGTCGGTGTCCTCGGCGTAGCCCACGGCGACGCCGACCGCGGCGTTGGCGTAGTCGCGGTTGGCGTTGTTGACCGTGGTGACCGAGGAGAACGGGATGATGTGCATCGAGCCGTCGCCGGCGCGCAGCCGCAGGGTGCGGATCGACAGCGTCTCGACCGTGCCGGAGAGCCCGGCGACCGTCACCGCGTCGCCGACCTGCATCGCGTTCTCGAGCAGCAGGAAGATGCCGGTGATGAAGTCCTGCACCAGCTTCTGCGAGCCGAAGCCGAGGGCCACGCCGACGATGCCGGCGCCGGCCAGCAGCGGCGCGATGTTCACCCCGATCTCGCTCAGCACCGTCATGCCGAGGACGAGCACGATCACCACGAGAAGCGCGGTGCGCATCAGCGGCGTGAGCGTGCGCAGGCGTGCGGCGCGCACCGCCTGGGCGTCGAGTGCCAGGCGTTCGAGCTGGCGGTCGATCCCGGTGTTCACGCCCTCCCAGGCGGCGATCGCCAGCATCGCGGCGAGGGTGACGGTGAGGGTCGCCGAGGTGATGCGGCTGCCGAGCGGGTCGCGCCAGAAGAACGCGAGCGAGCCGATGCCCCACGCCTGCAGCATCGCCACGCCGGTCAGCACCACCAGCAGCGTGGTCAGCGCGAACCGTGCTGCGGGGTAGTAGCGGGTCGTGCGCGCCTGCAGCCCGGGGTAGCGCGCCTCGGCTTCCGGGCTGACCCGGATCGCCCGGTCGAGCCCGCCCAGCAGCACGATCGCCAGCAGCCGGCTGCCGATCGAGACCGCGCAGGTGACCAGGAAGAAGTGCACGACCCGGCCGAAGCCGTTCTCGATCTGGCTGGCCCAGACCGCCCACAGCGCCATGATGTAGAAGATGGCGATCCAGTGCCACACCGCGGCCAGCCGGTTCAGCGCCCGCGCGCGGGCGCCGGTCGCGCCGCGCCGCGCGTGCAGCCGGGCGGCCACCGGGCGGCGCAGCTGCAGCACGATCACCACCAGCGCCAGGTGGTCGACCAGCGCCACCAGCTTGAGCAGCGCCTCGTGCGCCGCGGTGGTGAGCCCGAACAGCATCCCGGTCTCGACGGTCGCCCAGCCGAGCGCGGCCACCAGCACCAGCAGCCGCGCCCAGCCGACCATGTAGGCGGCGGCGCGGTCGGTGACGTGGACCAGCCGCAGCCGCCGCTGGTCGGGCGAGAGCAGGGTGCGCAGCACGCACAGCAGCACCCGGATGAACAGGTAGGCCTGCATGTAGGCGAGGATCGAGGCGCGGGTGTTGGCGCTGTGCACCAGCGACGTGCCCAGCAGCAGGTTGGCGGTCAGCAGGAAGGCGCCGAGCGGCAGCAGCTCCAGCACCAGCCGCATCAGCACGAACGGCAGCCGCCGCAGCAGGCGCAGCGTGCGGTGCCGCCGGCGCCGCATCGATTCCGGCGACGCCGACGCGGCCGGCATTGCCGGGGAGGGTGTCGCCGGGTCGGGTGTTGCCGGGGCAAGGGGCGGCCAGGCCGGGCCCGCGCCTGCGGCCGGTGTGCCGGGTCGTGCGGACGCCCGCGCGCCGGGGGCCGCGTCGCGCGGCGTCGCCTCGGGCGGGCGCGACAGCTGCTCCGAGACGCTCGGCGGCAGGTCTGGCGGCGGCAGGTCTGGCGGCGGCGGGTCTGGCGGCGGCGGGCCGGCGGCGGCCATGGTTCCGGCCGCGCCCGCCGGTTCGGCCGGCGCCTGCGGCGGCGGGCCGGGGGGCAGGTCGAGCGCCGACGTCGCGAGCCCGGCCTCGACCGCGCGGTCGGGGTCGCTTGAGGCGGGGTCCTCGTCCGGCTCGCCCGAGCCCTCCGGCGCGAGCAGCGCCAGGCGCCGCACCGGGCCCTGCAGCGCCCGCCAGGCGGCGTAGTCCATGCCCAGCCCGGCGCCGAACACCACCGCGAGCTTCCAGGCCGCGTCCAGCACCCGGGCCCGCGAGTCCGGGTCGCCGAGCGTGCGCTCGATCCACGCCCAGAGCAGCGGGACGTCGGCCATCGTGTGCCCCGCCTGGGCGATCTGGCCGGAGAGGCTGGTGAACCAGTTGCCCCCCTTGCTGATCAGCTGCGCCCCCAGGCTGTCCGGCGCGAGCTTGGGCACCGCCGGCGCCGCCGCTGGCGGGGCCGCAGCCGGTGCGGCCCGTGCGACCGTGGGCGCCGCCGCCGCCACGGGTGCCCGCCCGGATGCCGCCGGCAGCACCGCGGGCGCCCGTGGCGGCGGCGCCCGCGTCGGGGTCGCAGGGGCTGCGGGCTCCGGCGGGCCGTCCGTCGCTCCTGCCGCGGGTTCCGCCGCCGCCAGGGCCTGCAGCGCCTGCGCGAACCGCGCCCTGCGCCCTGGATCGCCGAGCACGCCGAGCATGTCGCGCGCCTGTGCCGGGGTGAGCGCGAGCGTCGCCTCCCGGGGCGGCCCGCCCGTCGCCGGCGCCGCCTCGCCCTGGGCGATGCCATCCTGGGCCATGTTCTCCTGGGCC
>CAXSEF010000051.1:4377-22880 GCA_964236535.1 uncultured Acetobacteraceae bacterium
CGCCGGCGCCGCCTCGCCCTGGGCGATGCCATCCTGGGCCATGTTCTCCTGGGCCATGTTCCCATCGGGCCCGTTGCCCTGGGTTCCGTTGCCCTGGGTTCCGTTGCCCTGGGCCGGGGCCGGGTTCGCCAGCCCGACCAGCAGCGTCCCGCCCAGCGCCGCCCGCAGCACCGCCGCCCGCAGCACCAGCGTTCCCCGTGGCGCCGGGTGGCGGGCGCGCGAGGGCGGGTGGGGTGTCGGCACGCCGTGGTTCTGCATCACGCCCGCGAACCACGCCGCTTCCGGCGCTGTCAACACTCGCCGTGGCGGCCCGTCGTCGGGACGGGCCGCCAGGAGGAGAGGTCGGGACGGGCCGGCAGGGGGGCCGGGGTGCACAAACCGGCGCGGGCCTCCATGTCCGCGGTATGCAGACCGTGCTGACCGTCCTGGTGGTGCTGGCGCTGGCGAGCGTGGTGGCGGTGCTCGCCGCCGGGCTGGTCGGGCTGGCGCGCGGCATGGACCCGCACCGCTCCAACAGGCTGATGCAGTGGCGCGTCGGTCTGCAGGGCGCGGCGCTGCTGCTGTTCCTGCTGCTCATCACCCTGCTGCGGCACTAACCGGCGCCCGGCCGGACCACCCGCCCGCGGCCGTGCCGGGTTTGACTTCGCCCACGCCGCGCCGCACCTTTCGCCGCATCGCCCGATGACCGGCGCGCCTGCGTGTTGGTGACGCGGTTCCCGCCAGCATCGGCCGCAGGGCCGCAGACCGACCCGGAAGAACGCATCCCCGATGAAGCTCCTCGTCCCCGTCAAGCGGGTGATCGACTACAACGTGAAGGTCCGCGTGCGCGCGGACGGCTCCGGCGTCGAGACCGCGGGTGTCAAGATGTCGATGAACCCGTTCGACGAGATCGCCGTCGAGGAGGCGGTGCGGCTCAAGGAGCGCGGCGCGGCTACCGAGATCGTCGTGGTGTCGATCGGCGCCGCCGCCTGCGCCGACACCCTGCGCACCGCGATGGCGATGGGCGCCGACCGCGCCATCCTGGTGCAGACCGAGGCGGCGCCCGAGCCGCTCGCGGTTGCCAAGATGCTGCGCGTGCTGGTGCGGCGCGAGCAGCCCGGCCTGGTGCTGATGGGCAAGCAGGCGATCGACGACGACATGAACGCGACCGGGCAGATGCTCGCGGCCCTGCTCGACTGGCCGCAGGGCACCTTCGCCAGCCGCATCGCGATGGAGGACGGCGAGCTGCTCGTCACCCGCGAGGTCGACGGCGGGCTGGAGACGCTGGCGCTGCGCCTGCCGGCGATCGTGACCGCCGACCTGCGCCTCAACGAGCCGCGCTATGCCACGCTGCCCAGCATCATGCGGGCGAGGAAGAAGCCGATCGAGACGCTGACCCCGGCGGCGCTCGGCGTGGACCCGGCGCCGCGCCTGACCACGCTGCGGGTCGACGAGCCGCCGACCCGCAAGGCCGGCCGCAAGGTGGCCTCGGTCGCCGAGCTGGTCCGGCTGCTGCGCCACGAAGCGAAGGTGATCTGATGCCCGTCCTGGTCCTGCTCGAGCACGATGCCGGCGGCATCAAGCAGCCGTCGCGCTCGGCGATCACCGCCGCGGCGCGGATCGGCGCGGTGCACGCGCTGGTCGCCAGCGACGCGGCCGGCCCCGCCGCGGCGGCGGCCGCGCGCCTGCCCGGCGTCGCCCGGGTGCTGGTGGCCGATGATCCTGCCTATGCGCACCCGCTCGCCGAGCCGCTGGCCGCCCTGCTGGTGGCGCTGGCGCCGGGCTACACCCACCTGCTCGCCGCCTCGACCGCGCTCGGCAAGAACGTGATGCCGCGGCTCGCGGCGCTGCTCGACGTGCAGCCGATCAGCGACGTCTGCGGCGTGGAGGACGCCGACACCTTCGTGCGCCCGATCTACGCCGGCAACGCGCTCGCCACCGTGCGCTCCGCCGATGCCACCAAGGTGCTGACGGTGCGCGCGGCGAGCTTCGACCCGGTGGCCAGCAGCGGCGGCGCGGCGGACATCGTGGCCGCGCCGGCGGACCAGATGGCGGGCGCCGGGGGCAGCCGCTTCGTCTCGGCCGAGCTGTCGCGCAGCGAGCGCCCCGAGCTGGGCGCCGCGCGGGTCGTGGTCTCCGGCGGGCGCGGCCTCGGCTCGGGCGAGAGCTTCGCGCTGCTGGAGCCGATCGCCGACCAGCTCGGCGCGGCGATGGGCGCCTCGCGCGCCGCGGTCGACGCCGGCTACGTGCCCAACGACTTCCAGGTCGGCCAGACCGGCAAGATCGTGGCGCCGGAGCTGTACATCGCGGTCGGCATCTCCGGGGCGATCCAGCACCTTGCCGGCATGAAGGACAGCCGGATCATCGTCGCGATCAACAAGGACGCCGACGCGCCGATCTTCCAGGTCGCCGACTACGGGCTCGTCGCCGACCTGTTCACCGCGCTGCCGGAGCTGCAGGCCGAGCTCGCCCGCCCATGAGCGCGGGCCATGAGCGCCGGGCCATGAGTGGCGGGGCATGAGCGGCGGCCCGGCAGCGCCCGTCGACGAGCGCCGGGCCGTGCGAGGCCGCCGTGGCGACGTCGCCGCGCCGGGCGATGCCGGCCGCGACCCGGGCCCCACGAACCCGGGCGGGACCGGCCCCGCTGGCGCGGCGGTGACCCGCATCGGCGTGATCGGCGCCGGGCAGATGGGCGCGGGGGTCGCCCACGTGGCCGCCCTGGCCGGGCTGGAGGTCACGCTGCTGGACTCCGACCCGGCGGCGCTGCAGCGCGGCGTGGCCAGCGTCGGCCGCAGCCTCGCGCGCCAGGTCGCCAAGGGGCAGGTCGGGGATGCGGACTGCGCGGCCGCGCTGGCGCGCATCGCCACGACGGCCGAGCATGCCGGGCTGGGGCAGTGCGGCCTGGTGATCGAGGCCGCCACCGAGCGCGAGGCGGTCAAGCAGGCGATCTTCCGCGAGATCACCCCGCACCTGCGTCCGGACGCGATCCTGGCCTCGAACACGTCCTCGCTGTCGATCACCCGGCTGGCCGCCGGCACCGACCGCCCGGAGCGTTTCATCGGCATGCACTTCATGAACCCGGTGCCGCTGATGGCGCTGGTCGAGGTGATCCGCGGCATCGCCACCGACGACGCCACCTTCGACACCGTGGCGGCACTCGCCAGGCGGATGGGCAAGACCGTCGCCACCGCGCAGGACTACCCCGCCTTCATCGTCAACCGCATCCTGGTGCCGATGGTCAACGAGGCGGCGTTCGCGCTGCAGGAGGGAGTCGGCAGCGTGGAGTCGATCGACACCGCGATGAAGCTCGGCGCCAACCATCCGATGGGTCCGCTCGAGCTCGCCGACCTGATCGGGCTCGACACCTGCCTGTCGATCATGCAGGTCATGCAGGCCGGCTTCGGCGACCCGAAGTACCGGCCGTGCCCGCTGCTGGTGAAGTATGTCGAGGCCGGCTGGCTGGGCCGCAAGACCGGGCGCGGCTTCTACGACCACATGGTGACGCCGCCCGCGCCGACGCGCTGAAGCAACCGTGATGGACGCGGGCAAGCGGCCCTGCCCGTGACCCGTCAGGGGCCAAGCCGTTGAAGTCCTGTGCTTAACCAAAGGGGTCCGGGCCCAGGGCCCCGGCGGGTCGAGGGCGGCGCCCTCGCCTTCCGTGCTTTCGAGGTGGTCAACCCCCCCGACCGTCCCAGTTTTCGAGAATGCACCCACCGACCCCGCAGACCGTCTTCTGCCTGCACTTCCTCGGCGGCAGCGCCCGCCAGTGGCAGGGGGTGGCCGCCCGCCTGCCGGCCGGCACGCGCTGCGTCGGCATCGACCTGCCGGGGTTCGGCGACGCGGCGGGGTCCGGCCCGCGCGACGTGGCGGGCATGGCCGACCACGCCGCCGCCGTGATCCGTGCCCACGCGGCGGAGCGGTGGACCCTGGTCGGGCACAGCATGGGCGGCAAGGTCGCCGCGGTGCTGGCCCGCCGCGCCGAGGACGGCGAGGCCGGCCTGCAGGGCCTGGCGGGGATCGTCCTGCTCGCCGCCTCGCCGCCCGGCCCGGAGCCGCTGCACGCCGACATGCGGCGCGAGATGCTCGGCTGGTTCAGCCAGGCGCCGGAGAGCGGACGCAGCCGCGACGAGGCGCGCACCTACATCGAGCGCAACGTCGCCGTCCCGCTGGCCCCGGACGTCCTGGCCCGCGGCGTCGACGACGTGCTGCGCGCCGATCCTGCGGCCTGGCGCGCCTGGCTGGAGCACGGCTCGCGCGAGGACTGGGCGGCGCGGGTGGGGCTGCTGCGGACGCCTGCCATCATCGTCGCCGGCAGCACGGACCCGGTGCTCGGCGCGGCCGCCCAGGCCACCCTGGTCGCGCCGTGCTTCGCCCGCGCCCGGCTGGTGACGCTGCCGGGCTGCGGCCACCTGCCGCCGCTCGAATGCCCGGAGGTGGTGGCGCGGCTGGTCGTGGACGCGCCGGGGGTTGCGGCGACACCGGAGGCGCCGCACCCCGGCCCGGCGTGGCGCGCGCTGCTCGGCTCCGGGCGGGTGAGCGAGCGCACCCGCGCCGTGCTGCTCGCGCGCGACCGGGCCGACGATCCCGCTGCGGCGCCGCGCGCGATGTCGGCGGCGCAGCGCGCGACGCTGGCCGCGGTGTGCGACCGTCTGGTGCCGCAGCCGGACGCGGCGCGCATCGACCTGGCCGCGCGCATCGACGCCCGTCTTGCCGAGGGGCTGGGGGACGGCTGGCGCATGGCGTCGATGCCGGCCGATGCGGAGGCCTGCCGCGCCGGCCTCGACACCCTGGACGCGGCGGCGCGCGCCGGCCATGGCGCCGGCTTTGCCGAGCTCGGTTCCGCAGCCCAGGACGCGCTGCTGCATGCCGCCGCCACCGCTGTGCTCGGCGAGGACCGGGCGGGTGCGCTGCCGGATGGCGCGCCCGGGCCGGGCCGGCTCGACGCCGGCCGGATGCACCTGTGGTTCGAGGAGCTGCGCGCCAACGCGGTGCGCGCCTACGTCGCCCACCCGGCGACACTCGCCGCGATGGGCTACAGCGGGATCGGCTACGGCGGCGACGCCGAACGGCTGAGCGGGTTCACCGCGCTGGGCATCGGCGAGCGCGAGTCCTGGGAGCCTGAGCCCGCCCGCGCAGCTTCGGTGCCTGGACAGCCCGCCGCACCTGTCCGGTCTGCCGCGCCTCGCCGGTCTGCCGCGCCTGCCGCCGCACCGGTCGCCCCGGCTCCCGCCAGGCCTGACGCCCGGGCCGCGATCCTGCCGCGCGGCGCCGCCGCATGAGGCTCGACCCGATGCGGCGCCACGCCATCGCGGACACCGTGGACGTCGTCGTGGTCGGCACCGGCGCCGGCGGCGCGCCGCTCACCGCGCGCCTCGCCGCCGCGGGGCTGAGCGTCGTGGCGCTGGAGGCCGGCGGCAACCGCACCCCGCGCACCGAGTTCGCCGCCGACGAGGTGGCCGCCGCCGACCTGTACTGGCTGGACGACCGCCTGGTGTCCGGCGAGCCGCCGCAGGCGTTCGGCGCCAACAACAGCGGCACCGGGGTCGGCGGCTCGACGCTGCACTGGGGCGCCTTCATCCCGCGCGCCGACCCGCGCGACCTGCGCCTGCGCTCCGAGCAGGGGGTCGGCGAGGACTGGCCGCTCGGCTACGCGGAGCTGCTGCCGTACTACCGGGAGGTCGAGGCGTTCATCGGCGCCTCCGGCCCCGCCGCCTACCCCTGGGAGCCCGGCCGCCACTACGAGCTCGCCGCGGTGCCGCTCAACGCGCCGGCCTACGCCATGCAGGCGGGCTGCGACTCGCTGGGGGTGCGTTGCTGCTCGGCGCCTGCCGCCGTGCTGTCGAGCGACCGGCATGCCCCGGGCCTGCCGGCGCGCCAGGCCTGCGTCAACTGCGGGTACTGCCACCAGGGCTGCCGCAACGGCGCCAAGACCAGCATGGACGTCACCTACCTGCCGCGCGCGGTGGCCGACGGCGCCGAGATCCGCCCCGGGTGCCGCGTGCACGGCATCGAGCGCGACGCCGCCGGGCGGGTCTGCGGCGTCGTCTACCGCCAGGACGGCCGGGACCACCGGCAGCGCTGCCGCACGCTGGTGCTCGCCGCCGGCGCCGTCGAGACGCCGCGGCTGCTGCTGCACGCAGGCCTCGCCAACGGCAGCGGCGAGGTCGGGCGCAACTACATGGCGCACGTCGCGACCCAGGTGTGGGGCACCTTCGAGCCGGAGATGCGCTCCCACAAGGGCTACCCGTCGTCGCTGATCTCCGAGGACATGGTCCGGCCGGCCGATGCCGGGTTCGCCGGCGGCTACCTGGTGCAGAGCCTGGGCGCGCCGCCGGTCACCTGGGCCGACAACGTCGCCCGCGGGCGACGGCTGTGGGGGCAGCCGCTGGTCGACTACATCGGCCGCTACAACCACACCGCGGGCATCGGCATCAACGGCGAGTGCCTGCCGCAGCCCGGCAACCGCCTCGACCTGTCCGACGAGACCGACGACCTCGGCGTGCCCCGGCCGCACATCCGGTTCAGCTACGGGCCCAACGAGACCGCCATGCACGCGCACGCCGACGAGCTGCTGCGCCGGCTCTGGGACGCGGCCGGCGCCACCGACCTGTGGACCCTGACCCGCTCCGCGCACACCATCGGCACCTGCCGCATGGGGCACGACCCCGCCCGCGCCGTCGTGGGGGGCACCGGGCGCAGCCACGACATCGACAACCTGTGGATCTGCGACAACTCGGTGTTTCCGAGCGCGCTCTGCGCCAACCCGGCGCTCACCATCATGGCGCTCAGCCTGCGCACCGCCGATGCCATGCTGGGGGAGACTGCTGCGGGCGCCGCTGGGGGGTCGGCGTAAGGCCGGGTGAGGCAAGGCAAGGCAAGGCAAGGCCAGAGGCTCTGCCTCTGGACTCCGCTCAAGGCCGAGCCTTGAGAATCCATTTGTTTCGGCAAGGCTTTCCTGGGGTACGGCGGGTCCGGGCGCGGCGCAGAGTTTCGTGCTACTTCGCCAGACGCGTCGTTCTGAGTTTTGGTCGCGGCACCGTTGTCTTGGGGCTGGCGACGTGCCGGCATGTTCGACATATGCTGATGATCAGACAACCTGGAAGCCCACAAACTTCAGGTTGTATAAAGCAGATTTTGTGCTACTCAGGACTTGAGTAGAGGGCTTGTCGGAGTCTGGCTTGAAGCGGCCTTGCCACAGCGGTTGCTCGCGAGTGCCACCGGGTCCAGCCACACCTTGGCCGACGCCCGGCCACGATCGATATGGATATGTGCCGGCTCGTTCGGTTCGCGGCTCCGGAAGTAGAGCCTGGCGCCTCCGACCGCAACACGGTCGGTATGACCCGCTCTCAATCCTCCTCCCGTCTCTCCTTAAACTCCACGTCGCGGTGCACGTGCACCGACATCAGCAGCCCGAACGCGAACATCACCGTCAGCATTGCCGACCCGCCGTGGCTCACCAGCGGCAGCGGCACGCCGCCCACCGGGATCGCCCCCGTCACCATCGCGATGTTGACGAACACGTACATGAAGAAGTTCATGCTGATGCCGGTCGCCAGCAGGCGCCCGAACGGGTTGCGGCAGCGCAGCGCGATCAGCATCCCCCCGATCACGATCAGCAGCAGCAGCCCCAGCACCGCGAGGCTGCCCACCAGGCCCCACTCCTCGGCGATGATGCTGAAGATGAAGTCCGTCTGCTTCTCCGGCAGGAAGTTCAGGTGGTTCTGGGTGCCGTTCATGAACCCCTTGCCCCACATCCCCCCCGAGCCGAGCGCGATCTTGCTCTGGATGATGTTGTAGCCCGCGCCGAGCTTGTCGCTCTCCGGGTTGAGGAAGGTCGTGATCCGTGCCCGCTGGTAGTCGTGCAGGTGCGCGTAGGCGAACCGCGCCGCGAACGGCACCGGCAGCGCCACCAGCGCCGCCATCCACCAGCGCAGCCCCGCCGCCACCACGACCGAGGCGCCCACCACCCCGGTGATGAACGCCGTGCCTAGGTTCGGCTCCTTGAGGATCAGCCCGACCGGCACCGCGATCATCAGCGCCGGCGGCACCAGGAACAGCGGGTTGCCCATGCGCTCCCACGACGCCTTGTGGAACCACGCCGCCAGCGCCATCACCAGCGCCACCTTCATCAGCTCCGACGGCTGCACCTGCACGCCGGCGAGGCTGATCCAGCGTTCCGCGCCCTTGCCGACGTGGCCGATGCGCAGCACCAGCGCCAGCAGCGCGAGCGCCCCGGCGTAGAGCGGCCAGGCGAACCGCGCCAGGAACCGGATGTCGACCATCGCCAGGCTGATCATCAGCACCAGGCCGGCGGCGAAGCGGATCGCGTCCGGCGTCGCGTAGGGCAGGGGCCCGCCGCCCGCGGAGTACAGCGCCACGTAGCCGACGCCGGCGAGCGCGCAGAGCAGCACGACGTAGGCCCAGCTCACCTGCATGAGCTTGGTCAGCAGCCCGAACGAGGGCTCGGCGCGGATCAGCCGGCGCTCCCAGATCAACGCGTGTCCTCCCAGGCCGGCAGGCAAAGCGGGGCAAGCCGCGCAATGTGCCTTGCTGAGGAGGCCGGTCCAGGGCGGCTCGCCCTGGCGGAGTCCAGAGGCAGAGCCTCTGGCCTTGCCTGCCTCACCGCGCCGCCACGGTCTGCGCCGCCGCCCGCTCGGCGGGGTCGCGGGTCAGCGTCTGCACCATCAGGTCCCGCGCGAGCGGCGCCGCTGCGGCCGCGCCGGCGTTGCCGTGCTCGATCACCACCGCGATGGCGTATCTCGGCTCGTCGTACGGCGCGAAGCACACGAACAGCGCGTGCGGGCGGAACTCCCAGGGCAGCTTGCTGGAGTCGAAGTGCCCGTGCTCGCGGGTCTCGCGCGACACCCGGCGGACCTGCGCCGAGCCGGTCTTGCCCGCCATCGTCACGCCCGCGAGCGGCAGCCGCGCCGGCGCCCCGCTGCCGCCCGGCTCGTTGACCACCGCGTACATCCCCTGCCGCACCACGGCGAGCGCGTGCTCCGGCATGTCCAGCGCCGGCCAGTCGTTCGCGGCCGAGCCCTCCTGCATCTGCCCGCCGATCAGCCGCGTCAGGTGCGGCTGCACCGCCCGCCCGGTGGCGATCCGCGCGGTGTAGGTCGCGAGCTGCAGCGGCGTGACCTGGATGTAGCCCTGCCCGATTCCGCTCACGATGGTATCGCCGAGGTTCCACGCATGCCCGTGCGCGCGCCGCCACGCGGGGGTGGGGATCAGCCCGACGCGCTGGCCGGGGATGTCGATGTCGAGCTCGGTGCCCAGGCCCAGCCGGTGCGAAGCCGCCGCGATCTTCTCCATCCCGGTGCGCCGCGCCACGTCGTAGAAGAACACGTCGCAGCTGTTCTTCAGCCCGCCGTGCAGGTCGAGCGTGCCGTGCCCGCCCTTCTTCCAGCAGTGGAACCGCGCGTTGCCGACGTCGATGAACCCCGGGCAGTTCACCCGGTCGCCCGGCGTCAGCGTCCCCGACTCCAGCCC
Organism: uncultured Acetobacteraceae bacterium; assembly: GCA_964236535.1. GTDB lineage: Bacteria > Pseudomonadota > Alphaproteobacteria > Acetobacterales > Acetobacteraceae > CAXSEF01. Next base: position 13,846 of record CAXSEF010000051.1, read on the forward strand.
GGCCAGCGCCACCGCCATCTTGAACGTCGAGCCCGGCGGATACACCCCCGCCGTCGCCTTGTTGATCAGCGGCGTGCCGCGGTTGTTGGTCCACTCCACCCACTGCGCCTGGCTCACCCCGGAGTCGAACAGGCTCGGGTCGAACGACGGGTTGCTCGCCATCGCCAGCACCTCGCCGTTGCGGCAGTCCAGCACCACAGCCGACGCGCTCTCGTCGCCGATCCGCTCGATCACCGAGCGCTGCAGCTCGTAGTCCAGCGCCAGCCCCACGTCGTCGCCGGACTTGCCGTCCTCGCGGTCCAGCTCGCGGATCACCCGCCCGACCGCGTTGACCTCCATCTTCACCTCGCCGGCCTCGCCGCGCAGCTCCTCGTCGCGCGCCTTTTCCACCCCCGCGCGCCCGATGCGGATTCCCGGCAGCGCCAGCATCGGGTCCTCGCCCATGTCCGCCTCCTGCGGCGGCGCCACGTACCCCACCACGTGCGCAAGCTGCTCGCCCATCGGGTAGACCCGCGTCGTCCCCACGTCGACGATGATCCCCGGCAGCTCCGGCGCGCTCACCTCGATCCGCGCCATGTCCTCCCAGGACAGGAACTCGCGCACCATCACCGGGATGAACCGCCGCCGGTGGCGCATCTCGCGGTCGATGCGCGCGCGCTCGTGGTCCGCCAGCGGCACGATCTGCGCGAACCGGTCGAGCGTCGCGCCCACGTCGTCGGTCTGCTCGGCCAGCAGCACCGCCCGCCAGTTCAGCCTGTTGCCCGCCACCACCACGCCGAACCGGTCCAGCACCCGGCCGCGCGGCGGCGCGATCATCCGCGCGCTGATCCGGTTGCTTTCCGCAAGCGTCGCGTAGGCCTGCCCGTCGGCCACCTGCACGTGGTACAGCTTGGCCGCCAGCGCGCCGAGCGCCGCGACCTGCCCGCCCATCAGCAGCAGCGCCCGCCGGGTGAACGCCCCGGACTGGCGGCTGTCGCGCTTCACGCGCCGGGCTCCGGGGCAGCGAGGCCGCGGCAGGGCAGGGCCGGGGCTCTGGCGCATGTCCCGGGAGCGGCGACCCGCTGCGGGCGGGGCCCCCGGACCCGCACATGAAAGACGTCACGGCACGCCGTCCCGCGCGCAGCCGACCTGCTCAGGCGCCCCGACCTGCTCAGGCGCCCCGACGCCGCCCGCCATGCCCCGGACCCTGACAAGATGGTTTGCAAAGGCCTTCGGCCTTTGGTGGGTCCAGGGCAGGGTCCTGGCCTTCCTCCTAGACACTCGCCGTCCTGCCCAGGCGCCATCCTCACGCCTGGTCCGGGTCCGCGACGCTGCCGTGCGCCAGCGCGAACAGCGCCGCCAGCCCAGGGTAGATCCCCGCGGCGACCAGCGCCTCGAACGCCGCCGGCGCCCCCGGCAGCAGCCGCCAGGTCAGCAGCGAGGTGAGCGCCCATTGCAGCGCCGCCGCTGCTGCCGCGACGGCGACGAACACCAGCCAGACCAGCGCGAAGCCCTGCCGCACCAGCCCGCGGCGCATCCGCACCGCGACCCCGTGCACCAGCAGCAGCGTCAGCACCGCGGTGCCGACCGGCGCCAGCCCGAGCAGGTCGCACAGCAGCCCGAGCGCGAACACCAGCAGCGGCGGCATCGAGGTCGGCCGGAACAGCGACCAGAAGAACACGCAGGCCAGCGCCGAGGCGGTCTGCAGCGGCACCTGGCCCGGCACCCCCAGCGGCGCCGACAGCCCCAGCAGCAGCAGCGCGGCGCAGGCGGCCGGGAACAGCGCGCGCGCCGTGGCGTCGAGCCGGCGCCACAGGCTGGGCCGCGGCCGGATGCCCGGGGTGCGGTGGTCCGGGACGCTGGCGATCCCTCGTTCCAGGGCTCACCGCTTCCGCTCGGCGTCGCGCGCGTCCGGCGACCGCGCCGGGTCCGCAGCCGCCCGCCCCGCGTCCTGCAGGCGCCCGCCGTCCTGGGTGCGCCCCTCCGCGGCACGGGCCTCGGCGCGCCCCGGCACCTCGGGCGGCTGCAGCCCGCCGAGCCCGTAGTCGAAGATGCGCACGATCTCCAGGTGGTCGAGCCGCGCGAACGGCGCCACCTCCGGCACCCCGGACGCCGAGTAGTGCACCACCCCGATCGGCAGCCCCGCCGGGAACGCGTTGGCCTCCGACGTCGTCAGCACCCGCTCCCCCTCGATCGGCCGCACCCCCTCGGCATAGTACATCAGCCGCGGCCGCGCGTTGTTGGTCCCCGCCAGCATCGCCCGCGCCTGGCTGCCTTCCAGCAGCACCGGGATGCGGCTGTTGATGTCGGTCAGCAGCAGCACCCGCGCCGAGCGCTCGCCCACCTCGCTCACCCGCCCCACCAGCCCGTCCGCGTCGAGCGCGATCTGGCCGCGACGCACCGTGTGGTTCGGGCCCACCGCCAGCAGCACCGCGCGCGCATACATCCCGCCCGCGTCCGCCACCACGCGCGCCGTCGCGTACGAGGGCGCGGGGTCCGGGATCCAGTGCAGGTCCGTCTTCAGCGTCGCGTTCTCCGCCTCCAGCGCCACCGCCACCGCATACCAGCGCCGCAGCCGGTCGTTCTCGTCGCGCAGCCGGGCGTTCTCCGCCTGCAGCGACACCAGGCCCTGCAGCCCCGCCACCGCACCCTGCGCGCCGTCGAGCTTCTCCGCCACCACCCGGTAGATCGGCGACAGCGCGTCGGCCAGCGTCATGCGCGCCCGCGCCGCCAGGCCCCCGTCCGCCCGGCCAAGCAGCATCAGCCCGAACGACGCCGCGATCAGCAGCGGCAGGGTGAGCCGGGCCAAGGCCTGCCGGGCCTGGATGGATAGCCGGATCAAGGGGGGTTCGCCTCGCGCGCGTATTACCGCTGCGTAGAGGATCGGGACGGCGAAATCACCCCCTTTTCGGAGCGCGGCATATCCCGGGAACAGCAGGCGCGACAGGCTCTAGGAATCTCGTCCTATATGTTCTATGTCTGTTCCAGATTGGACGGCCGGCATCCCGCCGCGCCGCACAGCAGGCAGCAGGAGCCATGACCCTCACCCAGGCGACCCAGGTCGCACTGCTCAGCAACGCGAGCGTGACCCTCGTCCTCGCCTCGCCGGCGATCAGCCGCATCCTCGGCCACGCCCTGCGCACCGCCGGCCGGCTGCTGCGGCGCAGGGGCGGCAACGCAGTCAAGGCAGGCAAGACAATCAAGGCAGCGAGGGCAGGCAAGGCCAGGCCAGAGGCTCTGCCTCTGGACTCCGCCGGGGGCTGAGCCCCCGGACCCGCACATGGACGCCCGCTCCGCCTGGCTTCGCCCCGGTGCCCGCAGGTCCGTCCTGTCGGGTCGCCTGCGTGACTGTGCAGGCACCGGGGCACCGCGACGGGCGCCGGACCGCCGGCAGAGCGGAACTCCCGGGCAGGGCGTTCAATACATGGTGGTCAGCACGTTCCTCAGCCGCTTCAGCTCCTCCAGCGCCCGGCCGGTGCCCAGCGCCACGCAGCTCAGCGGGTCCTCCGCCACCACCACCGGCAGCCCCGTCGCGTCGCGCAGCACCTGGTCGAGCCGGAACAGCAGCGCGCCGCCGCCGGTCATCACGATGCCCTTGTCGACGATGTCCGCCGCCAGCTCCGGCGGCGTGTTCTCCAGCGCCACCTTCACCGCCTCCAGGATCTGGCTCACCGGCTCGGCCAGGCTTTCCGCGATCGCGCGCTGCGACACCACCACCTCGCGCGGCACCCCGTGCATCAGGTCGCGGCCCTTGACCTCGTGCCACGGCCCGTCCGAGCCGTCCTCCGGCGGCACCGCGGCGCCGATGTCCATCTTGATCCGCTCGGCGGAGCTCTCGCCGATCAGCAGGTTGTGGTTGCGCCGGATGAACGAGATGATCGCCTCGTCCATCTTGTCGCCGCCCACCCGCACCGAACGCGAGTACACGATCCCGCCGAGCGAGATCACCGCCACCTCGGTGGTGCCGCCGCCGATGTCGACGATCATGCTCCCCGACGGCTCGGTCACCGGCAGCCCGGCGCCGATCGCCGCCGCCATCGGCTCCTCGATCAGCAGCACCCGACGCGCCCCGGCGCTCTCGGCGCTCTCCTGGATCGCGCGCCGCTCCACCGCGGTCGAGCCCGACGGCACGCACACGATGATCATCGGCGAGGCGAACCCGCGCCGGTTGTGCACCTTGCGGATGAAATGCTTGATCATCTCCTCCGCGACCTCGAAGTCGGCGATCACCCCGTCGCGCAGCGGGCGGATCGCCTGGATGTTGCCCGGCGTGCGGCCCAGCATCTGCTTGGCCTCCTCGCCCACCGCGAGCACCTGCTTCTTGCCGCGCACGTCGGCGATCGCCACCACGCTCGGCTCGTCGAGCACGATGCCGCGTCCCTTGACGTAGACCAGGGTGTTCGCGGTGCCGAGGTCGATGGCCATGTCCGCGGACATGATGCCCAGGAGGCGGGAGAACATCAGGCAGCTCCGGAGTGACGGCGAGGACCACCGAAGGGCGCAGGAGGGCGATGGCAGCGCGCCATGACGGGCTGGCCCCGATGGCCAGACCCCGGTGGCCTGGCCCCGGTGGGTTGACCCGGTTGGCTAGGCCCGGCTGGTTAGGCCCGGCTGGTTAGGCAAGGCCGACCGGACGCCGGCGATGCGGGGGCTTAGCCGCACCCACCTGCGGGAGCAAGGGGGCGGCGCGCCGCTCGTCGCCGGCCGGCCCGGTGCGGGCGGGACCGGACGCCCCCCCGCCGGCAACGGTGCCGGTCTGCCGCGCCGCCGCCACAAATCCGCCATCGACCCGCCGCGCCGCCCTGCGATCCGGGTCGCCGGCGCCGTCGAAGTCGATTCGCCGCCCAGCCGGACCGCAACCGTTAACCCGTCCCAAGCATTTGCACCTGTAAAATGACCTCTCGGGTCGGGCCGCCGCGCCGCTGCGCCGTCGCCCGCGTGCCCGACCAGCCCCAGCTCCGGAGAACGATCATGCTGCGCAAGACCGTGGTGACGCTGACCGCCGCCGCCCTGACCCTTGGCCTCGCCGCCTGCGATCCCTACAATCCCGGCCAGCGCGCGGTCGGCGGCGGCCTGCTCGGCGCCGGCGCCGGCGCCGCGATCGGCGGCCTGGCCGGCGGCGGTCACGGTGCTGCCATCGGCGCGCTCGGCGGCGGCGCACTCGGCGCGGTCGGCGGCGCGGCCACCACGCCCAACCGCTACTGACACCAGGCCGCGACTTGATCCAGCGACCGCACCAGGAGACCGCCATGCGCCGAACCCACGCTCTGCCGCTGCTGCTGGCGGGTCTCGTCGGCCTGTCCGGCTGCACCAACCCGTACGACCCGGGCCAGCGCGCGGTTGGCGGCGGCCTGCTCGGCGCCGGCGCGGGTGCCGCGATCGGCGGGCTTGCCGGCGGCGGGCGCGGGGCGGCGATCGGTGCGCTCGCCGGCGGTGCGCTCGGCGCGGTCGGCGGGGCGTCCAGCACCCCCGCCCCGCCGCCGCCGCCGCAGCCCGGCTATGCTCCGGCCGGATATCCGCCCGGCTACGCGCCGCCGCCGCAGGGCTACGGCCAGGTCGGCTACGCGCCGCCACCCGGGCCGCCTCCTGGCTATGCCCCGCCGGGCGGCGGCTATTCCCCGCCGCCCGGCGGCTACGCACCGCCCGGCGGCTACGGGCAGCAGCCGGGCTACGGCGGCGGTCCGCCGCCCGGCTACGCTGGCGGCGCGCCGTCCGGGTACTGAGGCCATGGCGCTGCTGCACGCCAGGGGTGACCTCTGGCGTGCAGCAGCGCCGTCCATGTCGCCCCGCCCCGCGGTGCGCTGCCGGTCACCCAGTTCGGCGATCTATTCCCCTCGGGTCTGCCCCAGCCGCACGCTGCATCGCTCCACCGCGCGCACCATCGCCTCCGCCGCACGATGCGCGATCGGGTCGGTGCTGCCGAGCAGCCGGTCCGCCGTCATCAGCGCCGGCGACAGGATGCCGCGCAGGTCGTGACGCAGCGACGACGTCGTCGCTTCCAGCTCCGCCAGCCGGCCCTGCGCCAGCTCCGCGGCGCGCAGCTGCTCGCGCAGGACCGCCTCCTGGTCGCGCAGCGGCCGCACCACCATGGACGCGAGCCCAAGATGCGTCGCCACGCCCGCCGCCACCGCCGCCACCAGCGCCACCACGTCCTGCTGGCCCGGCGCACGCAGCGCCAGCTCGACTCCGATCAGCACGATGATCGCGATCGCCGCCGACAGCAGCAGGCAGTGCCGGGCCATGGCCGTACTCCGTTCGATGCCGATCGTTCGCCGTCGCCGCCCGACCCGCGAGCCGCCGCAGGATGCGTCCATCCGTGCCCGGCGTCGATCCGGCTGGCCGGATGCGTGCCCTGCCGCCCGCCGCATCGGGGCGCCCGAGGCGACACGACTGCGGGAACACGCTGCCGGCAACCTCGCCGCAGCGCCAGGGGCTACCCGCTTCAGGGCAGACGCGCGAGCAGCCGCGCCAGTCGCCCGGTCCGCTCGGAGAACAGGCGCGGCGCGTAGAAGTTGCCCGCCGCCCGCTTGCCCGCCTCGCCGCGTGTCGGATAGGGCACGACCATCCCCGCCAGCGCCGCCAGCCCGACGCGCTGGCCCAGCGCCAGCACCCAGGCCCCGATCGCCTCGCCGGCATGCGCGCCCGCGATCCCCACCCCCAGCAGCCGCCCGCGCGACACCACCAGCAGCGCCAGCCCGTCGGTGTCCGCCTCGCACACCGCGCGGTCGTTCTCCGCCATCCCCGAGCGCAGCACCTCGACCGGGCGCCCGGCGCCACGCGCCTCCTCGGCCGTCATCCCCACCTGCGCGAGCTCCGGCCAGGTGTAGGTCACCCGCGGCACCACCCGGCTCACCCGCGCCGGCAGCCGGAACACCGCGCCGCGCACCACCACCCCGGCGTGGTGGCCCGCCAGGTGGGTGAACGCCAGCGGCCCGACCCCGGCCACGTCCGCCACGTCGCCCGCCGCATACACCGCCCGGTTGCTCACGCTGCGCAGGCTCCGGTCCACCGCCACTCCCTGCGCCGAGAACCGCACCCCCGCCGCGTCCAGGTCCAGCCCCTGCACCGAGGCGCGCCGCCCCGCCGCCACCAGCAGGTGGCTGCCGGCCACCCGCCGCCCGTCGGCCAGCAGCAGCGCCACCGCCGTCCCGGGGCCCGCCTGCACCGCCGCCACCCGCACGCCCTCGATCACCGCGACGCCCGCCCGCGCCAGCGCCGGCCGCAGCGCGTCCACCAGCGCCGGGTCCTCGCGCCCGGCGATCCGCCCCGCCTCGACCAGACTCACCCGGCAGCCGAGCGCGGCGTGGGCCTGCGCCATCTCCAGCCCGACCGACCCGCCGCCCAGCACCACCAGGTGCGCCGGGGGCTCGTGCAGCCCGAACAGCGTCTCGTTGGTCAGGTATGCGACCCCCGCCAGCCCGGGCAGGTCCGGCACCACCGGCCGGCTGCCGGTCGCCACCACCACCCGGCCGGCCGAGAACCGCCGCTCGCCGCCCGCGCGCAGCCGCACCGCCAGCGCCGTCCGCCCCACGAACCGCGCCTCGCCGCGCAGCACCACGCAGCCGAGCCGCTCGTAGCGCGCCTGGGAGTCCGCCGGGGCGATGGCCGCGATCGCGCCGTGCACATGCGCCCGCACCCGGGCCCAGTCGATCCGCGGCGCGCCGACCTCCACCCCGAAGCGGCCCGCCTCGCGCGCCGACTGCGCCGCCCTGGCCGCGGCCAGCAGCGCCTTGCTCGGCACGCAGCCGACGTTGAGGCAGTCGCCGCCCATCTCGGCTCGCTCCACGAGCACGGCCCGCAGGCCGAGCCGCGCCGACGCGTTGGCCACCGAGAGGCCGGCGGCGCCGGCGCCGATGACCGCGATGTCGAAGTCGGGCATCAGGAAGGCCGGGCTCCGCCCGGACCAGCCCATGAAAGGCGTCGCGGCACGCTGCCCCGCAGCGTGCCGCGACGCCTTTCATGGGCCGGTCCAGGGCGGCTCGCCCTGGCGGAGTCCAGAGGCAGCGCCTCTGGCCTTGCTGGCTCGCTCAAGCCCCAGCCCCCCGCACCCTGCGCCACACCACCGGCAGCGCGGCCAGCCCGGCGAGGCCCAGCAGCGGCAGCAGCACCGCCGGCCGCAGCACCACGCCCAGGTCCGGCGTGCCGCCGCGGTCCAGCACGCCGCCGATCCCTGCGCCCGCGAAGCTGAACACCACCGTCGCCGGCACCATGCCGATCACCGTGGCGCCGACGAACGGGCGCGCCCGCATGCCCACCAGCGCCGGCGCCAGGTTGAGCACGAAGAACGGCACCGCCGGCACCAGCCGCAGCATCAGCAGCGCGCTGAACCCGTCGCGCTCCAGCATCGGCCGCACCCGCGCCAGCAGCGGGGCGGCGCGTGCCGCCACCCACCCCGACGCGGCGTGCCGCGCGGCGAGGAACACCAGCGTCGCGCCGCAGCTGGCGCCGGCCACGCTCGCCGCCGCGCCGACCCACGGCCCGAGCAGCAGCCCGCCCGCCAGCGTCATCACCACGGCCCCCGGCAACGCCAGCGCCGCCACCACCACGTAGGCCAGCGCGAATCCCACCGGCGCCAGCACCGGGTGCGCCCGCACCCAGCCGGCCAGGAGCGCGCGCTCGTCTCCCAGAGCCTGCAGGCTCAGCAGGTGCCCGGCGCCGGAGAGCCACACCGCCAGCAGCGCGGCCACGATCAGCGCCAGGGGCCAGACTCGTCTCACCGTGCCATCCTAGCGCGGAACGGCCCGACGCTGAAGCCGGCCCAGTTGCCCGGACGGACCAGTGGATTCTGCGCCGCCTGGCAGCGCGCCGCGGCGGTCTGCAGGGCCAGGCCGGTGCCTCCGGTGCCGGACGGGGCGCCGGCGGTGCGTGTAGCCCCGGGCCCGCGCAGGGCAGGCGTCGCGGCAAGACGCCCGGGGTGGCGGCGCATCTCCCGTCCGGATGGTTTCCGACGGCTCCGGGCCTGGGCCGCACCCGACCACGGCTTCCCGCTCGGGCCCCGTCGACGTTGACGCGCGCCACGCCGCCCCCCTATAAGCCGCGCCTTGACCGGGACCGCC
>CAXSEF010000052.1:0-22773 GCA_964236535.1 uncultured Acetobacteraceae bacterium
CGCACCCACTTCAGCACAGCGACATCGCTGACATCCAGCACGCGGCCGATCATGCGGTAAAACGGCAGCCGCAGGTCCGGCAGCGATAGCGCCGGTGGCCGCGCACCACTCCGCTCCGGGCGTAGTCCGAACCCACGCACCGCTTGCAGCACAGACCATCCGCAGACACCATCAGCCTCCACCAGGACAAAGCGCCAAGGTGCCAGATGGTCCTGGCTATCCCGAGTTAGAGCTCTCAGGTTGAATAACCCGGAGATCCGCTCGCTGGCGCGCCTCAAGCCTCTGAGCTGGATCTCCGAGAGAAGGTATCGGATTGATTTACCATGCGGAAACCCTGATTTGAGGGATCTCCATTCACTTGGCCTTCGAAGGTTTCTTCAACCCTGAAAATGCCGGTCCAGGGCGGCTCGCCCTGGCGGAGTCCAGAGGCAGAGCCTCTGGACTTGCTTGCGTTGTTCATCCGCCGCCGAACGAGAGAAACTGCGCGGCGAGCGCCTCGGGCGTGGGTCGATCTGACCAGGCGGGGCGTTGGCAGGTGGCGGCAGCGAGGCGGGCGCGGTAGTCGGCACGGGGAATTTCGGTGGCACCGAACTGTGAGAGGTGGCCGGTGACGAACTGGGTGTCGAGCAGGGTGTAGCCGGCGATGCGCAGACGGGCAGCGAGGTGGACGAGGGCGACCTTGGAGGCGTCGCGGGCGGTGCTGAACATGCTTTCGCCGAAGAACGCGGCGCCGAGGGTGGCGCCGTAGAGGCCGCCGACGAGGGTGCCGTCGAGACGGCACTCAACGGAATGGGCATGGCCTTGGCAGTGCAGGGCGGTGAACAGGGCCTCGATCTCGGCGTTGATCCAGGTGCCTTCGCGGCCGGGGGCGGAGGCGGCGCAGGCGCGGATGGTGGCGGGGAAGTCCTGGTCGGTGGCGACGGTATAGGGGCCGGCGCGCACGGTGCGCAACAGGCGGCGCGGGCAGTGGAAGCGGTCGAGCGGGAGGATGCCGCGGGTGTCGGGGTCGTACCAATGCAGGGTGGGGTCGTCGCGCGATCCGGCCATGGGGAACAGGCCGGCGGCGTAGGCGCGGAGCATCAGCTCCGGGGTGAGGGCGAGGCGGCGCGACATGGCGTGAGTTTGCGGCAGGGGAGAAGGCAAGGCCAGGGGCACTTCCTGGACCCCCTGGGCCCTGAGAGCCCGCACACGCCTGAGGCTCCGGTCGCGGGTGGGTGCTTACGGCAACAGGATCAAAGGGCCTCATGCTTAAGTGCGGCGGCCTTTGCGGGTCCGGGCAGAGCCCGACCTTGCTTGCTTTCAGCGGGCTTGCGAGGCTCGGCGGATGGAAACGATGGAACAGGCGGCCCGGGACCTCGACGCTGGGCGGGTGACTTCGCGCGCGCTGGTGGAAGGGTGCCTGGGGCGGATAGCCGACCCTGCGGGAGAGGGGGCGCGGACGTTCGTCGCGGTGTATGCAGAGGCGGCGCGGGCGTCGGCGGATGCCGCGGACGCGCTGCGCCGGGCTGGTCGGGCGCCAGGGCCGTGGTGCGGGGTGCCGGTGAGCGTGAAGGACCTGTTCGACGTGGCCGGCGAGGTGACGCGGGCGGGCTCGCAGCTGCTGGCGGGGGCGGCACCAGCGGAGGTGCATGCGGCGGTGGTGCGTAGGCTGCTGGCGGCCGGGCTGGTGCTGGTGGGCCGGACCAACATGACGGAGTTCGCGTATTCCGGGTTGGGGATCAACCCGCATTTCGGCACACCGCGAAGCCCATGGGACCAGGCGACGGGGCGGATTCCCGGGGGGAGTTCGTCAGGGGCGGCGGTTTCCGTGGCGAACGGGATGGCGGTGGTGGCGGTGGGGACGGACACCGGGGGGTCGTGCCGGATCCCGGCGGCGTTCTGCGGGGTGGCGGGATTCAAGCCGACGGCGCGGCGGGTGCCGACGGACGGGGCGTTTACGCTATCGCCGACGCTGGATTCCGTGGGTCCGCTAGGGGTGGGCGTGGCGTGCTGCGCGGCGCTGGATGGGGTAATGGCGGGCGAGGACCGGGCGAGGCTGCCGAGGGCGTCCGGTCCCGGAGCCGCGACGCCTGAGATAGAGGTGGCGGGGCTGCGGCTGGGGGTGGTGGAGGGGCTGGTGCTAGAGGGGATGGACGGGGCGGTGGCGGCGGCGTGGGAGCGGGCGCTGGCGCGGCTGGGGGCGGCGGGCGCGCGGCTGGTGCGGGTGCAAGTGGAGGCGTTCGCGGAAATCGGGCGGTCGGAGGCGGGTGCGACGCTGGTGTCGGCTGAGGCGCATGCTGTGCACCGGGAGAGGCTGCGCGAACGAGGCGAGGCCTATGACCCGCAGGTGCGGGCGCGCCTGCTGCGCGGGGCGGGGATCGATTCGGCGGCGTATCTGGACGCGCTGGCAGTGCGGGTGCGGCTGCGACAGGAGGCGGACGCGGCAAGCGCGGGATTCGATGCGCTGCTGATGCCGACGGTGGCGGTGGTGGCACCGACGGTGGCGTCGCTGGCGGATGAGGCGGAGTACGTGCGGGTGAACGCGCTGGTGCTGCGCAACACGGCGCTGGCCAACTTCCTTGACCGGTGCGCGATCAGCGTGCCGTGCCAGCGCGAGGGCGAGGCGGGCGTCGGGCTGATGCTGGTGGGGGAGACGATGGGGGACCGGCGGCTGCTCGCGGTGGCGGCGGCGGTAGAGGGGTGCGTGCGCGGGTAAGGACGGTTCCGGTGCGCGAGAGCAGAGCCCCGACGTGAGACAGGGCGTTGTGCGTGGGCGAATGCCGGCGATGGAGGCGGTATCGTTGCCGCGGCGTGTGCTGGTGGGCGCAAGAAAGCTGCCTGGGGGCAGGGATGATTACGCAGGGCGCCGTGGGCGGAGTGGATTTGGTGGCGGGCGGCCGTGGCGGTGGACCTGGCTACGCCTCTAGTGAGGGCGTCGTCCGCGGGCTTCACGTGCGAGGACCACGGCGCGGCTCCGGCCTGCGGGACCTGGTCAGGAGGGAGGCGTCCGACGCATTGCTGGGGCGCGGCAGCCATTCCCGCAGGGCCAGGCTTGTCGGGCGGGCGACGGGGCGAGGCAGTGGCGGCGCTACGTCCCGCCACCCGGCTGGCTGATCGCGATGGCGACGGCTGCGCGCTGAAGGTCGCGGGCGGAGTGCTGGACGCGCAGGTGTACCTGGGCACGGGCACGTATTTCCCATCACGCAGTCCAGGGCCTTGCCAGGCCCGTCGAAGGGCGGAGCCCGTTGGAGACTATTCACTTGAAGCCTAGGGATTCTCCAGCCTTGCCTTGAGCGGAGCCCAGAGACAGAGCGGCTGCACGTGCTTGCCTGACGGTCATGCATCACAGGCTTGCTGATGGACCGCAGGCGGGTTGGTATCTCCTCCCTGCTCTTGCCGCTGCCTGCGATCCTGTCCAGATACCGCTCCATCCGGACCATGTCGTCCGCATCGTGGAGCTGCGCCATGTTCATCGAGACTGAAGACACCCCGAACCCCGCGACGCTGAAGTTCCTGCCGGGTTGCGACGTAATGGGAGCCAGGACGGCGGATTTCGCGAGCGCGGAGGCTGCGGTGCCGAGTCCGCTGGCAACCGCACTGTTCGAGCTGCCCGGGGTGGCGCGGGTGTTCCTTGGTGCGGATTTCATCACCGTGACCAAGACCGACGTGACCGACTGGCCGTCGCTCAAGCCGCAGGTGCTGGGCGCGGTGATGGAGCACTTCGTGTCGGGCCGCGCGGTGATCGAGGGCGAGCAGGTCGCGCTGACGACGACGGAGATTCTGCCCGAGGATCGCGAGATCGTCGAGCAGATCAAGGAGCTGCTGGACACGCGGGTGCGGCCTGCGGTGGCGGGCGATGGCGGCGACATCGTGTTCCACGGCTATCGCGACGGGGTGGTGCTGCTGCACATGCAGGGCGCGTGCAGCGGCTGCCCGTCGTCGCGGGCAACGCTGAAGCACGGCATCGAGAACATGCTGAAGCATTATGTGCCCGAGGTGACGTCGGTCGAGCAGATCGAGCTGTAGCGCGATGACGGCGGTGGCGGAGGCGGCGCTCGACACGCTGTTCCGTGCGGCGCGCAGCCACTATCGCTGGACCGCGGAGCCGGTGGGCGACGATGTGCTGCACGCGATCTACGAGCTGATGAAGTGGGGACCGACCTCGGCGAACTGCTCGCCGGCGCGGGTGCTGTTCCTGCGCTCGGCGGATTCGAAGGAGCGACTGCGGCCGGCGCTATCGGCGGGCAACGTGGACAAGGCAATGAGCGCGCCGGTGATTGCGGTGCTGGCACACGACCCGGAGTTCTACGAGCAGTTGCCGCGGCTGTATCCGGGGTCGGACGCGCGGTCGTGGTTCGCGGGCAATGCGTTGCTGGCCGAGGAGACGGCGGTGCGCAACGCGACGCTGCAGGGCGGGTACTTCGTCCTGGCGGCGCGGGCGGCGGGGCTGGATGCCGGGCCGATGTCGGGGTTCGACGCCGGCCGAGTGGACGGCGCGTTCATGGCCGGGCGGGGCTGGAAGACCAACTTCCTGGTGTGCCTCGGCCATGCCGACCGCACGGCGGAGCACGAGCGGCTGCCGCGGCTCGCGTTCGACGAGGCCTGCGTGCTGCTGTGACGCAGGGCTGAAGCTGTGTCGTGATGCACCGGCATTGGCCGGATGATGCGCCCGTGTGGCGCCGCGTTGCTTGTGGTCCGGGTCGTCGCTCCGCTTTGGTGCGCGGGCAGGCACGCGGGTCTGCTCATGGCAGTGAACCGCGAGACCGGCTCTGACACCGGGCGGTCCGCTGCGGGTTCTGGTGCTCGACTGCGCGCTGCCAGAGTGCCTGGCGGCACTCTATGCAGGAAGCGTAGTGCTTGGCGGCGGGTCGCTGGGCCTTGGCGCGAAACTGGGGCGGACGCCGGTGTCGGGGTTGCCGGACGCGGTGGCGGCGCTGCTGGCCGCACATGGCGCGGGGCTCGACCGCATCGTGGTCAACGTGGGGCCGGGCAGCTTCACCGGGCTGCGGGCGTCGCTGGCGCTGGCGCACGGACTGGCGCTGGGCGGAGCGGAGCTGGTCGGCGTGACCGGGGGGGAGGCGCTGGCGCAGATGGTTGCGGCGTCGGGGCCGCTCGCGGACGCAGGCGGCACGGCGGGCGGGGCGCGGGCGCTGTGGGTGGCGACGCCGGCGCGGACCGGGCGGGTGTTCATCGAGCGGGACGGCGTGGTGCAGGCGGCGCTGCTGGATGCGCTGCCGGAGGCCGGGGGGCCGTTGCTTGTCGCCGGGGCGGCGGCAGGCGCGGTGGCGGAGCGGCTGCGTGCGCGCGGCGAGAACTTGGCGCTGATCGGCTTCGGTCGGCCGGATGCGGCGGGGCTGCTGGCGGCGGCGGGGCTGCGGGTGGCCGGGGTGTTGGCGCCGCGCGAGGCACTGCCGCTGTATGTCGATCCGCCCGAGGCGGCGCTGCCGCGCGGCGGGCTGCGTCCGGCGCCGGTGTGAGCATCGTGAAGGACGTGACCGAGAGCGGGGGAGCGGCAAGGTTTGCCGGGATCCGGCTCGCAGGGGCCGCGGACGTGGACGTGCTGGCCGCGGTGCACGCGGTGGCGTTCCCGCCGCTGGAGCGCTGGGACGCGGCGGCGTTCGCGGCGCTGCTGGCGACCCCGGGATGCTGCGGTGTGGTGGCCGAGGGCGGGCTGGCGCTGCTGCGGATCGCGGGCGACGAGGCGGAAGTGCTGACCCTAGCAGTGGCGCCGGGATGGCGGCGGCTCGGGCTGGGGCGGCGGCTGCTGTCGGCGGGGCTCGGCGAGGCGGCGCGAGGAGGGGCGGCGGCGGCGCTGCTGGAGGTGGCACCCAACAACGTGGCGGCGCGGCAGCTGTATGCGGCGGCGGGATTCGCGGAGGTGGGGCGAAGGCGTGCCTACTACCCGGACGGAGGGGACGCGCTGGTGCTGCGCCTCGAGCGGCCAGGTGGCGAGACGGCTGAAATGATGCCGGCAGCTCCGCTTGCTGACCGGTAAGCGAAGTAAGGCCGGGCTCTACCCAGACCCGCCAGAGGCCAGGGGTCTTTGGAAATCCTTGCCTACGCATGGCGGTTCCAAAGGCTTGCTCTTGGCGGATTCTAGAGGCAGAGGCTCTCGCCTTGCTTGCCTCGACCGGCCACACCTCATCACGGTCGCTAGGCGGGACGCAGGCCCTTGCGCAGCAGAAGCGTGGTGAATCCGGCCGTATCGGTTTCCTGGTGCAGCACCTCGTGGCCCTGGGCAATGGCCGTTGCGGGCACGTTGCGGCGCGGCTCATCGCCGCGCAGCCGGACCTCGAGCCTCTGGCCGGGGGCGAGCCGGTCAAGTGCCAGGCGAGTACGCACGAATGTCATCGGGCATGTATCGCGCGTGATGTCGACAGACAAGTCGGGGCGAGACTGCTCGTCGATCACAGGATCGACCCGGTGCGGTGAAAGGTGCATTGCGACGCGCGACCGACCGACTGTATATCGTGGCGCGACGACAGTACAGGGAGATGACGCATGGACGAGAACGTGGTGAGCCCGGAGGTGCTGGAACTGACAGCGCAAATCGTGTCGGCGCATATCTCGAACAACTCGGTGCCTCCAGATGCGCTGCCGCTGCTGATTCATGAGGTGTACAAGACGCTCTCGGGTATCGGCAAGGAGCCTGTGCAGGCCGACAAGCCGCAGCCGGCAGTCCCGGTGAAAAAATCGGTGTTTCCGGACTACATCATCTGCCTGGAGGACGGCAAGAAGCTGAAGATGCTGAAGCGCCATTTGAAAACAGCGTACGACATGACGCCCGAGCAGTACCGCGAGCGCTGGCAGCTCGGGCCGGAATATCCGATGGTGGCGCCGAACTACGCGCGGCACCGCTCGTCGCTGGCAAAGAAGATCGGGTTGGGCACCAAGTCGCGCGCTGCTCACTAGCAACGCCGGCGAGCCGGCTGGGGCTTAGGAATCCGGCGACCCACGCCGGGACCGGAGCCGAGCACGCTGCAGGCGCGGCGGACTGGTTCGGGGCGGGGCGCGCGGATCGGCGGGGTGCGAGTCGACAACACCGCGCCGGATCGGCTACGCCCGTTCTGCCTGGCGAGGCATCCGCGCCTGGGGCGTCGCGTCCCGGCGAGGCGCCGGAGGCTTCGCGAGGCGGCCTGCGCTGCCGGACCGCGTCACCGTCTGCTTGGAATTTCCATGGAATCGCGCATCGAGCGCCTGTGCGTTGAAAGGGGCCTGAAGATGACGGGGCAGCGCCGCGTGATTGCGCGCGTGCTGTCCGACGCCGAGGATCACCCCGACGTCGAGGAACTGTATCGCCGCGCTGCAACGCTCGACGACCGCATCTCTATTGCGACGGTCTACCGCACGGTGCGCCTGCTGGAGGAGAATGGCATCCTGGAGCGCCGCGATTTCGGCGGCGGCCGGGCACGCTACGAGCCGACTGAGCACGGGCGGCACTACCACCTCATTGACGTCGATACCGGGCGGGTGATCGAGTTCGAAGACCCTGAGCATGAGCGGCTGATCGCGGCGATCGCGTATCGGCTCGGATTCGACCTCGTGTCGCACCGCCTGGAGCTGTACGGGCGTAAGCCGGAGGCGACGGCGCAGGCGCCGCGTCGCACGCGCGCGGCGGCCCCGACACGGGTGCCGGTGCTGACCGGTGTGGCAGGACATGCCGCACCGGCCGGGGTGGCCGGTGCGGCAACAGCCGAGGCGGCGCCGGCGGCCGGGCACAATTCCGGCCCTGCGGCAGCCGGCGTGCGCGGCGGCCCGGGTCCGCACGGCAGGGTGGGGCGGTGATGATGGGCGGTGCCGATCGCGTAGCCGATCACTCGCGGCCGAACGAGGCGCCGCGCGGCTTTGGCGAGTTGCGCGCAGGCCACCTGGGCGTGCGCATCGCGGTCAGCGCGGCCGAGATCGATGCGGTGCAGTCGCTGCGCTACCGGGTGTTCTACGAAGAGATGGGCGCCGAGCCGTGCGCGCATGCGCGCACGACACGGCGCGACGTTGATGCCTATGACGAGGTGGCGGACCACCTGCTAGTCGTCGACCACGCGATCGGGCCGGGGCCGGAAGGAGTCGTCGGCTGCTACCGGCTGATCCGTCAGCAGGCGGCGGCAAGGCTCGGGCGGTTCTATTCTGAGGACGAGTACGACGTATCGTCGATCCTGCGCTTCTCGCGCCAGTCACTGGAGCTGGGGCGGTCCTGCGTCGGTGCCGGCTACCGGTCCGGGGCGGTCATGCAGCTGCTTTGGCGGGGCATCGCCGCCTATGTGATCGTGCATCAGATCGACGTGATGTTCGGTTGCGCAAGCCTGCCCGGCACCGACCCGGAGCGGTTGGCGACCGAGCTAAGTTATCTTTACTACAACCACCTTGCGCCGCCGGCACTGCGGCCGGTGGCGGTGCCGGCGCGCCACGTCGAGATGCGCCGTATCCCGCAGGAGCGCCTGGAAGCAGGACGGGGTACGCTGACGCTGCTGCCGCCGTTGATCAAAGGCTACCTGCGGCTGGGCGGCTTTGTGGGCGACGGTGCGGTGATTGATCAGCAGTTCAACACGACCGACGTCGCGGTGGTGGTCAAGACCGACCTTGTGACCGACAAGTACTACCGGCACTACCAGCTCCGCGATGCGTCGTACTGAACGTCGTGCGCGCGAGGGGACACGGTTATGGACCGGTTTGCTCCGCCGCGTGCGCTGCACGGCGGCCAAGTCGGCGCGGGGGGTATCGCGCGGGTATTGGCCGTGGGGCGCTGGCAGGGAGCGGGCGGGACCTTGGCTGAGCGACACCTGCCGGTGGCAAGCGTGCCGCGGCAAGCGCTGCGCGGTGGGCTTGCGGCCAGTGCGTGGCTGCGGCTCCGGCTGCGGATGTTGGCCGGCTGGCAGGCCGACGGTGCGGCGTTGCTGCTGGGGGCGGTGTCGGCGTTCGCGCTACCGCCGTTCGGGCTGGTGCCGCTGCTGCTGCTGAGCGTGCCGGGGCTGCTGGCGCTGGTCGACACGGCGCGGGGGCCGCGCTCCGCGTTCCGCCGCGGCTACGCTTTCGGGTTCGGCCACCATCTGGTTGGGCTTTACTGGATCACCGAGGCGATACTGGTGAAGGCGGACCAGTTCTGGTGGCTGGTGCCGTTCGCGGTGCCGATCACTGCGGCGGGTCTGGCGCTGTTCATCGCCCTGCCCTGTTCGCTCTGCCGCGCGGCACCGCGTGGTTGGCGGCGGGCGCTGCTGTTCTCGGGGCTGTGGGTGCTGTTCGACATCGCGCGCCAGTTCGTGCTGACGGGGTTCCCGTGGAACCCGCTGGGCAGCGTCTGGGCGCTTTCGGGCCCGTTAGGCGACGCGATGATCCAGCCGGCCTCGCTGGTCGGCGTGCACGGGCTGACGCTCGCCACCGTCCTGCTGGCGGCGACTCCGGCGCTTGATCGCCGGGCGATGCTGGCAGGCCTGGCGGTGCTGCTGTCCTGGCTCGGCTTTGGCGTGGTGCGGCTGTCCAAGCCCGCACCGCAGGCGCCGCAGGTCCTGGTGGTGGTGGCGCAGGGCAATGTGTCGGAGGGGGAGAAGCACGACCGCAGCTGGTCGGTGGCGACGTTCCGCCACTACCTCGAGCTGACGCGATCCGGCGTGGCGAAGGCGCAGGCGCGGATGGGTGCGGACCCGCTGGCCGGCGGATCGCGGATCGTGGTGGTGTGGCCGGAGACGGCGAGCCCGTTTCTGCTGCAGGAGGATGCGGCAGCGCGGCAGGCGATCGCGCAGGCATCGGCGCCGGCGCTGGCCTCGCTGGTCGGCACGGTGCGCTTCGACGCGGACGGGCGGCCGCGCAACAGCCTGATGGCGGTGCTGCCGGACGGGGCGGCGGGCGCGGTGTACGACAAGTCGCATCTGGTGCCGTTCGGCGAGTACGTGCCGTCCTGGTTCCCGTTGATGCAGCTGGTGCCCGGCGGCGGGTTCGCATCGGGGCCGGGGATCGTGACCCAGCACGTGGTCGGGCTGCCGCCGTATGGCGCGCTGATCTGCTACGAGACGATCTTCCCGAGCCAAGTGGTGGACGCGCGCGACCGGCCGGACTGGCTGCTGGAAGTGACCAACGATGCCTGGTTCGGGCTGGGCGCCGGGCCGCGCCAGCATCTGGCCGCCGGGAGGCTGCGTGCGGTCGAGGAGGGTTTGCCGCTGGTGCGAGCCGCCAACACCGGGATCAGCGCTGCGTTCGACGCGCTTGGCCGCGAGCATGGCCGACTTGGACTGCAGCAGGCGGGCACTCTAGTCGTGGCGCTGCCGGGGCGGCTGCCGCCCACCGGCTACGCGCGGTTGGGGCTACTGACCCCGGTGTTGCTGGCGCTGGCGGCGTGTGCGCTGGGGATGGGAATGGGACGGCGCACGGGCGCCGAGTCATTCCGCCTTTGAGCAAGACATACCAGCGTGCGGCAGTTTCGAGCATGCCCAGGCAGGCGTAATCGCTGGGGCGCAGTGTGGCTTGGGGCACCCCAACGACGTCATGGCTTCGCCGGTCCAAGGCAGTGACAGACATCACACGACAGTGATGTCAACACCCCACACAGTGCCTGTGGGAACGCCAGAAGTTAACCGAATTTTGGTTTTTTGAGACCGTATCGGACGGGTTGTGAGATCGTTGACAATTAGCGGTTGTGATGTTAACCATCTTGCACCTCGTAACGACTGACTTCGCAACCCGATACCGCCCGCGATGACGGCGCGTCTCATCCAAGGATTATTTCGCATGGCTCGACCTTCCGACCTCGGCAAGGACATGCTTCCGGGTGAGCCGGGCGACCGGGAGAGCCGGCCGAGCCCGATCGACGTGCATGTCGGCAGCCGGATACGCCTGCGCCGTACCCTGATGGGGATGTCGCAGGAACGCCTCGGCGAGGCCCTAGGGCTGACGTTCCAGCAGGTGCAGAAATACGAACGAGGCGTGAACCGGGTGGGCGCGTCGCGGCTGTTCGACCTGTCGCGGGTACTCGACGTACCAATCAGCTTCTTCTTCGACGATATGCCCGAGACGCTGACCGCGTCGCATGGGGCGCCACCGCACAGCCCGTACAGCGGGTTCGCGGAGCAGCAGCAAGGCTTCGGAGGTGGCGACGACACACTGAATCGGCGCGAGACGCTGGAACTGGTCCGGGCGTACTACCGGATTACCGACACCACGGTGCGCAAGCGGGTGTTCGAGTTGATCAAGTCGATGACCCCGTCAGATAGCTGAACACGCATTGCGCCAGCGACTGCAGAGCGGACGATGGCTGGTATCGTCCATGGGGTGCAGCGTTTCGAAGGCCTTGCGCCGGGTATGCCCAGGGCGACTCTTTTCAGCAGCCGTCAGATTTCGGTCGGGGGCGTGCCGCAATCCGGTGGGGTTGCGGCACGAAGCACTTTGAGAGCTCCGAAGCGTGCGGCGAACGGTCGTCGCGCAGCTGCGCGTTGTCGAATATCGGATTGCGGCTGCAATACAGCGCCGTGCGCAGAGCGTCGGCTAGGTCGCGCTTCTCCTCTTCGCCGAGGGCGGTGGCGACCTGCTCGCGGGTGCCGGATGCGACCAGCCACAACGCCGGCACCCGGCCGGGCCGCTCCTCCAGCACCGCGTTCAACCAGGCGAGCGACAGGCGGCGGGACTCCTGGCGCCCCGCGGGGTCGCGGCGGACGATGTGCAGCGACCGGTCGGTCAGCGTCAGGGTCTCGCTGGCGCGTCTGGCCCGACGGTTCGCCAGCAACAGCAGCACAGCCAGCACGATGTCCGCGACGTCGAAGCCGGCAATCGGCCACGCACCCCACGCCACCGACAGCACCGACACGATCAGGGCTGGGATGCACAATGCCGCGACCAGCGTGATCGTGCCGCAGCGCGACAGGCTGCGATGCGGCACGATCACGGCTTCAAACAGGGGCGTCTCGGCATCGCTCACGGGGCGAGCATAGCAGGATGGCGGCGGCTTGGCTGGTCACAACTTGACGGCGGCAGACGCGGCCGCGGCTTGCCGACTCGTGCGGCCACGTCAGGAGGTGCCTATCGGGTGGCGGGCCACCGGTCGCATGGCGAGCTGTTGAGTCTCAAGGGATTGCGCCAGGCGGAGCAAGCGGGCAGAGGCTCTCGGGGATGTTCGACCCGGCGCCAATACGGGCTGGCATGACAGGAGGCGGTTTGGCGGGAGTACGCGCGAGCATCCGGGCGATCCGAGACAGCCAGATCGCCGAGGTCTGGTCGCTGGGACGCGGCGACCCCGAGGTGATTGGGCTGTGGGCTGGCGAGGCGGACCTGCCGACACCGCGCTTCATCAGTGACGCGGCAGTCGAGTCGCTGCGCGCCGGAGAGACGTTCTATGCGCATGGCCGCGGCGTGCCGGCGTTGCGCGAGGCCTTGTCGACGTATCTGGAGCGGCTGTATGGCTGCGCGATCCCGGTGGACCGGCTGGCGCTGACCAGCTCGGGAATGAACGGGGTCATGCTGCTGGCGCAGGCGCTGCTCGGGCCGGGCGACAACGCGGTGGCGGTCACGCCGTGCTGGCCGAACCTGCTGCGCGCCGCAGCGGTGATGGGGGCGGAGGTGCGCAGCGTGGCGCTGCGTCCGGGGCCTGCGGGCTGGGTGCTCGACCTCGACGCGCTGTTCGCCGCCTGCGACGCGACCACCAGGGTGATCTGCTTCGCGTCGCCGGGCAATCCGACTGGCTGGGTGATGGAGCGCGACGAGCAGGAGGTGGTGCTGGCCTTCGCACGGGCGCGGGGGATCTCGGTGGTGGCCGACGAGGTGTACCACCGGCTGGTGTACGATCGGGTGGTGGCGCCGTCGATGCTGGAGGTGGCGCAGCCGGAGGACGCGGTCTACACGGCAAACAGCTTCTCGAAGGCATGGGCGATGACCGGCTGGCGGCTGGGCTGGATTACCTATCCCGCCGGGCAGGCCGCAGAATTCGATAAGCTGATTCAGTTCAACACCAGCGGGGCGCCGACCTTCCTGCAGGCGAGCGCGGCGGCGGCGCTGCGTGACGGCGAGCCGTTCGTGCGCGAACTGGTGGAGTACTGCCGGGTTGGGCGCATGGTGGTGGAGGAGCGGCTGTCGCGGATGAGCCGGGTGCGGCTGGTTCCAAGCCATGCCTCTTTCTACAGCATGCTTCGGGTGGAGGGCGTCGCGGACACGCTGTCGTTGTGCAAGCGCATGGTGGTGGAGGCGAAGCTGGGGATGGCGCCTGGCGAGGCGTTCGGCGCCGGTGCCGAGGGACTGGTGCGGCTGTGCTACGCCAAACACCCAGCGCTGCTCGGCGAAGCGATGGACCGAATGGAGCGATTCCTGCCGGATTACCGTGAGGGCTGAAGCCAGTCCAGGACTCTGCCCGATGCCCTGGAAGCGGGGAGCCTCCGGAGGCTGAACTCCGAACCCGCAGTCGTTGAGGATGCTGTTCGTGCAACCAGGGGCGGCGAAGGGTGGATCAAGCGGCCCAATGCTTGAATCAACGACCGGTTCGCGTATCTGGGCAGCGCCCGGCTCCGGTTGCTGCGCCGTCGCACTGTGACCACATCACAATCCAGCGATGGCTATAACAGAAAAGTCGTGGAGACGTCCCAATGCTCTACCAGATGTATGAGTGGCAGCGGCAGTCGCTGTCACCGCTACGCCTGTTCGCTGACCAGGCGGCAGGGATCCTGGAGACACCGGGCAACCCGTTGCGCGAGACGCCGCTCGGCCGGCTGATCGCGGCCGGGCTTAACACCTTCGAACACGCAACGCGCTCCTTCATCAAGCCGAGCTTCGGCCTCGACCGGACCAGCATTGTCGCCGAGGAGGTCGAGGTATTTCAGGAGGTCGTGTGCAGCAGGCCCTGGTGCGACTTGGTGCGGTTCCGTCGCGACGTCGAGCGGCCAGGCGACCCGCGGGTGCTGATCGTGGCGCCGATGTCAGGGCACTACGCGACGCTGCTGCGCGGCACGGTCAAGGCGTTTCTGCCGGACTCCGACGTGTTCATCACCGACTGGCGCAATGCGCGCGACGTTCCTGTGCTCGAGGAGAACTTCGACCTCGACGACTTCATCCGCCACGTCACGGATTTCATCCGGCTGATCGGGCCGGGGACGCACGTGATCGCGGTGTGCCAGCCGGCGGTCCCGGTGCTGGCCGCGGCGTCGCTAATGGCGAGCAGCGACGACCCGCTAGCGCCGGCGACAATGACGCTGATCGGCGGGCCGATCGACACCCGCGAGGCGCCCACCGCGATCAACAAGCTGGCCAAGAAGCACGACCTCGACTGGTTTCGCCGGCACGTGATCTATCGGGCCCCGATGGGCTCGGTCGGGTTCATGCGGCCGGTCTACCCGGGATTCCTGCAGCTGGCGGGGTTCCTGTCGATGAACATGGAGCGGCACGTCGAGGCGCACCAGGCGATGTTCCAGCATCTTGTCGATGGCGACGGCGAATCACTGGCGTCCAAGCGCGCGTTCTATGACGAATACCTCGCGGTGATGGACCTGTCGGCGGAATTCTACCTGCAGACGATCAAGACGGTGTTCCAGCAGCACGCGTTGCCGGAGGGCACGATGATGTCGCGCGGGCAGAAGGTCGATCCGAGAGCGATTACCCGCACCGCAATGCTGACGATCGAGGGCGAGCGCGACGACATCTCAGGCCTCGGGCAGACGCGGGCAGCGCATGCGCTGTGCAGCTCGCTGCCGGCGTCGATGCGCGAGCACTACGAGCAAGAGGGTGTCGGGCACTACGGGCTGTTCAACGGCCGCAAGTTCCGCGAGATGATCGCGCCGCAGATCAAGCAGTTTATCGCTGCGCACATGCAGTAGACCGGGTCTGTGCGGGCGAGAAGCAAGAACTCTCGGGTATTCTGGTCCTGGACTCCGCCAAAGGCAAGTCTTCGAGTTCTCTGTAACATAAGTAATGGGATTAAAAGGCCGCCGTCCCTTTGCGGGTTTGGGCAGAGCCAAGCCTTATCTTCCTGATGCTTTGAGCCGGCAAGGCCTTCAAAGCCCGTTTGGAAACTCACCTCTGCCGGCCATTTGAAGCGCCTCTGCTGTGCTCCCGTGCTCACGGCTTTCTGACGGCCAGCTGGCCGCTCCGCTCCGGTGCTTACCGAAACACGTCATATGACGCGGCCGAGCGAGCTTCCAAACGGACCCTCAGGGCAGGCCGAGGAGCTGGCGGAACGCTCCGGGTGCCAGCGCGGCCAACGGGTTGACGCTCACCTTGGGGGCGTCGAGCGGCCCGGTGACGGTGTAGGTGGCGGCGAACACCCCGCCGCCCGGCTCGGGGCTGAACAGCCGGCCCACCACCGGAAGGCGTCCTGGCAGCTGGTTGAAGAACCAGGCCGGCACCACAGTGCCACGGGCGTCGATCGCGTGCCCGGCGAGGTCGATCCGGCCTGACGCGGTCAGGCCAAGCGAGGCGCTGTAGGCCCTTGCGCCGTCGACCTGGATCAGACGGTCGGCCATGCGGAACGGCAGGTTGAGGCGGTCGAAATGCAGGCCGGGCCCGTCCAGCAGGTCGGCCAGCCCGTAAAGAGTGAGCCCCTGCAGCACGCGGCCGGCAGTCGCATTCTGCATCAGGCTGAAGTCGTTCATTTGCAGAGTGGCGGTCAGCGGCTGGCCGGGGGCGTCAACCTGCAGGGAGCCACCGAGCGTCAGCCGGCCGCCGCGAATGACGTTTGTCACGTTGAACGCGGAGAGCAGCGCACCGGCATCGGCGGCCTGCACCTCCAGGTGGCGCACGATTCCGGTAGCAGGCGCGATGCCGGGACGGATCGAGGCGGCCGCGGGTTGCGGCCCGGCGGCGATCCGGGCGAGTGCGTCGGAAGTAGCCGCACCTGGCGGCAAAGGCGCGAGGGCGGGGCTGGGCTGCGGGCCTGCCGCCTGGGTGGCAGCGAGGGTCACCTGCAGCGTACCCGAACCGTTGCCGGCACGGAGCTGCATCGCGTCGATTTCGCGGCCGTCGTCCTCCAGGTACGCCGTCACCGGTTCCAGGACGCGACCTCGGCCCAGCAACACCCGAGCGAACCGCGCGTCGAGCGTCCAGGCAGTTTCCTCCCTGGCGGGCGCGGCGGCAGCCGCCCGGGCGCGGGGTAGGGCCGCGCCCGTGGCGGGTAGCGCGGGGGCGGGTAGCGGGGGGGCGGGTGCCGGCTGGCCGGCAAAGGTTGCGGACAGGTCGAGCAGCGGTCCGGTGAGCACCGCACGCACCGGCCCGGCGTGGCGGGGGAAGCTCACGGTGCCGGTAGCCCGGCTGCGCCCAAGCTCGGCGGCCTCGATCCGCAGCAGCGTGGGCCGGCCCTCGGCGGTCTCGGCGCGGCCGCGCAGCAGCAGGCCCGGCGCGGTGGCGCGTAGCCGCTCCACGCTGGCGAGATGGCCGTGGTCGAGCAACAGCGTAGCCTGGGCGCCGGCGGCCTGGCCCTCCGGCTTGCTCCATCCGAGCGGCGTGGTCAGCGTTGCGGCCGAGAGGTCGGCGTCGAGGTCGAGCATAGCGCGACCGCTGCGGCGCTCGTTGTATTCGCAGCGCAGCCCGATCGTGCCGTCGACCACCCCGACCAGGGAGACGCCTGCCTCGCCCAGCCGCGCCGCCGTCGCCTCACCCTGCACGGTGGCGTGCTGCACGACCTGGCTCGGGGGCCCGTCGCGGAAGTCCATGGCGAGATCGAGCCGCACCGGAACGCGCGCCATCTCGCCGGTGCCCGACACCTCGAGCCCCCTGGCGCTGGCCTCGAGGTCGAGCACGCCGCGATCCAGGCTCTGCCCGGCGGCGACGGCGCCGAGGTGGACGCTGGTCAAGTGGGAGCGGACGTGCATGCCGATCTGCTCGACCTGTAGGTGGTTATCAAGCGGGATGGCGAGGTCGAGCCGGGCGGTGAAGCGGCCATGCGGGTCGGTGAAGCCGGGCGGGTGGCGCGCGAGCAGGTGCAGCCGAGGGTGAGAAAGCAGCGACACCAGCCCGGCCAGGCCGCCGCCGAGGTCGACACCCACCGCCGCGGCCTGGTCTTTGACCGAGAGCCCGGTGATGCGCACGAGCCCCGGCCCGAGCCGCAGCGGCGGATCCGCCGAGTCGGGCCGGCGAGTTCGCGGCGGCCCGCCCTGCTCGCCGGTGCCCGGCTCCCAGCCCGCCTGCACGCCGCCCTGGGTGGTGACGCTGAGCGCGTCGAGGCCTTCAAGCACGAGGCGGGCCTGCATGTGCTCGATCGGCGGCACCGGCTTGAGCCAGCTCACCGTAGCGTCGTCGCCGAGCAGCGTGCCGCTTGCCGCCACCAGGCGCAGGCCGGAGCCGTCCGGGGCGGCGCGCAGCGAGAAAGCAACCTGGCCGTCATGGGCGGTGCCCGCGGTGATATTCCGCGTCACCCAGGCCTGGGCGTTGTGCGCGACACTGGCGGGCCAGTAATCGGCGAGTTCGGCGAAGGCGACGTGGTCGATCCGCAGTGCCACGTCGGCAAGCAGCGCGTCGGGGCGGCGCTGCAGGCTGGCGGAGCCCTGCACGGTGGGGGGCGGCGCCTTCGCGCCTCCGGGTGCGGCGAACGCGAGATGTTCCAGGGTCAGATCGAGGCGCGTCGGGGTACCCTGAGCGGAGAGCAACACGCCGGCGAGGCCGAGTGGCGCACCGGCGACGGTTGCGCGGCCGGCGCCCAGCGTGAGCGTGCCGGTGTAGTTCCGCGGCGTAAGTTCCGGGTCCAGCACCGCCTTCGCGCTCAGCTGCAGTGGAGCATCGAGATCGGTGAAGGCGGCCGGCAGCCCGGGTGCCGCGCGGGCCAGCGCCGCCGGGTTGAATGCGCCGAGCTGCGCCTGGAGCAGGCTCTCGCCCGCAGCGCCGGGATGCAGGGTGAGGTGCAGGCTGTCGTCCAGCCCGCCGGCGTCGAGCGTCGCCTCGGCCTCGCCGGCCAGGCCCTCGGTGCCGCGGTCGAGCGAGGCGCGGGGCACGCTCGCCCGCCAGGTGACGGCGGACGGCGCGTCCTGCACCACGAGCTGCGCGTCGGTGAGCCGCAGGTGGTCGAGGCCGGCGAGCGGCAGCTGGCCGGGCTCCTGAGGACCGGGCGATGGCAGGGCGGGCAGCGGGCTGCCGTCGGCGAGGCGCAGGCCATTGGCAGTGCGCAGCAGGTCGATGCGCAGCCTGTCCAGCACCAGCGCGCGCGGAACCAGCCGGCCGAGCGCCAGCGCCGCCGGGGCAAAGCCGAGCTGGACGCTGGCAATTGTCGCCGAGGGATGATCGGCGGGGCCGGCGCGCACGCCGGCAAGTGACAGGTGCAGCGGTGCGCCGTCGCGTCCGGCCCAGCCGAGCGTCACCCCGGCGATGCCGAGCGGCACGCCGCGGGCCTCGGCCGCCGCCTCGATGCGCGGCGCTAGCCAGTCCACCGCGAGCGGCGCGCGCGACAGCCGCCAGGCGAACCCAGCCGCCATGGCGAGCAGCAGCAGTGCCGTTCCGAGCGTCGCCAGCACCAAGCCGCGCAGCAGCCGTGCGGCGCTGCCCGCGGTGCCATGCAGAGCGTGCGCGAGCCGCGGGCGCGAGTGCCGGGTGGACTCGGGCGCTTGACCCTGGCCGCTCACCACCGCAAGCCTGAGCAATGGACTTCGCTTTGCCCGAACGCTGGCCGGAGCCGGCTGACCGCGCGGCCGCGAGCCGCCTGCTCGACGACATCGGCGCGCTGGATCCGGGGTTGGCGCGGCTCACGGCCTCCCCGGCACCGCGCGCTATGCTCGCCTGCCTGGGCGGCAACAGCCCCTATCTCGCGGGGCTGGTACGGCGCGACCCGGCCGGGCTGCGCCGGCTGGTGCGCGAGGGGCCGGAGGCGGTCCGGCTGGCGGCGATGGCGCGGCTTGCCGCCGTGTCGCCGGGTGCGGCGCGGGCGGAGGTCGCGGCCGGGCTGCGCGCCGCCAAGCGGCAGGTCGCGCTTGCGGTGGCGGTCGCGGACCTCGGCGGGCTGTGGCCGCTGGAGCAGGTGACCGGGGCGCTGTCGGACCTTGCGGATGCCTGCCTGCGGCTCGCGGTGTCGCACCTGCTGCTCGCGGCCCGCGCCGACGGGCTGCGCCTTGCGCGTGCGCGGCACGACGCTGCGGCCGGAACTCCGGCGGCCGGGAGTGCGGTGACGAGGCGCCGGGCGCGCGACCTGGGTCCTGGCAGCGGCTTCGTGGTGCTGGCCATGGGCAAGCTCGGCGCACGCGAACTGAACTACTCGAGCGATGTGGACCTCGTGCTGCTCTACGACCCGGCTTGTCACTCCTATCACGGTGCGGCGGAACGCGCGCCCGATCTCGCGGCCGTATTCAACCGGCTGGCACGCGGACTGGTGGCGCTGATGGAGGCGGGCGAGGACGGATTCGTGTTCCGCACCGACCTGCGGCTGCGTCCCGATCCGGCGGCGACGCCGCTCGCGATCTCGCTGCCGGCGGCGCTGGGCTACTACGAGACGATGGGCCGCAACTGGGAGCGCGCGGCGATGATCAAGGCGCGGCCGGCGGCGGGCGACCTCGCGCTGGGCCGGACGTTCCTGGAGCGGATCCGGCCGTTCATCTGGCGCCGCCACCTCGACTTCGCGGCGATCGCCGATATCGCCGGCATGAAGCAGCGCATCGACCTGCACCAGCGCGCCGACCCGCACACGCTAGGTCCGGGTGGGCCGCCAGGGTCCGGGAAGCCGGGAGGCGCTCCAGGGGCCGGGGCGCAGGCGGACGGCGAGGGACCACGTGGAAGCGAGGGCCGGGGTGGCGCGATCCGGCTGCTTGGGCACGACCTCAAGCTCGGCCGCGGCGGCATACGCGAGATCGAGTTCCTGGCGCAAACGCTGCAGCTGGTGTGGGGCGGTCGTGACCCGGCGTTGCGCGAGCCCGGTACGGTGGCGGCGCTGCAGCGGCTGGCGCA
This sequence comes from uncultured Acetobacteraceae bacterium, assembly GCA_964236535.1. Classification (GTDB taxonomy): domain Bacteria; phylum Pseudomonadota; class Alphaproteobacteria; order Acetobacterales; family Acetobacteraceae; genus CAXSEF01. The sequence continues at coordinate 19,798 of CAXSEF010000052.1, forward strand.
GGCCGGGCGGATCGAGCCGGCACTGGCCGAGGCGCTGGTGGCCGCTTACCGGGTGCTGCGCGGCGCCGAGCACCGGCTGCAGATGGTCGCCGACCGGCAGACCCACAGCCTGCCCGCGACGCCGGCCGGCTTCGCGGCGTTCGCGGTGTTCATGGGGCTGGCGGCCGCGGCGGACCTGGACGCGATGCTGCTCGCCGAGCTGCGCGCGGTGCATGCGGCGTTCGACGCGCTCGCCGGGGGGACCGAGCGCCGGCGAGGCGGGACACAGGAGGGAGCCGGGGCGCAGGAGGGAGCCGACGTGCGGGAGAGGACCGGGGCGGGCGGGGCGGAGCGCCGGGGCGGGGGTCCCGACGAGGTGTGGCGCTGCGGGGCGGTCGTCGCGCGCTTCGGCCAGGCGGCCGAGCTGAGCGGCCTGGCGATCGGCGAGGGCGCGGAGGCGATCGCGCCGGCGACGCTGACGGCGCTGGCCGGGCTCGGCTTCGCGCGGCCGGAAACGGCAATCGAGATCCTGCGCGGCTGGCGGGCCGGGCGGCCGCGGGCGCTGCGCTCGGAGCGGGCGCGCGCGCTGATCGCGCGGCTGACGCCGGCGCTGCTGGCGGCGCTGCAGGCCGCCCGGGCCGGGCCGCTCCGGCCGGTGGAGGAGGGTGCAGGTCCGGTGGCCGGCGTGCGGCCGGGCCGGGCGGCGGAGGCGGGCGGCCCGCAGATCGACCGGCTGCTCGCGCGCTTCGACACGCTGCTCGGCGCGCTGCCGGCCGGGGTGCAGCTGCTCTCGCTGTTCGAGCGCAATCCGGCGCTGCTCGGCCGTGTCGCCACCGTGCTCGCCGCCGCACCGTCGCTCGCCGACCACCTGCAGGCGGCGCCCTCGGCGATCGAGGGGCTGCTCGGGCTCGAGGACATCGACCCGGAGCCGCAGCACTCGCTGGACTTGCAGCTCGGCGACGCGGACGCGCTGGAGCCGGCGCTGGCGGTGGCGCAGCGGTTCCTGCGCGGCGAGGAGTTCCGCCTGTCCTGCGCGCAGCTGGAGGGGCGGATCAACCCGGATCGGGCCGGAGCCGCCCGCAGCGCGCTGGCCGACGCGGTGCTGGGCGCCCTGCTGCCGCGGGTGATGGCCGAACACGAGCGGCGGCACGGGGCGGTGCGCGGCGGCGGCATGGCGGTGGTGGCACTCGGCAAGGCCGGGGGGCGGGAGATGATGGCCGGGTCCGACCTCGACCTGCTGCTGATCTACGATCACCCGGACGACGTCGCCGAGAGCGGGGCCGTCGCGGCGGCTGGCGCGCGCGGTGGCCCGGGCGGGCAAGCGGGCGCAGGGTTGGCGGGCGCAGCGTTGGCGGGCGCAGGGCTGGCGGGCGCAGGGCTGGCGGGACCGGCGGCGCGCCTGCTGCCGGTCAGCCAGTACTACATCCGGGCCGCTCACGCCCTGGTCGGCGCGCTGACCTCGCAGGGACGCGAGGGCCCGCTGTATGCAGTCGACATGCGGCTGCGCCCATCAGGCAGCAAGGGTCCGGTCGCGGTGTCGCTGGCGGGGTTCGTGCGCTACCACGCTGCCGAGGCATGGACCTGGGAGCGCATGGCGCTGACGCGGGCGCGGGTGGTGGCAGGGCCCCCTGCCCTGCGCGCGCGCGTCGAGGCGGCGATCCGCGTGGCCCTGGGAGCTCCCGGCCGCACGGCCGCGGCGGAACGGGGCGCGATCATACTGGGTGACGCGGCGGCGATGCGGTCGCGGCTGGAGCGGGACCTCCCGGCGGCCGGACGGTGGGACGTCAAGCATCGCCGCGGCGGGTTGATGGAGGTGGAGTTCGTGGCGCAGGCGCTGCAGCTGGTGCACGCGGCACGCTGCGACGCACCGCTCCGGCCGAACACCGCGGACGCGCTGCGTGCCCTGGTGGCGGCGGGCGTGCTCGATCAGGCCGACGCGGCGGTCCTGGTGCGAGCGGACCTGGTATGGCGAAAGGTGCAGGGGCTGCTGCGCATCGCGGTGGGGCCGAGACTGCCGGACGCACTGCCCACGGCGGCGCTGCATTGGCTGGCGTGCGATCTCGCGGGCGATCTCGACATGGGCGACGGGCCGGGCGAGGAGGATGCGCTGCACGCGGCATTCGACGAGCTGGGCGAAGCGGTCCGCAGGGTGTTCGTACGGCTGGTGGGCCTGGTCGGGGCGGCGTGAGCCACCGTCAAGCGAGGCCAGGCTGTCTTGCCTTGCGGGTCCTTCCTCAGACCCTATGGGGCGAAGGCATCTAGATGCCTCTGCCTTAATCACAAGGATTCTCAAGGCTTGCCTTGAGCGGAGTCCAGAGGCAGAGCCTCTGGCCTTGCCTGCTTCCTGCAGGCACCGGCACCCTGGAGGAGACAGGCGATGGCTCTGACTGCCGGCGACACAGCCCCGCCATTCGAGATGGCCGCAAGCGGCGGCCGCACAGTGAGCACTGGGGCGCTGCAGGGACATCCCTACGTGCTGTATTTCTATCCAAAAGCGGACACGCCGGGCTGCACCAAGGAGGCGTGCGCGTTCCAGGAGGCGCTGGGCCAGCTCGGCGCGATCGACGTGGCGGTGATCGGTGTGTCGCGCGATCCGATGAAGCCGATCGACGCCTTTGCCGCGAAGTACGAACTGGAGTTCCCGCTGGCGTCGGACCCCGGCGGGTTGGCGGAGGCGTATGGGGTGTGGGTCGAGAAGTCGATGTACGGCAGGAAGTATATGGGCATGCAGCGGTCCACCTTCCTGGTCGACGGCGGGGGCGTAATCGCTCGGGCCTGGCCGAACGTGAAGGTGGACGGTCATGCGACCGAGGTCGCCTCTGCGGCTGCGACACTCGGCAAGGTGCCGAGAGGCTGAGCCGCAGGCCGGAACCAGCCGCGCCAAGGCGGCAGGGCTGGCCCGGCGTCAGTCGTCCTGGCCGGTATCAGTAGCCCCGGTAGTAGGCGGGCGGGGCATAGTAGGCGGGCGGCGGCGCGTAGACGACCGGCGGCGGCGCG
>CAXSEF010000053.1:0-15714 GCA_964236535.1 uncultured Acetobacteraceae bacterium
CCAGCCTGCTCACCAGCCGCCACGTTGGCGGTGGCGATGACGATGCGGCCGCCGTCCGGCATCGCGTCGCGGGCGTTGATGCACAGGTTCAGCAGCGCGTTCTCGAGCTGGTTCGGATCGGCGAGCGTGGTCCACAGCCCGGCGGCGGGCTCGGTCGCGACCTCGATCGCCGGCCCCACGGTGCGGCGGACCAGATCCTCCATGCCGCTGACCAGGCGGTTCACGTCGAGCGGCCGGGAGTCGAGCGTCTGCCGCCTGGAGAACGCCAGCAGCCGATGGGTGAGCGCCGCGGCGCGGGTGGCCGCACCCTGGGCGGCGGCGATGTAGCGGTCGAGCTCGCCGACGCGGCCCTGCGCGAGCCGGGTCTGCATCAGCTCTAGGCTGCCGGTGATCCCGGCGAGCAGGTTGTTGAAGTCGTGCGCGAGGCCGCCGGTGAGCTGGCCCACCGCCTCCATCTTCTGCGCCTGGCGCAGCGCGTCCTCGGCCTCGCGCAGCGCCACCGCCTGCTCGCGCTCGCCGGTGATGTCGCGGCCGACAGCGTTGACGAGGCCGTCCCCCGGCACCGCGGTCCAGGTGATCCAGCGGTAGCGGCCGTCCCTGTGGCGACAGCGGTTGTCGTGCCGCGACACCGTCTCCCCGCGCGCGATGTCGCCGACCGCGCGGGCGCCCGGGTCGCGGTCGTCGGGGTGCATGAAGTCGAACACGCTGCGCCCGAGCGTCTCGTGCATCGCCCAGCCGAGGGCTGCGGTCCAGGCCGGATTGACCGCGACGATGGTGCCGTCCAGCCGGGCGACCAGCATGAGGTCGGTCGAGAGCTGCCAGAGCCGGTCGCGGTCCGCGGTGCGCTCGGCGACCTGGCGCTCCAGCGAGGCGGCGAGCGCGCGCAGCTCCGCCTCGGCGCGGCTGCGGCCGATGGCGGCGAAGGTGCGGTCGGCGAGCGTGCGCACGAAGTCGATCTCGGCGTTCGACCAGCGCCGCGGCTGCGGCTGGGTGACGAAGAACAGCGCGACGAAGCCGCCATCCTCGAACACCGGCAGGTTGAGGAAGGCGCGGGTGTCGATCGCGGTCAGCGCCTCGCCGCCGCCGGCGGTGCGCGGGTCGGCGGCGGCGTCGTGCAGGACCACGACCTCGCCGCGCCCGAGGTCCTCGATGTAGGAGCCGAAGTCGCGGAAGCGCAGCGTGGTGCCGGCGAGGTGCCGGGTGCCCGGCGCGGCCCAGTCGCGCTGGATGGTGATGGTCTCGCGCACCGGGTCGACGGTGCCGTAGCCGGCGCGGCCGGTGTCGAGCGCGCGGCCCATGACGTCGGCGGCGGCCTGGGCCATGGCGTCGGGATCGCGCAGGTCGCGCAGCCGCTCGCCCAGCGCCTGCAGCGCCGCCTGCCGGATCGCGTCCTGCCGGGTCGCGGTGATGTCGCGGCCGATGGCGAGCACCCGGCCGGCCCCGGCCCTGCCGCCGGGCAGCAGCGACAGCGTGACGTCCCACCAGCGCGCCGGGCCGGCGAGCATCCTGCTGCTGCCCTGGAACCGGCCGGTGCCGCCGGCGCGCGCCGCCCGCAGCGCCGCGAGCGAGGGCTCGAGCGACTCCCCGACCCAGAGCTCGCCCCACGGCAGGCCCGGCAACCGAACCTTGGCCGCGGCGGACGCCCCCGCCGCGGCAGGGGGCTGCGCCGCCCGCGCGGCGGCGGCGGCGAAGCCGATGCGGTCGTCGGCGTCGAGCACCACGATGCCGTCGGCGACGGCGTCGAGAATGAGCCCGTCGAGCGCGTGGGCGCCGGCCAGCGCCTCGGCGGCCCGGTGCGCGGCGGTGCGGTCGCGCAGGACCCTGACGAAGCCGCGGTGCGTGCCGTAGGCATCGCGCAGCGGCGTGGTCTCGCCCGCCGCCCGCAGCAGCGACCCGTCGCGGCACGGCACCCAGCCCTCGTCGTCGGCGCGCCCGGCGTCCAGCGCCAGGCGCAGCTGCGACTGCGGGCAGCCGGCGGCGCGGTCCGCGGCGCTGAACAGCCGCTCCAGCGTCTCGCCGTGCATCTGGCCCGCCGACCAGCCGAGCAGGCGCTCGGCGCCGGCGCTCCACTCGGTGATGCGGCCCGTCGTGTCGGTGGCGACGATCGCGAACGACAGCACGGCGTCGAGGACCGCCCGCGAGCGGTCCGGCGCCTGGGCGTCGTCGGCGAATCCGGAACCTGCCTGGAGAGGATGCTTCACAGCCACGCGATGTCCTAGCAACCCCGGAGCGCCGAGTCACCGGCCAGATCAGCGAGGCCAGAGGCTCCGCCTGCGGACGCAGCCATTGGCCTCGCCTCCGGCATCCATCCGTTCAGGGAGTGGGTTCCGGACGCCTCGGGCCTCCGGCGGGTCTGCGCGTCCGGGTCGGTGCCTGGGGCCAACGGCATCAAAGGGTTCTTAACCGTCGGCGTGGTCTACTCGCACCGAACGCGTTCGGGGCCGCTGGATGATCGCTGGGACCGCCAGAAACTGCCTGCGCCGAGTGCCGCTCCCCGCGGCATTGCTCGTCTCGCTGGTTTCCGTGGGCCTGCTGCAGGTCGGCATCGATGGCTGGCGCGCCATGCGGATGCACGCGGCGGCGGTCGCGTCCGACGAGACGCAGACGGCCAACCTCGCCCGCTCGCTGGCCGGGCAGGTGCACGACCTGGTGCGGGCGGCCGACATGATCGCCGTGGGCCTGCGCGAGCGCGTCGAGACCAACAGCCTGACGCCCGGACACAGCGTCCGGCTCGACGAGTTCATGGCCATGCGTCTGGCCGCCCTGCCGCTGGTCAACAACCTGTCGATCATCGACGCCGACGGCGAGCGCGTCGCCCCCGACAGCGGGACCGGATCGCGCCGCTTCAGCTCCGCCGACCGCGACTTCTTCCACTACCACCGCAGCAACCCGGATCGAGGCCCGCTGATCGGCCCGCCGATCCGCAGCCGCGCCAACGGCGAATGGGTGTTCACCGTCACCCGCCGCATCGACAAGCCCGACGGCAGCTTCAACGGCGTGGCGGTGGTGACGGTCTCGATCGGCGCGCTGCAGCACCTGTACGCGACGTTCGACGTGGCCGCCCACGGCGTGATCGCGCTCGACTCCACGCAGGGCCGGGTGCTGGTGCGCGCGCCCAGCGAGGGTGCCGCGATCGGCGAGGACGTCTCCGGCACCCCGCTGTTCAGCAGGTTCCTGCCGCACCAGCCGACCGGCAGCTTCAGCTACCTGTCGCCGCTCGATGACGTCTACCGGCTGGGCAGCTACCGGCGCGTGGACGACTACCCGCTGGTGATCCTGGTGGCGCACGGCCTCGACGCGGTGCTGACGGGCTGGCGCGTCGACACCGAGCTGCACCTGGGCATCAGCATCAGCGTCGCCCTGGTGCTGGGCGGACTCGGGGTCTGGTTCGCGCGCCAGATCCGGCTGCGCCAGCAGGCGGAGCGCCGCTACCAGCTGCTCGCGGACAACTCCAGCGACGCGATCCTGTGCGTGGCGGCGGACGGGCGGCGGCTCTACGTGTCGCCGTCGCTGTCCAAGCTGACCGGCTGGAGCGCCGAGGAGATCGCCGGGCAGGGCTGGGGCGCGCTGATGCACCCCGAGGACCGCCAGGTGATGTTCGACGCCGAGTCCAGGCTGCGCGCCGGCACCGAGCCGGTGACCTCGGTGCTGCGCTGCCTGCGCAAGGACGGCTCGCCGCTCTGGGTCGAGGCGCGCATCCAGCTGCTGGAGGAGGAGGGGGACGGACCCGCGCCGTTCGTGGCCAGCATCCGCGACGTCACCGACCGTCGGGCGGCCGAGACCGAGGTCGTCGCGCTGAACCACACCCTCGCCGCGCAGGCCAACACCGACGCGCTGACCGGTCTCGCCAACCGCCGCCGCTTCGACGAGGTGATCGACCAGGAATGTCGCCGCTCGATGCGCGAGGCATACCCGCTGTCGCTGCTGATGATCGATGTCGATGTGTTCAAGGCCTACAACGACCATTACGGCCACCCGGGCGGCGATGCGTGCCTGCGCCGGGTGAGTGCGGCGATCGGGCAGTTCGGCCGCCGGCCGGGCGACATCCTGGCGCGCTATGGCGGCGAGGAGTTCGCGATGCTGCTGTCCGACGCCGAGCCCGGCGGCGCCGCGGAGGTGGCCGAGCGGGTGCGCGCCGCGGTCGAGGCGGCCCGCATCGAGCACGTCGGCAACGCGCCGGGCCTGGTGGTGACGGCGAGCATCGGGGTCGCCACGATCATGCCCCGGCCCGGTGCCGCCGGGCCCGCGGTCGCCGACCTGATCGCCGCCGCCGACGCCGCGCTGTATGCCGCCAAGCGCGGCGGTCGCAACCGGGTCGTGGTCCAGGCGGCGGCGGCCAACGTGCCGCGCCCCGCCGGCGACACGGAACCGGCGTCCAGGCCGCAGCCGCCGCCCGCCGAGGGGCCCCGCCGTGCTGCCGAGCTGCGCAGGCCGTCGCTGATCCTGGACGGCGCCGCCGGCTAGAGCGTGATCCGACCAGCTTGAACCATCGACGAGACCGCACACCGTCAGGCCTTGAGCGTGACCGGGCAGGCAGGCAAGGCCAGCGGCTCTGCCTCCGGACTCCGCCAGAGGCCTGGCCTTTGGAATCCATTTGCCTAGAAAAGGAGTTTCCAAAAACCTCAGCCGTGTGGCGGGTCTGGCGCAGCCCGCGAAAGGTTCCGATGACCTGCCTGGGTCATCGGAATGCGGGCGGAGGGAAAGCCCGGCCTTGCCGCACCTCCAGGTCAATGCCTGCGTCGCGACACGCACCAGCCCCGCCCGGGCTCCCGGCACGCGAACAGCGGTTGCCAGGACGCGCCCGCCGCCGGTAGACCGCAGCGGCGCCGGGACAGGCCGCGCGTGCCCTGCCGGGAGTTCGCGATGTCCAGACACCGCCCGCCTCCGCCCGCAGCCGCGGCGCCCCGCGCCTGCCGGCACGCCCTGGCCGCCCTGGCCGCCCTGGCGCTGGCCGCAGCGGCAGCCGCAGCCGTCCCGGCGCACGCCGAGGAGCGCGTGCTCAACATCTACAACTGGTCGGACTACATCGGCGAGGACACCGTCGCGCGGTTCGAGCACGCCACCGGCATCACCGTGCACTACGACGTCTACGACTCGAACGAGGTGCTGGAGGCCAAGCTGCTCGCCGGCCACTCCGGCTACGACCTGGTGGTGCCGAGCGCCGAGCCGTTCATGGCGCGCCAGATCCAGGCCGGAGTATACCAGCCGCTCGACCGCGCGCGCATCCCGAACTGGGCCAACCTCGACCCCGCGATGATGGCCGACGTGGCCCCCGCCGACCCCGGCAACGCGCACGGCGCGATCTGGGCGTGGTCGACCACCGGCCTCGGCCTGAACGTCGCCAAGGTGCGCGCGGCACTCGGACCCGACGCGCCGGTCGACAGCTGGGCGCTGCTGTTCGACCCCGCCAACGCGGCGAAGCTGAAGGACTGCGGCATCACCGTCCTCGACGCCCCGTCCGAGGTGGTGCCGATCGCCCTGCACTACCTCCACCTCGACCCCGCGTCGCAGGACCCCGGCGACCTCGCGCGCGCGCAGGCCCTGCTGCTCCGGCTCCGGCCCTACGTCCGCTACTTCCACTCCTCGCAGTACATCAGCGACCTGGCCAACGGCGGCGTCTGCCTGTCGCTCGGCTACTCGGGCGACGTGCTGATCGCCGGCGAGCGCGCGCGCGAGGCGAAGTCCGGCGTCGACGTCGAGTACCACCTGCCGCGCGAAGGCAGCATCGAGTCGTTCGACATGATGGCGGTGCCGGCCGACGCGCCGCACCCCGAGGCGGCGATGGCGTTCATCAACTTCGTGCTGCAGCCCGACGTCATGGCCGGCATCAGCAACAAGGTGTTCTACGCCAACGCGGTGCCGGCAACGAAGCCGCTGCTGCGCCCGGCGCTCGCGGACAACCCGGCGGTGTACCCGACGCCCGCGGTCGCCGCCACGCTGTTCCCGGGCAGCGCGGTGTCGGCGCGCTACGAACGCGAGCGCACGCGCGCCTGGACGCGGGTGACCACCGGGCAGTGAGCGGGGAAAACGGCAGCCAGGCAAGGCCGGGCCCTGCCCGGACCCGCCAGGGGCGCGCCGCCCCTGGACCGGCGCATGAAAGGCCCCGCGGCACACCGCCCCCGGCGGGCTCCGCGCCCGCACGCACCGCGGGCCGCCCCTGATGTCGGTCCTGATCGAGGCGGTCACCCGGCACTACGCCGGCATCCCCGCGGTGGACCACCTCAGCCTCGAGATCGCGCCCGGCGAGCTGTTCGCCCTGCTCGGCGGCTCCGGCTCCGGCAAGACCACGCTGCTGCGCATGCTGGCCGGCTTCGTCGAGCCCACCTCCGGCCGGATCGTCATCGACGGCGCCGACATGGCGGGCGTGCCGCCGCACCGCCGCCCGGTGAACATGATGTTCCAGAGCTACGCCCTGTTCCCGCACATGAACGTCGCGCGCAACATCGGCTACGGCCTGCGCCAGACCGGGGTGCGCGGCACCGAGCTGGCCCGCCGCGTCGACGAGGCGCTGGCCCTCGTGCAGCTGCAGGGCCTCGGCGCCCGCCGGCCGCACGCGCTGTCCGGCGGGCAGCGCCAGCGCGTGGCGCTCGCGCGCAGCCTGGTGATGCGGCCGCGCCTGCTGCTGCTCGACGAGCCGATGGGCGCGCTCGACCGCAAGCTGCGCGAGGAGACCCGGCGCGAGCTGGTGGCGATCCAGCGCCGGGTGGGCATCACCTTCCTGATGGTCACCCACGACCAGGAGGAGGCGATGGGCATGGCCGACCGCATCGCGGTGATGCACGCCGGGCGCATCGCCCAGGTCGGCACGCCGCTCGCGCTGTACCGCCGCCCGGCGAGCCGGCTGGTCGCGGAGTTCGTGGGCTCGGTGAACCTGCTGGCCGGCCGGGTCGCGGCGCTCGGGCCAGGCTGGTGCGACGTGGCCTGGCCAGGCGGGACGCTGCGCGCGCCCGCCGCGGACGGCGCGGTCGCCGGCCAGGAGGTCTGGGTGGCCCTGCGCCCCGAGGACGTCGCCCTGCGCCCGCCCGGCCTCGCCGCCGGCACCGACGAGCCCGCCCGCCCGGACCCCGCCCCCGGCCCCGCGGAGGCGGACAGCGTCAACACCGCAGCCGGCGTCGTCGGCGACGTCTCCTGCCTCGGCCCGGTGACGCTGTGCCAGGTCGCGGTCGCCGGCGGCCTGCAGCTGCGGGTCAGCGTGCCGGGCGACGCAGCGCCCGCCGCCGGCCGGCGCGTGCGGCTCGCCTGGGCCGCGCGCGCGCTGTCGGTGCTGACGCAGTGAGCGGGCGCGCGGCACGGCGGCTGGTGGCGGGCCTGCCGCTGGCCTGGCTCGCGGTGTTCTTCCTGCTGCCGTGCCTGGTGGTGCTGCGGATGAGCTTCTCCGAGCAGGTGATCGCCCAGCCGCCGGTCTCGGCGCTGCTGCACTGGGCCGACGGCGTGCTGACGCTCACCCTGCACACCGAGAACTACCGCGACCTCGTCGAGGACCGGCTGTACGCCGCCGCCCTGCTGAACTCGCTGGCGATCGCCGCGGTGTCGACGCTCGCCTGCCTCGCCATCGGCTACCCGATGGCGCTGGGCCTCGCGCGCACCACCGGGCGCTGGCGCGGCCCGCTGCTGATGGCGGTGATGCTGCCGTTCTGGACCAGCTTCCTGATCCGGGTCTACGCCTGGATCATGATCCTGAAGGACCAGGGCCTGCTGAACCAGGCGCTGGCGCTGCTCGGCCTCGGCCCGCTGCACGTGATGAACAGCAACCTCGCGGTCTGCATCGGCATCGCCTACTCCTACCTGCCGTTCATGGTGCTGCCGCTCTACGCCACGCTGTCGGCGCTCGACCCGGAGCTGCTGGAGGCCGCCGCCGACCTGCACGCCGCACCCTGGCGCCGCTTCGCCACCGTCACCCTGCCGCTGTCGCTGCCCGGCATCCTCGCCGGCACGCTGCTGGTGTTCATCCCGGCCAGCGGCGAGTTCGTGATCCCCGACCTGCTGGGCGGCCCCGACACGGTGATGGTCGGCCGGGTGCTGTGGGCGGAGTTCTTCTCCAACCACGACTGGCCGGTCGCCTCCGCCGTGGCGGTCGTCCTGCTCCTGGTGCTGGCGCTCCCCGCCGCACTCCTGCAGGCGGGCCGCCGAGCGGCAGACGACACGGGTTGAGAATGGCCCGGCCCGCAGCAGGCAAGGCCAGAGGCTCCGCCTCTGGACTCCGCCAAAGGGCGAGCCCTTTGGAAACCATCACCTTGGGCCGGCGGCACCCCGAGCCTGCCTTTCATGTGCGGGTCTGGGAGCTCAGCCCCCAGCGGGTCCAGGGCGGAGCCCTGGCCTTGCCTTGACCCACCGCTCCCGCCTCCTGACCCTGTGCCTCGCCGCAGGCTACCTGTTCCTGTACGCCCCGATCGCCCTGGTAGTACTCTACTCGTTCAACAGCAGCGCCCTGGTCACGGTCTGGGCCGGCTGGTCGCTGCGCTGGTACGGCCAGCTGCTCGCCGACCCGGCGATCCTGGGCGCCGCGTGGCTGTCGCTGCGGGTCGGCGCGGTGGCCGCGAGCCTGGCCACGCTGCTGGGCACGCTCGCCGGGATGGCGCTGGCGCGGCACGGGCGGTTCGCCGGGCGCGGCCTGCTGTCCGGCCTGGTGGTGGCGCCGATGGTGATGCCGGACGTGATCATCGGCCTCGCGAGCCTGCTGCTGTTCGTCGAGCTCGGCCTCGGCCGCGGGTTCTGGACCATCGTCGCCGCGCACGTGACCTTCACCACCAGCGTGGTCAGCGTGGTGGTGCGCGCCCGGCTCGCGGAGTTCGACGTCTCGCTGGAGGAGGCGGCACAGGACCTGGGCGCCCCGCCCTGGCGGGTGTTCCTGGGCGTGACGCTGCCGCTGATCGCCCCCGCGGTGCTGGCCGGCTGGCTGCTGGCGTTCACCCTCTCGGCCGACGAGCTGGTGATCACGAGCTTCGTGTCCGGGCCGCAGGCCACGACGCTGCCGATGCTGGTGTACTCCAAGGTCAGGCTCGGCCTGACCCCGGACGTCAACGCGCTGGCGACACTGGTGGTGGCGCTGGTCGGCGTGGTGACGCTCGCGGCCGGGTGGCTGTCGTCACGGCGGGGCGCTCGCGCCGGAGGGGCATGAGCGGCAAGGCAGGCAAGCAAGGCCAGAGGCTCCGCCTCTGGACTCCGCCAAAGGCCGAGCCTCTGGAATCCCTATGCTCAAGAGACGGGTTTCCAAAGGCCCCTGGCCTTTGGCGGGTCTGGGCAGAGCCCAGCCTTGCTTGCTTGCAGGCGGACCCGGCTACGCCGCCTGGCGCCGCCGCAGCGACAGCCCGAACGACACCGCCGCCGCGCCCCCGGCGATCAGCTCGACCGCCACCAGCGTCCCCAGCACCCACAGCCCCGACCACGGCAGCGTCAGATAGAGCGCCAGCCCGATCACCAGCGCCACCAGGCCGCTGAGCAGCAGCACCCACCAGCCGCCCAGCCGCCGGTGGTTGGCCGCCCAGGCGACGCGGGCGACGCCTGCGAACACCAGGCAGGCGGCGAGGAACGCGGTCAGCACGACGGACCCCACGACCGGCTCGTTGATGATGGCGATGCCGCCCAGCGCGTAGCACAGCCCGATCACCGCCGGCAGCAGGAACCCGGCGAGGGCGCCGCCACGGTGGGCGGCGGCGTGCGCGACCTGGACCACGCCCGCGACGATCAGCAGCAGGCCGATCAGCACGGTGCTGGCGAGCGTCGCGGCCACGACATCGACCCAGGCCAGCACGCCGAGCACGATCGACAGGACGCCGAGGCCGATGAGCCAGCCGGGACGCGGCGCTGTCGCGAGGCCGCCAAGGAGGCTGCGGCTGCTGGACATGGGACATCCTCCGATGGCGGGCGCCGGCGCCCGGCGCGTGACACACGGATGCGCAACGGCCGACAGGACGCCGAGTTCAGACGCCGCGCGTCTGGTACCCCTCAAGGAGGCCAGTCCAGGGGGGCTCCCCCTGGCGGAGTCCAGAGGCAGAGCCTCTGGCCTCGCTCGCTGCCTCACCCGCCCGGATCGAGCTCCGCGCGCAGCCGACCCAGGCTCTCCGCCGCAACCCCGGTGAGATCGATGCGCCCCGCATCGCCCAGCCGGACCCCCGCGCCATACCGCCGCGCCACCTCGCCGATGCGGATCATCTCGTCGCCGCTGATGACCCCGTCGACCATGCGCGGCCGCAGCGAGACGGTGCCCGCCTCCCCGTCCCCGGCCGGGAGCGGCGGCGGCGGCGGCGTCGCCCAGCCGGCCACTCCCCCTGCCGCCACCGGCGCCGGCTCACCCGCCGCCGCAACCCCGGCCGCGTCCAGCCGCGCCGCGAACCACGCGACGACCTCGGCCACCAGCGACTTGCACGAGCCGCAGCCCATGCCCGCCCGCGTCGCCGCCATCACCGCCTTCGCGGTCGTCTTGCCGTCGGCCACCGCGGCGCCGATCGCGCCCTTGCTGACGCCGTTGCAGTTGCACACCTGCGCGCCCGCCGGCATCTCGTCCAGCGTCACCGCGACCGACGGCGTGCCCAGGTCGAACAGCAGCGACAGCCGCTCCTCCGGCAGCGGGCTGTCGCGGTCGAACGCCTGCATCAGGTACGCCGCCTTGCTGATGTCGCCCATCAGGATGCCGCCGACCAGCCGGCCGTCGCGCACGATCAGCTTCTTGTAGGTGCCGCGATGTGCCTCGGTGAACTGGATCGTCTCGTCGCGCTCCTCGGCCGGCTCGGTGATCCCCATCGACGCCAGCTCCACCCCCATCACCTTGAGCTTCGTCGCCAGCTTGGAGCCGTGATACGCGCTCTCGATGTTGTGCCCAGTGATGTGATCGGCGAACACCCGCGCCTGCTCCCACAGCGGCGCCACCAGCCCGTACACCTTGCCGCGGTGCTGCGCGCACTCGCCGACCACGTACACGTTCATGTCGTCCACCGAGCGCATCCGGTCGTCCACCACGATCGCGCGCTCCACCGTCAGCCCGGCGCTGCGCCCGATCTCGGCGTTCGGCCGGATGCCCGCCGAAATCACCACCATGTCGCAATCCAGCGTCTCGCCGTCCCTGAACGTCACCCCCGTCACCCGGTCCTCGCCCAGGATCGCGGTGGTCAGCGCCTCCAGGTGGATCCGCACCCCCAGCGACTCCATCTGGGCGCGCAGGATCGCACCCCCGGCCGCGTCGAGCTGCGCGCCCATCAGGTGCCTGCCCAGATGCACGACATGCACCTCGCAGCCGTGGTTCATCAGCCCGCGCGCCGCCTCCAGCCCGAGCAGCCCGCCGCCGATCACCACCGCGACCCGCGCGCCCGCCGCCGCCGCCGCGATGGCGTTGCAGTCGTCGAGGGTGCGGAAGCCGAACACCCCCGGCTTGACCGTGCCGTCGGCCAGCTCGAGCCCGGCCATCGGCGGAATGAACGAGCGGCTCCCGGTGGCGATCAGCAGCACGTCGTACGGCGCGCGGGTGCCGTCCCCGCCGATCGCCACCCGCGCGCCGCGGTCGATGTCGGTGACCCGCACCCCCGCATGCAGCGTGATCGCGTTCTCCTCGTACCACGCCATCGGGTTGATGAAGATGTCCGCCCCGTCCTGCACCCCGCTGAGCACGTTGGAGAGCAGGATGCGGTTGTAGTTCCCGTACGGCTCGGCCCCGAACACGGTGATGTCGAACATCGCGCCGCCGCCGCGCGCCAGCACCTCCTCGACCGCGCGGGCGCCCGCCATCCCGTTGCCCACCACCACCAGACGCTGCTTGGGCAGGATGCTTGCGTCCATCGGCCGGGGTCCCTGACAGTGGCGCGCGATCGTCGGCAGAACGCCCCTCAGCATGACCATTTGGGCAGGCAAGGCCAGAGGCTCTGCCTCCGGACTCCGCCAAAGGCCTGGCCTTTGGAATCCATTTGCTCAGGAGACGGGTTTCCAGAGGCCTCAGGCCTTGGCGGGTCTGGCAGAGCCCGGCCTTGCCGTGCTTCGCAGCCCCCGCCCGCGCTCAACCCGCCGGCAACGTGCTGGCCGGCCGCACCGCCACGGCAAGCGCCGGCTGCAGCGCCCGTTCGAGCCGCACCGCGCACGCCTTGAACTCCGGGATGCGGCTCACCGGGTCCAGCGCCGCGTTGGTGAGGTTGTTGGCGCAGCCCTCGCCGCCCCAGTGGAACGGCACGAACACGGTGTCCAGCCGGATGCCGCGGCTCAGCCGGGCGCGCGCCACCATCTCGCCGCGCCGGGTGACCAGGCGCACGGCGTCGCCCGGCCCCACCGCCAGACCGCGCGCGAGGTCGGGGTGCAGCTCCACGAACGGCTCCGGCTCGACCGCATCGAGCTCGGGCACCCGCCGGGTCTGCGCGCCGGTCTGGTAGTGCGTCAGCACCCGGCCGGTGGTCAGCACGTAGGGGTACTCGCGGTCCGGCTGCTCGGCGGCGCCGCGGTGCTCGACCGGGTGGAAGCGCGCGCGGCCGTCCGGGTGGGCGAAGCGGTCGAGGAACAGCCGCCGCGTGCCGGGGTGGCCCTCGCCCGGGCACGGCCAGAACACCCCCTGCTCGGCGACCACGCGCTCGTAGGTGATGCCGGAATAGTCGGACAGCCCGCCGGCGCTGGCGACGCGCAGCTCGTCGAACGCGGCGCGCGGCTCGGCCTCGAACGGACGGTCGCAGCCCAGCCGCCGGGCCAGCTCGGCGAGGATGTCGGTGTCGCGACGCACCCCCTCCGGCAGCGGCTTGACCTGGCGGCGGTAGATCACCCGCCCCTCCAGGTTGGTCGTCGTGCCCTCCTCCTCGGCCCACTGCGCGATCGGCAGCACCACGTCGGCGCGCGCCGCGGTCTCGGAGAGGAACATGTCGGCGACCACCAGCAGGTCGAGCCCGCCCAGCCGCCCGGCGAACGCGGTCGCGTCCGGCACCGAGACCACCGGGTTGGCGGCCATCACCAGCAGCCCGCGGATGCGCCCGCCCAGCTCGGCGAACATCTCGATGGTGGACAGTCCGGGCTGCGGCAGGCTGTCGGCGCCCACCCCCCACACCGCGGCCACCGCCGCGCGGTGCTCGGGGTTGTCGAGCTTGCGATAGCCGGGCAGCTGGTCGGCCTTCTGGCCGTGCTCGCGCCCGCCCTGGCCGTTGCCCTGCCCGGTCAGCGTGCCGTAGCCGCAGTGCACCCTGCCCGCACGCCCCAGCGCCAGCAGCAGGTTGGTGTAGGCGAGCACGTTGTCGGTGCCGTGGCTGTGCTGCTCGGTGCCGCGCGCGGACAGCACCATCGCGGTCGCCGCCTCGCCGAGGATGTGCGCCGCCCGCACCAGCCGGTCGGCGGGCACGCCGGTGATGCGCTCCACCCGGTCCGGCCAGTACGATGCCGCGACCCGCCTCACCTGCGCGAAGCCGCTGGTCCGGGCGTCGATGAACGCCTCGTCGATCAGCCGGTCGCGGATCGCGATGTGCAGCAGCCCGGTGGCCAGCGCCGCGTCGGTCCCCGGCGTGAGCTGCAGGTGCAGGTGCGCGAGCTTCGCGGTGGCCGACAGCCGCGGGTCGACGACGACCAGCCGCCCGCCGCGCCGGCGCTGCTCGTCGAAGTACTGCATGATCGGCGGCATGGTCTCGGCCGGGTTGCCGCCGGCGAGCAGCACCGCCTCGGCGCCGGGAATGTCGTCGAGCGGGAACGGCAGCCCGCGGTCCACCCCGAACGCCGCCAGCCCGCCGGCCGCCGCCGTCGCCATGCAGAACCGCCCGTTGTAGTCGATCATCGCGGTGCGCAGCGCCACCCGGGCGAACTTGCCGAGCAGGTAGGCCTTCTCGTTGGTCAGGCCGCCGCCGCCATATACCGCCATCGCGTCGCGGCCATGGGCGTCCTGGATCGCCCGCATGCCCGCGGCGACCCGCTCCAGCGCCTCGTCCCAGCTCGCCGGGCGCAGCGCCGCGCCGCGCCGGTCGCGGACCATCGGGGTGGTGAGGCGGTCGGGCGCGCCCAGCAGGCTGCCGGCGGTGAACCCCTTGCGGCACAGGCCGCCCTTGTTGCTCGGGAAGTCACGCCCGGCGGCGACCCAGCCCCCCGCATCGTCCGGCGCGAGCGTCATCGCGCATTGCAGGCCGCAGTACGGGCAGTGGGTGTCGAACGACGGGTCCGCCATGCCGGATCAGCAGGACCCGGCGCAGGATGCACCGCGAACAGGCAGCTTGCACATCGCGACGGCGCCCCCGCGGCTCTGATGGTCGGACCGCACCGGCATTACGGCGCCGTGACGGCCGATGCAAGCAAGGAGAATGCCACCCGCGGCGGTGGCCGCGTCGCCGGCCAGGCCAGCAAGGCCGGAGGCTCCGCCAAGGGCAAGCCCCTGGGACCCCGATGTCAAGCAGTTCCGCAGGGCCTGGCACCGCCCCCCCCGCAGCGTCCTCCCATGCGTGGGTCCGAAGGCTCGGCCCGCGGCGGAGTCCAGAGGCGGAGACTCCGGCCTCGCCTGCCTCAGGCCTTCCTCGGCCTGGCCTGGCTCTCGCCCAGCATGTGGCCGATCGGCGTGAGGCTGTCGATGTGGTCGCAGAATATCTTGAACACCGCGAGCAGCGGCACCGACAGGAACGCCCCCGGCACCCCCCACAGCCAGTCCCAGAAGAACAGCGACACGATCACCAGCAGCGGGTTCAGCGTGAAGCGCCGGGCAAGCAGCATCGGCGTGATGGTCTCGCCTTCCATGATGTGGATCAGCAGGTACGTGCCCGCCGGCACCAGCGCGAACCACGGCGAGGAGAAGCTCAGCAGCCCCACCAGCAGGAAAATCACCACCCCGGTCAGCGGGCCCAGGATCGGGATGTAGTTCAGCAAAAAGGCGACGGTGCCCCACAGCAGCGGCGCACCCATGCCGAACAGCCAGACCTGCAGCCCGTTCAGCACGCCCACCAGCAGGTTCATCATGGTGATCGTCGCAAGATACATCGAGATGTTGCCCTCGATCTCGCGGGCGATCTGCACCGCGCGCCGCTTGTCGGCGAAGCTGGGCAGCACGTCGACCAGGCGGTGCAGCAGGCTGTCGCCCGCGGAAAGCAGGAAGAACAGCAGCAGCAGCAGGGTGAACAGCTGGCCGAGCAGGGTCTTGGTGCCGCTCAGGATCGCCCCGCCGACCGCGCCGACGCCGGGCGGCATGGCGCCGACGCTCGACGCGGGCGCCGGCTGCGGCTGCGGCTGGTCGCCGCCGCCCTGCTGCATGAGGTGCTGGAGCTGGTCCATGCCGTGGCGGACCGCGTCGATCGGGCCGGCAAGGCCGGACAGCTTGTGGCGTATCTCCGGCATCGCCTCCGGCGCCTTCCTGATCCACTCCGAGGCAGGGAACGAGATCGCGAACAGCACGGCCGCAACGACGCAGAACAGCACGATGATGAGCAGCAGGGCCGCAAGCGTGCGCGGCAGCCGCAGCCGGTTGGTCAGCAGACGCATCGCCGGCGAAAGCAGCAGGTTCAGCACGACCGCCAGCGTGATCGGCAGCACGATCTCGGCCGCGAAATACAGCGTGTAGAACACCGCCAGAACGGCAAGCAGAACGGTCGAGACGGTCCGCGCGTCGAAATGGGCGGCAGCCATCACCGCCTGCGCCTCGTGCTTGTCGTGCTCCTCGGTCGCGAGGTCCTGGGCGCTGGGATGGGGCAAGGGCGCGGCTTTCCGGCTCGTGGAGGAGCCGCACCCTGCGCCGGCGACGCGGCGCGGAGCAAGCGAGCAAGGCCAGAGGCTCTGCCTCCGGACGCAGCC
>CAXSEF010000053.1:15814-16904 GCA_964236535.1 uncultured Acetobacteraceae bacterium
TGGCATCCATTCGCCTGGAAGCAAGGCAGGGCCTCTGGGCAGAGTCTCACCTTGAATGTCCGCCTCCAGTCGAGGCTGCGTGAACCGTCGGGTCGAGGGTGCCTCAGATGCCGGCGACGGGATGCGTCGTCGTTCTCGACCCCGCTCCCGTGATCAGCGGTCGCCCTTCCGTCATCGCGGCCTGGATGCCAGGGAGTTCGAGGGACGCGGTGTGGCTCTCGCTGTCGGTCCAGACCTCGGTGATCCAGACCGCATCGTCTCGCGTCGCGTCGAGGGCGATGACGTAGCTGAGACAGCCGGGCATCCCGTCCGTGCTCGCGGCCAGGATCCGGACAAGCTCGTCGCGATGCTCCGGCTTCGTCATCAACTGGCTGATGAGCCCATGCATTGTCGTGCTCCGAGGTTCCGCCGTCGCGCCGCCCGCCGAGAGAACAGCCGACGTCGCCAGAGCGCCGAGGTTGAATGTCCGCCGATCGATTTCCACGAAAGCAAGTCCAGAGGCTCTGCTTCCGGACGCAGCCAAAGGCCGAGCCCTAGGAACCCCCTTGCTTGACAAGCGGGTTTCCAAAGGCCTCAAGGCCTTTGGCGGGTCTGGGCAGAGCCCGGCCTTGCTTCGCGCCCGCACCCCCGCCGCTACCCCTTGGGCAGCCGCACCACGAACCGCGCCCCAAGCACCGCCCCGTCCGGCCCGCAGCGGTTCTCCGCGACGATCCGCCCCTTGAGCGCCTCGACGATCTGCCGGCTGATCGACAGCCCCAGCCCGGAGTGCCGGCCGAACTGCTCGGCGGCCGGGCGCTCGGTGTAGAACCGGTCGAACACGTGCTCGAGCCGGTCCTCCGGCATGCCGGGCCCCTCGTCCTCGACCGCGATCTCGACCGCGCCGCCGCTCTCGCGCGCCCGCAGCGTCACGGTGCCCCCGGGCGGCGAGAAGCTGAGCGCGTTGCCGATCAGGTTGCGCAGCACCTGCACCAGCCGGTCCTCCACCGCGGCGACCACCAGCCCCGCCGCCGGCGCGTCGAGCGCCATGCGCGGCCGCGCGCCCCCCGCCGCAGCCTCCCCCGCCGCGTCCCCGCCCGCCGCGTCCCCGCCC
>CAXSEF010000053.1:17004-18408 GCA_964236535.1 uncultured Acetobacteraceae bacterium
CCCGCCGCGTCCCCGCCCGCCGCGTCCCCGCCCTGGGCACCGGCCAGGCTGCCCTGGGTGGCCTCGTGGATCTCCGCCAGCAGCGCCAGCATCTGCGCCACGTCGACCGGGCCGGCGACGGTGCGCGACAGCTCGGCGTCGACCCGGCTCGCGTCCGAGATGTCGCTGATCAGCCGGTCGAGGCGCAGCACGTCGTCGTTGATGATGGCGAGCAGGCGGCGCTGCTGCACCGGATTCTCGATGCGGCGCAGCGTCTCGATGGCGCTGCGGATCGAGGTCAGCGGGTTCTTGATCTCGTGCGCCACGTCGGCGGCGAACCGCTCGATCGCGTCCATCCGCGTCCACAGCGCAGTGGCGCTCTCCGACAGCGCCTGCGCCAGCTCGCCGATCTCGTCGCGCCGGCCGAGCAGGCGCCGCGAGACGCTGCCGGCCCGCCCCCGGCCCTCCCGCATGTCGTGCGCGGCGCGGGCCAGGCGCAGCAGCGGCCGGGCGATGGTGCGCGAGAGGTACCACGACAGCGCGACCGTCAGCACCAGGGCGACGATGAACAGGCTCAGGATCGACATGCGGATCGAGAACAGCGCGTTGTCGACCTCGCGCGCCGCGCGGGTGAGCACGACGATGCCGATCGTGTGGCGGTTGCGCTCGACCGGCTCGGCCACCGTGACCAGCAGCCGGTGCGCCACGCGGCGGATGTAGGCCGGCAGCTCCGGGCTGTCCGACGGGCTGCCGAGGCGCACCTCCTTCGGGTCGGGCTGCCAGTCCGCGCCGGCGGCGTCGGGGCTGATCTGCACCGAGCTGTCCTGGTCGTGCGGCAGCAGGCCGAGCACGGTGTCGTAGACGTGCTCGACGGTGCCGAGGAACGCCCCGCGGTCGATCGCCGGCGGCAGCGGCTCGGTGGTGACGCTGCCGCCCACCCCGGCGCGCACCCGGCTGTCGGCGATCACCTGGCCGTCCGCCGCGTAGAGGATCGCCTGCGCGTTGGGCGTCGGCTCGGTCAGGCGGCGCAGCAGCGGCTTGGCCAGCTCCGGCAGCAGCACCGGGTCGGCGGGGTCGCTGGTGCGCACCGCGCTCTCGCCCAGCGCGCCGGCATAGATGCGCGCCTGCTCGCGCAGCGCCTGGACCTCGGCCGAGAGCAGCCCGTTCTGGTACTGGTCGAGATACAGCAGGCCCATCACCAGCAGCGCCAGCGGCAGCGCGTTGACCAGCAGGATGCGGCGCAGCAGCGGCGAGAACCAGCGCAGCCGCAGCTCGGGCGGGGCGGCGAGACCGCGGGCAGGCAGGCTGTCTGGCACGCTCCGTGCTCTCCTTGCTGGAGGAAGCTGCGCCCGGACCCGCCAGGGGCAAGCCGCCCCTGGACATGGGCGGGTCCGGGGGCAAGCCGCCCCTGGACATGGGCGGGTC
>CAXSEF010000053.1:18508-22716 GCA_964236535.1 uncultured Acetobacteraceae bacterium
CGCCCCTGGACATGGGCGGGTCCGGGGGCAAGCCGCCCCTGGACATGGGCGGGTCCGGGGGCGGAGACCCCGGCCCTGCTAGCTCTCCTTGTAGCGATACCCGATGCCATAGAGCGTCTCGATGTGGTCGAAGCTCTCGCTGGCCTGGCGGAACTTCTTGCGCACCCGCTTGATGTGGCTGTCGATGGTGCGGTCGTCGACGTAGATGTTCTCGCCATACGCCGCGTCGATCAGCTGGTCGCGCGACTTCACCATGCCCGGCCGCGCCGCAAGCGCCTTGACCAGCAGGAACTCGGTCACCGTCAGCGCGATGTCCGCACCCTCCCACAGGCACTGGTGCTTGGTCTCGTCGAGCGTCAGCGAACCGCGCACCATCACCCCGCCCGCCGCGGCGCCCGAGCCCTCGGCGCGGCTCGACTCGTTGCGGCGCAGCAGCGCCCGGATGCGCTCGATCAGCAGGCGCTGGCTGAACGGCTTGGTGATGTAGTCGTCCGCACCCAGCCGCAGGCCCATCAGCTCGTCCACCTCCTCGTCCTTGGAGGTGAGGAAGATCACCGGCAGCCCCGAGCGCTGGCGCAGCCGCTGCAGCAGCTCCATGCCGTCCATGCGCGGCATCTTGACGTCGAGCACCGCGAGATCCACCGGCCGTGCCGTGATCCCCTGCAGCGCCGCCTCGCCGTCGGTGTAGGTGCGCACCGCGAACCCCTCCTGCTCCAGCGTCATCGACACCGAGGTCAGGATGTTGCGGTCGTCGTCGACCAGCGCGATGGTCTGCTTCATGGGGCGTGTCCGGAAGTGGCGGGCCGCGTGCAGCCGGCCGCGCGAATATGCGCACCGATTGTGGCCCAAATGCGAGCCCGCGTCGCGCCCCGCGTCAACCCGCGCCCCGCCTGCCCACCCCAGGACCCGCGAGCAGGCCACCCCGCGCCGCGCCGAACCCCGCCCTTGCCACCCGCGCGACCCCGCCGCCATAACCGCCGACGGGCCGCGAGCAACGATGGCCAGGGGGGAACGCCCGATGCGCCTGCTGCTCCTGCTGCCCTTCGCCGGGCTGCTCTGGCTGCCGCTCTACAACTTCAGCGAACCGGCCCTGCTCGGCTTCCCGTTCTTCTACTGGTACCAGCTCGCCTGGGTCCCGCTCACCGCGCTCCTCACCTGGATCGTCTACCGCAGCGAACGCCCGTGAACCCCATAGCCCCCGGCGGCCTGCACTGGACCGCCTTCCTCGTGTTCGCCTGCCTCTTCGCCCTCGTCTCGGTCATGGGCTTCCTCGCCGCCCGCTGGCGCCGCCCCGCAACCCTCGCCCACATCGACGAGTGGGGCCTCGGCGGACGCCAGTTCGGCACCTGGATCACCTGGTTCCTCGTCGGCGGCGACTTCTACACCGCATACACCGTCATCGCCGTCCCCGCCCTGGTGTTCTCCGCCGGCGCCTACGGCTTCTTCGCCCTCCCGTACACCATCCTCGTCTACCCCTTCATCTTCGTCGTCATGCCGAGGCTCTGGGAATACGCGGCCGCCGGCGGCCACGTCACCGCCGCCGACGTCGTCCACGCCCGCTACGCCTCCCGCGCCCTCGAGCTCGCCGTCGCGCTGACCGGCCTGCTCGCCACCATGCCCTACATCGCGCTCCAGCTCGTCGGCATGCAGGTCGTCATCGGCGCCCTCGGCCTCCAGGGCGAGCTCCCCCTCGTCGCCGCCTTCCTCGTCCTCGCCCTCTACACCTACTCCGCCGGCCTGCGCGCCCCAGCGCTCATCGCCTTCGTCAAGGACATCATGATCTACATCGTGGTCCTCGTCGCCGTCGCCGCCATCCCCGCCCACCTCGGCGGCTACGGCGCCGTGTTCGCCGCCGCCCGGTCCGCCTTCGCCGCCAAAGGCTCCGGCAGCACCCTCCTCAGCCCCGCCCAGATGCTGCCCTACGCCTCCCTCGCCCTCGGCTCCGCACTCGCCGCCTTCATGTACCCCCACACCCTGACCGGCGTCTTCGCCTCCACAAGCGCCGACACCATCCGCAGGAACGCCATCCTGCTGCCCGCCTACACCCTGCTCCTCGGCCTCATCGCCCTGCTCGGCTACATGGCCTACGCCGCCGGCATCGACCCGAAAACCCCGCCCACCAGCGTCGTCCCCGCCCTGTTCGCCGCCATCTTCCCGCAGTGGTTCGCAGGCTTCGCCTTCGCCGCCGTCGCCATCGGCGCCCTCGTCCCCGCCGCCGTCATGTCCATCGGCAGCGCCAACCTGTTCACCCGCAACGTCTGGAAAGCCTACGTCGACCCCGCCGTCACCCCCGCCGGCGAAGCCCGGGTCGCCAAGGTCACCTCCCTCCTCGTCAAGGCCGGCGCCCTGCTCTGCATCTTCCTCCTCCAGACCCGCGACGTCATCGACCTCCAGCTCATCGGCGGCCTCGTCATCCTCCAGACCTTCCCCTCCGTCGTCTTCGGCCTGTTCACCCGCTTCTTCCGCGCCGAAGGCCTCCTCGCCGGCTGGACCACCGGCATCGCCGGCGGCAGCTGGATCGTCGTCGCCGACGGCCTCAAGCCCGTCCACACCATGACCCTCGGCGGCACCCCCTGCGGCATCTACACCGGCCTCCTCGCGCTGGCCGCCAACATCGCCGTCGCCGCGATCGTCTCCGCCGCCCTCGGCCAGCCGCAGCCCGCCCGCGCGTAAGGCAGGCAAGGCCAGAGGCTCTGCCTCTGGACTCCGCTCAAGGCCTAGCCTTGAGAATCCCTGTGCTCAGGAAAGCGCGCTCAAGGAGCCGCGGCGTCCTGCGGCGTGACACCCAGGGGCTCAAGGTGGAACTGGGATGGCCATGAACTGCCGGGTATCCGGTCGGAAGCTGCCGCCTCAGCGGCAACCCCCGCGCCAGGCCGCAACAACCCCCGCGTGAGGATTTGGCGCGGATCGTCGCCATGGTCCCGCGTGAGTCGGTGCTCTAGGTGGCACCGGCTTTGAACCGCGAGAAGACGGCCCTTCGCCTGAGCGCTACCCAGACACCACGCGACAGATACGTCGCCGGAATGTGGCGGGCGCACTTCATCGCGGTCATCAGATGACCGTTCACGAGAGACCACGAGAACAGCTGATACCAGAGCGCGATTTCCCGGCCAGCGAGGATCGCTGCCAGGTCAGACCGGTTTCCGATGGTGTCTGGCGATCTTTCTACCGATACGTCACCAAGACATGCACGCACTCTGCGGTTGACTTCTATGAGCTGAAAAGTCGATCCTCGACTGAAGGATACTGAGTCCCGTCTGCGGGAGTACCTGTAGTAAGCGGCATCGACCATACCGAAACGGGCATTCGCCAGCAGGAGACGAGAATACAGCAGAAAATCCTCTCCGATGACGATATCAGCTTCATATCGAAGTGAGTTAGTGCGCTACTTCAGCAACTCGGTCGTCGGCACTCACCTGACCGGCGAGGCCCGCATCAAGGCTCAGGTCGACGCCCCTCCCGGACCGCTGCTTCGGGTCATGGACGGCGGCAATCCAAGCTGAGCGGGCTCTACGAGGGCAAAGCTGTGGACTAGCCAGCAACGCACGACAATGCACATTTACCCCAAACTAATTGAGGAATCTGCAGTATGAATCATCGATTTTCGGCTATGGCTTTGTGCTTTGTGTTTCTGACCGGGTCTGCGTCAGCTCAGAGTAACGTCATAGACGAGAAGGCCGCAGTTGCTGCGTTGTATGATCAGCAGGCAAAGAGCTGGAACCAGGGCGATCTGGTAGGGTTCACCGGAGCGTATCAGAAGGGACCGGATCTTTTGTTCATTGGCCCTGATATTCACAAAGGCTACAGCAGCATACTTGAGAATTTTCAGCATCTCTTCCCAAACCGAGAATCAATGGGGCATCTGACCTACTCGGCGGTAGAGGTTCAGCCACTGGACAAGCGGTTCATAACATCGACGGCGAGCTTTCACCTACAGCGTACGGCGCAGGGCGGCGGCGATCTGGACGGATACTTCATGGCGGTCTTGGTCAAGACGCCTGATGGATGGCGAATTGTAAGAGACGACTCAACGATCCTTCCTAAATCTGTGTCTGCTACTGCACCAACCCAATCACGGTAACGGCAACTTCACATACGCGGCCCTGTCCCGCAGGTCTGCTTTTCTGATTCATAATCCGTGCTGGTGCTGGAGGCCGGCATGGATGGCACGAGCATTGTCGGTGGATCTTCGGGACAGGGTTGTGGCG
>CAXSEF010000054.1:0-15259 GCA_964236535.1 uncultured Acetobacteraceae bacterium
GCCTTTGGCGGAGTCCAGAGGCAGAGCCTCTGGCCTTCCTTGCCTGGCCGGCCACGCTCAAGCCAGGTTGGTATCAAGGCAGCGCAACGACAGGCCCATGGCGAGTCGGGCCGCGCGCCTGCTAAGGCGCGATCTCCGGATCCGCAGCCGCGACCGGGTGCCCGGCGCCGTTCCAGCCTTCGATGCCCGCAGGATACCACAGCACGTCGCGGTACCCGTAGCCGATGGCACGCTTCGCGGCGTTCCAGCTCCGCCAGCAGTGCGGGTGGCAGTAGAATACCAGCGGCCGTGACAGGCCGGCCGTCAGCGCCGCCAGCCGGTTGCGCAGCCATGTCTCGTCCACGGGATCCATTGCGGGCTGCCCGGCGCCAGGGAGCCAGGCCGTGTTGTTGGTCCCGGCTGCCGAAGCCGCTGCGATGTCCTCGTGCGGCAGCGGCAGCCAGAGGGCGCCCGGCCGCAGCCCGTCAGGGCGGGGCTGCGCGGCGCTGACGTCGACCAGGCTGACCCCGCCACGCTCCAGCAGACCAGCGAGCCCTGCGGTGTCGACGACGCGGCCGCCGGACAGGCTGGCCGGCACCGGGCCCTGCTGCGGCCCGGCCCAGAGCCCATCGGGCTCGGCGACCCGCTCCGGGGCTGCGCCGAGACAGAACACGACCGCGACGATCAGCGGCAAATGCCGCCTCGCCAACCCTGCCGCGACGGCGAACCTCATGCTCGTGGCCCGCCTCAGGTGCCGTGGGCCGGAACGTCGAACGCGTGACGGAAGATGGTGCCGGTGCTGTCATGGGCCGTGACATCGAGCTTGCCGGGCCCGCGCGGGGTGAAGCTGAAGGTGATCGCGGGGTCGGTGCTCAGCGAGATGTCGGACGCGACGCTCAGCACCGGCTCGCCGTCATAGGTGATGTCGGTGCGGTCGAGGAACCGCGCCGGCGTCATCAGCCGCGTCACCTGGTCCATCTGCATGCCGTTGAAGTTCGGGTGGCGGATCAGCAGCTGCGCGGCGAGCGGCTTGGCCGGGCTGTAGTCGCCGAGCAGGCGCAGCTTCATCTGGCCGAGGTCGCGCAGCGCCTGCTCGTCGTTCGAGCCGGCGGGCGCCGAGCAGCCGCCGGCCGCCTTCACGAAATCCTGCGTCATGTAGAGGTGGCCGTCGGTGGTCTCGGCGACCGCCTGCACGCGGGTGTACTGGTTGACCCGCACCCGCAGCCTGATCTCGGTCGGGTCGCCGAGCTGCCCGAAGGTGAAGGTGGCGGCGAGCGGCGAGGGATTGTCGTCGATCACCAGGTAGACCGCCCTGACCGGCTTGCTGCCGGACAGTGCCACCGACATCGGCACCAGCGCGGCGTCGAGCGCGCGCGGCGGCGCCTGCAGCGTCACCAGCCCGGCACCGTCCTCGACCACGCGGTCGCCGAAGATGGCATGGCTCAGCTCGACCCAGCGGGCGTCGCGTGCGGCCTCGTCCTCGGCGCGCGCGGGCTGCGGGCAGGCCAGCAAGACCATCAGCGCCGGCAGTGCGGCGCCAAGCAGCACCGCCCGCGTCGTCCTGGCGATCCTCATCCCGACCCCGGTCATCCTGGCTCTCCCCCTGGGCCGACGTTGCGGCGCCGATCTTCCATCTGGTGCGGGAGTCATTCCCACTCCAGCTCCTTGTACGCCTCGGTCACGTTGCGAGCGTTGTAGTCGTCGAACAACGCCCAGGTGCCGCGCTGGTCGGCGGCGACCGTGGTCACCGCCTGCTCGATGGGCAGGCCGTCGCGGATCGCGGCCCGGGTCTGGCCCAGCAGTGCGGCCAGATAGCCGCCGATCGGGGCCGCCGCCTCGTCCCATGACAGGCGGAGCGGGCCGTGCCCCGGCACCACGCGGTCGCAGCCCATGGCGCGCAGCACCGCGAGCTCGCGGATCCAGCCGCGCAGATCGCCGTCGAGCGAGGGGACGCGGTGGGCGAACACCAGGTCGGCCGAGAGCAGGGTTCCGCTCTGCCGGTCGACCAGGCTCAGGTCGTTGTCGGTGTGCGCCGGGCCGTGCGCATGCAGCGACAGCAGGCGGCCGCCGAGGTCGATTTCCGCCCGGTCGGCGACCAGCATGGTCGGCGGCACGACGGGGCCGGCCAGGCCGCGGCCGAGAACGTCGTCGAGCCCGGCCTGGTAGTACGCGCCGCGCGCCGCGAGTGCCGCGGGCAGGCGGGCATGGCCCACGAACACCGGATTGTCGGCCAGGAACGCACCGGCGCCGAAATGGTGGTCGGGGTGGACGTGGGTCAGCACGACATAACGGATCGGCAATGCGGTCACCACGCGCACCGCCGCGCGCAGACGCTCCCCGCAACGCAGGTCGCCGCCGGGGTCGATCACCGCGACGGAGTCGCGGCCGGCCACGAAGCCCGTGTTGGCGATGGCGTCCTGGTTGGCGAGGCTGGCATTCTCGTCGACGCCGCGCTGGAACCACAGGCCGGGTGCCACCTCCTGCATCGCCAGCGGCCCGTCCACCGCCTCGGCAGCCCGGCCGCGCGACGGCATGCAGCACAGGCACAGCCCGGCGAACAGGGCCTCGCGTCGCGACAGGGGCGGGCCATGCGCCATGCCGTGATAGGTTGCACTCGGGGAGCCGGAGTCAATGTGGCGCGAGGGACGATGCGTGTCGGCGTTGCGGCGCGGGAATCAAGGCCCGGCTCTGCCCTGGGCCCGGCGACGATACCCGCCGCCATCCTCCGACGCGCCGGGACAGCGTCAGCCCACAACTCCCGGCTCAGATTTCACGCGGCGACGGCGTATCGCCCGCAGCGGCGCTGGCGCCACATCGGGCCCATCTGCCGTGTCCCGAGCTCCCGCTTCCGCAGTTCGCGCGTCCAGGGCTGCGACGTCCCGGACTGCCGCAGGAGGCTCCTTCGCCACGTCAGCCTCGGGTGCACCCGTTGCCGGTGGCTTGGCGGCCCGCGGCTTTTTCGCCTTGGCAACCACTTTCGATGGCTTCGCGCCGCCAGGTTTCGCGCCCGTCCCGGTCAAGACCCTGGGCGCCGGCGCCGTCTCGACCACTGGCAGCGTCTCGACCACTGGCGCCGCCTCGACCACGCGCGCCGCCCCGGAGCGGCGGACCGGACGCGGCCGCAGCGCGCCCTTCGCAGGACCGACGCCGGTCGGTCTGGCCTGGACCGGTATTCCGGCCGCAACCTCGGGCTTCGGTGCAGGCTTGGCACGCACGGCCTTTGGCGCCGTCTCGGCGGGAGGCGCCGCCTGCCTGATCGCAACCGCCGCCGGCTTGCGCGCCCGCGCAGCACGAGCCTTCGCACGCGCCACCATGATCCTGGCCCGCTCCTTGCGAACCTTCAGCTCGTCGCGGATCATCGCCAGCGAGGCCTTGGCGATGGCCGTCTGCTGCGGTGCCGGGAACTCCTCGATCGCGGCCAGGAAGGCGCGGCTCACGGCCTTGGCCCCACGTGGAGCACGCGTCGGTGTGTCTGCTTTGGCCATGGCCGCGTGGCAACTCCTTGCCGTTTCCTGCAACAATTCCACCGTGTCGGATCGATGATCCGCACCGGGCGATGCTGGACGCCATCGACAGGCGCCACATCGCTACACGTCAAGCAGAACCGTTACAAATTGGTGTTCCTCAAGCTGGTTGCTAGCGATGCTGGCGCCGGTGTGATGACGTGCGTGCCGGCAGACGGAATTCAGTCCGTGAACAGAACGGCGTCGCCATTTTTCGCGTGCGGCGGCAGGATCGTCGTAGCGTTCGAAAGCGACAATATCGTGGCGCGTGCGAACGTCGACCGCGCAACGCGAAACCTGTCGACACCTGGCACCAGGTGGTCCTGACTTCCATGTGGTCTGAGTGTCTGCGAGGGGTTCCTTGGATGCGCGTGGCGCTGGTCGTGCTCGGTCTGATTGTCGCGGGTGGCCTTGCTGCACCGTTCTATGCTGCGTCGGTGTCCGGCACCGACCCGTTCCGCTCCACGCCGGCCGGGCACACCGATGGCCCGGCGTCGCCGCCAGTGCTGGCGGTCGAGGCGACAGGGCTCGGCGTGGTGCCGGTCGGGCCGGGCTGGCGGCGGGCCTACCTGCTGGGGGCGGACGCGCAAGGGCGCGACGTGGCTGCGCGCCTGCTCTACGGCGCGCGGGCCTCGCTGCTGGTGTCCGGCGGTGCCACGCTGCTGTGCATGGCCGCGGCGACGCTGCTCGGGCTGCTGGCAGGCTTCCTTGGCGGCTGGGTCGACGCGCTGCTCGCCCGCGCCCTCGACCTGCTCTGGGCGTTCCCGGTGTTCCTGCTGGCGATCTCGCTGTCCGTCGTGTCGCTGCAGGGCGGCATCCGCATCGGGCCGCTGCGCATCGCGCCGGACAGCCTCGCCCTGCCGACGCTGATCATCGCCGTGGCATACATCCCCTACGTGGCGCGGCCGGTGCGCGCGCAGGTGCTGGCGCTGGCGCGGGCGGAGTTCGTGACCGCGGCGGTGGTCGTCGGCGCCTCCCCGTGGCGCATCCTGCGGCGCGAGGTGCTCCCCGGCCTGGTGCCGACGCTGCTGGCGTTCGCGCCGCTGGTGC
This sequence comes from uncultured Acetobacteraceae bacterium, assembly GCA_964236535.1. GTDB lineage: Bacteria > Pseudomonadota > Alphaproteobacteria > Acetobacterales > Acetobacteraceae > CAXSEF01. Next base: position 4,533 of record CAXSEF010000054.1, read on the forward strand.
TGGCAATCAGCCTGCTGACCGAGTCGGCACTGTCGTTCCTGGGCATCGGTGTGCAGGCGCCGGCGGCGAGCTGGGGCAGCCTGATCCACGAGGGGCTAGACCTGCTGTTCCTGCGTCCGCTGGTGGCGATCCTGCCCGGCCTCGCGATCGCCCTCACGGTGCTGGCGCTCAACGTTGTCGGCGAGGGGCTGCAGGCCCGGGTCGATCCGCGGAGGATAGCCCGTTGAGAGGCAAGGCCAGAGGCGCTGCCTCTGGACTCCGCCAGGGGCGGCGCCCCTGGACCGGCCTCCGAAAGGCCCAGGCGGCACAACGCCGCAAAACATGCCGCGCAAGCCTTTCGTGTGCGGGTCCGGGGCCTCAGGCCCCGGCGGAGTCCAGAGGCAGAGCCTCTGGCCTTGCTTCCGACGCATGACCGCCGTCCTGTTCCGCCGCCTGCTGCAGGCCGTCGCGGTGACGCTCGCCCTCAGCGTCGTCGTGTTCCTGATCTTCTTCGCGACCCCCGGCGCCGACCCCGCCGCGCGCCTGGCCGGGCGCGGCGCCTCGCCGGAGACGCTGGCGGCGGTGCGGCACGGCTTCGCGCTCGACCGGCCGCTGGTGGTGCAGTACGGGCTGATGATGCGGCGGCTGTTCATCGACCGCGACCTCGCCTCGTTCGTCAACCGCGGCCAGCTGGTGGTGCCGGCGCTGCTGGCGGCGGCCCCGGTCACGCTGGCGCTGGTCGCAGGCGCGGCGGTAATGTGGGTCGCCGGCGCGCTGGCGATCGCGCTGCCGTCGGCGGCGCGTCCCGGGGGCGTCGCCGACCGGGTGCTGGGTGGGCTGGGGCTGCTCGCGCTGTCGGTGCCGGTGTTCTGGCTGGGCGAGGTGGTGATGCTGGTCGCGCAGGGGCGGCTGCACCGCACGCTGTTTGCCTGGGTGCCGCCGGCCGGGGTGCCGCCGCACGGCGCGCTCGCCTGGCTGGCCACCCTGGCGCTGCCCTGCGCCACCCTGGCCGCGTCCTATGCCGGGCTGTACGGCCGGGTGCTGCGGGCGAGTCTGGTGCAGAGCTGGGGCGCCGACCACGTGCGCACCGCCCGCGCCAAGGGGGTGTCGGAACGCCGGGTGCTGCTGCGCCACGTACTGCGCTGCTCGCTGGCGACCGCGGTGGCGCTGTTCGGACTGGACTTCGGGGCGCTGGTCGGCGGCGGCACGGTGTTGACCGAACTGGTGTTCGACCTGCACGGCGTGGGCCGTCTGACCTACGACGCGATGGCGCAGTTCGACCTGCCGATGATCCTCGCAACCGTGATGTATGCGTCGTTCTTCGTGGTCGCGGCCAGCGCGGTGGTGGACGTGGCGTACCTGGCGCTCGACCCTCGACTGCGGGACTGAGCTCGGGAAGCTGGCCAGGCCAGAGGCTCTGCCTCCGGACTCCGTTCAAGGCAGGCCTTGAGAATCCATATGCTTAAGCAAGCGGTTTTTCTGCCCAGACCCGCCAAAGGCCTGACGCCGTTGGAAACCCGTCTGTTGAACAAATGGATTCCAAAGGCTAGGCCTTTGGCGGAGTCCAGAGGCAGAGCCTCTGGCCTTGCCTGCCCGGCCGCCCACGCCCAGGACCCGCTGGTGTTACCTTCCCGTCGCCGGACCCGGCAGGTCCTGCGCCAGGATCGCGCGCAGATTGCGCTCGGCGATGGCCAGCACCGCCGGATCGCCACCCACCATCATCGCGGTCATCGCGCCATCGAGCATCAGCATGATCTGCCGGGCGAGGACATCGGGCTCCGGGGCACAGGCGGCGCGAGCCTCCTCGGCGAGGAAACCCAGCACGAGCACATGGTGCTGGGCGGCGATCTCGCGCAGCCACGGCTCGCCCTTGGTGTGCTCGGCGGCGGCGTTGATGAAGGCGCAGCCGGTGAAGCTCGGCTCGCGGAACCAGGCGTCCAGCACCGCGACCGCCTGGCCGAGGCGCAACGCGGGCGTCGGGCCGGACGCGGCGAGCGCGGTGCAGAAGCGGTCGCGCCACACCCTGCCCTCCTCCTCGAGCACGATGCGGATCAGCGCCTCCTTGGAGCCGAAGCGGCTGTAGAGAGTCATCTTGGAGGCGCCCGCCATAGTCAGGATGCGGTCGATGCCGGTCGCGTGGATGCCGTCGCGGCAGAACAGCTCGCGGGCAGCAGCGACGATCCGCTGGTGCGGCAACAGCGCCGCGGTCTCCGTACTGTCCGGCGCGGGGCAAAACAGCGAGACGGGGGCAGCGGCCTTGGACACGGACTGCATACGGAATAGCCCTGCTTGAGCAACGATGCACGTGTTTCGGGCATCATACGGATCGAACTTCGGCGACAACCATGTGTTGCATGTCTCACCGGTCGCGACAAACTGCCCAACCAGGACGGTCGGCCGGCTGGACGTGATTTCACGATATCTGGCACGCCGCTTGCTCAAGCACGGTTGACAAGACTGACCTGTCTGTTCGACGTCGATCGGTGTAGTGTCCGGCCGTCGGCGTACCGCCGGCCCAGATTGGGAGTGTCCGATGAGTGCCAACCTGAACACCGTGATGTCGGCCGATGCGCCGCAGCCCGCCGCCGCCCCGGCGATGCACCCGTGCCTGCAGCCGATCGACCGCGAGGGGCTGGACGGGCTGATCGCCAAGGGCCGTGCCGATCCGACGGCGGTGAAGACCCTGAAGTGCCGGACCGTGGCCGAAGGCCGCTTCCGCCACCTCAACATGATCCGCACCCTGCCTGCGCACGTGATCGACGAGCCGGCGGTGCTCCTTGGTGACGACACCGCGCCCAACCCGTCCGAGGCCTCGCTTGCGGCGCTCGGCTCGTGCCTCGCCGTGGGCATCCACGCCAATGCGGTCGCACGCAACATCACGATCACCAGGCTCGAGCTTGAGCTCGAAGCCGATATCAACATCACGTCGGTATGGGGCACGGGCGACATTTCGCCGAAGCCGGTGGGTTTCGACGCGGTGCGGGTCAAGGTGCATCTCGACGGCGACGCCCCGCAGGAGGAGCTGGACGCGATCATCGCCCACGCCAAGGTATGGTCTCCGGTCGCCAACACATTCACCAAGCCGGTCGCGCTGACCGTGGACGCGGCCTGATGCCGCGGGTGGCCCTGGGGGGAGCCCGGGTGGCGGCTCCAGGGGCCGCCCACCCGATGCACGCGGCGCCGGGCCTGCGCCTGGTGCCGAACGCCGGCGGCGATCGAACGCAGGTGCTGGCCAGGATCCGCCAACTGGCGAAGTCGGAACTGGCGCCGATCGCCAAGCAGGTCGACCACGAGGGCGTCTATCCCGAGCGGGCGCTGCGCCGGCTTGGCGAGGCGGGCGCCTTCGCGATGCACCTCGCGGGTCCGACGCCGCTCGCGGGGCCTGACCTGCCGGCCGCGATCGAGGCCATGGAGGCGATCTCGGCGCAGTGCATGTCGAGCGGGTTCTGCGCCTGGTGCCAGAATGCGAGCGGCTGGTACCTGGAGAACTCGTCCAACATCGCGCTGCGCGAGCGGCTGCAGCCAGGGATCGCCAGCGCCGGGTTGCTCGGCGGCACCGGGCTGTCGAACCCGGTCAAGGCGCTGGCCGGGATCGAGGCGCTCAAGCTGAAGGGCCATCGCGTCGCCGGCGGCTGGCGGGTCTCGGGCACCCTGCCGTGGGTGTCCAACCTCGGCGAGGGCCACTGGTTCGGCACCATCTTTCGCGATGCAGAGGACGCCGACCACAGGGTGATGACGATGGTCCGCTGCGGCCAGCCCGGCGTCGAGCTCCGCCAGTCGATCAAGTTCATCGCGCTGGAAGGCACCGGCACCTACTCAATCCTGTTCCGCGACGCGTTCATTGCGGACGAGGACCTGCTGGCCGAGCCGCTGGGCGACATGGCGCGCCGCATCAAGCCCGGCTTCGTGCTGCTGCAGGCCGGCATGGGGCTGGGCGTGATCAGCGCCTGCGTCGAATCGATGCGCCGCGACAACGTGTCGTATGCGCGGACCAACAGCCACCTGCCGCTGCAGGCCGACGAGCTCGCGGATCGGCTGGGTGCACTGCGCGACACCGTGCTGGCGCTGGCGCAGACGCCGCACGAGGCCGGCCCGGCCTATCTGCGCAAGGTCCTGGAGGCGCGGGTGTCCTGCAGCGAGCTGACCCTGGAAGCGAGCCAGGCGGCGATGATGCACGCCGGAGCGCGGGGGTATCTGGAGGGGTCGACGGTGTCGCGTCTGCAGCGCGAGGCGTGGTTCGTGGCGATCATAACGCCGTCGATCCGTCACCTTCGTCAGGAGCTTGCCGGCCTTTCGGCGTCCTGATCCTGCGCGTGGCTTCGCCCGACCGGAGGGATCCGAGGCACCGTCATCGGACGGACGTGCGACCGATGACGAGGCCCGTAGTTGACTGGTCCGACCCGGTTCCAGGCCAAAATCCATGCTCGCGATGCTGCCGTGCCAGCAGTCTCAACCCCGGCCTGAACTGCAGGTCATACGTCCTGCAATGCAGTCCCTCAAACAGGAATGCGTGAATGAGCGAGAAGGTTCTGATCACCCCGGCCGAGCTGCACGCGATGCCGTCGGCCACCACCGTCATCATCGACACCCGTGACCCCGAGGTCTACGCGTCCGGGCACATCCCAGGTGCCGTCAACGTGCGCGACATCTTCACGTTCCTGGCGACCTCGACGCCCGAGGGGATGTCCGAGCTGCGCAACAAGTTCGCGCAGGCGTTCGGTGCGATCGGGCTGTCCGGCGCGGAGACGGCGGTGGTCTACGAGGAAAGCATGAACACCGGGTTTGGCCAGTCCTGCCGTGGCTACTTCCTGCTGAAGTTCATGGGCTATCCGAACGCGCTGGTGCTGCATGGCGGCTTCTCGGCGTGGAAGAACGCCGGCATGCCGACCAGCATCGAGATGCCGCAGGTCGCGGCCAAGACGTTCCCGCTGTCCAACTCCGGCGCCGAGATGATGCTCGACCGCGACGACATGCTCGCGGCCGTTAGCGACGCCAGCATTGTCAAGCTGGACGTGCGCGACGTCGACGAGTGGATCGGCGAGAGCTCCTCGCCATACGGCCCGGATTTCTGCCCTCGCAAGGGCCGCATCCCGAACTCGCGCTGGATCGAGTGGTACCGGCTGATGAAGCCGACCGCGGCAGGGCCGATGTTCAAGTCGAAGAACGAGATCCTGGCTGAATGCGCCTCGGTCGGCGTGACACCCGGCATGCCGGTCTACCTGTTCTGCTTCAAGGGCGCACGGGCGTCGAACTCGCTGGTGGCGCTCAAGGAAGCCGGCATCGACGACGTGCGGCTGTATTTCGGCTCGTGGAACGAGTGGAGCCGCGACGAGAGCCTGCCGATCGAAACCGGCCTGCCGTTCGCCGTCGCTGCCGAGTAGCAAGGCTGGGCTCTGCCCAGACCCGCCAGGGCGAGCCGCCCTGGACCGGCATATGAGAGCACTGCAGGGCAGTGTGCCCTGTGTATGGGGGCTGGGCCTCGAGCCCCAGCGGAGTTCAGAGGCAGAGCCTTGCCTGTTCAGGCAGCCATGCCGGGCACACCCTTGCTGGTCGAATACTCGAAATGCAGCGCTTGGTCGGGGTGGACGACAGCGTGGATGGCGTGGGCGGCCATGGCGGCCTCGCTGAAGCCCTGCAGGATCAGCTTCAGCTTGCCCGGATAGGCGCAGACGTCGCCAATCGCGAAGATGCCGGGTACCGAGGTGGCGCAGGTGGCCGGCGCCACCTCGATACGGTGCCGCTCGAGGGCCAGACCCCAGCCGGCAATCGGGCCCAGGTCCATGGACAGCCCGAAAAAGGCGAGCAGGCGGTCGGCCTCGATCAGGCGGGTCTCGCCCGACAGGCTTGCGACCTCGACGCCCGCCAGCCGGCCCGTCGCCCCATGCAGGGCATGCAGCTGATACGGGATCACCAGCTCGATCTCGCCCGCATCCGCCGCAGCCTGGAGCTGGGCCGCAGTCTCGGGCGCGGCCCGGAACCTGGGTCGGCGATGGATGACCGAGATGCGCTCGGCGACCCCACGCAACGACAGCGCCCAGTCGACCGCGGAGTCGCCGCCGCCGGCGATGACCACGCGGCGGCCGCGGAAATCCTCGCGTCGGCGCACGTAGTACTGGACACTGCCGGTGGCCTCGAAGGCGCCGATGCCCTCGAGCGGCGGGCGGTTGGGGCCGAACGCACCGGCGCCGGCGGCGATCAGCACCGCCTGGGCGCGCACCACGTCGCCCCGGTCGGTGGCGAGGGTGAACGCGCCCTGCGCGCCGCCCAGACGTTCGACCCGGCGGCCCAGCAGACGCTCCGGCGCAAACGGGGCCACCTGGGTTTCCAGGCGGGCGATCAGGGCTGCGGCCTCGATCGCGGGGTGGCCAGGGATGTCGTAGATCGGCTTCTCGGGATACAGCGCGGCACATTGGCCGCCGACCTCGTCCAGCGCGTCGATCAGCACACAGCCAAGTGAGAGCATCCCGCACTCGAAGGCGGCAAACAGGCCGACCGGGCCCGCGCCGATGATGGCAATGTCGGTCTCGAACTGCTGGGTCATCGCTGCAATCTAGCGGCGTGACGGGTCCGGGCAAGCGGACGTGTCGCGACGGCTTGTCACGCCAGACCGCACGATCGAGCGACTTGTGTCCGGTGGGACCGGACAGTCCTGTCTGGCGCGGCCGGACAGTCGATCAATTCCCGGCGCCTGTTGTCCGGCGGGCCGGACATCTCCACGGCGTTGGTGCAAGGACCGGCGGCCCCTTGATCCCGCGACCGACGCTGGATGGCCAGAGGCCGGGCTTCGTCACGGCGAGCGGCCGAGCCTCTGGCCGCGGGCGTGGCCTGACGCACCCCATGCCGATTGAACGGCGCGCCGTCGGCGTCAAGGGTCTCTGATGAAGGTGATGCGCGCCGTCCTGCCGGTCATGCAACACGCCAGCGCTTCCAACACGTCATCACCATCAGGCGCGTGGACCGCTATTTTTTATGCATAGCGTCGGTGGATGGACAGGCTTGCCGCCACGGCCATGTGCCTGCAGGCCCCGGCCCGTAAGCCACCGCGGCGCTGCCGGGAACGGCAACGGATTGCCCGGCGCCCTCCCGAGAGATGGAGTTCCGTGCGTGCCGAGCCCTGCACCCGAACGACGCGGGCTACGCGGCGATCGCCAACGCAGTGGATGTCACGCTGTTCTCGCCTGTCTCGAATGGTGGGACCTGAACATCTGATGGCCGGCACGCTCCAGGTCAACGTAGTGCCAGCGGCGACCGTCAGCCCGGCTGAACGGCCCTGCTGCCATTTCGGCAGGAGGCACCAAGCCGGATCAGGAACCGGTGAGCCACAGCAGATGCCACAATCCGGGTTGGAAGAACCGAGTGCGTGGGTGGCGCTGCGTGGCAGTACCCCACGTTCACCGCATACGGAAGCAAGCGCTCCGCGGCAGCACGGCCGGAACTGTCTTCGTAAGTCCGGCCAGCCTCACTCGATGCAACGGTCGTTTGAAGTTCCTCAAAAGCGACACTGGCTTGAGGAACATTCTAAAGTCCGACTTCGGGTCCGTAGCATAGAGAAGCAGTGGTGCGGGTGGTCGGAATCGAACCGACACTCCTTGCGGAACCGGATTTTGAGTCCGGCGCGTCTACCAATTCCACCACACCCGCATCGAGCCGCCCTTCATCCATGGGTCCTAGCGCAAATCGAGCTGGCTGTGGAGCCTCGATTCCCGATTTGCCGGCACGCTGTCTCGACGTCACTTTTCGACGCGACGCGACGTTCCGTCTCTGAACGGACGAGACGCTGTCGATTCATGCGCCTATCGTCTCGCCATCCTTGCAGCCGCCACACCAACCAGCACCGGCTCCGCGCGTGAGCCAACCCGATCAGCGGCGGGCCACGCTGGACCCGCGGGAGCCCCAGGCGCGGCGCCTGCGATCGCCGAGCCGACGCGGACTGGCCGTGTCGGGGGCTTTACGCCGGCCGTCCCGCTGTCTATGACCATGCCGCTCGATGGTCCCGGATAGCTCAGTTGGTAGAGCAAGCGACTGTTAATCGCTCGGTCGTAGGTTCGAGTCCTACTCCGGGAGCCACTGCCGCGAATCACCGCCGCGATTTTTGGGGCGCCCTGCCCCGCGTCGTGTCCGTGCCGCTGGCGGCATCGCGTTGCGCGACCGGATGTCCTGCATGACCGCGACCATACTGAGCAACGCCAGGCTCGTGCTCAGCGACCACGTGGCGACCGGCAGCCTCCGCTTCGATCACGGCCGCCTGACCGGGTTCGATCCCGGTTCCGGGCCGGACGAAGCCTGCCTCGACATGGACGGCGACCTGCTGATCCCGGGCATCGTCGACCTGCACACCGACAACCTCGAGCGCCAGGTCGAGCCGCGCCCCAACGCGCGCTGGCCGTCACGCGCCGCCATGCTCGCCCACGACGCCCAGTGCGCCGCCGCCGGCGTGACCACCGTGCTCGATGCGCTCTGCCTCGGCGACCTGGGCTTTGAGCCCTCGCGCCTGCAGACCTTCCGCGATGGCGTGGCCGACGGCGACGCCCTGCACCCCACCGGCCTGCTCAAGTCCGAGCACTTCCTCCATCTGCGCTGCGAGCTGCCGGCGCGCGCGTTGCTGGCGCTGTTCGACAGCGTCGCCGCCCACCCGCGCCTGCGCATGGCCAGCCTGATGGACCACACCCCGGGCGCCGGCCAGTTCGGCGACCTCGCCGCCTACCGTGCCCTGCGCCGTCGCGATGGCCTGGACGAGGCAGCTGTCGAGCGGCGCATCCACGACCTGCTCGCCCTGCGTGCCGAGATGCGCGAGCCGAACCGCCGTGCCCTCCTCAACCGCCTGCGCGGCTCCGGCATCGTGCTGGCCAGCCACGACGACCGCACCGAGGCCGAAATCGACTGCAACCACCGTGACGGCATCGCGATCAGCGAGTTCCCGGTCAGCATCGCCGCCGCCCGCGCCGCGAAAGCCTGCGGCATGAGCGTTGTCGCCGGCGCACCCAACGTGGTGCGCGGCGGCTCGCATTCCGGCAACGTCGCCGCGCGCACGCTGCTCGACCAAGGCCTGGTCGATGCCCTGGCCTCCGACTACGTGCCGGCGAGCCTGCTCGACGCGGCGTTCCGCTGTGCCGCGGCCGGCATGGCGCTGCCCGAGGCAATCGCCCTGGTGACCGCACGCCCCGCCGCGCTGATCGGCCTCGACGACCGCGGCCGCCTCGCCCCCGGACTCCGCGCCGACGTGGTCCGCGTGCGCCTGCACGACGGCGTTCCCGTGGTCCGCCAGGTCTGGCGGGCGGGCGAGCGGGTCATCTGATGCATCTGTCGTCATGCGTGACCGGTCAGACAGGCAAGGCCAGAGGCTTTTCCCTTGCACGCAGCCAAAAGCAAGCCTTCGAAACTTCTGTGCTTAAGACAAGAGTTTCCAACGGAGCCATGCCTGGAGAACGGCTTATGGCCGGTCTGGGCCAATCGAATGCCGCCAGAGGCATGCCCCCGCCTTGCTTCGCCTGCAGGTCATGGATCAATGCGATCGCCACCATCGCAACGCTCCCCGCGCTCCGGCTGCGCTCACACGCATGAGGGTCGCGCTCTACTATGCGCCGCGGCCCGACGACCCCTTGCACCACGCCGGCGCCGCCTGGCTCGGCCGCGACCCGGAGAGCGGCGCCACCGTGGCGCAGCCCGCAGTCCCCGGCCTGTCCACCGCTGCGCTGCACGACGCCACCGCGGCGCCACGCCGGTATGGCCTGCACGCGACCCTGAGCGCACCCCGCCACCTCGCCACCGGGTGGGAGGACTTCGTCGCCGCGGCCGCAGCGGTCGCAACCCGCACGCCCTGCTTCGACCTCCCGCCGCTGCATCTGGCCGACCTCGACGGCTTCCTCGCCTTGTGCGCGCCCGCATGCCCGGCGCTGGACGCACTGGCGGAGGCCTGCGTGCGCGGCGTCGATGTCCACCATCTTCGCCCCGACGAGGACGAGCTGCGCAGCCGGCGCGCCGTTGGCCTTGACGCCGAGCAGGATGCCCTGCTGCGACGTTGGGGTTACCCGCATGTGCTGTCGCGCTGGCAGTTCCACATCACCTTGTCCGGCCGGGTGACACCGAAGATCATGCAGAACCTGCAGGCGGCGGCCCGGACGCACTTCGGCAAAGCCCTTCGCCGGACGCGCCGCGTCGACGAGATCTGCATCGTCACGGAGTCAGCTCCCGGGCTACCGATGCTGATCGGCGAGCGTCTGGCGCTGCGCGGCTGACAGCAATGGGCCGTGAACGTGACCACTCAGGGCAAGTAAGGCCAGAAGCCCTGCCTCTGCACCCCGCCAAATGCTCAGCTTCTGGTATCCCTATGCTTAAGGAACGGATGCCAAAGACCCCAGGCCTTCGGTGGGTCTGGGCGTAGCCCGCGCAAGGTTCCGACGGACCGCTTGGGCTGTTGGAATGTGGACGGAGGGAAAGCCCAGCCTTGCTTCGCGAGCGATCAACCCGTTGGTATCACCGGACGAGCTGAGTCCGGCCGACCGGACGATGGTCTATCGCCCGCCGACAGGGCGGTCGTACTCGGCTCAGGCCAGCACCGGCCGGGCGGCGCCTCCGCGAGACGCTGGCGTGCGACAAAGGAGAACTTCCTGCGCAGCCTGAGAACCGGCTTCTAGATCGCGTGCCAGCAGAAGACCGCGAACAGCATGATCACGGGCACGGACATCGCCCACAGCACGATGGGAGTGCGGCCGGCCCAGGAAAACGTGGCCTGCATCGCCTGCATGATC
>CAXSEF010000054.1:15359-22619 GCA_964236535.1 uncultured Acetobacteraceae bacterium
TCGACCGAGGCGAAGCCGGCGATGAGCAGGCAGGCGGCTAGCCCCGCGCCGAACAGCGGCCAGGAAAAGGGGATTTTGTCGCGGTAGAGTTAGGCGGCGATCCCGAGCACGAATTTCAGGGACAGCCGTGAGCCCGGTCCGTAGGACAGGTGGTGCAGCGCACTCTGCGCGATGTCACGCGGCTCCATGGCGTAGCCGGTCAGGACCATGACCATCCCGCCGGCACGATCGCGACGGCCACGGCGGATGATGCCGAGGACGTTGGTGAAATAGTGCCAGGTATTCGGGCTCGATAAGTAATCCGACATCGGCAGCGCCGTGAAGATCGGCCCGAGCACAAGTGCGGAAAGTACGATCTCGACTGCCAGTGCGGGAATGATACGCAGGCCGCGGTTGATGATGAAGTTGCCCAGGCTGAGTCGCGTGGCGCTGCCAGCAATCAGGAAGCCGCTGGGCGCGTTGAGCCTTCGCCCTGCTCGCAAGCCGGTCATATCGGAACGTGGGTAGTGGCCGCCCGACCACCGGGGGACGTCGGGTAGCGTCAGGCCGGGACCCGTCTATCCGGGCAGGACGAAATCGAACCGGTCGCGCGCCAGATTGACGTTGTAGTGCGGGTCGGCCGCGATGTACTTGGCCCACCGCGCGTTGAATCGCGCCTTCTCGGCCGCCGCCTGGGTGGTGCGCACCGCCGAGATGCTCTCGTAGTGATACATCTCGCAATATGGCGTGTAGACGATCCGATACCCCGCCTCGACGATCCTGAGGCATAGATCGGTATCGTTGAAGTCCACCGCATACCCCTCGTCGAGCCCGCCGACCTGGGCCAGCACGCTCTTGCGTGTGGCAAGGCAAGCCCCGGTCATCGCCGAGTAGTTGCGCACCACGTGGGTGAAGCCGTTATAGCCGACGAAGTCGCGCGGGAAGGAGTGGTAGACATGCGCCGCGCCGTCGTTGACCCCGATCACGGTGCCGACGTGCTGGATTGTGCCGTCCGCGTGCAGCAGCCGGCCGCCGACCACCCCGATCTCCGGATCCTGGCTGAACTCCAGCAACGCGGTCAGCCACTCCTCGCCGATCACCTCCATGTCGTCGTTGAGCAGCACCAAGTGCTCGCTCCGTGCCTCGCGCACCGAGAAGTTTGCCTTGTGCGCGTAGTTGAACGAGGCACCGCCTTTGTCGTAGCGGACCACGCGCACGCCGCGGCTGGCCATCTCGGCCTGCTGGGTGGCCGACAGGCAGTTGTCGTCGGCCACCACCACGATCTCGTAGTTCGGGTAGGTCGTCCGTTCCAGGATCGAGCGCACCAGGTTGTCCACCATGTGGAAACGCTCGCGTCCCGGCAGCTCGATGGCCGTGTTGTTGGTCAGGATCAGGATCGTCACCGGCGGTGTGCCGCGCACATTGCGACGCACCCGGAAGGTGCCAGTCAGCAGGCCCGCCTCCACCCAGGCGCCGTCGCCGTACTTTTCTCCCACATGCTCGGACAGCGCGCGCAGCCCGGCGGTGAGCGCGTAGGGCTTGGCGTCGACCACCGCTGCCGCCGAGCCCGGGATCGCCCGCCAGTGGTACAGCGCGCGCGGGATGTGGTGGATGTGCGTGGTTGCGCGCGAGATACGCAGCATCAGGTCGTAGTCCTGCGCCCCGGAGAACGCCTGCCGGAATCCGCCGAGTGCCAGGAACAGCCGTTTGCGCACCACCAGCATGTGCAGCACGTACATCACGCTCTCGAGGTGCTCTGGCGAGAAATCCGGCTTGTAGTAGTGGTCGATCAGCCGCCCCGTCTCGTCGATCTTGTCCTCGTCGCAGTACATCGCTTCGATGTCGGCATCGGCGTCGAACGCGCGCGCCACCTCCAGCAGCGCGTCGGGCGCCAGCACGTCGTCGTTGTCAAGCATCAGCAGGAATTCACCGCTTGCCATCTCGGCGCAGGTGTTCGACGCCCCGGCAATGCCGAGGTTGGTCTCAAGCCGCCGCACTCTGACGCGTGGGTCGGTGCCGCGCAGCTCCTCCAGCACCGCGACCGTGTCCGCCCGCGTCGAGCGGTCGTCGCACAGGCACAGCTCCCAGAAAGGATAGCTCTGCGCGAGCACCGACCCCACGCACTCGCGCAGGTAGCGGGGCTCGACGTCATGTACCGGCACCAGAACGCTCAGCACCGGCTTCGCGCGTGCCATGCCGGTCAGCGCCGCGCGCGAATAGGCCGATAGCGGCGCGATCAGCGCCGGGGTGGCGATCTGCCGCGCGGCGCCGAGCCAGCCCACGAAGGGCGGCATCGCAGCGTCGAGCCCGATCGCCAGCAGGCGTTCGCGCAGCTGCACGCCGATCCGTTCGACGCTGTAGTCTGCCGCCATGCGCGCCTGCGCCCGCAGCCCGCGCGCCTGCGCCTCATCCGGGTCGGAACTGACCGCCAGCATCTGCGCGACCAGGCTGTCCTGCAGCGGCTCGGCCCAGACATAGCCCGGCATATACGGGCCCGCCTGCCGCTCCACCTCGACCAGCCGATACTCGACCGGATAGCCCACGCTGGCGTCGAAGAACTCCAGGTTGCCCGAATATCCGGTGGCGATCACCGGCTTACCCATCGCCATGAACTCGGCGATATTCAACCCGAACCCCTCGCTGCGATGCGCCGAGACCAGGCAGTCGCACGCCTGCTGCAGCAGCGTCATCTGCGACGCGGCCAGCCGGTCGGCCACCACGAGCACATTGTCCACGCCGCGCAGGATACGGTTCAGCTCGCGCGTCACCCCGGGATCGAGCCCGCTCGAGTGGAACTTGACTACCAGGAACGCGTCGTCGCGGCCCTCAAAGGCGCGGCGAAACGCACCCACCACCATCGCCGGGTTCTTGCGCGCGGCTGTGCTGCCGACGTCGAACACGGTGAGGAACACCAGCCGGTCCTGCGGGATGCCGAACGCCGCGCGTGCCGGCGCCACCGGCCCGGGTGCCGCTTCCACCGGCAGCCGCAGCTTGGTCACCGGAACCGGCGCGATGGCCGAGATCGCGTCGCGCTCGAAGGCGCTGTTGGTCCACACCTCGTCGAGCGGGCCGAACGAGGCAAACCATTCCGGCCGGAACGCCGCCAGCTCCCAAGCCCACATCGCGATGTTGTAGGCGTCGTCGAAACGCCCACGCGGATAAAGGCCGGCAAGCCAGGCGATCTGGTCGGCATTGGCCAGGATCAGGTTGACCCGGTAGGTCGGCACCCGGCCGATCTCGCGCTGCAGGATGCGGGGCGGTCCCTGGCTCACGTCGAAGCCGTGCAGCTCAAAGGAGATACCGGCGGCCTCGACCGCCCGCACCATGCTGCGTGCCGCCGTGCCCAGCCCGCTTGTCGCCGCGAACGGCCCGTAGATGTTCAGCCCGAATGGCTTGGCCAGCATCCCGGCGACACTGGCACTCCATCTCCGGTATGGCGCGGCACCAGGCCCGTCCCGCCCCTCGGCCCGGCCATGCTCGCGCCAGTGCGTGCGTGCGTCGTCGAGCCGACCGCCGACCGCCTCGCGCACGTCGGGATAGAGATAGAGGTAGCCCTCGGCGTCGAAGCCCTCGGTCTCGGCTAGAAAATCCTGGTCCGGCGGCGGTTTCGCATACGCATAGAACGCCTCCGCGGTGACGGTTGGACGCACGCTGCGCCGCTCCTCGTCACGCCCGTACTGCCGCCAGTGCTCGAACCCGGAACCGAAGCCACCGGCGGCCACCGCCTCGGCCACGTCCGGATTATTGACAAGGTAGATCTCCTCGCAAAACGACGACGCCGCCGCCTGGTCAGGTCGCTCTGGCGTCGCGTGTATCCGCCGCGCGCTCGGCAGCACCGCGCTCGTTGATCCGTGCCGCTCAGGGCCGTCCGCCGCGTCGGGTGCACCACCCACGTGCCCAGGCCCCCGCCTGAACGGCACCGCATCTGGCGACGCATGCGCGGAGCGTCGCGTGCGGCCTCTGGCTGTCGGCGACCGCGGCGGCAATGCCTCTGCCGCCGCGGTCGGACCGGCCATCGGCGACAGTGCGCCGTCCTCATGGTCCGCGAGGCACGGCGGGCAGGCGCGCTGCCCGGTGGCGATCTCGGCCTGACCGTAGCGGCGCCAATGGTCGAGGCCGCTGGCGACGATGCCCTGGATCACCGCGTCGCCGACATCGGGAAACGACGCGAGGTAGGCCTGCTCCGGGAAGTCGCCGTCGTCCAGCGGTCCCGGCTCGCGCAGCGCGTCGGGTACATCAGGCATCGGCTGTCACCCTCACGGTCCCTTGACCCCGCCGCCCGGAGGGCGGAGCGTTCCGTCCGGCAAGGCCGGCCGGGCGCGTCCTGGATCGTGCGAGTAAGCGTGCCGCACCGCGGCAGGGCTTGCAACTGTGGGCTGCTGCTGCGCGCGACAACGGCCTTTCTCGCGGCAACACGGGTCTGCAGGATGACCCACCCCAGCAAGCCCCGGTGCGCCATGCCGATCCCGCCCGCATTGCCCGCTCCGGACTTGCCCGCTCCGGACGTGCCAGACCCGGGAAGCGACGCCCACCGGGCCGTGCTGCACGCCAGCGCGCTGTTCATGCCCGGACACTACCTGCACACCCATCCCGAGCTGGCGGCGAGTGGCCTTGGTCCGCTCGACCACTACTGCCGGCAGGGCTGGCGGGACAACCGCTCGGCCAACCCATGGTTCGATCCGGCCTACTACCTGGCCTGCTCGCCGCTGCCGCCGGCCCGCACCGACCCGCTGCTGCACTACGCCCTGCTCGGCAGCCGGGCCGGAGCGCGGCCGAACGCCGGCTTCGATCCCGTCTGGTATCGCGCCGCATACATGGCGGAGCACGACCCGATCGACCCGCTGGCGCACTACGTCGCCGCGGGCGAGAGCCTCGACCACCGTCCCTGCCTGGCCTTCGACACCGCATGGTACCGCCACCGCCACCGCTTGCAGGGCAGCACCAGCCCGCTTCTGCACTACCTCGCCCGCCGCCACACCACATCCGTGAGCCCGCTGCCGGAGTTCGACGTCGCCTGGTACTGCCGCATGCGCCGCGACGTCGTCGCCCTGGGGGCCGACCCCTTCGAGCACTACCTGGAGCACGGCTGGCGCGAGGGGCAGGACCCCTCTCCCAGCTTCCAGGGCGCGTTCTACGCCCGGCGCTATCTCCCGCGCGGACCGCGCACGAACCCGCTGCTGCACTATCTCGCGCATCGTCACGAACTGAACTTGCTGCCGACCCTGCACCAAGCCCTGCACCACGACCTCGAAACCGAAGGCGCCGCCGGCCTGCGCCGCGTGCGCTTCCCGCTGTGCTGGCGTGACGGGATCGCGATCAACATCGACCCGCTTCGGGTGTTCCTCGCCAACCCGAGCCTGGCATTCGGCTTCCAATTGGTCTGGAGCAACGAACACCTTGCGGCGCAGCCCATGCTCGCTGTCGCCGAACGTGACCTGCTGCAGGCCTACCAAGCAGACGACTCGCACGACGCCGATATCTGCGCCCTTGCCCGGACCTGCTTTGCCGACCCGCGCTGCACCCGCCATGACGGCCGTCCAGCCCTGGCGTTCTACACCCCGGCCGGGTTGGATGAGATGGCCAGCCAAGTCGTCCGACGCTGGACCCGCTACCTGCCCGACGCGATGATCCACTTGACGCGGTTGCCGCCCTGAGCGGACTTCATTCGGCAGCGACAAAACGTAGGTGCATACGAGATGAGCCGCGAGCAGCCGCTCCGGTAGACAGCGCCGCACTGGTCGGAGCGGCGGGATTCGAACCCACGACCCTCAGTCCCCCAGACTGATGCGCTACCAGACTGCGCTACGCTCCGACCCTGGGCGTGTCTCCATGTAGCAGCATGCCCCCGGGCCCGCAACGCGACGGCGCGCGTCACGGCAGCAGTCCGCGCAGCGCCTGCAACTCGCGCAATACGCGGTGCAGCAGGGCGTGCAACGCCACATCGGACTGGATCTCGCCCGGTTCCGGCCGGAGCGGCGCCCCCACTGCGACATCACGGGCGGCGACGGCTGAAACCGCGACACCCGGCGCCAAATCGTCGGGCGGTGTGGCGACGCGTTCGGCCGCAGCCTCTGCCCGCTCCCCAGGCGTCGCCGGCGGGATGTCGTCGGACAGCCGACCGCCGCCTTCGCGCAGCAGGCGCTGCACGCCCTTGATCGTGTACCCCTGAGTGTAGAGCAGGTCCGAAATGCGCCGCAGCAGCGCGATGTCGTCCGGCCGGTAGTACCGCCGTCCGCCACCCCGCTTGAGCGGCCGCACCGTCGGGAATCGCGTCTCCCAGAACCTCAGCACGTGCTGCGGGATATGCAGCTCATCGGCGACCTCGCTGATTGTCCGAAACGCATTTGGCGCCTTCTTCGAGCGCGCGCGCTCTTCGGACCCGCCGTCCTCGCCCCGCATCGTCACCGCGCCCGTTGCCTCGTCCGCCCCAGACCGATGCAGACCCGGGGCACCCGAAGCCGCCGCGCCCGAAACCGTCACTGCCGCGGAGGCCGGATTTGGGTGCGCCGAGACTAACGGTTCCGCAGCTACGCCGCCCCCGCCCAGTACCACCACTGCCCCCTCGGTCCCGCGCCCAGCCGGCCTAGTCATCCTTGTCCGGCGGGACGGCGGTGCCGTTCACATGCGCCTTGAGCACCTGGCTTGGGCGGAACACCAGCACACGGCGCGGCAGGATCGGCACCTCGATCCCGCTCTTGGGATTGCGTCCAATTCGCCGTCCCTTCTGCCGCACCGAGAAAGTCCCAAACCCGCTGATCTTGACCGAATGACCCGATTCGAGCACCAGCGCGACCCGCCCCAGCACCGCCTCGAGCAGCTCCGCCGACTCATTCCGCGACAGCCCGACCTGGGTGTAGATGCGTTCGGCCAACAGGGCGCGGGTGACCGTGTTCATAAAGCAACGGTATTGATGCACGGATGCACAGTCAACGAAACGTTGACTATCAGTGGCTTGGCCGTGTCGTTTGCACAACACTGCCAGGTGTGACGCCATCCATGTGCTCGCGTGGGTCACACAGAGCGCAGAGGCCCGGTGTTATGGCACACCTGGCACCACGCGGTATTTGCAACCGAAAGTTGTGCAGCTTATTCACAAGGGTGTGCACACGGGAGTTGTCGGTCGGTTGGCGAGCCATTGTGGCAATGGCCTGATTGCGACCGGCAACGCCAACCCTGCCTTCGGCACGGACCATGCCGGCTGTCCCTCTAATCAGACTCTGCCACGCGGCTTCAGCTCTGGCCACTTGCGCGCATAAGCCATGATGGCGTCGTGAGCCTGCG
>CAXSEF010000055.1:0-21871 GCA_964236535.1 uncultured Acetobacteraceae bacterium
TGGGGCGTGTGCAGGTGGGGCGTGTGCAGGTGGGGCGCCGCGGCCAGGATCCGGTCGCCGATGCGCCGGCCCATCGCACCGAAGATGCGGTGGACGAAGTTGGTCTCCTCGATCGCGGGCGAGGGCACGACCAGCCGGCCGATCCGGGTCGGACCCGCGAAGCTGACGATGTCCGCGGCGCGCACGTCGAGGGCCTGCAGGATGTCGCGGATGAACGGGCGCGCGAACATCTGGTCCAGCCCGTCGCGGTTGAGCACCACGAGCTTCAGGTTCGGCGGCGCGACGAGATCGAGCGCCCACAGCCGGGCGAGGCTGGCGAGCAGGAAGTGGCCATAATGCCCGGTGAGGTGGCCGAGGAAGACGTAGGTCGCGTCGCATGGCGCGGCATCGTGGCGCTCCGCCACCAGGGTCGTGTAGTAGCTTTCCATCGGCACCGGGTGCGGCGAGGCACGGAAATATGCGGCCGCGGTGACCAGCTTGCGGCCGGCGTCGAACACGCCCGCCGACGCGTCCGGCGTACCCCACGGCACGCAGAGCACATCGCGGTAGAGTTCGAGCATCGGCGCGTGCTCGATCAGCGTGACGTTGCCGTGCATCCCGGTGCAGCGCCGCAGCGGCATGTGGCCTTCTCCGTATCGGCAACGCCACGGCCGCGCCGGGCCGGCGCAGGCCCGCGTCCGGGGCCACGTGCCGGACGCACGGGCGGTGCTCCCGCGCCGCGCCGGACCTGCGCGGCCGGCCGCGCGGCGGCCGGGTTCAGCCGCGCAGGATGGTGCGCCCGGCGTAGCGCGCGGCAGCGCCCAGCTCGCCCTCGATGCGGATGAGCTGGTTGTACTTGGCGGTGCGGTCGCTGCGCGAGAGGCTGCCGGTCTTGATCTGGCCGCAGTTGGTGGCGACCGCGAGGTCGGCGATGGTGCTGTCCTCGGTCTCGCCGGAGCGGTGGCTCATGACGCAGGCGTAGCCGGCGCGGTGCGCCATCTCGACCGTCTCCAGGGTTTCGGTCAGCGTGCCGATCTGGTTGACCTTGATCAGGATGGCGTTGGCGATGCCCTCCTCGATGCCGCGCGACAGGCGGTCCACGCTGGTCACGAACAGGTCGTCGCCAACCAGCGTCAGACGCTCGCCGAGTTCCTCGGTGAGGTGCTTCCAGCCGTCCCAGTCGTCCTCGGCGAGCGCGTCCTCGATGGAGACGATGGGGAAGCGGTCGGCGAGGCCGGCCAGGTAGGCGACCATGCCGGCGGGGTCGAGCGTCCTGCCTTCCCCTTCGAGGTGGTAGGCGCCGTCGCGGTAGAACTCGTTGGCGGCGCAGTCGAGCGCGAAGGTGATGTCCTCGCCGGGACGGTAGCCCGCCTGTTCCACGGCGCGGCTGATGAAGGACAAGGCCTCCTCGGCGGATTTCAGGTTGGGGGCGAAGCCGCCCTCGTCGCCGACGTTGGTGTTGTGGCCGGCCTCGGACAGGCCCTTCCTGAGCTGGGCGAACACCTCGGCGCCCATGCGGACGGCGTCGGCGATGCTGCCGGCGGCGACCGGCTGGATCATGAACTCCTGGATGTCGATCGGATTGTCGGCGTGCTGGCCGCCGTTGACGATGTTCATCATCGGCACCGGGAGGACGCGGGCGAAGGCGCCGCCGACGTAGCGGTAGAGCGGCGTGGCGGCGTCTGCGGCGGCGGCCTTGGCGACGCCAAGGGAGACGGCGAGGATGGCGTTGGCGCCGAGGCGGGACTTGTTGGGGGTGCCGTCGAGCTCGACGAGGAGCTGGTCGAGGGCGACCTGCTCGCTGGCGTCGAGGCCGCTGATGGCGTCGAGGATCTCGCCCTCGATGCTGGCGCAGGCCTCGAGCACGCCCTTGCCGCCGTAGCGGGACTTGTCGCCGTCGCGGCGCTCCACCGCCTCGTGCGCGCCGGTGGAGGCGCCGGAGGGGACCGCGGCGCGGCCGACGGCGCCGGATTCCAGCATGACGTCGACCTCGACGGTGGGGTTGCCGCGGCTGTCGAGGATCTCGCGGGCGATGATGTCTTCGATGGCGGCCATGGGGCGTGCTCCGGGCGGGTCGGTCAGTGCACAGGGGTTAGCATCGGCGGGGGTGGGCGGGGAAGCGCGCGACAGAGGCAAGCAGTTCTGCCGCCGGACCCGGGCCAACAGCGAGCGCACGGGAGGGCGGTTCGACGGGAGGCACCGCCCGAGAGGCACCGGACGGATTCGTCGGTCGTGTTGCCGGAACGCAGGTCCAGGTGCCGATGCGGAAGCAGCCAGGCCGGGGTCTTTCGGGCATATCCCGTGGCAGGTGCAATCAGCTGGTTCCTGTTGCCGCAAGACCAGATCTCGAAAGCCTTGAATTTTGAAATGGTTTAAGCTACGTCGCTTGCCGGTCCGCGGGTCACGCCCAACCATCAAATCCGATCAAGCCACAAAGTTGCAGGCGAAGCTGGCTTCGTGAGCGTCCTAAGTAAAAACGTGGGAAGTTTGCATGTCGACGTATCTTGATAACATCATCGATATGCAGCACGGATCGACCGTATCCAGCATAGTTTTCCTGGATGTCGTCAATTTCTCCATGAGAAAATCTGTCATTCAGCAGAAGGTCATAAGGGAATTCAGCGATATCATCGCTAGATCCATGCAGGATGTGTCTGCCAAGCACGTAGCGGATTCTCAAAGACAATCCCTGAATCTGCTTACGGACATCATCAAGATACCCACCGGAGACGGCGCTGCAATCGTTTTCCCGTGCAACGGACTGCAATCCATACATCTTGATTTTGCCTTAAGCTTTCTCAGTCACTCTACTGCCGCACGCGGCGACATCACCTGCGATATATTTGCCAAAAAAGGATGGTGTAACTGCCATGCATTTTTTGACGTCAGAATTGGAGTTTCTGATGGCAAGGCAATAGTATTCAAGGATGCAAACGGAAACTATAATCTAGCTGGAAATACAGTCAACGTCGCCAATCTGGTAATGGGTATTGCTGACCGTCAGCAGATAATATTTACTGAAGAAAGCTACAATAATCTTATCGATATGACCGAGGATACAAAACTAGAGAAGAAGTTTACTCAACACGGCAAAATTCGTGTCAAGCACGATCTGGAAATCGACGTCTGTCAATACACGGGATCGGGAGAAAACTTTCTCAACAAGGAAACTCCAGCGCAAATTCTGGATTTGCAGAAGAAGGATACGATTGCTTCCGCTAGTCCGTTCTTTTCAAACAAGGCGATGCAATCCTCTGACGAGAACATGAGATCGTTCGAGATAATGGGTATGCTGAAGGATATGCCGGTTCCTCCTGGATTGGCGGAGATGATGAAGGGTGACGCGCTGAACAACACCGATACCGCACGGGTGGTTGTAGAGGCTTTCAAAGCCATAGACAAACTCATGAAACAGGGTTCCGGTGCACCTCTGATCGAATCCGTGCCAGAAGTCGCGTAGTGATACCTGTCTTTCAATGCTGGGCTGTTGTGCACGGTATTTTTTCTGTGCAGGCCGCCCGTGATCTTGCCTGCTAGCCTTTGGCGATGGCGTCGAAGAGGGCGAGGCGGGTGAGCAGCGCGGGCATGTCGCGCAGCGGGATCATGGCGGGGCCGTCGCTGGGGGCGTGGTCGGGGTCGGGGTGGGCTTCGACGAACAGGGCGGCGACGCCGACGGCCAGGGCGGCGCGGGCGAGGACCGGGGCGAACTCGCGCTGGCCGCCGGATGCGGTGCCGAGGCCGCCGGGCTGCTGGACCGAGTGGGTGGCGTCGAACACCACGGGGTAGCCGGTGCGGGCCATGATGGGCAGGGCGCGCATGTCGCTGACCAGGGTGTTGTAGCCGAAGCTGGCGCCGCGTTCGGTGAGCAGGATGCGGGTGTTGCCGGTGGCGGCGATCTTGGCGGCGACGTTGGCCATGTCCCAGGGTGCCAGGAA
This sequence comes from uncultured Acetobacteraceae bacterium, assembly GCA_964236535.1. Classification (GTDB taxonomy): domain Bacteria; phylum Pseudomonadota; class Alphaproteobacteria; order Acetobacterales; family Acetobacteraceae; genus CAXSEF01. Next base: position 3,915 of record CAXSEF010000055.1, read on the forward strand.
CTGGCCCTTCTTGACGTTGATCGCGGCGCCGGTTTCGCCGGCGGCGGTGAGCAGGTCGGTCTGGCGGCAGAGGAAGGCGGGGATCTGCAGGATGTCGACGGCGCTGGCGGCGGGGGCGCAGTGGGCGGCCTCGTGGACGTCGGTGAGGACGGGGATGTTCAGGCGTTCGCGGATGCGGGCGAGGATGTCCAGGCCGCGGGACAGGCCGACGCCGCGGGCGGCGCCGGCGCTGGTGCGGTTGGCCTTGTCGTAGCTGCTCTTGAAGACGAGGGGGATGCCGAGGGCGCGGGTCATCTCCAGCAGCGCCGAGGCGACCTCGGTGGCGTGGGATTCGGACTCGATCTGGCAGGGGCCGGAGACGAGGACGAACGGCTGGTCGTTGCCGAAGCTGACGGGGGCGGAGGCGGGGCCGACGGTGACGGTCGTGGAGCTGGCCGAGGCGGGGTTGCGGTCAGCGGTCATGGGCGGCTCCAGCCTGGGCGCGTGCCGGGGCAGCGCGGGTGGGTGGGTTGTTTCCCCGCTTTGCTCGGCGGCGGGGTCGGCAACGCGGCCGGCCGGTCAGGTGGCCCGGCGTGGAGACAGGCGGCTCTCCGTCAAACCAGCCGCGCCTGGCGCACCGCGGCCTTGATGAACCCGGCGAACAGCGGGTGCGGGTCGAACGGCTTGCTCTTCAGCTCCGGGTGGTACTGCACGCCGATGAACCACGGGTGGTCCGCGCGCTCGACAATCTCCGGCAGCACGCCGTCGGGCGACAAGCCCGAGAAGCGCAGCCCGGCGTCTTCCAGGGCGTCGCGATAGTGGATGTTGACCTCGTAGCGGTGGCGGTGGCGCTCGGCGATCTCGGTGGTGCCGTAGATGGCGGCGGCGAGCGACCGGGCGGCGAGGGTCGCGGGGTAGGCGCCGACGCGCATGGTCCCGCCGAGCTCGCCGCTGGCGGCGCGGCGCTCGATGTCGTTGCCGCGCGCCCATTCGGTGAGCAGGCCGACGACAGGGGTGTCGCAGGGGCCGAACTCGGTGGACGAGGCGTCGGGATAGCCGGCCTGGTTGCGGGCGGCCTCGATGACGGCCATCTGCATGCCGAAGCAGATGCCGAAGAACGGGACGCGGTGCTCGCGGGCGAAGCGGGCGGCCGCGATCTTGCCTTCCGTGCCGCGCTCGCCGAAGCCCCCGGGAACGAGGATGCCGTGCACGTCCTCCAGGCGGCCGACGGCGCCGGGCGTCTCGAACACCTCGGCATCGACCCAGTCGAGGCGGACGCGGACGCGGTTGGCGATGCCGCCGTGCGCCAGGGCCTCGGCGAGCGACTTGTAGCTGTCGAGCAGGTTCGTGTACTTGCCGACGACGGCGATGCGGACCTCGCCCTCGGGGCTGCGCACGGCGTCGACGATGCGGTGCCAGCGCGACAGGTCGGGGGCGCTCTGGTGCGGCAGGCCGAAATGGCGCAGCAGCTCGCGGTCCATGCCCTCGGCGCTGTAGGCGATGGGCACGGCGTAGATGGTGTCGACGTCGAGCGCCGCGATCACCGCCTGCGGGCGGACGTTGCAGAAATTGGCGATCTTGCGGCGCTCGCCTTCGGGGATCGGGCGGTCGCACCGGCAGAGCAGCATGTGCGGCTGGATGCCGACGTTGAGCAGTTCCTTGACCGAGTGCTGGGTGGGCTTGGTCTTCAGCTCGCCGGCGCTCGGGATATACGGGACCAGGGTCAGGTGGACGAACATCGTCCGTTCCGGGCCGAGGTCGTTGTGCAGCTGCCGGATGGCCTCGAGAAAGGGCAGGCTCTCGATGTCGCCGACGGTGCCGCCGATCTCGATCAGGGCGAAGTCGAGGTCGTCGGTGTGGTGGGTGATAACGGCCTTGATGGCGTCGGTGATGTGCGGGATCACCTGGACCGTGGCGCCGAGGTAGTCGCCGCGGCGCTCGCGGGCGATGACCTCGGAGTAGATGCGGCCGGTGGTCGCGTTGTCGGACCGGGTGGCGTCGACGCCGGTGAAGCGCTCGTAGTGGCCGAGGTCGAGGTCGGTCTCGGCGCCGTCGTCGGTGACGAACACCTCGCCGTGCTGGTACGGGCTCATCGTGCCGGGGTCGACGTTGAGGTAGGGGTCCAGCTTGCGCAGCCGCACGCGGTAGCCGCGCGCCTGCAGCAGGGCGGCCAGCGCCGCCGACGCGATGCCCTTGCCCAGGGAGGAGACCACGCCGCCGGTGATGAAGACATACCGTGTCATGGGCGACCCCCTTACACCCGTGCGCCGGGGAGCGGAAACCCCGTGCCGGAGTCGCGGCCGGATGCCACGCGACGGCGGGCGGCCTCGGGTCTCGACGCCGAAGCATGGCAAGGCCGGGCGTTCCCTGCGCCCGCATCCCGATGACCCAAGCGGGTCATCGGACCTTGCGCGGGCACCGCCCAGACCCGCCAAAGGCCTGAGGCCTCTGGAAACCCTTTCCCTAAGCATAGGGATGCCAAAGGCGAGGCCTTTGGCGGAGTCCAGAGGCAGAGCCTCTGGCCTTGCTTGCCTGAACCGGTCAGGCACCCGTCTCAGACCAGCCCCGCAGCACGCCGTCCGCTGAGGATTGCGCCGCCAACCGTGCCGGCGAGGCCGTCGCTGCGGACCGCCTCGCCGGCGAAGACGAGCCGGCCCGCCAGCGCCTGGCCGAGGACCTCGCGCTGCCCGCTCTGGCCGGGGGCGGCGTAGGCGTAGGCGCCGAGGAAGAGCGGGTCCCTGCCCCACCCGGTCTCGACTCCGCCCGGGGCGATCGCGCGGGCGGCATCGTCGCCGAGGGTGCGGCGGAGCTGGTCGCGTGCCCAGGCGGCGGCCTCGCCCGGAGCGGCGAGCGCGAGGTCCCAGGCGGCGGCACCCCCGAAGAACCCGATCAGGTGGTCGGCCCCGTCCGGCCAGGCCTGGAACATCATGCCGCGCTCGCCCGGCGCGAAGCGGCGCTCGACGGTGCAGCTGTCGGGCAGGCCCAGGCGATCGGGGCCGGCGGCGCGCAGCGCGACCTTGCTGAGCAGCCCCATCGGCAGGCCGTCGATCGCCTGCCGGGTGGCGGCGGGCAGCTCCGGCGCGAAGCGAATGCCGCCGGCGCCCAGCACGCCGGTGGACACGGTCACGATGCAGCCGCCGGCGTGAACGGTGCCGGCCGGGGTCTCGACGCGCACGCCCGGACCGGACCAGTCGATCCGCGTGGCGGGGGTCACGAGCGCCGCCGCCGCCGCCTCGTCGGCAAAGACCCGCAGGACCCAGGCGCCGAGACCGCCGGGCACGCGCAGGTTGGCGCCGCCCAGCACGTTGCGGTGCCAGTCGCGCAGCGAGAGGTCGCCGGCGTCGGCGGCGGCGATGACCGCGCCCTCCCAGGTCTCGAGCGTGGGCGTCCAGGGGTCGCCCGCGACCCCGGCGCCTGCGGCGGACAGGCTGCTGTCGAAGCCGGGCGGCAGGCGGTCCAGGTGGCCGAGCACGGCGCCACGCCAGGCCGGCTCCGCGGCGGCGTAGGCCTGGCACTCGGCCGCGGTCGCGGGTCGGCCGCCGACGAACAGCCGGCCGGTGTGCATCTCCGGAGCCTCGCTCAGCGGGTCGCCGCGTTCGTGCGCCTGCTGCACCAGCGGGTTGCGCGCCGCGTCGTGCAGCCACGAGGCGCCATGGTCGAAGGCCGCACCCCCGAGGGCTGCGGGACGCTCGGTGTAGGCCCGGCCGCCGCAGCGCGCGCCGGCTTCCAGCAGCACCGTGCTGCGCCCGGCCTGACGCAGCGCCGCGGCGGCGGCAAGCCCGGCCGCTCCGGCGCCGACGACGACGACCTCGACGCTGCCGGTCTGGCGGGCGGAGAACCCGGCCGGCCAAGCGCTCATCGGCACGATCCGTGCCGCCGGTCAGGCGCGCCGAACCTGCGATGCGGCGTGTCGAGCCGTTGCCGACCGACGGCATGCGGCGACGCCCGTCCATGTCCTGCCGCCGGACCTCGCCGCGGGCGGTGCCGGGGTTCCGTACCCGCAGTGCTCAGCGGGTCGGGACCTGCGGGCCACGGATCGGCGCGGCAGTCGCGGGGGCCGCCGGTGCAACGCCCGGGGCGGCGGGTTCGACGACCGGCTCGGGGCCCCCGCTGTCACCTGGCGGACGCGTGGTCGGGCCGGAGACCGGGGAGGCGGCCGGTGCGACGGCACGGTCCGCGGGCGTGGTGGCGATCCCGAGCGGGGCGGCCTGGCGCGGGGCGCCCGCGGTATCGAGCAGGTCGTGGCCGACGCCGCCGGTGCCGCGGTTGAGCATCGCCAGCCCGAGCGAGAGCAGCAGGAACACCGTGGCCAGCACGGCGGTGGCGCGGGTCAGCAGGTTCGCGGTGCCGCGTCCGCTCATGAACGAGCCCATGCCCTGCGACGAGCCGATGCCGAGCCCGCCGCCCTCGCTGCGCTGGATCAGCACCACGCCGATCAGCGCCAGGGTCACGAACAGGTGGACGATCAGCAGCACGGTAATCATCGACGGCCTTCAGGAAGCAAGCGGGCCTTCTAGCGGGCGCAAGGGCGTGATGCAAAACCGGCCGTCCCGCCGCCGGGCCGCATCGACCGGGCTGCCGGACCACAGCGGCCCGGGTTGCGGCCCTACGACGGATCGGGTGCGGCACTCAGCCGCAGCGACGAGCCTCGACCAGGCGCGCCACCCGTTCCTCGAGGCCGGTGTCGCTCAGGCGGATGATCTCGTCGTTCGAGCTCTCGAGCATGGGCCTGGTGCGCAGCAGGGTCGACCGGCCCTGCTCGCGCAGCACCTGCCCCCACTGCATGCCGGTCGGATCGCTCAGGTCCGGCGGCCCGTACTTGTGCAGCAATGCGAGGTGGAACCGGCGCTTGGAGTCGTCGCGCACCGGCTCCTGCGACAGCACGATCTCGGTGACGATGCTCCGGTGCGGATGGGCCGGCAGGTCCTCCACGAAGCGCAGCACGACGCCGGTGCCGCCACCCAGCACCGCCGACGCCAGGCACGAACCCGCGGTCGGCCGGACCGGCACGTCGGCCGGTGCCGCGGGCGACCCCGGGACGGCGCCGGATGCGGCGTGCTCGTCCGCGCAGGGCGCGGCCGTGTCGCGCCAGGTCGTCTCGGTCGGCAGCGAGTGCTGCAGGGCAGCGCGGGCCTCGTCGTAGGTCATGTAGAGGCGCACGCCCCTCACGTCGGCCCCGCTCACGTCGGTGCCGGATCGACTGTCCGACATGGTCCCGGCCGCAGCCGGCACCGTCGACCCTGCAGTGGCGGCCGCACCGCAGCCCACCAGTCCGACCGGAACTACTATACCCAGGGTTGCGAAAAACAGGCCCGGGGCCAGCCGAATAGTGTGCATCCCGATATGCTAGCGGGCGCCGGATGCATTTCGCCAGAGCGAGATCGTACTATCTCGACAGCGGCGGGGCCAGCGGCTGGGCGGTGTTCTGGCCGGCCCGTGCGCGCTGCAGCGACATCGCGTTCAGCCGCTCGATGTTGGCGCTCTGCGGGATCGCGGCGTGGCTCCTGGGCGCCGCGTGTCGGTGCGTGCCCGCCCACGCCGAGGAACCGGCCAGCAGAACGAAAACAAGGACAAGGCAAGCACGCGACATGGCGAATTCCTGGTGGCCGAAAGCAGTCCAACGGCTGCGAGCGGAGTTCGTTGCTCCACAGGCACGAAATCCCGGCGTCCGGGGCGACCTGGCGTTGCCGGCCTCGGACCCGCTACTCGACGGTGACGGACTTGGCGAGGTTGCGCGGCTGGTCGACGTCGGTGCCGCGCAGCACCGCCACCTGGTAGGCGAGCATCTGCACGGCGATCGCGTGCAGGATCGGCGCCACGAACGGGTCGACCTGCGGCAGCACGACGGTGTGCTCGGCCAGCCGGTGCAGCCGCTCGGCGCCGATCGCGTCGCTCAGCACGATCAGCCGCCCGCCGCGCGCCGCCGCCTCCTGCAGGTTCGACGCGGTCTTGTCGAACAGCGGGCCGGACGGCGCGATGGCGATGATCGGCACGCGGCCGTCGATCAGCGCGATCGGACCGTGCTTCATCTCGCCAGCCGCGTAGCCCTCGGCGTGGATGTAGGTGACTTCCTTGAGCTTGAGCGCACCCTCCATGGCGATCGGGAAGCAGGCGCCGCGGCCGAGATAGAGCACGTCGCGGGCCTCGGCGACGATGGCGGCGGCGGGCGCGAGCTGGCCGGCGGCCGCCAGCACCTCGGTGGCGCGGCCGGGCAGCTCCAGCAGGCAGGCGGCCAGGTGGGCCTCGCGTTCCGGCGACAGGGTGCCGTGGGCGCGACCGAACGCCAGCGCCAGCCCGGCGAGGACGGCGAGCTGGGCGGTGGTGGCCTTGGTGCTGGCCACGCTGATCTCCGGCCCCGCCACCGTCTCCAGCACCGCATCGCTCTCGCGCGCGATCGTGCTCTCGGCGACGTTGATGATGGACAGCACGCGCTGTCCGGCGGCACGCAGCGAGCGCAGCGCGGCCAGCGTGTCGGCGGTCTCGCCGGACTGGCTGAGCAGCAGCGCGAGACCGCCCCGGGCCAGCGGCGGCTCGCGGTAGCGCAGCTCGCTGGCGACGTCGGCGTCGGTCGGGATGCGGGCCTCGGCTTCCAGCCAGTAGCGCCCGACGAGGCCCGCGTAGAAGCCGGACCCGCAGGCCGAGATGGTGATGCGCGGGATCGCGGCGAGCTCGAACCCCAGCTCCGGCAGCCGGGCCGTGCAGGTCGCGGGGTCGATCACCCGGCGCAGCGTCTGGCCGATCACCGACGGATGCTCGTGCAGCTCCTTTTCCATGTAGTGGCGAAAGCCGTCCTTGCCGATCGCCGCACCGGCATGGGCGGTCAGGCGGATCTCGCGCTGCACGCGCGTGCCGTCTGCGTCGTGGATCGTGGCGCCGTCGCGGGTCAGCACCGCCCAGTCGCCGTCCTGCAGGAACGCCACCCGGCTGGTGAGCGGCGCCAGCGCGAGGCTGTCGGAGCCGAGATACATCTCGTCCGCGCCGTAGCCGATGGCGAGCGGGGCGCCGTGCCGGGCGCCGACCACGAGGTCGGGGTAGCCCGCGAAGATCAGCGCCAGGGCGTAGGCACCCTGCAGCCGGGCGAACGCGGCGCACGACGCGTCCGCCGGCGACAGGCCGCGCCGCAGGTTGAGGTCGATGAGCTGGACCACCGCCTCGGTATCGGTCTCGGTGCTGAACACCTGGCCCGCGGCCTCCAGCTCCGCGCGCAGCTCGGCGTGGTTCTCGATGATGCCGTTGTGCACGATGCTGACCAGCGCGGTGGAGTGCGGGTGCGCGTTGGTCTCGGTGGCCGCGCCATGCGTCGCCCAGCGGGTGTGGCCGATGCCGGTGTTGCCGGACAGCGGCTCGCGCTGCAGCGCCGCCGCGAGGTGCGCGAGCTTGCCGGGGGCGCGCCGGCGCTCGATCCGCCCGTCGACCAGCGTGGCGATCCCGGCGCTGTCGTAGCCGCGATACTCCAGGCAGCGCAGCGCCTCGAGCAGGACGAGTGCTGCCGGGCGGACACCGGTGACGGCGACGATGCCGCACATCAGGGCGCACCCTCGGGCGACGTCGGCGCGGCCTCCGCGGGCGCCGCCGCGCCGGCCGCGGCACGGCCGGCGCGGAAGCTCGCCGCGGCTCCCGCACGGGCGACCTGGCGGGCGCGGCCGAACGCCATGGCGTCCGCGGCGACGTCGGAGACGATGACGCTGCCGGCGGCGACCAGCGCCCCGGCGCCGATGCTGACCGGGGCCACCAGGATGGCGTCGGAGCCGATGAACGCGCGCTCGCCGATGGTCGTGCGGTGCTTGGCGTAGCCGTCGTAGTTGCAGGTGATGGTGCCGGCGCCGATGTTGCTGCGCGCGCCGATGCTGGCGTCGCCGAGATAGGACAGATGGCTGGCCTTGGCCCCGGCCCCGAGATGGGTGGCCTTCAGCTCGACGAAGTTGCCGACATGCGCGCCCTCGTCCAGCACGGTGCCGGGACGCAGACGGGCGTAGGGGCCGACCACGGCGCCCGGGCCCACGCTGCAGCCTTCGAGATGGCTGAAGGCGCGTATCTGCGCGCCCTCGCCCACCGCCACGCCGGGGCCGAACACGACGTGCGGGCCGACCACGACATCGGGGGCAAGCCGGGTATCGGCGCAGAGGAAGACCGTGTCGGGTGCGGTGAGGGTGACGCCGGCTTCCATGGCGCGGGCACGAAGCAGCGACTGCACCGCGGCCTCGGCGGCGGCCAGCTCCCCCCGCGAGTTGATGCCGCGCAGCTCGGCCTCCGGCGCCTCGACCGCGGTGACGCAGGCGCCCCCGGCGGCCGCGATCGCCACGACATCGGTCAGGTAGTGCTCGCCCGCCGCGTTGTCGGCCCGCACCGCATGCAGCCAGCGCGCCATGTCGACCGACGGCGCGCAGAGCACCCCGGCGTTGCACAGGCCGACGGCGCGCTCGCTGTCGCTGGCCTCGGCGTGCTCGACGACGCGTCGCACCCGGCCGTCCAGCTCGATCACCCGCCCGTAGCGGCCGGGGTCGGCCGGGCGCATGGCCAGCAAGGCGAGGCCGACCCCCGGCTGCGCCCGGCGGGTGAGCAGGCGCCGCAGGGTGGCCGCGGTGATCAGCGGGTTGTCGCCATACAGCACCGCGACCTCGCCGTCGCCGAACAGCGCCTCCGCCCGCAGCGCCGCATGGGCGGTGCCGAGGCGCTCGTGCTGGATGACGCTCCGGTGCGGGGAGACCGTGGCGGCGACCTCGTCCATGCCCGGGCCGACGACGACGACCACCCGGTCGAACACCTGCTCGGCCGCGTCGAGGAGATGACGCACCATCGGCCGGCCGGCGAGGTGGTGCATGACCTTGGGGTGGCGCGAGCGCATGCGCGTGCCCTGCCCGGCAGCGAGGATGATCGCGGTTGCCATGGCTCCGGGTAGCGGGCGGCTGGCGCGGCTGTCAAACCGCGCGGGTTGACGAATTATTGCGCTGTCCGCAGGACGGCAAGGCGGGCTCCGCGCCGGCAGGCTGCCGGACCAGGGAGAGCGCAGGAGGCCTTGCCCCTTTGACGCCGTCAGAGCCCGGGCCTGTGGAAGCCGTCCGCCAGGCAGAGCGATCCGGGGCGACCGGCCGCCACCGGCGCAAGGCAGAGGCGGCGCACGCCTACCCTCGTCGGCCGCCGGCAAGGCAGATGCTGCCGGGCCGTTGCCGGCCGGTCTCCGGAAACTCCAGCAACGCGTTGTCGATAAACAATTACGTGAAAGAGAGAACGATGGACGAGGCTGGTCCGGCTGGCATCGTGGTGTTCGACCTCGACGGCACGCTGGTGGACTCGGTGCCCGACCTGGCGGCGGCGGCGAACCGCATGCTGGCGCGGCGCTCGGTGCCGGCGCTGGATCATGCGCAGGTCACAGCCATGGTCGGCGATGGCGTGGCGGTGCTGGTGCGTCGGGTGTTCGCGAGCCGCGGCATGGTACCGGACGACGCGGCGCAGGGCGAGTTCCTGGCCGACTACACGGCGCACGCCGCAGACCGGACGGTCGCCTATCCCGGCGTGCTCGACGGGCTGGGCCGGCTGCGGGACGCGGGCCTGCGTCTCGCGGTGTGCACCAACAAGCCGGTCGCGCCGGCACGGCAGCTGCTGCAGCGGCTGGGCATGGCGGGGTGGTTCGTGACGGTGACCGGCGGCGACAGCTTCGCGGTGCGCAAGCCCGACCCGGACCACGTGCGACAGACCCTGGCGCTGGCCGGAGGCCAGGCCGGTCGCGCGGTGATGGTGGGCGACAGCGAACACGACATGACGGCGGGTCGGAGCGCGGGACTGCGCTGCATCCATGCCGGCTGGGGCTACGGCGCCGCTGGCGCCGCGGACCACGCCGATGCGGTGGCCAGTCGGTTCGCGGAGGTGCCGACGCTGGTGGCGCGGCTGCTGGACGTTGAAAACCAATAGCTTGCAGGCGTATTCTGCGATCCTGGATTAGGATGACGGAAGATGCCCGCCCTGTAGCGTGACCGTCAGGCTTGAGCGACACCGGCCAGGCCTGCAAGGCCAGAGGCTCTGCCTCTGGACTCCGCCAAAGGCCGAGCCTTTGGAATCCCTATGCATAAGGAACGGGTTTCAAAGGCCTCAGGCCTTTGGCGGGGTCTGGGCGGTGCCCGCGCAAGGTTCCGATGACCCTGCTTGGGTCATCGGAATGCGGGCGGAGGGAGCGCCCAGCCTTGCTGCGCCTACGGGCCTATGCCCAAGGTCTCTGGTATCAGGCGGGTCAGAACCCGGCTTCGCATTCAGGTCGAAGATCAGGCCCCAAGTCGTTATTTGTTCACGAGATAAGCGATGGCCGCGCCGAAGAACCGGGTCTCGAAGCTGATGCGGACCGGGACCGGCGGCGTGCCCGGACGCAGTCGCGCGAACCACGCGCTGCCATGCAGCGGCTTGTCGGCGTCCGCAGGGTCGGCGTCCTTCGCGAAGCCGGCGAGCTGGCGGCCGACCAGGTCGCAGCGCAGGGCGGGACCGGAAAACGTCGAGCGATCGCTGGGCGGCAGGGTCTCCTGGCCCACGGTGCGGGCGCTGAGCTCGGACAGGCGGCGGCCGTCGAAGGTGCGCTGGACGCCGTCGCAGCGTCCGGTGCGGGCGACCGAGGAGATCAGCTCGGCCATGGCGCTGAGATTGTCGATGGTGCCGGCCTGCTCGGCGGCGGAGACCGGCTGGCGCTCGTCCTCCACCGGCGGGACAAGCTGAACCATGACGGGATCACCGGCGGGATAGTCGATCTGCGTGATGCGGGAGCGGCCGCGAGCGTCGCCGAACGCGTAGTAGCGGGTCGGGCGGGCCCGGTCGCCGGCAAAGGCGCCGGTGGCGACGCTGTCGACATGGGCGTGCAGGAAGACCCCGAACACGCCGGCGGTGTCGAACACCAGCTTGACCTGGTAGGTGGGTCCGATCGCGTAGCTGGTGTGCAGGCGCAACACCGGGAGCCCGGCGGCGTACGCCACGTAGTCGGCCTGCACCGCGGCGTCCTCCGCGGCGACCGGAGCCAGCTGGGCGAAGCCGGGTTCGCCCCCCAGCATCGCGCACGCCAGCAGCACGGCGACCGGGCGGGCGATCATCGGCCGGCCTCGCCCAGCAGCGCATCGAGGTCGAGGCGGCGGTTGACCATGGCGAGGCCGCCCGCCGCGTCGCGCGGCCAGTCGGCCTGGGCGCGGTCGCGATACAGCTCGACGCCGTTGCCATCAGGGTCACGAAGATAGAGCGCCTCGCTGACGCCATGGTCGGAGGCACCGTCGAGCGCGACGGCGGCGCGCTGCAGGCGCCGCAGGGCGTCGGCGAGCGCCGGCCGCGAGGAATACAGGATCGCCAGGTGGTACAGGCCGGTGGTGCCGTGCGCAGGGGCCGCCCCGCCGCCGCTCTCCCAGGTGTTGAGCCCGACATGGTGGTGGTAGCCGCCTGCCGAGACGAACGCCGCCTGGTTGCCGAAGCGCTGGGTGAGGGTGAACCCGAGCACCCCGCAATAGAAGCCGAGCGCGCGTTCCAGGTCCGCCACCTTGAGGTGGACATGGCCGATCCGCGTCGCGGGGTCGATCGGGATTTGCAACAGGCGGCTCCTTGGTCGGGGCGGGCGGCCGGACGGGGCCTGGCCGAGCGAAGCCCGGCACGCCGGCCTGTTCTGGCCGTGCCGCGCACGCGGCGCAACGTCCTGGCCGGCTGGCGGGTGACGGGACGGCGCGGCCAGCAAACCGCGGGCGCGCAGCGGCGGCGGAGGGTTGCAAGGGGGCGGCGATGCCACTAGACAGCCGTCGTTCGGATGGGTGCGTAGCTCAGCGGGAGAGCATCGCCTTCACACGGCGGGGGTCACAGGTTCAATCCCTGTCGCACCCACCATCCGCGTCAGCGCCCTGCCCGGCTCCGCGACCACGCGACCACGCCCGGGCGGCGGAAACGCCGGTGCTCGCGCGACGTTGCGTCCGGCGCCACGCCGGGTGGACAGGAGCCTGCCGATGCGCCGCCTCGTCATTGCCGCCGTCGTGCTCGCCGCGTCTCCCGGGCTGCAGGGTGCGCACGCCCAGGACGCCGCTCCGCCGTCGCGCATCGACAACCATGCCAACGGACTGGCCTATCAGCCGCAGGAAGCTCCGGTCGCGGCACGGGAGCGGAACGCCGGTGTCGAGCCTTCCTCCCGGCAGCGGTCCGAGGAAGACCAGCAGCTGAACCGGATCAACCGGCAGCTGCTGGGCGACCAGGCGTCGCCACCGGTAATCGCGCCGGCGCACTGACGTCAGCCCGATCAGGAGTTGGGACGCGGCCGACATCGGAAGCCGGGGGACGTCAATGCGCCCCGGCCGACTTCAATGCGGTGACGATGTCTGATGTCGAGCGGACCCGCGCGATCCTCGGCATGATCTCGGTGATGGCGAACTCGTGCAGGCCGGGTGCCACGCTGCTGCAGGCGTCGGACGCGATCACCACCGCGTAGTTGAGGTTGTGCGCATCGCGGGCCGTGGCCTCGACCCCGAAATTGGTGGCGACGCCGCACAGCAGCACGGTCGACATGGCGCGCCGACGCAGCTGCAGGTCGAGCTCGGTGCCGAAGAACGCGCTCTGCTGGCGCTTGGTGATGCGCACCTGCGCGGGCATCGCCCCGATCTCCGGGGCGAGCTCGGCCCAGTCGTCGGGCAGCCCTCCGGGCAGGCGCATCGGCGCGTCGGTGGGCTGGTTCGGACGGTCGGCATAGCCTTCGGAATAGGCGACATTGACCACCACGAGGGTGCCCCCGGCACCCGCGATCGCGCGGCACGGCTCGGCCGAGCGGGCGATCACCACGTCAGCGCCATGCGGCACCAGCGGCAGTGCCAGAATGCCGTGCTGAAGGTCGATGACGACGAGCGCGGTCGTCGCGGGCTCCAGATCCAGCATGCGCCGTCCTCCCATGAAGTCCCGATCCCAGGTCCTGCCCGCAGACGAACGGCAACGGGGCCGCCGTCGCCGGGATCAGAGGACAGCGCCTTCGCCCTGCTGCGCCCGCGCTCAGAACCCGAACATGTGGTCGAGCGAGAAGCCGCCGCGGTCGTCCATCAGCCCGTGATAGCCGAACAGCCGGCAGGTGGCATCGCGGATGATGACGTAGGCGGCGGGTCCGGCCTCGCCGAGCTGGCGCGGGCTGAAGTGCTCGTCGGCGAACACCAGGCGCGAGCCGCAGCATGCGATGGACAGTGCGGCCTCGGCAACGACCACGCCGGCCTCGCCGTGCAGCGCCAGGGTGGTCTGCGAGCGGGCGTGCCAGGGAGCGGAGGCGGCGTAGCTCAGGTGGGTGAAGGCGCGTCGCCCGTCGGTGCCGAGGCGCAGGAACAGCCGCGTGGAGAGGCCGGGGGGCGGGCCGGAATAGGATTGCGGCTCGTCGCGGTAGGTCATCGCCGTGTTGAAGATGTGGCTGCCGAAGCTGCTCTCCGCCGCGTGGCCGCTGTCGAGATGCTCGTAGCGCACCAGGGCGTGCATCCAGCCATCCGCCTCGCCGCCGTCGCGGAAATCGTAGGCGAGATCGGCGTGACCGCCCTCCGCGTCCAGCACCGCACGGGTGGCGGGGTCGAGCCCGGCGGTGAGCTCGGCGAGGTCGAGGCCGATGTCGAAGCGGCGCCCCAGCTTGCCCAGGAAGTGCGCGGCGATCCGGCGTCCCTCGGGATCGAACACGTCGAGGCGCAGCGGCAGGGTGTGCTGGCGCTCGGCCATCGGCGTGGGCTGGACGATGGAGCGGAACCGGCCGGCGGGCAGCACCGGGAACGGCAGGATGTAGCCGCGGCCGAGCAGCGGCGACAGCTCCGGGATGGCGGGGTCGGGCCGGAGGTCGGCGCGCTCGACGTTCATGTGGGCGATGCGGGTGCGGCCGTCGCGGACCACCTCGTAGCGGGGACGGACGAAGTGCCGGCCGGAGCGCACCTCGATCTGCGCCGGCCAGCGCAGCCCGGGCAGCACCGTGCCGACGTCGATCGCGACGCTGGCGTAGGGCGGGATTTCCCGGTCGAGCAGCGTCGGCGCCTCCGCGCCCATGCGGTCGAGAGCCACGGTGCCCGGCGGGATCGGCGCCGCGTGGCTGTTCTGCACCCACAGGATGACGCGCTCGTCCTGCCGCGGCGCGGGCAGCCCGGCGTAGCGGTCCGACGGCCAGGCGTTGGCGTCGTGGGTGCAGGACAGGCTGCGCTGGTTGCCGCTGCCGTAGGTGTCGACCGCGTATTTCACCACGTCGTGGCCGGCGACGCCGATCGCGTGGATGAACAGCTGGCCGGCGAACTCGGGCAGGTCGAAGCGGGCGCGCACCTCGGCGCTGTCGATCGCGATCAGGCCGGGACCGGGCGCCACCGCCTGCTCCCAGCTGGCCAGAACCCGGCCCGCGCCGTCGAACAGCCGCAGCCAGAGGCGGATCGCCGACGCGCCGTAGCCAGCCCAGTAGTTCGCGGTGACCAGGCGGGTGGAGAGCCCGTCGGCATCGCGGAAGAAGGCGTGGTTGGTCGCGAAGTTCAGGCGGTCGAGGTAGGCGCGCACGGTCAGCATGGCGTCGGGGATGCGCGCCTCGTCGAGGGTGGCGATGGCCGTGCCGGCGGGCAGCATCGGCCGGATGCGCTCGGCCAGCCGGCCGGCGTTGAACGCGGCGACGAGCAGGGTGGCGGCGGGGCAGCGCGGCAGGTCGGTGAGCGGCAAGGCGGGCACCCCGACGGTGCGGGTGCCGAGGCGCTGCGTGTCGTGGACGTAGGCCTGCGCCGCCCGGGGCATCGCGGGGTGCAGCGCGAACAGGGCGTCCGCGGTGCCTTCGGGGTCGTAGACCGCCAGCGGGCCGGCATCGCGCAGCCGCGCGGCGAGCCTGCCGACGGCCTCGGCGGCCAGCGGGTGGGCGAGCGCCTTGTAGAGCACGTTGCCGCCCTGTCGGGAGTCGAAGGTGCGGATGTCGAGCATGGCGGACCTCGGTGGCGGCAGGAGCAGGCATGGCCGGGCGCGACCCGATGGCCTGGATGCGGGACCCGCATCATGGCTCGAAGGCGCGGACCTGCCGGGGGCTTGCTGCCGCCGGATCGGCCCTGGTGGCGGCGCCCGGGCAAGGCATGCGGGGTTTCGGACGGATTCTCAAGGCGTCGGCCGGCGGGCCTCACAGCGCCAGGCGGCGGCGCATCTCCGCGGCTGCCGCGGCCGTGTCGTCGAGCGCTGCCACCGGCCAGTGCTCCAGGCGGCCCTGGAACGGGCGGACCCGGCCGTCCTGTGCGAGGCCCTGCAGGAACCGGCCGATGCGGCGCGAGCGCCCCGGCAGGTCTGCCAGCAGCACCGGCGCCGCGGTGGCGACCGCCTCGGAGACCATCGAGACGCTGTCGATGGTGGCGACGATGACGTCCGCGCAGGCCAGCAGGCCGAAGTACGGATTGTCGCCGGCCATGTCCCAGACCCATGCGCCGCGGGAGACCAGCGCCGCCAGGCTGGCGCGCACCGCCGGAGCGGTGCGGCGCGAGGGCGTGATGGCCAGACCCGGGCCGCCGCGGCCGAGCAGCGCCGCAAGGCTTGCGGCCAGCGCCGCGCCCTCGGCCGCCTCCAGGACGAAGCGCCCGTTGCTGCCGCCGACCAGGACGGCGACCAGCGGCCGCGGCAGCCCGGCGAAGCGGGGCAGCCACATCGTGCGTGCGGCGGCGAGGCGCTGCGGAGTGGCGCGATGCAGGGCGGTGCGGGTGACGATGACGTTGGGGCCGGCGAGCCGGTCGTGGCGTGCGGCGAGGATCAGGTCGAAGCGGCGCGGGTCCATGCGCGGCGCCTGCACCTGCACCACGCGGGCGCCGGCCCGGCGCAGCGCAGCCCCCACCGCGGCTCCCATGCCGCCGACCCCGATGCACAGGCCGCCCGGGTCCGCGGCGCGAAGCCCCTGGTCGTCGCCAACGCCGGTCACGCCGAGCGGGCGCGGCCACAGGCGCGCGGGCAGCCGCTTCCAGGGGCCGGCCGCCACCAGGTCGTGCATGCGCCAGTCCAGCCCGGCGGCCTCGGCGAGCCCGACTCCCTGGGCCTGCAGCCCGGCAAAGGGCTCGCTGAGGATGTGGCAGGCCGAGGACCGGGCCAGCGAATTCCCGCCGAGCGGCCGGCCGGAGAGGTCGGCGGACGCGGCCGGCCTGTCCCCGCCCGACCGTCCGCACTCCGGCTCAGCTGGTGGTGACGTGGCTCTTGATCTTGTTGAACACGCCCTGCCCGATCGCCTTCCTGGACACGAGCTCCTCGGCGCTGCTGTACGGGCGGTGGGCGATGATCGACTGGGCGCGCTTCGGGCCGATCTGCGGGATCGCATCGAGCTGCGCGGCGCTGGCCGTGTTGATGTTGACCGGCGCCATCATCTTGGTGCCCGCGGTGCCCTCCGGATGCGCCATCGGGGCGGCCGGCCTGGTGGCGTTCATGCTGGCCACCGGCGCGGTGGGCGGGGCGCCCCCGGGCGCGCCGGCCGACTGGGCCAGCACCGGGCTGGCCAGGCTGGCGCCGAGAGCGACCAGGGCGAGAGCGATTCGGTTCATCGTGCAGTTCCTTCGTTGCGCAACCCGGACTCTGACGTGACCGTCGGGTGCAGCGCAAGTCGCGGCGGCCCCGGGGAGGCGATACGGCGCCTGGTCGCTGCCCGGCCGTCGCCGCCGGGTCCCTGCGGATCGGCCGGCGGCACCGTCGCCGCGACGCCCTGGACGGACGCCAACCGTCGCGCGGCATCCCGGATCTGGCAGGACCCGCCGTCTCCGGTTGCTGCCCGGTGCGGCTTCGACAGGTCGAAGCCTCTGCCGCAACGCGGTAACTCCTCGAAAAACCTTGACATTCCGGGCATCGTTCGAATACAAACCGGATGCGCGACATGACGTGAAAATGTCTGCGGCCTGGTTCAGCCGCCTCTCACATCAGGAAATTCCGCGCCAGTCAGTGGTCCTGACGGCCGCTACGCGCGCCCAGAGTGCGCACCTCGAAAGACTCCCCGTGAACAGCTTCGAACAGCTTGGCTTGGCTGCGCCTCTCCTCAAGGCGCTCGCCGCCGAAGGCTACACCGAGCCCACCCCGATCCAGACCCAGGCGATCCCGCTGGTGATGGCCGGCCGCGACGTCCAGGGCATCGCCCAGACCGGCACCGGCAAGACCGCCGCGTTCGCGCTGCCGATCCTGCACCGCCTGCTCGCCAACCCGAAGGCGCCGCCGCGGCGCGGCTGCCGGGTGCTGGTGCTTTCGCCGACCCGCGAGCTGGCCGGGCAGATCGCCGAGAGCTTCCGGGCCTACGGGCGCCAGACCAACCTGCGCGTGGCGCTGATGTTCGGCGGCGTGCCGAAGCCGCGCCAGGCGAAGGCGGTGGCCGGCGGCGTCGACGTGCTGGTGGCGACGCCCGGCCGGCTGCTCGACCACATGAACGACCGCGCCGTCGACCTCGGCGCCACCGAGGTGCTGGTGCTCGACGAGGCCGACCACATGCTCGACCTCGGCTTCATCGTGCCGATCCGCAAGATCGCCGCCACGCTGCCGGCGGTCCGGCAGAGCCTGTTCTTCTCGGCGACGATGCCCAAGGAGATCTCCGGCCTGGCGGGCGCCCTGCTGCGCGACCCCGCGCATGTCGCGGTGACCCCGGTCGCCGCCACCGCGGACCGCGTCGACCAGACGGTCGTGTTCGTCGAGGCGTCGCGCAAGCGCATCCTGCTGGCCAGCATGCTCAAGCGGGTCGGCATGGAGCGCACGCTGGTGTTCACGCGGACCAAGCACGGCGCCGACCGCGTGGTGCAGCACCTGGAGGCGGCCGGCATCCAGGCGCGGGCGATCCACGGCAACAAGAGCCAGGGCCAGCGCGAACGCGCCCTGGCCTCGTTCAAGGACGGCAGCGCACCGGTGCTGGTGGCCACCGACATCGCCGCCCGCGGCATCGACGTGGACGGGGTGAGCCACGTGATCAACTTCGACCTGCCGAACGTGCCGGAGAGCTACGTCCACCGCATCGGCCGCACCGCGCGGGCCGGCAAGGCGGGCAAGGCGATCAGCTTCTGCGACAG
>CAXSEF010000056.1:0-5563 GCA_964236535.1 uncultured Acetobacteraceae bacterium
GTCGAAAGCCGACGTTCAAACTGAAGCACTACCAGCCTCTGGCCTTGCTTGCCTGGCCGGCCACCGCCGCACCCGACACCCGGAACACCACCGGCATCAGGCCTCTGTTTGCTTCGTGCGGCCAATGCGGCAGCCGCGCTCGGCGACTGGTTCATGGCCTGCGCGGGCCGCCGCGACCCGGATCGCCCGCGTTTCGACGCGCTCACCGGCGTCCCGGCGCGGTCGGCGAGAGCCAGGTGCTGGACCTGCTCCGCCGCATCGTCCTGCGCGCCGCACCCACCCTCGGCTCCGCTGCGCGGGGGAGGCCGGCACCGGCAGGGTTGGCCAGACGCTCTGCCCCCGGACCCTGCCCAGGGCCACTACGCCCCAGGACCGACGAGGCCGCAGCGCTTCGCGGCTTGACCGGTCCGTGCCGGGCCTGCCCGGGGGTGCGATGGTCCGCCCGGGCCATTGCACCCGCCGGCCGCACCCCCGGGACCTCCCGGCAGGCCGGACCGGCCGCGTGCCGCCGGCGTCCACGCTACCGGCCCAGCTCCTTCAGCGCGCCCCGGATCACCGCATCCAGCCCCGCCGCCTCGCCCAGCCGCTCCATCACCCGCACGACCGCCGGCTGCGCCTCCACCCGCCGGTAGCCGAGATTGCCCAGCGCCGACACCGCGTCCGCCTCCACCCCGCCGGCACTCGCGACCTGCATCGTGACGCCACCGGCCGGCATCGCCCCCGCCTTGTCGCGCAGTTCCGTCAGCACCCGCACCGCGAGCCGCGGCCCCACTCCCGGCGCACGCGTCAGGCTCGCCTTGTCGCCGCTGCCGATCGCCGCCACCAGATCGCCCGGCGACATCGCCGACAGCAGGCCGAGCGCCACCTTCGCCCCCACTCCCTGCACCGTGGTCAGCAGCCGGAACCAGTCGCGCTCGGCGGAGTCGGCGAACCCGTACAGCAGGATCGCGTCCTCGCGCACCACCGTCTCGATCAGCACCCGCGCCACCGCCGGCGCCGTCGGCAGCGCCGACAGCGTCCGCGTCGACGCCTGCACCAGATAGCCCACGCCTGCCACGTCGATCACGCAGCGATCCGCCTCCAGCGACTCCAGCCGCCCGGTCAGCAGCGCGATCATCCGCCCGCGTCCCCCGCCGGACGCCGCCTGCCCGGTGCCGCCGGGCCGCTCACGCCATCCGCACCCCGGCACCCCAGGCGAGCCGGCTCGCCCGGTGGTGCGCGTGGCAGATCGCCACCGCCAGCGCGTCCGCCGCGTCCGCCCGCTTCAGCGTGGCCCCGGGCAGCAGCCGGCGCACCATCGCCTCGACCTGGTCCTTGCTGGCCGCACCGGTGCCGACCACAGACTGCTTCACCTTCATCGCCCCGTACTCGGAAACCGGGATGCCGGCCAGCGCGGGGGCCAGCAGCGCGACGCCGCGCGCATAGCCCAGCTTCAGCGTCGCGGTGCCGTTGCGGTTGACGTAGGTCTCCTCGACCGCCGCCTCGTCCGGCCGATACGCCACGAACAGCGCCACCAGCCCGTCATGCAGCACACGCAGGCGCTCCGGCACCGGGGCGTCGTTGTCCGTCGCCAGCACGCCGTCGGCCACGTGGCGCAGGCGGTTGCCGGTGACGTCGATCACTCCCCAGCCGGTGAAGCGCAGGCCGGGGTCGATGCCGAGCAGGCGGGCGGTGTTCACGCCGCAGCAGACAGGCAGGCAAGGCCAGAGGCGCTGCCGCTGGACGCAGCCGTTGGCTGAGCCGTTGGGCTCCGTTTGAAAAATGCCGCGGCACGACGCCCCGACGCCCTGGCTGGGGTCCGCGAAGGCAGTGCCGGGCGGGGCGGCGACTCCGGGAGACGAGGCACAGCCCCGGCCTGCCTCACGCCCCCAGCCGCTGCAGCACGTCCTCGGGGATATCCGAGTTCATGTAGACATTCTGCACATCGTCGTTGTCGTCGAGCGCGTCGATCAGCTTGATCACCCCGGCCGCCCTGGCCTCGTCGAGCGTGACCAGCATCGTCGGCCGCCAGTCCAGCTTCGCCTCCTCCGGCGCCCCGAACCGCGCCTCGAGCGCGTCGCGCACCGCGAAGAACCCCTCGGTGCCGCAGGTCACCTCGTGGCCGTCCGCGTCGCTGTCCACGTCGTCGGCCCCCGCCTCGATCGCCGCCTCCAGCATCGCGTCCGCCGACCCCGCCGACAGCGGATAGCGGATCGCCCCCAGCCGGTTGAACAGGAACGCGACCGAGTTGGTCTCGCCCAGCACGCCGCCGCTCTTGTTGAACGCGGTGCGGATGTCCGAGGCGGTGCGGTTGCGGTTGTCGGTCAGCGCCTCGACGATCACCGCGACGCCGTTCGGGCCGTAGCCCTCGTAGCGCACCTCGACGTAGTCCTCGCCGGCCTGCGGCCCCGCCGCCTTCTTGATCGCGCGCTCCACGGTGTCGCGCGGCATGTTGGCCTGGCGCGCCGCCGAGACCGCCGCGCGCAGCCGCGGGTTCGACGCCGGGTCGGGCAGCCCGGAGCGCGCGGCGACGGTGATCTCGCGGATCAGCCGGGCGAAGGCGCGGGCGCGCTGGGCGTCCTGCGCGCCCTTGCGGTGCATGATGTTCTTGGAATGGGAATGGCCGGCCATCGTAGCCTGTCCCTGTCGCTGTGAAGCCCCGCGTCATGCGCGGCGCCGCGGACCCGTGCCCGGGCGGACAGCCTAGCAGCCCCGCCCGGCGATCCGGAAGCCGCCCCGCCTGCCGCAACCCGGGGCGGTCCGCACGAGTGCCGACGCACCGCTGCCTCGGCCCTGCACGCACGCTACGGCGCGCGACTCGGCCGGTCGAGCCGGCATGGAACCTGGATTCGCAGCGCTCAGGCAAGCAAGGCCAGAGGCTCTGCCTCTGGACTCCGCCAAAGGCTGAGCCTTTGGAATCCCTGTGTTAAGGAGCGGTTTCCAAAGGCCTCAGGTCTTTGGCGGGTCTGGGCGGTGCCCGCGCAAGGTTCCGGTGGCCCCGCTCGGGCCGTTGGAATGCGGGCGGAGGGAGAGCCCGGCCCTGCCTGCTTGCAGGTCGATCCCTGAGCCCGCTGGGTGTCAGGTTACCGGCGTCCGCCGGCCCGCTGCGTTTCGCTCCGGCCATGGCGGTGTCGGCGCGGAACGCGGCCACCACCGATGGCGGCCTGAGGGATCCCGGGCAGGATCAGCCGGGCGAGGTTCGAGCACTTCGGTCACGCCACCCGCAGCCGCCCGGGCGGGTCACGCCGCCAGCCGCGCACCCGGCAACAGCGTCAGCAACGGCCCACGAGCCGCCGCAGTGCCAGCATCGGCAGCATCGGCGCCATGGCCAGCGCGCCGAGCCCGACTGCGCCGGACAGCAGCACGCCGATCGCAACCGCGTCGGCCTGGCGGCTGCTGAAGACCTCGTGCGCCCCGTCGCGGGCGCGCGACCCGAACCGCCCGGACGTCACCGCCGGCCCGGGCACCGGCTCGAACAGGTTGCCCGACGTGGTGGCCTGGCGTCGCCCCTCGAGCTGCGCCGAATAGCCCGCCTTGGCCAGCACCCGGTCCAGCAGCCCGGGCGCCAGCCGTGCCGCGAGGATGGTCGGCGGCGTCTGCCGGCCCACCCACACGTCGCGCCGCCGGTGCGTCGCCGCGAACACCACGGCGCGCGCCGCGGTCTCGGGCGTGTAGACCGGGTCGGGCGCCTTGACGCGCTGTCCGGTGCGGTTGCGCGCCCAGTCGAACTGCGGCGTGTCGATCGCCGGCAGGTGCACCATCGTCAGGTGCACGTCGAGCGCGTCGTGGATCAGCTCGGAGCGCAGCGCCTCGGTGAAGCCGCGCAGCGCGAACTTCGCCCCGCAATACGCCGCCTGCACCGGCGCGGCCCGCCAGGCCAGCACCGAGCTGACCTGCACGATCGTGCCGCCGCCGCCCATCCGCCGCAGCGCCGCCTTGGTGCCGTTCACCGCGCCGAGATAGGTCACCTCGGTCACCCGGCGGATCTCCGCCTCGTCGGCAACGCGCACCGGCGCATACAGCGTGGCCATCGCGTTGTTGACCCACACCGTGATCGGGCCCAGCGCCGTCTCGATCTCGACCGCCGCCGCCTCGACCGCCGCCGGGTCCGCGACGTCGGCCGCGACCGCATGAGCCGGCACGCCCAGCGCCTCGATCGCGGCGCGTGCCTCCTCCAGCCGCGCGGCGCCGCGCGCGATCAGCCCGACGCTGTCGCCCTGCCGTGCAAAGGCCTGCGCGGTGGCGAAGCCGATGCCGGCGCTGCCTCCAGTGATGACGACGACGCCCATGCCTATACTCCTGCCCAAGGCTCCGAAGCTGGCTCCTGCCCGGTGATCGGCAAGGCCGGGGCGCTGCCCAATGTCCGCGCCTTCAGGACACGGGGCAGAGCCCGGCCTTGCTTCCTAGGCCCCGGGCATCGCCTGCGACAGCCGCCCGCCCACCCGCAGCGGCGCGACCCGCAGCGCGAGACCCGTCGCCTCGTCGGTCTCGACCAGCAGCCCGCAGAGCGTCGCCTCGCCGTCGGCCGGGGCCAGCCGCTCGCCGGGCACCCGCCGCCAGAACCGGATCGAGGCGGCCTCCTTGCCCATGCCGATGACGCTGTCGTAGTCGCCGCACATCCCGGCGTCGGACTGGAACGCGGTGCCGCCGGCGAGGACCTGGTGGTCCGCGGTCGGCACGTGGGTGTGGGTGCCGACGACGAGCGAGACCCGGCCGTCGAACGAGTGCGCGTAGCCCGCGGTCTCGCTGGTCGCCTCGGCGTGGAAGTCGCACACGATGGCCTGCACGCAGCCCGGCTGCCCGGCGGGCCCGAGCCGATGGCGCGACAGCAGCTCCGCGGTGGCGCGGAACGGGTCGTCGAGCGGCTCCATGAACAGCCGGCCCATCGCGTTGACCACCAGCGCGCGGCGCCCGCCCGGCACGTCGACGACGACCGAGCCCGAACCGGGCGTGCCGGGCGGGAAGTTGATCGGCCGCACCAGGCGGCGTTCGGTCTCGATGTAGCCGACCAGCTCCTTGCGGTCCCAGGCGTGGTTGCCCAGCGTGACCGCGTCGGCGCCGGCGGCGAACAGCGCCTCGGCCATGTCCGGGGCGAGGCCGAAGCCGTGGCTGGCGTTCTCCCCGTTGACCACCGCGAGGTCGACGCCGAGCGTACGCCGCAGTTCCGGCAGGCGGGCCGCCACCGCGTCGCGGCCGCTGCGGCCCACGACGTCGCCAAGGAACAGGATGCGCATCGCCTCCCTTCGCACGCCGGCCGCAGCCGCGGAAGCCGCCGGCAGTGGCCGCCGCCGCGTCCGCAGGCCCACGCCGGGCACGCTCCGCATCACGTGATCGCGGCGGCACCCGTCCGGCCTGCCGGCGCCATGATTCCGCCGCCTTCGCGACCAAGATGCCGGGCATTTCGGGGAAGGACCGGGGCGATGGAGATGCGGATGCGCGGCCTGTCGATGCTGGCGCTGGGCGCGGCGCTGCTTGGCACCGTGCTGCCGGTGGCAGCCCGGGCGCAGGACGGCTACTACCCCGGCGGCTATGGCTACCGGGGGAGCTACGGCTATCGCGGCTATGGCCCGGGCTTCGGCTACCC
>CAXSEF010000056.1:5663-21564 GCA_964236535.1 uncultured Acetobacteraceae bacterium
CTCCGCCCAGAGGCTTTCCCTCCGCCCAGACCCACCAAAGGGCCGAGTCCTTCGGAGAGCATTACTTCAGGAAAGGCTTCCAGAAGCTGGCCTTTGGCGGAGTCCGGAGGCGAAGCGTCCGGCCTTGCTGTCAGGCTGGCAGGGTCAGCACGCCCGCCTCGGTCACCACCGCGTCCAGCGCCACATCGAACGGCCCGCTGGGCACCTCAGGCACCTGCTGGCGCGCATAGGCGAAGCCGATCGCCCGCGCATCCGGCAGCCCTGCCAGGGTGCGGTCGTAGTAGCCGCCGCCGTAGCCCAGCCGCCCCAGCCGCGCGTCGAACGCCAGCAGCGGCACCAGCAGCAGCCCGGGCTCGCCGGCCTCGCCCTCGGGGTGGGAGGTGCCGAACCGTCCGGCGATCATCGGCGCGCCCGGCCACCAGCGCCGGAACGCCAGCGCCTGGCCGCGCGGCGTGGTCTCCGGCAGCAGCACGACCTGCCCGCGTTCCGCCAGCGCCGACAGCAGCGGCCTGAGATCGAGCTCGCCCGGCAGCGGCCACACCCCGGACACCGCAACGCCCTCGGGGATCAGCGACAGCAGCCGGCGCACCACGACGAGACCGGCAGCAACGTCACCGTCGCCGCGGGCCAGCCGGGCCGCGTCGCGCGCCGCGCGCTTGGCGGCGATCAGTTCGGGAGGATCTGAGTGCGGAGCCGCCATGGCCGTTGACGTCTCACCCTACCAGAGCCTGCTGATGCAGGTGGGCACCAGATACCGTGACCAGGATCACGACAGCGCCAGCGCCCTGGTAGATGCTTATTGGCCCCGGGGTTGAATTGTCTGACGCGCCGGGCAGCCCCGCACCCCACATCTAGGCGCGCTCGAGCCCGGTTGCAATCTCCTCGGCGCGGTCGGCCAGCAGGCGGAGCCGCTCGACCGCCTCCGGTTCGATCGCCGCCCCTGCCTGCGCCGCGCCTCCCGCCGGCGGCGCGCCCGGGCCCGCCGCGTGCGCCTGCGCCATGTCGTGCAGCTCGTCGGCCATCAGCAGCGACGCCAGCACCAGCGTGCGCGCCTCGCTGCTCTGCTGGCCGCCCAGCGACTTGATGCCGGCGATGCGCCGCTCGACCTGCTCGACCATCGCCTGCAGGTGCGCCTCCTGCCCGTTCTCGCAGCCGACCGTATAAGAGTAGCCATTGATCCTGACCGTGACCTGCGCCATCGGGACTCCCAAGTTCACGCGGGCGGCGCAGCCTCGCCCAGCACGTCGCGCAGCTCGGCGATCAGTCCGTCGAGCCGCAACGCGACCTCACCCAGATCCGGCCCCGGATCGGGCGCCGGCTCGTCGCCCGGATCGGGCCGCGGCCCGGAACCGGGCGCCTGATCGCCACCGGGCGGCCCGGCGCCCGGCCGGCCGCGATCGAGCGCCCGCGCGATCCGATCGAGCGCCGAGTCGAGGCGGGCGGCGTCGCCCAGGCGTCCAGCATCCGACAAGGCCCCTCCGCTTGCGTGCGCCATGGACACAAAGCCCGCACGCGGTGGAACGTCAAGCGTGAACCCGCCCCCGCCGCCCGACCGGCCATCCGCTGCGCCCTCGGCCCCCCGCACGCCGCCCGCCGCGCTGCGCGGCTGGCCCTGCGTTGTCGTGCACGGGCTGGCCGACGTCGCCCGCGCGCTTGCGCCCGGCCAGCCGCTCACCCTGCTGTCCGCGCGCGGCGCCGCCCTGTTCGCCGGCGCGGGCTGGTGGCGCGCCCTGGCCAACGCCGGCCGGCAGGACCACCCGCAGGCCTGCTTCGACGACGTGCTGGACTGTGCCGACGCCCCCGGGCGGGCGCTGGAAGCGCTGCGCCACGGCCAGCGCGCGATGGTGCTCGACCCCTGCCCCGCCTGGGCCGAGCTGCACGCCCGGGCCGCGGAGTCGGGCGCGGTCCTGCTGGCCGCGCGTCCCGTGGCGCTGGACCTCGCGCAGCCTGGCGCCCACCGGCGGCTCGAAGCGTGGCTCGCGGCGGCGCACGATCCGCCCACGGCAGCGCTGCAGCGCCGCCGCTGAGCCGGATGCAGCAGGGCGGCGCCGCGCCCCGCAATGTGCCGCGACTCCTATCGTGTGCGGGTCTGGGGCTCAGCCCCCGGCGGGCCCGGGGCAGCGCCCTGGCCTTGCCTCAGACCCGCCGGATCGCTGCCCCGCGCAGCGGACAAGTGACAGCCGCGCGCGAAACGGCTACTCCCCGGACGTATCGCAGGCGGCACCCGCCGCCGTCCCGCACCCCGCGCGGTCCCGGCCGTGTCGTGCCTGAAGGAGCCTCTGCCGTGCAACTCACCCCGGCCGTCCGCACTATCCTGAGCTGGTACGAGAGCGACAACCCCGGCAGCAAGGCGAGCCTCGCCCGCATGCTGATGCATGGCCGGCTCGGCGGCACCGGCAAGCTGGTCATCCTGCCGGTCGACCAGGGCTTCGAGCATGGCCCCGCCCGCTCCTTCGCCGCCAACCCGCCGGCGTACGACCCGCACTACCACTTCCAGCTCGCCATCGAGGCCGGGCTCAACGCCTACGCCGCGCCGCTGGGCATGATCGAGGCGGGTGCGGCCACCTTCGCCTCCGAGATCCCCACCATCCTCAAGCTGAACTCGTCGAACTCGCTCGCGACCGAGAAGGACCAGGCGGTCACCGGCTCGATCTCCGACGCGCTGCGCCTCGGCTGCACGGCGATCGGCTTCACCATCTACCCGGGCAGCGAATACGCCTTCGCCCAGATGGAGGAGCTGCGCGAGCTCGCCGAGGAGGCCAAGTCGGTCGGCCTCGCGGTGGTGGTGTGGAGCTACCCGCGCGGCCCGGAGATCGACAAGGCCGGCGAGACCGCGTTCGACATCTGCGCCTACGCCGCGCACATGGCCTGCCTGATGGGCGCGCACATCGTGAAGGTGAAGCCGCCGAGCGAGGTGCTCTATCTGCCCGCCGCCAAGAAGGTCTACGAGGCGCAGCACATCGACGGCTCGACCATGGCCAAGCGGGTGGAGCACGTCGTGCAGTCGTGCTTCGCCGGCAAGCGCATCGTGATCTTCTCCGGCGGCGACAACAGCGAGACCGGCGCCTTCCTGAGGATCATCCAGGGCCTGCACGACGGCGGGTCGTTCGGCTCGATCGTCGGGCGGAACTCGTTCCAGCGCTCGAAGGCGGACGCGCTGGCGCTGTTGTCGGACGTCATCGACATCTACTCGGGCAAGACCGCCTCGGCCTGAAGCAGGGCCGGAGGCTGCCTCCGGACTCCGCCAGGGCGAGCCGTCCTGGACCGACCTCGATTTTGCGTGGGTCCGGAGGCTCAGCCCCCAGCGGGTCGCCGCTTCCAGGACATGGGGCAGGGCCCTGGCACTGCCCTTGTTTTCGGATCTTCATGCCCGACACCCGCCTCTACCTCATCACCCCGCCCCGGCTGCCCGCCGGCTTCCCGGACCTGCTGGCGGCGACGCTCGACGCCGGCGACGTGGCCGCGGTGCAGCTGCGGCTCAAGGACGTGTCCAACGACGTGCTGCGCCGCACGATCGAGCTGCTGCGTCCGGTGACGCAGGCGCGCGGCGTGGCGCTGCTGCTCAACGACCGGCCGGAGATCGCGGTGGCGACCGGCTGCGACGGCGCGCATGTCGGGCGCGAGGACACCCCGGTGGCGGAGGCGCGGCGCATCCTCGGCGACCTGCAGCTCGGCGCCTCGTGCTACGACAGCCGCGACCTGGCGATGCAGGCCGGCGAGCAGGGGGCGGACTACGTGGCGTTCGGGGCGTTCTTCCCGAGCCGGACCAAGGATACCGAGATCCGCGCCGACATCGGGCTGGTGTCCTGGTGGTCCGGGCTGATGGAGCCGCCCTGCGTCGCCATCGGCGGCATCACCGCGGACAATTGCGCGCCGCTGGTGCAGGCCGGCGCCGACTTCCTCGCCGTGGTCGGCGCGGTGTGGGGCCACCCCGAGAGCCCGGCCGCCGGCGTGCGGGCGATGAACGCGGCGATCGCCGCCGCGGCCTGAGCGGCACCCGGGCGCCACGACGCCGGTCTTCCTGTGCCTGCCGCTGCCTTCCTGCCCGTCCGCGCCTCCGGAGCCCCCATGCAAGACGACCTCGCTGGCCTGCTGGCCGACACCGACGCGGCACTCGCCGCCTGCGCCGACCTGCGGGCCTGGGACGCGCTGCGCGTCGCGACGCTGGGCAAGTCAGGCCGCCTCACCGCGCTGCTCAAGGAGCTGGGCCGCGCCACGCCGGAGCAGCGCCGGGAGCGCGGCGCCGCGCTGAACCACGCCAAGGAGCAGCTCGCGGCCAGCATCGAGGCGCGCCGGACGACCCTGGAGGCCGCGGCGCTCGACGCGAAGCTGCGCGACGAGCGCATGGACGTCACGCTGCCGCCGCTGCCGGCGCCGTCCGGCCTGATCCACCCGATCACCCGGACGATGGAGGAGATCACGGCGATCTTCGGCGCGATGGGCTTCGCGCTGGCCGAGGGGCCGGACGTCGAGAGCGACTGGAACAACTTCACCGCGCTCAACATCCCCGAGCACCACCCGGCGCGCGCCGACCACGACACGTTCTACCTGCCGCCGCTGGGCCACGCCCCGCCGCGCGTGCTGCGCACCCACACCAGCCCGGTGCAGGTCCGCACCATGCTCTCCCGGGAGCCGCCGATCCGCGTCATCGTCCCCGGCCGCACCTACCGCGCCGACCACGACGCCACGCACAGCCCGATGTTCCACCAGGTCGAGGGCCTGGTGCTCGACCGCGACATCACCATGGGCCACCTCAAGGGATGCCTCACCGACTTCCTGCGCGCCTTCTTCGGCCTGTCGGGCCTGCCGGTGCGGTTCCGCTCCAGCTACTTCCCGTTCACCGAGCCGTCGATGGAGATCGACATCGGCTGGAACCGCCGGACCGGCGAGATCGGCTCGGGCGGCGACTGGCTGGAGATCCTCGGCAGCGGCATGGTCCACCCGCGGGTGCTGGCCAACTGCGGCATCGACCCGCGCGAGTGGCAGGGCTTCGCCTTCGGCATGGGCATCGAGCGCGTCACCATGCTCAAGCACGCCATCCCCGACCTGCGCCCGTTCTACGACAGCGACCTGCGCTGGCTGCGCCACTACGGCTTCGACCCGCTCGCGCCCGCCACGCTGCACGAGGGGATCGGCCACGGCGGCGGGCCGGGCGGGCTCGGCGCGTGAAGTTCTCCCTGTCCTGGCTGCGCAGCCACCTCGACACGGAGGCGGACCTCGAGGCGCTGTGCGCGAAGCTCAGCGCCATCGGCCTGGAGGTGGACGGCGTCGAGGACCCGGGCGCCGCCCTCGCCGCGTTCCGCGTCGCCCGCGTCGTCGAGGCCAGCCGGCACCCCAACGCCGACCGGCTGCGCGTCTGCAGCGTCGACACCGGGGAGGCCGAGCCGGTGCAGGTCGTGTGCGGCGCGCCGAACGCCCGCGCCGGGCTGCTCAGCGTGTTCGCGCCGCCCGGCGCCCTGATCCCCGGCACCGGGACCGTACTGAAGGTGGGGGAGATCCGCGGCGTCGCCAGCCGCGGCATGCTGGTCTCCACCCGCGAGCTCGGCCTCGGCGAGGAGCATGACGGCATCATCGAGCTCGCCGCCGACGCCGCGCCCGGCACGCCCTATGCGCGGCTTGCCGGCCTCGACGACCCGGTGGTCGAGATCGGCGTCACCCCCAACCGCGGCGACGCGCTGTCGGTGCGCGGCATCGCCCGCGACCTCGCCGCCGCCGGCATGGGCCGGCTGCGGCCGTTCGCGCCGGAGCCGGTGCCCGCCGCGTTCCGCAGCCCGCTGGCCTGGGCCGACGCGTGGCCCGACGCCTGCCCCTGGGTGCTCGGCCGCATGGTCAGCGGCGTGCACAACGGGCCGAGTCCGGACTGGCTGCAGCGCCGGCTGCGCTCGGTCGGGCTGCGGCCGATCTCGGCGCTGGTCGACATCACCAGCTTCTTCACCATCGACCTCGGCCGCCCGCTGCACGTGTTCGACGCCGACCGCGTGGAAGGCGACACCCTGACGGTGCGCGCCGCCCGGGCGGGGGAGACGCTGCGCGCGCTCGACGGCCGCGACCGCGCGCTCGAACCCGGCGACTGCGTGATCGCCGACGCCGCCGGCGTGCAGTCGCTGGCCGGGGTGATGGGCGGCGCCGCCACCGGCGTCGGCCCCGACACCACCAGCGTGTTCGTCGAGTGCGCGCTGTTCGACCCGGTGCGGATCGCGCTCACCGGACGGCGCCTGGCCATCGGCAGCGACGCGCGCGCCCGCTTCGAGCGCGGCCTCGACCAGGCGCTGCCGCCGGCCGCCCTGGAAGCCGCGACCCGGATGATCCTCGACCTGTGCGGCGGCGAGGCCAGCGACGTCGTCTCCGCCGGCGCCGAGCCTGCCTGGCAACGCACCGCCACGCTGCGCTTCGCCCGCATCGCCGGCCTCGGCGGCATCGACATCGCGCCCGACCGCGCGGTCGCCCTGCTCGCGGGCCTCGGCTTCACGCCCGTCGCCCGCAACGGGGCGGAGGTCACGCTCGCCGTGCCGCCCTGGCGCAACGATGTCGCCAGCGGCAGCGGGGCGAGCAGCAATGCAGCCAGCCGTAGCGGGTCCAGCCTGGCCCACCCGGACGCGGCGCCGGTGACGCCGCCCGGCAAGCCACGCCTGGACGAGGCCGCCGCGGCCGCCGCCGAGGCCGAGTGCGACCTGCTGGAGGAGGTGCTGCGCCTGCACGGGCTGGACGCCATCGCCCCGGTCTCGCTGCCGCGCGCCGGCGCGGTGCCGCCGCCCGCGCTGACGCCGCGCCAGACCCGCGCCGCCCTCGCCCGCCGCCTGCTCGCCAGCCGCGGCCTCGCCGAATGCGTTTCGTTCAGCTTCGTCGCCTCGGCCGAGGCGGCGCTGTTCGGCCCCGCCGACGACGCGCTGCGCCTGCTCAACCCGATCGCGTCGGACCTCGACCGCATGCGCCCGACCCCGCTCGCCGGGCTGGCGCTCGCCGCCGCCCGCAACGCCGCCCGCGGCCTGCCCGACGCCGCGCTGTTCGAGGTCGGCCCCGGCTTCGGCACGCCCGGCTTCGGCACGACGGGCTCGGGCAGTTCCGGGTCGGGCACGTCCGGGCCGGGTGCCGCAGGCTCCGGCGCCCCCGCCCAGGACGCCGCGGCCGACGCCGGGCAGCGCCTGATCGCCGCCGGGCTGCGCGCCGGGGTCCCGCCGCGGCACTGGAGCGGCGCGCAGCCGGCGCCCGGTGCGATGGACGCCAAGGCCGACCTGCTCGCCCTGCTCGCCGCCCTCGGCGTGCCGATGGACGCGCTGAGCGTCACCGCCGACGCCCCGGCGCACTACCACCCCGGCCGCTCCGGCACCCTGCGCCAGGGCCCGCGCAGCGTGCTCGGCTGGTTCGGCGAGCTGCACCCCGCGGTGCGCCGCACGCTCGGGCTCGACGGCCCCGCCGCCGGCTTCGAGGCGCTGCTCGACGCTGTCCCCGATCCGAAGCGCCGCCGCCGCGCGGCCCCCGACCTGCCCGCGTTCCAGCCGGTGCGCCGCGACTTCGCCTTCCTCGCCGACGCCGCGACGCCGGCCGGGTCCGTGCTGCGCGCCGCCCGCGGGGCCGACCGCAGCCTCGTGGCAGCGGTGTCGCTGTTCGACGTCTACAGCGGCGACAAGGTCGAGCCGGGCCGCATCTCGATCGCCATCGAGGTCACCTTCCAGCCGCACGAGCGCACCCTGACCGACGCCGAGATCGACGCCGCCTCGGCGCGGGTCGTGCAGGCGGTGGGCAAGGCCACCGGAGCCGTGCTGCGGGGCTGAGCGCCGCGCAGGGAAGGCAAGGCCGGAGGCTCTGCCTCTGGACTCCGCCAAGGGCAAGCCCTTGGAACCCCTATGCTTAAGGGAAGGGTTTCCAAGGGGCTCCGCCCTTTGGCGGGTTCGGGCAGAGTCCGTCCTGGCTTGCTGACCCACGCCCTGCGGTTCGCCCTGCTCGCGGCGATCGCGGCCGCCAGCCTGCTCGCCGCGATGCTGGCCTCGCTGCCCGCGCTGGCGGTCGGCCTGCTGGAGCTGTTCGACACCAGCTTCGGCAGCACGCTGGCGGTGCTGCGCGCGCTCGTCGAGCCGTTCCTGTGGCCCGGCGCCGGCGCATCCGGCCTGCTGCACGTGCACGATCTGATGACCCACCCGGCGCGCGCCGCCGCCGGTTCGGTGCTTGCCAGCGGCCTGGCTGCGGCCGGGCTCGCGCTCTCGCTGGAACGCCGCGCCGCCTGGTGGCTGGCGCTCGCGGCCTGGGGCGGGTGCGCCGCCCTCGGCGGGTCGGCGGTGGGGGTGGTGCTGGTGCCGGCTGCCGCCGCACGGCTGCTGCTGGCGGCGTCGGGCCGGTGGTCTCGCACACCCGGGCGGCGGGAACGCGACCTAGCGGCAGCCGGAAGCGGTGGTAATGCCGGCGGCCACTAGTGCTGACCTGCAAGCGAAGCAAGGCCGGGCTCCGCCCGGACCCACCAATGGGCGGAGCCCTTTGGAAACCCTTCCCTCAAGAAAGGGGATTCCAAAGGCTCGGCCTTTGGCGGAGTCCAGAGGCAGAGCCTCTGGCCTTGCTTGCCCGACCCGTCACGCTCGAACCCGATCGGGATAAGTTGTAATCGGCGCCCGGCGGGGCGTTCGGCTCGTCCCGGCTCTGCAGCAGCCCTTCTGGCGGGCGGCTCGGCGATAGTCCGTGCTTTCGAACTGTTCTTGACAGGACCGCGGTCCCGAGGCGCTTGCCCAAATAACTGGTGTTGGCGCACCCACTACAACGCACCGCGTCTCGTTCCGACACAAAACCAGGACACCCCGCATGGACCTGCGCTCCCGCGCCGCCCTCCCGCTTGCGCTCGCCCTGGGTACGGCGCCGACCGGCGTTGCGCGGGCGCAGCAGGCGCAGCCGTCGTACTCGACGCCCGCGCTCGGTCCGAACCAAGTGGCGGGCAGCGTGATCGGCGTGGTGCCGATGTGCGTCACGACGGCGGGCGCGAGCGTCGGGCCGAACGTGGCGGTGATCTGCGGGACGTACGGAACCGCGGCGCCCAGCAGCGGGAGCAAGGCGTCGAGCGGCAGCCTCACCGGCACCGTGACGGCGAACCAGGGCCCCGCCGGCTCGGCTTCGTGGCTGGTGAGCGATCCGCTGCTCGACGCACTGATCGCCAACGGCGCGCTCAAGGTCTCGGCACAGGGGACGACCGCCGTCTCGGGCACGGTAGCCCTGGCCAGCGGCTCGGCAAGCGTCGGTAGCGTCGCCCAGGGTGCGGCCGGCACGTCGCCGTGGGAGAGTTCGATCTACCTGGGTGGCGCGGCGGTGGCGGCAGGCAACCCGCTGCCGGTGACGGTCGGCAACCTGCCTGCCACGCAGCCGGTGTCCGGCGCGGTCACGAGCAACGCCGGCACAGGGACGTTCGCCGTGAGTGCGGCCGGCCTGCCGCTCCCGGCCGGCGCCGCAACGGCTGCCGGCCAGGTTCCCGCCGCGCCACCCGGCACCAGCGCTGCAGCGGCAGAGCCGATCCAGGGCGTCGCGGGTGGCGTGCCGGTCCCGGTCTCCGGCACCGTCACCGCCAACGCCGGCAGCGGCACCATGGCGGTCTCGGCGGCCACGCTTCCCCTGCCGGCCGGCGCGGCGAGCGCCGCGAACCAGGCGCTGGACGGCATGGTCTCCCCGTTCACGGTGGCGTCCGGGGCTGCGGTCGGGAGCGCCGTGACGGTCAACGGCGGCGCGTCCATGTCCATCAAGGGCTACGACGCCGCCACGCTGACTGTTCCCGCGAGCACGAACGGCTCCCAGCTGAATGTCGCGCAGGGTCCGACGCCGACCGGTCCCTGGTATCTGCTGAACGCCACCAGTCCGGGCAGCTATGCGGGCTATCCGTCGCAAGGTGTCTCCGGTTCCGGGCAGCAGACATACTTCCCGACGTCGAACTACATACAGCTCCAGGTGGCCGGCAGCTCGCCGGGTTCGGCCGTCAGCGGCTACATCGAGCTGCGGACCATCCCGCAGATGCAGCCGACCGAACAGCCGGTCAACGTCGTGAACACCCTGCCGTACGGCACCAACCTGATCGGCGGGACCAGCGCCTACCTCGGCAGCAATCCGGTCTCGCCCGCGAACCCGCTCACGGTCGCGCAGTCCGACGTGCGCCAGGGCGCGCAGTCCCTGTCCGCGACCGCCACCACCAGCGCGGTCACGGTGCCGCTCGCGAACGGAGAAGGGGTGGTCGGCTTCAGCGTGGCGGGCCTGACCGCATCCGGCGCGGTGCTGACCAGCGAGGGCAGCAGCGACGGCGGCCTGACCTGGGTCGGCGTCAACAACACGTCGCCGGGTGGCGGCGCCGTGGCACAGACCGTCGCGGCCGACGGCACGTTCCGGGTCTCGGGCGCGGGGCATACCGCGCTGCGGCTGCGGGTCAGCACCCTGGGGACCGGGACGATCACGGTCGGCACCAACGCGCAGAGCGAGTCCGGCCTGGTGCAGCTCATCGCGGCCGAGCCGCCGCGCTCGCTCGCCTGGACGGACGCCAGCACGACCGCGACCGGGGCCGCCGCGGTGCCGGCCGGGCTTTCCGCCACGCCCTACCGCCTGGGCATCCACATCTGGAACGTGGGCGGCACCGCGACGGCCTGCCTGAACTACACCGGCACGGCGGCGCTCTCGGGCTCGGGCTGCGCGGCCGGATCGGTGCCGATCCCGGCGGGCGGTGCGTACTTCGAGGACCAGCCGGGCAACGTGTCGCCCGAGGCGATCAGCCTCGTATGCGCCGGCGCGTCGTGCCCGCTCACGATCAAGGTGCGCTGACATGGCGGCGATCGTCCCCGTCCCCGGACGCACCCGCAGCCAGCTTGGCGCGCGCCAGGCGCTCATCCCGATCGGCTACCGCGGGCGGGGCGCCAACGGTTCGGCGGCCTATTTCGACGCCACCAGCACGACCAGCATGGACCAGACCGCGTGGTGGACGCCGCCGGTCGGGCAGGTCCAGGCGATCCAGCTCGTGTATGCCGGGTGGGACATGCCGCAGTCGGGCGAGGTCGACCGGCAGGTCACCGCCAGCCTGACGGCGGCGCTGAGCTTCCCGACGACGCCCGCGGTCACGGTCAACGCCAACGGCGCGTTCGCCTCCGGCGCCACCACGCTGACGTTCTCGGCCACGGTGCTGGGCGCGAACGCGATCAGCGTGGGCAGCGCCGTCACCAGCACCGGCGGCGGGGTGGCGGCCGGCACCTACGTGACCGCGGTGGCGCTCGCCAGCCTGGCGGGGGCCGGCAACAACCCGACCGTCACCACCGTGACCATCAGCGCGGCCCTGACCGCCGCCACGGCCGCGGGGCAGCCCTTCACCTTCACCGGGGCCATCGTGCCGGCGACGTTCGCCGGTGCCCGCACGCTGACGCTGACGCCGCGGCACGGGCACTACATCTCCGATCCGGTCTACTGCTCGCCGGGTGCGGCCTCGCAGTTCTTCGTGCGCAACTTCGCGAGCTTCTCGGCGACCGGCCTGCAGCTCATGGACTACCCCGGCGTCCAGTCCGGCACGGCGACGCGGCTTGCCGGCGAGTTCTCCGCCCGCTCGACCTCGCAGACGGACCAGACCCTCAACCCCGGCATCATCAGCAACACGGGCGGCGGCTACTTCTGTCCGGTGGCGATCCTGGCTCTGGTCGCCTATCCGGCCGGCGTGCAGGTGCCCGGCGCCGCGCTCATCGTCGGCGACTCCATCGCGGCCGGGACCGGCGACAACTCGGACGGCAGCTTGGGGATCATGGGCTACATCCAGCGCGCGCTCGGCAACAGCAGGCCGTGGATCTCCGTGGCCCGCGGGTCCACCACGGCGTTCGCGGCGTCGGTGCAGAGCCGGGGACAGGTGGCGCTCGCGGTGGACTGCGGGGTGACCGACGTGATCATCGAGGACGGGCGCAACGACATCCAGATCGGCCGGCTGCCTGCGTCGATGGTCCAGGCAACCGTCGCGACGGTTGCGGCGCCGTTCGTCGCCGCCGGCCGCCGGGTGTGGGTGTGCACCGTGCCGCCCAGCACCTACAGCAACGACGGGTGGGCGAGCGCTGCCAACCAGGGGTTCCCGGTCGCGACCGCCAGCACCTGCGCGACGGCCACCGCCGCGGGGAGCACGACGCTGACGCTCACGGCCTCGGTGCCGAGCGGCGTGGCGGCGGGACAGCTCGTGTGCCCGGCAAGCGGCACCGGCACGATCTCGGCGGGCACCACCATCACCGGCGTCGCCGGCAGCGGGACCGCGACCGTGCTGACGATCGCGCCTGCACTGGTGGCGGCCCTGCCGGCGTCGTCGCCGCTCTACATCGGCACGTCGGTCGGCGGCAACGCCTCGGCCTCCACGACCGAGGTGCAGCGGCTGGCCTACAACGCGGCGCAGCGGGGCAGCATCAGCGCGCAGGGCTATGCCGGAGTGGTCGACATCGACCGCGTGTGCGCCGACGGCACCGGGCGGTGGGTCGTCGCCGCCGCCGGGTCGGGCAACACCAACACGCTCGACGGCGTGCACCCGCCGCCGTTCCTCCACCAGGCCGCGATCGCCGCGGGGATCGTGCCGATGTCGAGCATCGTGTCATGACGGGCCCGGTCTGATACCAGCGGCCGTCGGCGCTGGCCGGGGCGCGAAGCAAGGCCGGGCTCTGCCTCCGCCCGCATTGCAATGACCCAAGCGGGTCATCGGCACCTTGCGCGGGCTACGCCCGGACGCGCCAAAGGCCAGGGGCGTTTGAACCCCCCTTAAGCATATGGATTCCAAAGGCTCAGCCTTTGGCGGAGTCCAGAGGCAGCGCCTCTGGCCTTGCCTGCCTGCCTGCCCGGTCACGCTCGAGGCCGGTTGGTACGACGCTCCGCCTCCCGGCGGCTCCAGGCCAGGCGCGGCCTCCCTGCCACAGCCTCACAGTCCGGCGGCCTCGGCCGGGTCGCCTGGCGGCAGACGGGGGCCGTCCGCCTCCATGAGGCTCAGCCGGCCCAGGTCGGCGACCGTGCGTCCCTGTGCGTCCTTCGAGATCGTGTCCGCGAACCGCATCCCGAACGCGATGTCGGCGGCCGCGTACGACCTGGTGTCGCGAACCTCCACGCCCAGCGCGTGGTCGCGCGCGCTCACCGTCACGAACAGCCGCGGGTCGGTCGCCGCCATCGCCGCCGCGTCCCGCCCCCACAGCGGGCTGGTCTCGTCGACCACGTGCATCAGCAGCCAGGTCAGCGGGAACAGCGGCATCTGCGAGCGCACCAGCGCGAGCTCGTGCATGCGGCGGAAGCTCTGCCCCTCCTGCGTGGTCTCCTCCAGCAGCACCCCCATCGCGGCCACCGCCCCGCCCAGCATCCCGGACCGCCCGTTGCCGAGCCGCACCATCAGCGTCGGCCGGCCGTTGAACTTCGCCACCACCGCGCGGTCGGAGAACAGCAGCCTCGCCTGCGGCCGCGAGAACCGCACGAACAGCAGCCCGGTGATGATCGCGGTCGTGGCCATGCCGCCCACGATCTCGGCCGTCGCCACGACGTGGCCGTACAGCCCGGCCGGCGCCATCTCGCCGTACCCCACCGTCGCCATGGTCTCGATGCTGAAGAAGAACGCGTCGGCGATCGATCCCGGGCGCGCACCGGCCAGGCAGCCCGGACGTGCCACATAGAGCAGCGCGAAGCCGACGTTGAGTAGCGCCACCAGCGCGAACACCAGGGCCGCGAACCCCGGCCAGGACAGGCTGAGCGCGGTGTAGTACGGGTCGCGCAGGTCGAACCGCGGCACCCCGAGCTTGAACAGCTCCTGCGAACCGAACAGCACCGACGTCCCGCGCCGCCGGCGGCGCGGCCTCAGCATCGGACCTCGCGCGCGGCAGGCCCGCGATCCGCGCGGGTCCGCGGCCTCGGCCTGAGCCGGTGTCTGCAGGCAGGGCCTCCAGCCCTGCTTCCCGCCTGACTTTTCGCGAGTTTCAGACTACATCCCTCCCATGACCGACACCCCGCTCGCGCGCATCCGCAACTTCTCGATCATCGCCCACATCGACCACGGCAAATCGACGCTGGCCGACCGGCTGATCCAGGCCTGCGGCGGCCTGACCGAGCGCGAGATGACCAACCAGGTGCTCGACAACATGGACATCGAGCGCGAGCGCGGCATTACCATCAAGGCGCAGACCGTGCGCCTCGCCTACACGGCGCATGACGGCGAGACGTACCAGCTCAACCTGATGGACACGCCCGGCCACGTCGACTTCGCCTACGAGGTGAGCCGCTCGCTCGCCGCCTGCGAGGGCTCGCTCCTGGTGGTCGACGCCTCGCAGGGCGTGGAGGCGCAGACGCTGGCCAACGTCTACCAGGCGCTCGACGCCCACCACGAGATCGTGCCGGTGCTGAACAAGGTCGACCTGCCCGCCGCCGAGCCGGAGACGGTGCGCCAGCAGATCGAGGACGTGGTCGGCATCCCGGCCGACGAGGCGGTGCTGATCTCGGCCAAGACCGGGCTCAACATCGAGGGCGTGCTGGAGGCGCTGGTCACCCGCCTGCCGCCGCCCACCGGCGACGCCGAGGCGCCGCTCAAGGCGCTGCTGGTCGACAGCTGGTACGACGCCTACCTCGGCGTGGTGATCCTGGTGCGGATCAAGGACGGCCGCCTGAAGCGCGGCATGAAGATCCGCATGATGGCGCGCGGCAGCACCCACCTGGTCGAGCAGGTCGGCGTGTTCAGCCCCAAGATGATCGCCACCGGCGACCTCGGGCCGGGCGAGATGGGCTACATCACCGCGGCGATTAAGACGGTGGCCGACTGCAACGTCGGCGACACCCTGACCGAGGACCGCCGCCCCGCAACCGAGGCGCTGCCCGGCTTCAAGCCGTCGATCCCGGTGGTGTGGTGCGGCCTGTTCCCGGTCGACGCCGACGACTTCGAGAAGCTGCGCGACAGCCTGAGCAAGCTGCGCCTCAACGACGCGAGTTTCCACTACGAGGCCGAGACCTCGGCGGCGCTCGGCTTCGGCTTCCGCTGCGGCTTCCTCGGCCTGCTGCATCTCGAGATCATCCAGGAGCGCCTGAGCCGCGAGTTCGACCTCGACCTGATCGCCACCGCCCCCTCGGTGGTCTACCGCATCCACCGCACCGACGGCGCCATCGAGGAGATGCACAACCCCGCCGACATGCCGGACGTGATGAAGATCGACCACATCGAGGAGCCCTGGATCCGCGCCACCATCATGGTGCCGGACGAGTACCTCGGCTCGATCCTGACGCTGTGCAGCGACCGGCGCGGCCAGCAGGTCGACCTCACCTATGTCGGCAACCGGGCGATGGCGGTCTACCGCCTGCCGCTGAACGAGGTGGTGTTCGACTTCTACGACCGCCTCAAGTCGGTCAGCCGCGGCTACGCCAGCTTCGACTACGCCGTCGACAGCTACGAGGCGGGCGACCTCGTGCGCATCTCGATCCTGGTCAACCTCGACCCGGTCGACGCGCTGTCGTTCATCGCCCACCGCGCCGTCGCCGAGGCGCGCGGCCGCTCGATCTGCGCCAAGCTCAAGGAGCTGATCCCGCGCCAGCTGTTCAAGATCGCGATCCAGGCCGCGATCGGCGGCCGGATCATCGCCCGCGAGACGCTGGGCGCGCTGAGCAAGGACGTCACCGCCAAGTGCTACGGCGGCGACATCAGCAGGAAGCGCAAGCTGCTCGACAAGCAGAAGGAGGGCAAGAAGCGGATGCGCCAGTTCGGCAAGGTCGAGATCCCGCAGAGCGCCTTCCTCGCCGCGCTGAAGATGGACGCCTGAGGCGGGCGGCAGCGGCCCGGCTGCGTTTGGGGTTTTCACCCGCCGAGCCGGCTGGTATCCCTGCGCCGGCAACGGAGAGATGGCCGAGTGGTTTAAGGCGCACGCTTGGAAAGCGTGTGTGCGTTAACGCGTACCGTGGGTTCGAATCCCACTCTCTCCGCCAC
>CAXSEF010000057.1:0-10017 GCA_964236535.1 uncultured Acetobacteraceae bacterium
GTCTCGACCAGGGACACGACTGCCAGACAAGCCAACGACCCGAGGCCTTTGGAAAGGCGACATTGTAGTTGCCAAACCCAATACAACGGATAGTGTCTCTGCGGACGCAGAGGGGCGGCAGATGGCCAAAACAAGAATCGAGAAGCTTGGTAATGGCCTCTTTGGCTACGGACTTCTCGGGACGTTCGGCATCTTAGGCTATCAAGCTTACACATGGCTACAGACCGCAACATGGCCGGCGTTACCCGTCTCCCTGATCTGGGGATGGTATGGGCATCCACTGCCTACGTACGAGTGGGCCGGAGTTCAAAAGATTGTCGACTGGCTACTTCAATGTCCCATCTCTGCGCTTTGTCTCGGAGTTGTTGTCATCGGAACTACCATCAGCTCCAACCGCAACACTTAGTGGTTCGTTTTTTGATCCTGCAATCTCTTTCAGCTTCTCATCAAACGCCGCCTCGTCTTCATCGCAGCCAAGGGCGCGGGCGGCTTCGAGGAAGCGGGCGTGCTGGTCGGTATCAATATCGTTCGTATTCTTCGACATCAAGAAACTCCACGTCCATGCCGTTGATGGTAAATTACCATGCCAAGTGCGGCGCACCGGGTATTGGCTTAGTGATAACATATCTAATGCTGACCCAATCAGACTCAAATTTCGGAAATCCATAAGGATTACGCTCAAGTCCGTCCAGTATAGGCTCAAGTGCGAGGTCTAGCTTTCTCCAGCCACCCAAGCGCTCAGCGGACCTATTGCATTCATGCGAATATATGATTCGCCGGCCGCTCGGCATTTATTCGCTAACCCAACCCTGCTCCAACATGCGGTCCTCCAAACGAAGCCGCTGGCTTGGTCCAAGCGTTAGATCAGATAGATAAGCTGACTCATAGGGCATCGGTTCGCCGTTGCGGCGAGTGCTCCAAGCAACACCATGGGAGTCATCGCTCGCCTCTTCCCCGGTCTTATGCCAGTAGTAGGCAATAGATGCGTCGACAAACTTTAAATCCTCGGCAGAAAACAGAGTCACCGGCGGATCACACTGCGCTATTGTTCGTCTCTCAACCACACCTTCGCCAAAGTCGACGCGCGTTATGGCTATGTAGCCGTCTCGAAGCATCTCGCTGTGGACCGGCGGCATTTCATTGGCGACTGGCCCGTACTTCTGCCGTTTGTAGGCGCGCCCCGTGACTGGTACGCCACGCTCCGCAAAAGCGTCAAAGTCCGCTTTCCAAATAATCTTATTGAGCTTGATGA
The DNA here is from genome assembly GCA_964236535.1 of uncultured Acetobacteraceae bacterium. Taxonomy (GTDB): domain Bacteria; phylum Pseudomonadota; class Alphaproteobacteria; order Acetobacterales; family Acetobacteraceae; genus CAXSEF01. The sequence goes on from CAXSEF010000057.1 coordinate 1,253, forward strand.
GCCCGAAACGGGTAGCCTCTACGTTCTTCTTTGAGACATAGAGGATCATCTGCTTAAGGCGGTTTTGACCACCCGGCAGTTCCACCCTGAAAGTCAGATTCGGTCTGTGCCCAGACATCCTACGTTGGCTCTCTCCCGACACAAGAATCGTAGCAGATCAACGCCAAAGGGCGAGAGATATTCACCGGGGGGAGGCGGCGCGGTAGGTCAGACGCTTGCCTGCAATCCCGTGCAGCGCCCCATCCATCCGTGCCGTGTCATCCACGCCAAGCTTCACGCGATTGCTGTAGCGGAAGTCGAACTCGGCTACATAGCGATGCAGGTGCTTCTCGCTGCAATGCTGGTAGACGCCCTTCATGCCGCGCTTGAACATGCTGTAGAAACCCTCGACCGTGTTCGTGTGGGTCAAGCCGCGCACATACTCGTCCGCGCCGTGGCGGGTGTAGTCGTGGGCGGCAAACAGCTTGCCGAGGCTGTTGTACTGGCCCGCCTCATCCGTCATCACAGAGGACTGTGGGTGGACGTTCGCCTTGATGATCGGCAGCAGATCGGTCGCGCCGACGCCCTCGACGTGGAAGGAGCGGGCGGCGCCGCCGCGCTCGACCAGCGTCAGGACCGCATGCTTGTGCGCCGTGCCGCGATGCTTCGGCATGTTCGGCTTGCGACCGATGTAGGTCTCGTCGATCTCCACAACCGCGCCCTCGCCACCCATCGGCGGCAGCGTGCCGGATGCCGTCGCCTCGCGCAGACGGTGGGACATGAACCAGCCGGTCTTCACCGTCACGCCAAGCGTGCGGGCGAGCTGGTTGCTGCTGATGCCCTTCTTGCTGCTGCACATCAGGTAGGCCGCCTGGAGCCACTGGTGCAGCTTGACGTGGCTGGACTCAAACACCGTGCCGACCGTCACGCGGCTCTGCTTGCGGCAGGCGTAGCACTTGTAGAGGCCCGGCCTGGTCGCGGTGCCGCCCATGCGCTTCATTCGGTCCGTGCAGCCGCAGTGCGGGCAGACGGCGCTGTTCGGCCACACGATGCTCTCAAGCTTCGCGTAGGCGGCGATCTCGTCGTGGAAGAAGGCTTGGCTGAGGACGCTGGCCATGGGATCGCTCCGTCTATGAAGCGATCCTACCCCTAGCGGGTGGGTTTGGCAACTACCATATTTCCTTTGGAAAGACGTCTCTTAAGCAAATGGATTCCAAAGGCGAGCCTTTGGCGGAGTCCAGAGGCAGAGCCTCTGGCCTTGCCTGCCTCAGACCAGGATGTCCTCGATGCGGATCGGCAGCTTGCGGACCCGCACGCCGGTGGCGTGGAACACGGCGTTGCCGATGGCGGCGGCCACTCCGACGAGGGGGAGTTCGCCCAGGCCCTTGACGCCGAGCTCGGTGGTGACGGGGTCGGTGGTGTCGACGAGGATCGGCGTGATGTCGCGGACGTCGGCGTTCACCGGGAGCACGTATTCCGAGATGTTGGCGTTGGTGTAGCGGCCGGTGGCGGCGTCGACGACGCTCTCCTCCAGCAGGGCGGCGCCGATGCCGAACACCATGCCGCCGTAGGCCTGGCTGCGGGCGGTCTTGGCGTTGACGATGCGGCCGGCGTCGAAGGCGCCGACCAGGCGGCTGACGCGGATGGTGCCGAAGTCGGGGTCGATGCGGACCTCGGCGAACTGGGCGCCGAAGGCGTGGCGGGAGTGGTCCTGGTAGGCCTGGTCGGGCCTGGCGCCGGATTCGGCTTCAAGGTACGGGCGGCCGCGGGCGGCGAGCAGCTCGCCGACGCTGGTGTGGCCGGCGGGGCCGGAGATGGTGCCGTCCGACAGGGTGAGCTGCTCGGGGGTGACGCCGGACCAGGCGGCGCCCTGCTGGGCGAGGGCGAGGCCGAACAGCTGGGTGCGCAGGGCGCGGCAGGCGGCCTGGACGGCGGGGAGCACGGAGGCGGTGGTGGTGGAGCCGCCGGAGACCGGGGCGGGGGGAAAGCGGCTGTCGCCGAGCTGGGCGGTGACCTTCGCCGTGGGCAGGCCGAGCTCGTCGGCGGCGACCTGGGTCATGGTGGTGTAGGTTCCGGTGCCGAGGTCCTGCGTCGCGGAGCGGATCAGGGCGGTGCCGTCGGGGTTGAGGCGCGCGCTGGCCTGGGCGGGGCGGCGGTTGGTGGGGTAGGTGGAGCCGGCCATGCCCTGGCCGATCAGGATGGCGCCGTCGCGCATCGAGCGCGGCTCGGCGGTGCGGCGGTCCCAGCCGAAGGCGGCGGCGGCCTGCGCGTAGCACTCGCGCAGCGCCTTGGACGCGAACGGCTTGTCCTCGTGCTCGTCGCGCTCGGCGTAGTTCTTCAGGCGCAGCGCGATCGGGTCCATCTTCAGCGCGACCGCGAGCTCGTCCATCGCGGTCTCGAGGGCGAAGCTGCCGGGGTTCTCGCCGGGTGCGCGCATGTAGGTGGGCAGGCCCTGGTTGACCGAGACCAGGCGGTGGCTGATGGCGACGTTGGGGCAGGAGTACGAGATCTCGGTGATCAGCGCGGCGGGCTCGTTGAACTCGCCGACCTTCTCCATGGAGTTCTGCGTGATGGCGTCGTGGCGCATCGCGGTGAGGGTGCCGTCGGGCTGCGCGCCGAGCCTGAGCATCTGCACGGTGCGCGGGCGGTAGCCGTTCGAGTAGAACATCTGCTCGCGGGTGAGCACGAGGCGGACCGGGCGGCCGGTCTTCTGCGCCGCCATGACGGCGAGGGCGACGGGCGGCCAGGTGTTGCCCTTGCAGCCGAAGCCGCCGCCGACGTAGGGGTCGATCACCGTGACGTCGTCCAGGGGAAGGCCGAACAGGGCCGAGAGCGTCTTCTGCGCGCCGCCGATGCCCTGGGTCGCGGTCCACACCGTGAGCCGGCCGTCCTGCCAGGCGGCGAGGGTGGCGTGCGGCTCCATCGGGTTGTGGTGCTCGACCGGGGTGACGTAGGTCTGCTCGATCCTGACCGGGGCGGCGGCGAAGGCGGCGTCGGGGTCGCCGCGCTGGCTGTCCGGCGGGCGGGCGCCGTCGCGGAAGTGCTTCGGCTTGTAGGCGTGGTCCATGGCGTCGGACATGACGGGGACCGCGTCGGCCTCGGTGTAGCGCGGCGCGACCAGGGAGGCGGCGGCGGTGGCGCGCTCCAGGGTGTCGGCGACGACGACGGCGACGTGCTGGCCGTTGTAGAGCACGTCCATGTCCTGCAGCAGCGGGTAGAGCACCGTCTGCGGCGCCGCCTTGTCGATGTTGAGGTGCGACATCTCGGCGGGCGTGATGACGGCGATCACGCCGGGCATCCTTGCCGCGGCGGCGGTGTCGATCGCGGTCATGCTGCCGGCACCGATCGTGCTCTGCACCAGGACGGCGTGGACCAGGCCGGGGAGCCCGAACTCGGCGGCGTACTTGGCGGCTCCGGTGACCTTGTCGTGGCCGTCCACGCGGTCGATGCCTTGTCCTACGTACATCCGGGGCGCTCCTGAGTTGGCCGGAAGGCCAGGGCCCTGCCCTGGACCCGCCAGGGCGAGCCGCCCTGGACCGGCCTTGATAAGTGGTTTCCGCTGGCCTAGGCGGTCAGGGTCTGCAGGGCGCGGCGCACGGTGCGCTGCATCAGGGTCAGCTTGAAGCCGTTGCGGCTCTGCGGCGTGGCGCCTTCGCTGGCGAGCGAGGACGCGTGGTCGACGAGGGTGGCGTCCAGGGTCTGGCCGCGCAGGGCGGCCTCGACCTGGGGCAGGCGCCAGGGGGCGGGGCCGACGCCGCCGCAGGCCACGCGGACGTCGCGGACCATGCGGCCGTCGAGCTCGATGCCGACGGCGGCGGAGACCAGGGCGAACTCGAAGGTCGTGCGGTCGCGGACCTTGACGTAGGCGGAGCGCTTCGCCGCCGCCGAGACGGGGACCACGATGGCGGTGATGATCTCGCCCGGGCGCAGCGTGGTCTCGTCGTTCGGGGTGTCGCCCCAGGGTTTGTACAGCTCGGCGAGCGGGATGCTGCGGACGCCGTCGGCGCCGTGCAGCTCGACGCTGGCGTCAAGCGCGCGCAGGGCGACCGGCATGTCGGAGGGGTGGGTGGCGATGCAGTGCTCGGTGATGCCGACGACGCCGAGGCCGCGGTTGTCGCCGGCGATCGCCGGGCAGCCGGAACCGGAGACGCGCTTGTTGCAGTCGAACGCGGTGTTGCGGAAATAGCCGCAGCGGGTGCGCTGCAGCAGGTTGCCGCCGATGGTGCCCATGTTGCGCACCTGCGGCGAGGCGGAGAGCAGCAGCGCCTGGGAGATCGCGGGCCAGCCGCCGATGACGGCGGGATGGGCGGCGACCTCGGCCATGGTGGCGAGCGCGCCGAGGCGCAGGGTGACATGGTCGGCGGTGATCTGGCGCAGCGGCAGGCCGTCGAGGTCGACGACGCGGGTCGCGCCCTCGACGTCGTTCTGCCAGAGCTGCATCAGGTCGGTGCCGCCGGCGATGTAGGTGGCGCCGCCGCGCCCGGCTTCGGCGAGCCGGGCGATCTGCGCGGCGCGGGCATCGCCGCCCGGCTGGGTGTTGGCGGCGTCGCGTGCAGGCTCGGGGCGGTCCAGCTGGGGGCGGTCGAGGGTGAAGGCCTGCATCAGGCGGGCTCCCGTCCGGCGGCGTCGCGGATGGCGGCGACGATGTTGGGGTAGGCGCCGCAGCGGCAGATGTTGCCGCTCATCCACTCGCGTATCTCGTCGTCCGAGCCGGTGTGGCCCTCCTCGATCAGGGCGGCGGCGGACATGATCTGGCCGGGGGTGCAGTAGCCGCACTGGAAGCCGTCGTGCCTGATGAAGGCGGCCTGGACGGGGTGCAGGGCGCGGCCGTCGCGGCCCGGCTCGGCATGGCCGTGCGCGGTGGCGGCGAGGCCCTCGATGGTGGTGATGGCGCGGCCCTGGGTGCGGGCGGCCAGCGTGAGGCAGGAGACGACGCGGCGGCCGTCGATGTGGACGGTGCAGGCGCCGCAGGAGCCGTGGCCGCAGCCCTTCTTGGTGCCGGTGAGGCCGGCGTGCTCGCGCAGCGCGTCGAGCAGGGAGACGCGGGGCTCGATCTGCAGCGGGATGTCGGCGCCGTTGACATGCAGGACGACGCGGATGGTGTGGTCGGCCGCCGGGTCGGCGGGGGCGATCACGGGCGGCGGGGGTGCCGGCGTCTGCAGGGCGTGGGCGGCGAGCGGCAGGGTGGCGAGGCCGGCCGCGGTGGTGCCGAGCAGGCCGCGCCGGGTGACGTCGGGCTGGGTCATGCGTTGCCTTCCGGTTGGCGGCCCGGAACCGCACGGTTGCGCTGCGGCGGGGGCTGCACGCACAGGATTTGCGGATGGCGGGGGGGAAAGCAAGGGCGGACAGCGGGCCGAGGCATTGGCGTTCAAGCGCAGCAAGGCCAGGCTCTCCGTCCGCCCGCATTCCACTGGCCAGGCAGGCCAGCGGAACTGGCACGGTCTGTCCCAGACCCGCCAAAGGCCTGAGGCCGATGGAAACCTGCTCCTTAAACATAGGGATTCCAAAGGCTAGGCCTTTGGCGGAGTCCAGAGGCAGAGCCTCTGGCCTTGCCTGCCTAGCGGGCCACGCTCAAGGCCTGGGAGTCCAGGCTTCCCGCGGCGAGGCCCGCGGCCATCGCGATGTAGGCGGCGGCCATGTCGCGCGGGCGCAGGACGAACTCCCAGCCGGGGGTGAAGCGCTTCGGGGTGGCGACGTAGTCGACGGCGGCGGCGATCGCGGACATCGCCAGGGCGTACTGCAGCATCGGCAGGGCGGCGACCGGGCGGCGTCGGGCGAGCCAGGCCTCGAAGATGGTGGCCCAGAACAGCGTGGCGGCGTGGTGGGTGGCGTAGCCGACCGCGGTGTGGGCGAGGTCGGCGCGGGCGACGGCGGCGGCGGCGGGGCCGTGCAGCCAGTGGCTGGTGGCGTTGACCGGGCGCAGCGGGGCCTGGTGGTTGACGCAGGCGAGGCGGGCGAGGGCGAGGGTGGAGACAAGGCTGGCGGCGCTGCCGGAGATGGCGGCGCGTCGGAGGATGGCGGGGAGGCGCACGGGCGGGGGGCTCCGGTGGGGTGGGAGCCGAACGCGAGGCGGGGTGCGGTGTTCCCCGGCTCGGCGCCTGGACCGTGCCGGAGGCCGAGCCGCGGAACTGCCGGCCTGGAGGTTCGCGAAGGACTCGATCCTTTGGCGGGTCCGGGGCAGCCCGGTCTTTGCCTCGCCTGGCCGGCGATCCCGCGGGGTGGCTAGACCGGTTCGGTGTCGAGGGCGTAGCCGGCGGCGCGGACGGTGCGGACGACGTCGACCTCGCCGGGGCCGTTGATGGACTTGCGCAGGCGGCGGACGTGGACGTCGACGGTGCGCGGCTCGACGTGGATGTCGGGGCCCCAGACGGCGTTCAGCACCTCCTCGCGGGAGAACACGCGGCGGGGGTGCTGCATGAGGAACTCGAGCAGGCGGTACTCGGTGGGGCCGAGGTGGAGGGCGCGGCCGTTGCGGCTCACGCGGTGGGCGGCGAGGTCCATGCTGATGTCGTGGAAGTCGAGCTGGCCCTTGGTGGGCAGGCTGCCCGAGCGGCGCAGCAGGGCGCGCATGCGAGCCAGCAGGGCCTCGATGTTGAACGGCTTGGTGATGTAGTCGTCTGCGCCGGTGTTGAGGCCGCGCACCGCGTCCTGGTCCTCGGTGCGGGCGGTGACCATGATGACCGGCAGGTCGCGGGTGGCGGGGCGGCGGCGGATCTGACGGCAGACCTCGATGCCGGAGACGTGGGGCAGCATCCAGTCGAGCAGGACGAGGTCGGGCGCGCTTTCGGCGATGCGGGTGAGCGCCTCCTGGCCGTCGGCGGCTTCCTCGACGCGGAAGCCCTGCTTTTCCAGGTTGTAGCGCAGCATGGTGGCGAGCGAGGCCTCGTCCTCCACCACCAGGACCATCGGTCGCACGGCGCTCATCGGGTCGTCTCCTGGACGAGGGGGGTACGCGGGGCCGGTGCGTGACGCGCGGCCGTGCCCGGCGGCAGCGCGGGGCGTGGCGTGGGACGCCGGCGGGGCCGGGCCTTGCCGCGGGGGGTCGCCGCGTGGCGCAGCGTCGCGGCGGGGCGGGGCGCGGTCATTCCTGCGGCCGGACGATGGTGTAGGCGGAGCTGTCGCCCTTCGGCCGGCCGGAGCCGAGGCTTTCGCCGGTGGCGGCGTAGTGGACCAGCTCGGCGATGTTGGTGGCGTGGTCGCCGATGCGCTCGAGGTTCTTGGCGATGAACAGCAGGTGGGCGCAGGGCGTGATGTTGCGCGGGTCCTCCATCATGTAGGTGATGAACTCGCGGAAGATCGCGGTGTAGATGTCGTCGACCGCCTGGTCGGAGCGCCAGACCTGCTCGGCCTTGGCGGGGTCGCTCTCGCCGATCGCGTCGATGGTGAGCTTGAGGCTTTCCTGCACCAGCCGTGCCATGTGGCCGAGGCCGCCGAGGCTGAACGGCAGGGAGAACTGGTTGAGCACGATGGAGCGCTTGGCGACGTTGGCGGCATAGTCGCCGATGCGTTCGAGGTCGCCGGTGATCTTCAGCGCGGCGACGATCTGGCGCAGGTCGCCGGCCATCGGCTGGCGCAGGGCGAGCATCTGGATGACGAAGCGCTCGACCTCGGCCTCGAGCGCGTCGACGGCGGGGTCCTGCTCGACGGCGCGGGTGGCGGCGTCGCTGTCCTGCTGGACGACCGCGCGGGCGGCCTCGGCGACCTGGTTCTCGACCAGGCCGCCCATCTCGGCGAGGAGGTCGCGCAGGCGGCGCAGCTCCTGGCCGTAGCTCTTGACGATGTGCCCCGCCGCCTCGTCTGCCATGCCGCAACTCCCTGGAACCGTGAGCCGGAAGAAAGCCAGGCCGGGCTCTGCCCGGACCCGCCAAAGGCCGGGGCCTTTGGAAACCATGGGAAAGTTCCGGCTCGGCGTTGCGCCTAGCCGAACCGCCCGGTGATGTAGTCCTGCGTGCGTTTCTGCTTCGGCGCGGTGAACATGCCGGCGGCGGTGCCGGTCTCGACCAGCTCGCCGAGGTAGAAGAAGGCGACCTGGTCGGCGCAGCGCGCGGCCTGCTGCATGTTGTGGGTGACGATGGCGATGGTGAAGTCCTGCTTCAGCTCGTCGATCAGCTCCTCGATCCTGAGGGTGCTGATCGGGTCGAGCGCGCTGGTGGGCTCGTCGAGCAGGATCACCTCGGGGCGGGTGGCGATGGTGCGGGCGATGCACAGGCGCTGCTGCTGGCCGCCGGACAGGCCGCCGGCGGAGGCGTTGAGGCGGTCCTTGACCTCGGTCCACAGGGCGGCGCGGGTGAGCGACCACTCGACGCGCTGGTCCATCTCGGCGCGGCTCAGGCGCTCGTGCAGCTTCACCCCGAAGGCGATGTTGTCGTGGATCGACATCGGGAACGGGGTGGGTTTCTGGAACACCATGCCGATGCGGCTGCGCAGGTGGTTCACGTCGATGCGGCGGCCGAGGATGTTCTCGCCGTCCATGCGCACCTCGCCGCCGACGCGCTGGCCCGGGTAGAGGTCGTAGAGCCGGTTCATCACCCGCAGCAGGGTGGACTTGCCGCAGCCGGACGGGCCGATCATGCCAGTGACCTGGCGCTCGGGCAGCTCGAGGGTGATGCCCTTCAGCGCCTGGTTGGCGCCGTAGAAGAAGTCGAGATGGTCGATCTCGATCTTGGCGCGGCGCGGGCCGACGGCGCGCGAGGCGGGCGCGGGCGCTGGCGCGTCCACGATGCCGGCCTGATTGCGCCCGGCCTGGTCATGGTGGTCTGGCCGCCGCCCGTCGCTATCCATGTCCG
>CAXSEF010000057.1:10117-17723 GCA_964236535.1 uncultured Acetobacteraceae bacterium
TTGCGCCCGGCCTGGTCATGGTGGTCTGGCCGCCGCCCGTCGCTATCCATGTCCGCCCTCATTCCTGTCCGTGCCCGGGGAGTGCACCCGGTCGCCTGCTGCCCGGCTGCCTGCCGCGCGGTCGCCCGTTGTGTCGACCGGCCTGGCGGCGGTCCGGCTGTCCGGCCTGGCGGCCGTTCGGCTGGCCGGAGCCGCGCGATCCGGTGGTCGTGCCGGCCACCGCCTAGGATCGCCGGCGCAGCGCGAGGCGCGCCAGGATGTTGGTCGCCAGCACCGCCGCGGTGATCAGCAGCGCCCCGGTCCAGGCGAGCTGCACCCAGTCGTCGAACGCGGAGCCGGCGTAGGAATAGATGGTGACCGGCAGGCTGGCCATCGGCTGGCCGAGCCGCACCGACCAGTTCAGGTTGCCGAGCGAGGTGAACAGCAGCGGCGCGGTCTCGCCGGCGACGCGGGCCAGGGCGAGCAGCACCCCGGTCATGATGCCGTCGAGCGAGGCGCGGCAGCAGACGAACACGATGGTGCGCCACTTGGGGGCGCCGAGGGCGACCGACGCCTCGCGCAGGGTGTCGGGCACCAGGCTCAGCATGTCCTCGGTGGTGCGGACGACGATCGGGATCACGATGACCGCGAGCGCGATGCCGCCGGCGAGGCCGGAGAAGCGGCCCATCGGCTGGACCACCAGGATGTAGACGAACAGGCCGATCAGGATCGACGGCGCGGAGAGCAGGATGTCGGAGACGAAGCGCACCAGGTTGCCGAAAGCCGAGCCGCGCGCGTACTCGCAGAGGTAGACGCCGACCAGCAGGCCGATCGGCGTGCCGAGCAGGGTGCCGATCGCGGTCTGGATCAGGCTGCCGACGATGGCGTTGAGCAGGCCGCCGCCGGCGCCGGGCGAGCGGGTGACCGTGGTGAACACCGAGAGGTGCAGCCCGCCGAGGCCGCGCCAGACCAGCGTCGCGAGGATGGAGGCGAGGAACAGCAGGCCGACCAGGGTGGCGGCGCCGGCCAGCAGCGAGGCGAGCTGGCTGACGCGGCGGCGGCGGCGGCCGAGGCGCAGGGCGAGGGCATGACTCCGGGTGGTGGTCGCGCTCATCGGGGGGCCGGGGGAAGGAAGGTCAGGGCTCTGCCCCACGTCCTGGAAGAGGGGACCCGCCAGGGCGAGCCGCCCTGGACCGGCATCTGTCGGGGGGACGGATCGCGGCGGGGTGCCGCAGGGCTTAAGTGATGGATTCCAGAGGCTTGGCCTTTGGCGGAGTCCAGAGGCAGAGCCTCTGGCCTGGCTTTCTGCGGCCCTGCGTTCGGGCTCACGTGCGCACCGGGCGCAGCAGCAGGCGCGAGATCGCCAGGACGACGAACGAGATCACGAACAGGATGAAGCCCAGCGCCAGCAGCGCGCTCAGCTTGAGCGAGCCGGCCTGGCTCTCGGGGAATTCGAGCGCGATCAGCGAGGCGATGGTGTTGCCGGCGCCGAACAGGCTGGTGCTGATGGCGTTGGTGTTGCCGATGACGAAGGTGACCGCCATGGTCTCGCCCAGCGCGCGGCCGAGGCCGAGCATGATGCCGCCGACCACCGAGGCGCGGGTGTAGGGCAGCACGACGCGGCGCATCACCTCCCAGCGGGTGCAGCCGAGGCCGAACGCCGACTCCTTCAGCATCGGCGGCACGGTGAGGAAGACGTCGCGCATGGTGGCGGAGACGAAGGGGATGACCATCACCGCGAGCACCAGGGAGGCGGTGAAGATGCCGGTGCCGAACGGGGCGCCGGAGAACAGCGCGCCGATCACCGGCAGGCCGCCGAGGTTGTCGATCAGCACCGGCTCGACGGTCTGGCTCATGATCGGGACGATGACGAAGAAGCCCCACATGCCGTAGATGATCGAGGGCACGGCGGCGAGCAGCTCGACCGCCATGCCGAGCGGGGCGCGCAGCCAGGCGGGCGCCAGCTCGGTCAGGAAGAAGGCGATGCCGAACGCGAGCGGCACCGCCATCAGCATCGCCAGCACGGCGGTGACGACGGTGCCGAACACCGGGACCAGGGCGCCGTAGCGCTCCTGCACCGGGTTCCACTCGGTGGAGACGAGGAAGCCGGGGCCGAAGTGGCGCAGCGCCGGCAGGCCGCCGGCGAGCAGCAGCGCGATGATGGCGCCGAGCAGCAGCAGGACCAGCACGCCGGCGCCGCGCGCGAGGCCGGCGAAGGCGAGGTCGGCGGTGGCGCCGGAGCCTGCGCCGCGGGGGGCGCCGCCCGCCGCGTGGGTTCCCGCGACGGTTACCGTCTGGCCCAAGGCGGTCTCCCGCTGCGTGCGGCGGCGGGGCTTGCGCTGCGTGGCGTGGACGCCGTACGGGGGCATGCGGCGGCGCGCGGGTCCGGGGCTGGCGGGGCCACGCTCATGTGCTGCGCTCCAGGTGCGGGCGGGGCGCCGGCCGGTTCGGGTGGGGCGTGTGCGCCGCCGGGTTCGGGTGGGCGCACGGCCGGGCTCATTTCGTCCAGACCGGCTTGCCGTCGGCCTGGATCGCCGACCAGGCGGCGCGCACGGCGTCCTTCACCGCGGCGGGCAGCGGCACGTAGAGCAGGTCGCGCGCCGGGCCGTCGCCGCTGGCGTAGCCCCAGTCGAAGAACCTGAGCACGGCACGGCTCTGCGCGGCGTCCTTGGGGTTGGTGGGCAGCAGGACGAAGGTCGCCGACACGATGGGCCAGCTCGCGGCGCCGGGCTCGTTGTTGAGGTCGATGGCGAAGTCCTTGGCGCCCTTCCAGTCGGCGGCCGACGCGGCGGCGGCGAAGGCGTCGGTGGTGGGCGGGACGAAGCTGCCGTCGCGGTTCTTCAGCATGACCGTGACCTGGTGGTTCTGCTCGGCGTAGGCGCTCTCGACGTAGCCGATGCCGCCGCGGATGTTCTTGACGTTGCCGGCCACGCCGTCGCTGCCGCGGGCGCCGGCGCCGCCCGGCCAGCTCACGCTGGTGCCGGCGCCGACCTTGGCCTTCCAGTCGGGGCTGACCATCGAGAGGTAGTCGGTGAACACGAAGGTGGTGCCGGAGCCGTCGGCGCGGTGCACCGGGGCGATGGCAAGGGCGGGCAGCGTCACGCCGGGGTTGAGTGCCGCGATGCGCGGGTCGTTCCATTTGGCGACCTGGCCGAGATAGATCGCGCCGAGCAGGTCGCCGGTCAGCCTGAGCTGGTTGGCGGCGACGCCGGGGACGTTCACGATGACGTCGACCGCGCCCATCACGGCGGGGAACTGGATCAGGCTGTTCGACGCGAGCTTGTCGGCGGGCACCGGGGCGTCGGACGCGCCGAAGTCGACGGTGCGGTTGAACACCTGGTTCTGGCCGGCGCCGGAGCCGATCGCCTGGTAGTTCAGGGTGACGCCGGTGGCGGCGTGCGAGGCCTCGGCCCACTTGCCGTAGATCGGTGCGGCGAAGGTCGAGCCGGCGCCGGTGATCGCCTGCGCCCGGGCAGGCGGGGCGGCGAGCGGGAGTGCGGCCAGGGCGAGCGCCAGGCCGGTGCGGCTGCGGGTCATCGATCCTCCAGGAAGCGGGTCGGCGTCCGTCTACACTCGCGCAACGAACCGATTGTGTCATCGGCGTGAAGGTTCGATGACATGGGGGAGGGCGGGGCGGTTCAGGCCAGGCTCTGCCCTGGACCCGCCGGGGCCTGAGGCCCCGGACCCGCACATGTTGGGGGGCACCCGCCCGGGGGGTGTGCCGGGGGGTGACCTGGATGGTTTGCGGGGGCCTGGGCGTTTGGCGGGTCGGGGCAGAGCCGGCCTTGCGTGGGTGGCACGGCTTGTTTAGAGACCGCTGCGGGTCGGCGGGCGGTTAGCTCAGCGGGAGAGCGTCCCCCTGACACGGGGAAGGCCACTGGTTCAATCCCAGTACCGCCCACCACGGTCCGGCCGCGGGTGACAGCGGCGTGACAATGGCGGCGGCGGGCGCTTCTATGCCGGCGTGGACATGCCGATCGCCGATCCCTGCTTCATCCTTTCGCGCCCTGCGGTGCAGACCGCACCGCTGGTGGTCGCCTCGGCGCATTCGGGGCGCAACTACCCGGTGGATTTCATCGCCGCGTCGCGGTTGAGTCCGCGTGCCCTGCGGCGCAGCGAGGACGGGTTCGTCGACGAGCTGTATGCCGCGGCGCCGTCCTGCGGGGTGCCGCTGCTGGCCGCGACGTTCCCGCGCGCCTATTGCGACGCCAACCGCGAACCCTGGGAGCTCGACCCGGAGATGTTCGAGGACGCGCTGCCCTCCTGGGTCAACACGACCAGCCCGCGGGTGGGGGCGGGCCTGGGCACGCTGGCGCGGGTGGTGTCGTCGGGCGAGGCGATCTATCGCCGGCGGCTGCGGTTCGCCGAGGCGCAGGCGCGGGTGCGCGACTGCTGGGAGCCGTACCATGCGGCGCTGCGCGGGCTGATCGAGGCGACCCGCGAGCGGCACGGGGTGTGCCTGCTGCTGGACGTGCACTCGATGCCGGGGGCTTCGCGGGCGGGGGTCAGCGCTGCGCTGGCGGGGTTCGGCGCTGCGCGGGCGGGGGCACTGCCGGTGGGGGCGGCGGTGTCGCTGGAGCCGGGGGGGCGGGTGTGCCGGGACGGGCGCGCGAGCCCGGGTGGAGGACAGGACGGGCCGGACTTCGTGCTGGGCGACGCGCACGGCACCGCCTGCGGGGCGGCGGCGGCGCGGCTGCTGGAGACGCTGCTGATGGATGCGGGCTACAGCGTCAGCCGCAACGACCCCTACGCCGGGGGGTATGTGACACGGCATTACGGGCGCCCGCGCGAGGGCGTGCACGTGCTGCAGGTCGAGGTGGCGCGCGGGCTGTACATGGACGAGACCGCGATCGAGAAGCGGGCGGGGTTCGCGGTGCTGCGCGCGCGGCTTTCGGACGTGCTGGCGGCGCTGAGCGGGACCCTGGCGCGGTCGGGGCTGCCCCTGTAGGGCGCGGGCGTGGATAGGGCGCGGGCGTGGTGGGCGCAGGCGTGGTGGGCTTGGCATGCGGCGCGGGCAAAAAAAAGAGGCGGCGCTTTCGCGCCGCCAAAGTTTAGGGAGGAAACGTCCAAGATACAGCCCGGCAACAGCCGTGCTGCATCGCGAGAACTATCGGGGCTGGTGGACGAGCGCAAGTGGTTTTTTGCACTGCAGCATCGGCATGGAGGGGTGTTCACGGCCTGTTAACCACGGGCCGGCAGTGTGTGGCGATGCACCGGACCCGCGCACTCCTGGCCCTGCTGCCTGCCGCCCTGCTGGTGCCGCTGCCCGGGCTGGCGTTCGCGCCCGGGCCGTCGCTGCTGTGCCGGGCCGCGACCGCGGGCGCCGAGCAGTCCTCGCGCATCCCGGACCAGCTGCTCTCGGCGATCAGCAAGGTGGAGAGCGGCCGCTACGACGCCGCGAGCGGGCTGGTCGAGGCCTGGCCGTGGACCATCAACGCGGAGGGTGTCGGGCACTACTACGAGAGCAAGGCGGAGGCGATTGCCGCGGCGCAGGCGTTCCAGGCGCAGGGCATACGCTCGATCGACGTCGGCTGCATGCAGGTGAACCTGAGCTACCATCCGACCGCGTTCGCGAGCCTCGACCAGGCGTTCGACCCGCAGGCCAATGCCAGCTACGCCGCCGGCTTCCTGCAGCAGCTGTTCGCTCAGCAGGGGTCGTGGCCGCATGCCGCCGCGGCGTACCACTCGCTCAATCCCGGGCCGGGCGGCGAGTACCAGAAGCGGGTGCTCGACGTCTGGGCAACGCCCGACCGGCCGAGCGGACCGCGCGTGGCCAGCGCGCCGGCGGCCCGGGCGATGCCGGCGATGGCCGAGAGCGTGGTGGGCGCGGGCGCGGCGCCGCCGGTCACCATGGGCGGCGCGCACATCATCCGCCTCGCCGGGGTTGCCGGCGTGAACACGGCGACCGGGCGCGGGCTCGACGCCTACCGCAACGCGCCGGTGCCGGTGGTGCTGCGGCCGTTCCGGTCGAACTGAGCGGAAAGCGAAGAAGGCCAGAGGCTCTGCCTCTGGACTCCGCCAAAGGCCTAGCCTTTGGAATCCCGGTGCTTAAGCAGCGGGACCAAAGGGCCGCCGGCCCTTTGCGGGTCTGGCAGGGCCCAGCCTGGCTTGCTTCTGCTTCGCCGCTCGGTTGAAGCCGCGATCCCTGCGGCGCATATCCGGCGCGTCGCGGCCCCGGGGCCGCTGCAGGCAGGGAGACGCAGGCGATGAGCGAGACAGCGACGACCCCGGGGGCGCCGGCGGGTGCCGAGCGGCATGAGTTCGGGGCCGAGGTCGGCCGGCTGCTCGACCTGGTGGTGCACTCGCTCTACTCGGAGCGCGAGATCTTCCTGCGCGAGCTGGTGGCCAACGCCGCGGATGCGACCGACCGGCGGCGCTTCGAGGCGCTGACCGACGCCACGCTCGGCTCGCCCGAGGCGGCCCAGGTGCGCGTGGTGCCGGACAAGGACGCGCGGACGCTGACGATCACCGACGACGGGATCGGCATGAGCCGCGAGGAACTGGTGGGCAACCTCGGCACCATCGCGCGTTCCGGCACCCGGGCGTTCGGCCAGAGCCTGGCCGAAGGGGAGACCAAGAACGCGCCGAGCCTGATCGGGCAGTTCGGTGTGGGGTTCTATTCGGCGTTCATGGTGGCCGACCGGGTGGAGGTGACGTCGCGCCGGGCCGGCACCGACGCGGCGTGGCTGTGGGCGTCGGACGGGCGCGGCGACTACACCATCGCGCCTGCGGAGCGGGCGACGCCGGGCACCACCATCGTGCTGCACGCCAAGGCGGACGCCGACGAATTCCTCGACCCGTACCGGCTGCAGGCGATCGTGCGCAAGTGGGCGGACGGCATCACGCTGCCGATCGTGATCGTGCGCGACGGCGCGGATGTGCCGGCGAACGAGGGCACCGCGCTGTGGCGCAAGCCGAAGTCCGAGGTGAGTGAGGAGGCGTACAACACGTTGTACCGCCACCTGGCGCACGCCTTCGATACGCCGTGGGCGACGCTGCACTGGCGGGCCGAGGGCACCGTCGAGTATTCGGCGCTGCTGTTCGTGCCGGGAGCGCGGCCGTTCGAGCCGGTCGAGGGCGAGCGCGAGAGCAAGGTCCGGCTGCACGTGCGGCGGATGTTCATCACCGACGACGCCAAGCTGTTGCCGCCGTGGCTGCGCTTCGTGCAGGGCGTGGTGGATACCGAGGACCTGCCGCTCAACGTGTCGCGCGAGATGCTGCAGGCGACGCCGGTTCTGGCGCGCATCCGCAAGGCGGTGACCAACCGGGTGCTCTCCGAGCTGAAGACGCGCAGCAAGGACGAGGCGTCCTACGCCACGTTCTGGGAGAATTTCGGCCCCGTCCTCAAGGAAGGGGTGTGGGAGGACAGCGAGCACCGCGAGGCGCTGTCGGAGCTGATGCGGTTCCGCTCGACCGCCCCTGCCCTGCCCGCAGCGGATGCGTCGGACCCGTCGGGGGTGGGCGGCTCGGCGGAGGAGCGCGCACTGGACGACGCGACGCTGGAGGACGCGTTTCCCGGGGCGCCGGAACCGGCCGATGCGGGGGGCGCGGGTCCGGACGGGGTGGCGGACGCGGAGATCGTGGGCGGGGAGGACGCGGCGGATGTGGGCGCGGCGGATGTGGACGC
>CAXSEF010000057.1:17823-21352 GCA_964236535.1 uncultured Acetobacteraceae bacterium
GCGGATGTGGACGCGGCGCCGGGAGGGCGGCTGGTGTCGCTGCGCGGCTATGTGTCGCGGATGAAAGCGGGACAGGAGGCGATCTACGTCCTGGTCGGCGACGACGCCGACGCGCTGGCGGCCTCGCCGCAGCTGGAGGGGTTCCGGGCGCGCGGGGTCGAGGTGCTGCTGCTCGCCGACCCGGTGGACGCGTTCTGGCCGGAGCGGCTCGACAGCTACGACACCAAGCCGATCCGCAGCGTGACCCAGGGAGCCGCCGACCTGTCGAAGCTGGAGGCGCCGGCGCCGGTGGGCGAGGCCGCGTCGCTCGACGCTCTGCTGCCGGCGCTGCAGGCGGCGCTGGGCGCGGACGTGGCGGAGGTTCGCGCCACCGACCGGCTGACCGACAGCGCGGTGGTGCTGGGGGCGGGCGAGCACGGGCCCGACCTGCAGATGCAGCGGCTGATGCGTCGGGCCGGGCGCCCGCTGCCGACGCCGCCGCCGATCCTGGAGCTGAACCCGCGTCACCCGCTGATCCGCCGGCTGGCCGAGCGGGCGAGCGCGGGGGAGACGGTGGCGGATGCGGCGCAGCTGCTGCTCGACCTGGCGCGGGTGCAGGACGGCGAGGCGCCGCGCGACCCGGCGGCGTTCGCGCGGCGGATTGCACAGGCGCTCTCGGTGTAGCCCGTGCCGGGGGCGTCGCGTTCGGCGCCCCCGGCTGTGGTGTGCCCGATGGTTTGACGTGGTTCGGCGGAGACCGTAGAAGCGTCTGGCAAACGCCGTGTTGCACGCTGTCCCGGCGGAGGGGTGGCCGAGTGGCTGAAGGCGGCGGTTTGCTAAACCGTTGTACGGTGTAAAGCCGTACCGTGAGTTCGAATCTCATCCCCTCCGCCAACCGCCTCACGATTACTGCAGACTTTGCTGGGTTTTTCAAAGCCCTGCAGTCCGTTTCGAAGTCTGGCCGGGTTGATGGGGCACGACACCCCTGGGCGAGGCGGTCGGATCTGAAGCATGGCGATGATCGCGCAGGCCTTTCCCGGCGGCGAAGGCAAGCGCTGGTTTAACCCGCTGTTAGCCTTCAGCGGCTACGCTCACGGCTCGATCATGCCCGGAGGCTCCCATGAGCATCGAAGCGGTCAGCCCTGCCGCCAGTAATCTAGAACTCGCGCATCCGGTTCTCAGCCCGCAAACTGCATCGCCGCCGACTGGCACGGCGTCGGCCAGCACGCCCGGCGACAGCACCGTCTCGACGGTAGGTGCCGATGGAACGGTCACCACGACCGTCGTGGACGCGCTGGGCGACACGGTCGCGGTCACGACGACGAGGCCGGACCATCCGCTGAGCGTCGAGGCGTAGGCAGCTCGCCCTCCCGGCCGGTGGCGCCATTTCGCACATGGTGCTGGTGCCTGCGCCGGACGCGGTGCCAGGTGTGCGAAGCAGGCTTCCTGGGCGGCCACGCAAGCGCCCGGACAGGTTGCACGCCGACAAGGGCCACGACCACCGCCGCTGCTGCGCCTATCCCGGGCGGCACAGGCGGGTGGTGGAGCGCCGCTTCGCCCGGCTGGCCCGCTCCGGCGCCTCGGCATCCGCCATTGAGGGCCTCGACGCCGCCTCCGCCAACACCGGATTCATGGGCATCCAGCTCTGCCTAGTCGCACTCCGCCCCGGGCGGCCTGCCGGCTGCGATCATCGCCACCCTGCTCACCGCCTGCGTGCTGTTTGGCGCCGCGATCGTGCTGATCGAGTCGAACCTGCAGCAGGAGCCGAGCCTGTCGCGTGCCTCGGCCAAGGTCGCCTACTCGCTTGCGTGCAACCCGCTGCTCCTAACCCTACGCTGGACCTCGCAGCGGCCGCGGCCCGTCTTGCGCTGCCCGCGCCGGTTCTGCATTTCACCACCCTGCCCGGGGCCGCCGCCAACCCCAGCGCCCTCATCACCATCGGGCTGTTCCCAGCCCAGCCCCGCGCACGACCCAATCACCATCGCCCGCCTGGTTGGCCTCAAGCTCCTGCTCCAGCCCGCGATCACCGCGATCCTCGCCTTTGGGCCGTTCCGCATGCCGCCGCTGTGGTCGCACGCCTCCCCGCTGCTCAGCGCATTGCCGATCGGCACCGGCCCTTCATGCTGGCCAAGCTCTACGACCGGGAGGCCGCCGTCACTTCACGCGCCATCCTGTGGTCCACTGTCCTGTAGTCGCGACGCTCTCTCTGCTGATCGCCCGCTTCGGCTGACCGACAGATGCCGGCGCCCACGTGCATGCCATGCGGCCCAGTCGGCAGCCTGCACGCTCACGCCTCTGGCCCGGCCAGCACCAGGTCGTCGCGATGGATCATCTCGTCTCGCCCCCGCCAGCCCAGCACGGCCTCGATCTCGTCGCTGCGCCGCCCGGCTATGCGACCTGCATCCTCGCTCGCATAGGCGCACAGCCCCTGTCCCAAGGCGCCCTCGGGACCCATGATCCGTACCGCATCGCCGCGCTGGAACGCGCCCTCGACGACGGTCACACCGGCGGGCAGCAGCGAGCGCCCATTGCGCAGCGCGCGCGCAGCGCCCCAGTCCACGCGCAGCTCCCCCGCAGGCTGCAGGCTGCCGGCGATCCAGCGCTTGCGCGCGTTCCGGCCGCGAGGCGCCGGCAGGAACCAGGTGCAGCGGCCGCCCTCCGCCAGCGCTGCAAGCGGATGCGGCTGTACGCCCAGCGCGATCGCCATCGCGCACCCCGCCTGGGTAGCGATCCGCGCTGCAAGCAGCTTCGTGCGCATCCCGCCCGACGAGAAGCCGGGCGGCGGCTCGCCTCCCATCGCCTCGATCTCCGCAGTCAATGCGGCAACCACCGGCACGTACGCCGCCGACGGATCACGCCGCGGGTCGGCGGTGTACAGCCCGTCGATGTCGGACAGCAGCACCAGCTGATCGGCGCCCACCATCTCCGCCACCCGAGCCGCCAGCCGGTCGTTGTCGCCGAAGCGTATCTCTGCCGTCGCCACGCTGTCGTTCTCGTTGATCACCGGCAGGCAGCCCAACTCCAGCAGCGTGCGTAGCGTCGCACGAGCGTTGAGGTAGCGGCGGCGGTCCTCCGTGTCGCCCATGGTCAGCAGCAGTTGCGCCGCGACAATCCCCGACGCGCCCAGCGCCACGCTCCACGCCTGCGCGAGCCGGATTTGTCCGACTGCGGCGGCCGCCTGCTTCTCCTCCAGCCGCAGCCGCGCCTGGCGTAATCCTAACGTGCCGCGCGCCAGCGCAATTGCGCCGGACGAGACGACGATGACCTGGGTGCCGCGCGCCCGGGCCGCACGGATATCGCAAGCCACTTCACCGAGCCATGCCTCGCGTGGCGCGGCGCCGTCCACCACGAGGGTGGAGCCGATCTTGACGACGAGCAGTGCGGCATTGCGCAGTGACGGGATCATGGAGTGAGTTGTTTGATGGCTATGGTGTTTGCCCCAGGCCGGTTCAGCCGCGGCAGCCGTGCTCTAGCAGAGCACGCCGACTGCCGACAGCGGACGCACCGTGTTGTAGTGCACCCGCCATTGCTCGATCAGCACGCGGGCCTC
>CAXSEF010000058.1:0-9865 GCA_964236535.1 uncultured Acetobacteraceae bacterium
CTGCGCGGGCGGGCGACGGCGCTGCGCGGGCGGGCGACGGCGCTGCGCGGGCCGGGCGGGGTGATCGCGGTCGGGCCGGGCGACGGCGTGGTGCTGGCGGTGCCGGCGGCGGCGGCGGCGGCGATGCTGCCCGGGCTGGTGGTGCCGGACGCGTTCGAGGCGATCGTGAACCTGCACTACGCGGTCGAGGCCGATCCGGGCGAGGCGGGCTTCGTGGGGCTGGTCGGCGGCACCGCGGAGTGGGTGTTCACCAAGCCGGGCGTGGTGTCGGTGACGATCAGTGCGGCGAACCGGCTGGTGGACCGGCCGGGCGACGCGCTGGCGGCCGAGCTGTGGCCCGAGGTGGCGCTGGCGGCGGGCGTGACCGGGCCGCTGCCGCGGTTCCGGGTGGTCAAGGAGAAGCGCGCGACGTTCGCCGCGACTCCCGCGCAGGATGCACGCCGGCCGGGGGCCGCGACCGGCCTCGCGAACCTGGTGCTGGCCGGGGACTGGACTGCGACCGGGCTGCCGGCCACGATCGAAGGCGCGATCAGGTCGGGGCGCAGCGCGGCGCAGGCCCTCCCGGCATGAGATCGGGCGGGCCGTGGCGGGGCGTTGTGCAGGCAGTCCGGGCGCTGCGACCCTGTGTCGGTCCGGCCACGCGCCCTGCCCTGCCGGATCGCGCGTGGCCGGCGCGGCGCATGCACGGTGCGCCGGATGGCGGATCGGTATAGTCGTGCGACAGGCGCTGAGATTACCTGCGATCGGATCGTCGATGCCCTCTGAGACAGCAACCTCTGAGACCCTGCCCGCCGGGACAATGCCGTCCGGGACACGGGTCGGGCATGCCGCGCCGGAGCGGGTTGCCGATGACTCGCGGCAGTCGCTTGGCGCGGCGGTGGATACGGCGCGCGATGCGCTGCTGCGGCGGCAGCGGCCGGACGGGCACTGGGTGTTCGAGCTAGAGGCGGACGCGACGATCCCGGCGGAGTATGTGCTGCTGGAGCACTATCTCGACCGGATCGAGCCGGGGCTCGAGGACAGGATCGGCGTCTACCTGCGCGAGGTGCAGGGTGCGCATGGCGGCTGGCCGCTGTTCCATGGCGGCGCGCTCAACATCTCGGCGAGCGTGAAGGCGTACTACGCGCTGAAGTGCATCGGCGACGACCCGCAGGCGCCGCACATGGTCCGCGCGCGCGAGGCGATCCTGGCGGCGGGCGGGGCGGAGCGCAGCAACGTGTTCACCCGGCTGCAGCTCGCGCTGTTCGCGCAGGTGCCGTGGCGGGCGGTGCCGGTGATGCCGGTCGAGATCATGCTGCTGCCGCAGTGGTTCTTCTTCCATCTGTCGAAGATCAGCTACTGGTCGCGCACCGTGGTGGTGCCGCTGCTGGTGCTGCTGGCGCGGATGCCGGTGGCGCGCAACCCGCGCGGCGTGGGGGTTGCCGAACTGTTCCGCACACCGCCCGAGCAGGTCAGCGACTACATACGCGGGCCGTACCGCTCGCGCTGGGGGCAGGTGTTCAAGCGGGTCGATCAGGTGCTGCGCCTGGTGCAGCCGGGCTTCCCCGCACGGGTGCGCGAGCGGGCGGTGCTGCGGGCGACGGAGTTCGTGACCGAGCGGCTGAACGGCGACGACGGGCTCGGCGCGATCTATCCGGCGATCGCCAACGTGGTGATGATGTTCGACGCCCTGGGCGTGCCGGACGACGACCCGCGGGCGGCGATCGCCTGGGCGGCGGTGCGCAAGCTGCTGGTGGTGGGGGAGGACCGGGCGTACTGCCAGCCCTGCCTGTCGCCGGTGTGGGACACCAGCCTCGCCGGACATGCGATCGCCGAGGCGTACGGGGTGGCGATCCGCGACGCTGGCGGCGGGGCTGCGGGCGACGGCGGGGCGGGAGCGGTGCCGGGGTCGCTGGTGCCGGGGGCGGCGGTGCTGGGGGCGGCGTGCGACTGGCTGGTGGCGCGGCAGATCACCGACGTGGCGGGCGACTGGGCGGTGCGGCGGCCCGGTCTGGCGCCCGGCGGCTGGGCGTTCCAGTACGCGAACCCGCACTACCCGGACGTCGACGACACCGCGGTGGTGGGGATGCTGCTGCACCGCGCGGGCGACCCGGCCCATGCGGCGTCGGTCGCGCGGGCGCAGGCCTGGGTCATCGGCATGCAGAGCAGCGACGGCGGCTGGGGGGCGTTCGAGCCGGAGAACACCCACGACCATCTCAACCACATCCCGTTCGCCGACCACGGCGCGCTGCTCGACCCGCCGACCTCGGACGTGACGGCGCGCTGCGTGTCGTTCCTCGCCCAGATCGGCGACCCGCGCGATCTGCGGGTCATCGAGCGCGGCCTCGCCTATCTGCGGCGCGACCAGGAGGCCGACGGCAGCTGGTTCGGGCGCTGGGGGACCAACTACATCTACGGCACCTGGTCGGTGCTGTGCGCGCTCAACGCGGCGGGGGTTTCGCGCGAGGACCCGGCGGTGCGCAGGGCGGTGGCGTGGCTGGTCTCGGTGCAGCGCGACGATGGCGGCTGGGGCGAGGACGAGGAGAGCTACGCCGAGGCGCCGCACGGACAGTATCGCGAGTCCACGCCGTCGCAGACCGCCTGGGCGATGCTCGGGCTGATGGCCGCCGGAGAGGCGGGCTGTGCCGCGGTGGCGCGCGGGGCGGCGTGGCTGGTGCGCACCCAGCGTGCGGATGGGGAGTGGGACGAGCGGCCGTACACCGCGGTGGGGTTCCCGCGCGTGTTCTACCTGCGCTACCACGGGTATCGGCTGTTCTTCCCGCTGCTGGCGCTGGCGCGGCTGCGCGCGCTGCGGATCGGGGCCAGCCGCGAGGTGGGCTTCGGGTTCTAGGGCTTGGCAGGGAAGCGCGGCCGGGCTCTCGCTCCGGCCAGAACTCCCGGAGGCCGGGGGTGTCCGGCAACCGTCTGCTCAGGCACCGGGGTTCCCGAGGCGTGCCCCGAGCGGGGTTCGGCGGCAGAGCCTCCGGCGTTGCCTGCCTGACGGGGATGGGCATGGGGCAGGTCGGCTTCGTGGTGGGGCTGGTGGCGGAGGCGCGGCTTGGCGCGCGGCTGGGCGTGCCGGTCGAAGTCGGCGGCGGCACCGCGGCGGGCGCGGCGGCGGCGGCGGCGCGGCTGGTGGCGCGCGGGGTGGAGGGGCTGGTGAGCTTCGGGCTGGCCGGTGGGCTCGACCCGGCGCTGCGGGCGGGGCAGGTGCTGGTGCCGACGCGGCTGCTCGACGGCGATCGGGTGCTGGAAGCAGCCCCGGCGCTGTGCCGCTGGCTGGGCGGGTCGACGCCGGGGGCGATGCTCGCGGGCCGCCTGGTCGTGGCGGGGGTGGCGGAGAAGCGGGCGCTGTTCGCGCGCACCGGGGCGGTCGCGGTGGACCTGGAGAGCGGAGCGGTGGCCGAGGCGGCGATGCGCGCGGGGCTCGGCTTCGCGATGCTGCGCGCGGTGTGCGACCCGGCGGGGCGGACGCTGCCGGCCGCGGCGCTGGTGGCGCTGGATGGCGCGGGGGCGATCGGGGGGTTGCGGGTGCTGGGCTCGGTGCTGCGGGCGCCGGGGCAGCTGCCGGGGCTGCTGGCGCTGGCGCGCGATGCGGCCGCGGCGCGGCGCGGGCTGGAGAGGCGGGTGCGGGTGTTGCAGCAGGCAGGGCTGGGCGCTCCTGCTGCTCCGGCCCGTTCGGCGACGTAGTGCCAGCGGCCCCAGGCATTGACCTGCAAGCGCAGCAAGGCCGGGCTCTCCCTCCGCCCGCATTCCAACGGCCCAGGCGGGCCGTCGGAACCTTGCGCGGGCTGCGCCCAGGCCCGCCGAAGGCCGTTGGAAACCCATCTCTCAAGCAAATGGATTCCAAAGGCGAGGCCTTTGGCGGAGTCCAGAGGCAGAGCCGCTGGCCTTGCTTGCCTACCCGGCCACGCTCAAGGCCGGCTGGTATTCACTCCCACTCGATGGTGCCGGGCGGCTTGCTGGTGATGTCGTAGGTCACGCGGTTGATGCCGCGCACCTCGCCCACGATGCGGCTGCAGACGCGGCCGAGGAAGCCCATGTCGAACGGGAAGATCTCCGCGGTCATGCCGTCGGTGCTGGTCACGGCGCGCAGGGCGCAGACGTTGTCGTAGGTCCGGCCGTCGCCCATCACGCCGACGCTGCGCACCGGCAGCAGCACCGCGAAGGCCTGCCAGATCGCGTCGTAGAGGCCGGCGGCGCGTATCTCCTCGAGGAAGATCGCGTCGGCCTGCTGCAGGATGCGCACCCGCTCGCGGGTGACCTCGCCGGGGATGCGGATGGCGAGGCCGGGGCCGGGGAACGGGTGGCGGCCGATGATGGCGTCGGGGAGGGCGAGCTCGCGGCCGAGCACGCGCACCTCGTCCTTGAACAGCTCGCGCAGCGGCTCGACCAGCTGCATGCGCATGCGTTCGGGCAGGCCGCCGACGTTGTGGTGCGACTTGATGGTGACCGAGGGGCCGCCGGCGAAGCTGATGCTCTCGATCACGTCGGGGTAGAGCGTGCCCTGGGCGAGGAAGTCGGCGCCGCCCAGCCTTGCCGCCTCCTGCTCGAACACCTCGATGAACAGCCGGCCGATGGTCTTGCGCTTGGCCTCGGGGTCGGTGATGCCGGCGAGTGCGGCGAGGAACAGCTCCGAGGCGTCGCGGTGCACCAGCGCGAGGTTGAAGCGGCCGCGGAAGGTGTCGAGCACCTCCTCCGCCTCGCCGGCGCGCAGCAGGCCGTGGTCGACGAAGATGCAGGTGAGCTGGTCGCCGATCGCCGCGTGGATCAGCACCGCGGCGACCGAGGAGTCGACGCCGCCGGAGAGGCCGCAGATGACGCGGCCCTGGCCGACCTGGGCGCGGATGCGGGCGATCTCGGTGTCGCGGAACGCGGCCATGGTCCAGCTGCCGGAGCAGCCGGCGACGGCGTGGGTGAAGTTGCGCAGCAGCTGCGCGCCGTGCGGGGTGTGCGCGACCTCGGGGTGGAACTGCACGCCGTAGAAACGCCGCGCCTCGTCGGCGATGACCGCGAACGGCGCGCCCTCGCTGGTGGCGACCGGGACGAAACCGTCGGGCAGCCGGGTGACGCGGTCGGCATGGCTCATCCAGACCTGCTGGCGGCGCCCGGCCTGCCAGGTGTCTGCGAACAGCGCGCAGTGGCCGGTGACCTCGACGTAGGCACGGCCGAACTCGTGCAGGTCGCCCGCCTCGACGTGGCCGCCGAGGTGCTGGCACATCAGCTGCTGGCCGTAGCAGATGCCCAGCACCGGCACGCCGGCCTCGAACACCTCGGGAGCCACGCGGGGCGAGCCGGCGTCGGCGACGCTGGCCGGGCCGCCGGAGAGGATGATCGCGCGGGGGGCGAAGTCGCGGATGCGCCCGGGCGTCGCGTTGTACGGCCAGATCTCGCAGTAGACGCCGCTCTCGCGGACACGGCGTGCGATGAGCTGGGTGACCTGGCTGCCGAAGTCGAGGATCAGCACGCGGTCCCGGGTGAGCGGTGCCTGGGTGATCGGCGCCTGGATGAGCGGCGCCCGGGTGAGGTCCTGTTCCATGGGTGCTTGCAGCATGGCGCCGCGTGCGGGGCAAGCGCGAAGGCCGGGCGGCGCCAGGCCGGGCGGACTGCGGGGTCAACGATTTCTAAACCTCGGCATGCTCTCATCGCCCGTCCAATACGGTGTGGTTCAGAGCATGAAGGCTTCATCCTGGCGTCGTCTGGGTCGGCCATCACTGCACACGAGCGTACTGGCTGGCGTCATCGCGGTCGGCCTGCTGGTGGTGGGTCTCGACTGCTGGCGGACCTGGCAGGAACGCTCGCTCGCGATCGAGCAGGACAAGGTCGCGACGGCAAACCTCGCGCGCTCGCTCGCACAGCACGCGCATGACATGATCCAGTCCGCGGACGCGGTGCTCGTGGGCCTGCGCGAGCGGGTGGAGATCGACGGGCTCTCGCCCAGCCGCATCCAGCAGCTGCACGATGCCATGGCTGCGCGTGTGGCGGGGCTGCCCAAAATCCACAGCCTGTTCGTGATCGATGCGCAGGGGAACCGGGTCACCGGGTCGCTGCCGGCGGAGGTCGGATCCGCCAACTACTTCGACCGGGCCTATTTCCAGTATCACCGGACCCACGCGGACCGCGACGTGCATGTCGGCAGCCCGGTCCGCAGCCGGTCGGACAAGGACAACGACTGGGTCATCACCGTGACACGCCGTCTCGACACGGCCGACGGCACCTTCCGCGGCGTCCTGTTGGTGACGATCGCGGTCGACACCCTGCAGCGGTTCTACTCGCAGTTCGACGTGGGTGCGCAGGGCGCGATCGCACTCGAAACGCTCGACGGCACCATGATCGCCCTGCAGCCGGTCGGCGCCGTCACGACCGGTGCCGACATTTCCAAAGGCCCGATCCACCACGATTTCCTGCCGCGGGCGCCGACCGGCAGCCTCTCGTGGGTGTCGAGCCTCGACGGGGTGGTGCGGCTGGGCAGCTACCGCAAGGTCGAGGACTATCCCCTGGTCGTGGTGGCAGCGCGCACCTTCGACGACGTGCTGGCGAACTGGCGCGCGCAGGCCTACCCCCACGCCGCGGTCAGCCTGGGCAGCGCGCTGGCGCTGATCCTGCTGGGCAGCCGGTTCGCCCGTCAGATCAAGGCCCAGCAGCAGGTGGACCGCCGCTATCGCCTGCTCGCCGACAACTCGAGTGACGCGATCATCTGCGTGGCCCTGGACGGAAGGCGCCTGTACGTCTCGCCGGCCTTCTCCAAGCTGACCGGCTGGAGCATCGAGGATGCGCTGCAGGCCGAATGGGGCGACCTCATCCATCCCGACGACCGCCAGAGCGTGCTCGACGTCAAGCGGCAGCTGCTGTCCGGCGCCGGACAGGTCACCTCCTGCTTCCGCTACATCTGCAAGGATGGCTCTGCCCTGTGGGTGGAGGCCCGCATGCAGATGGTCAGCGGCGACGCGAAAGCCGAAACGCAATTCCTCGGCAACATCCGCGACATCACCGAGCGCAAGAACGCCCAGGATCAGGTGGCGGCGCTGAATCGCGAGCTGAGCGCCCAGGCCAACACCGATGCACTGACCGGGCTCGCCAACCGCCGCCGCTTCGACGAGGCGATCGACGTCGAATGGCGGCGCGCGGCGCGGGAGGAGAACCCGCTGTCGCTGCTGATGATCGATGTCGACCGGTTCAAGTCGTTCAACGACCGCTACGGCCATCAGCAGGGCGACCGTTGCCTGCGCAGCGTGGCGTCGGCAATCGCGGACTGCGCGCGTCGGCCCGGCGATGTCGCCGCACGCTATGGCGGCGAGGAGATCGTGGTGCTGCTGCCATGCACGAGCTCGGACGGCGCCGCGGAACTGGCCTGGCGGGTACGGGCCGCGGTCGAGGTGGTGCGGGTGGAGCATCGTGACAACTTGCCAGGCGGAGTGGTCACCGTGAGCATCGGGGTGGCCACGCTCTGGCCGGACGCCGCCGACACCAGCCGCGGCGAAAGCCTGCTCGCGACCGCCGACGCCGCGCTCTACGAGGCCAAGCGCGGCGGGCGCAACCAAGTCGTGGTCAGCGGCGCGACCGACGCGGAGGCGGGCGCCGGCAAGGACGTGGCACCGGCCGAGACGGCGGTGCAGCGCGAGGCGTGGCAGGCGATGTCCTGAACCGGGGGTGGGCCTCGGGGTGAGCGGACTGCCTGAGCGGACGCCTGAACCCGCCTGGTCGAACGCCTACGTGGCCGCGCCCGAGGAAAACGCCGCGATCAGCCGGTCGATCGGGTCCCACACGTAGGCGACCTGCGGCAACGACATGCCCGCGACCCGCACGGTGTCGGCCATGGCGACCCGGCCGCCGATGCGCGCGTAGAACCAGCGGCTCGGGTTGTCGCGCAGCACCCAGACGAACGCGCTGCGGCAGCCCCGCTCGGCGAGGCAGGCGGCGCCCGCGCCGATCAGGCGCCGGCCGACGCCGCGGTCGCGCCAGTCGTCCAGCACGTAGAGCGTCTCGATCTCGCCGTCACCGAGCGGGGCGCGGCCGCCGGCCGGCGCGGCGGGGCGGGCGTCGGGCGGGTCCGACGTGCCGTGGACGGACCCCTGGCCGCCAGAGCCGGCGCCAGAGCGGTCGGCGTCGTGGTCGTGCTGGTGCGCGGCGGGTGCGCCCGGGTCCGGTGGGACGGCGTTCCACGCCCGGCCGCGACCGACGGTGACGAACCCGGCGATGCGCGGCGCGCCCGTTGCTGCCGCCACGAACACGCCGCCCGCGCCGATGCTGCGCTCGTACTCCGCCGCCTTGCGCCGGGCCGACAGGGCGGACAGGTAGGCGTCGGGCAACAGGCCGGGATAGGCGCTGCGCCAGGCCGCGACGTGCACGGCGCCGATTGCCGCCGCGTCGGCCGGGCGGGCGCGGCGCACCACGATCATCCGTGCGCCCCGACGGCCGACGGCAGGGCATCTGGCGGCACGGCCAGGGACTTTGTCACGGCCGGGGGCTTGGTCACGGCCAGGACCTCGGGCACGGCGGAGGCCTCGGTCGCGGCGAAGGCTTCCGCACGGTCGGCGGCCGGACTTGCCGCCGTCCCTGCCCGCTCCAGCACCGCGGCGAAGAACCCGTCGGTGCCGTGGCGTCGCGGCGTCAGGCTGAGGTACGGTCCCGGGCCAGGGGCCGGCGCCTGCAGGGTCCAGCACGTCTCCAGCGGCACCGCGGCGAAGTCCGGGTGGCGGGCGAGGAAGGCCTCGACCTGGGCCTCGTTCTCGTCGGGCAGCACCGAGCAGGTTGCGTAGATCAGCCGCCCGCCCGGCCGCACCAGCCGCGCCGCGTCGTCGAGAATGCGCGCCTGCTTGGGCAGCAGCTCGGCGAGATCCAGCTCGCGCAGCCGGGTGCGCGCGTCGGGGTTGCGCCGCCAGGTCCCGGTGCCGGTGCACGGCGCGTCGACCAGCACGCGGTCGAAGCTGCCGCCACGCCGCTTCGCCCACTTGTCGCCGGCCTCGACCAGGTGGCGCTCGACGTTGAACGCCCCGGCGCGGCGCAGGCGGCGCGTGGCCCCGTCCAGGCGCGGCTTGCTGATGTCGCACGCCACCACGTGACCACGGTTTCCCATCGCCGCCGCAAGCGCCAGGGTCTTGCCGCCGGCGCCCGCGCACCAGTCGGCGATCCGCATGTCGGGAGCGGCGCCGACCATCGCCGCGACCAGCTGGCTGCCCTCGTCCTGGATCTCCACGAGGCCGGTCTGGAACGCCTTGCCCGAGGTGACGGCGCGGCGGCCCGGCACCCGCAGGCCCCAGGGCGACAGCGCCATCGGGGCCGACTCGATGCCCTCGGCCAGCAGCGCCGCCCTGCCCTGCTCCAGCGTGCCGCGCAGCAGGTTGACCCGCAGGTCGAGCGGCGCCGGCTCGGACAGTGCGGCCAGCTCCGCCTCCAGCGTCTCGCCGAACCGGGCGCGCAGCCGGCCCAGCACCCAGTCCGGCACCTCGAGCCGCACCGCCTCCGGCATCTCCGGGTGGTCAAGCGTGTGGCTCTCGATCGCCAGCACCGCCTCGCGCTCCTGCGGGATCAGGGTGGCCGGCGCATACTGGCCGCCGGAGTAGCTCTGCGCCACCCCGGACGCGCTCCACCCCTCCATCAGCAGCGACGCCGCGACCAGCATGCGCGCGGTCGGCGCGGTGCCGCCGCGCTGCGCCCACCAGCCGAGCCGGCGCCGCGCCCGCAGCACCGCCCAGGCGCGGTCGGACACCGCGCGGCGGTCGCCCGAGCCGATGAAGCGGCGGGCGCGGAAGAAGTCGTTGGCCACCGCGTCGGCCGGGCGGCGCGCGCGCTCCTCGACCTCGGTCAGCAGCTCGATCGCCGCCGCGAGCCGCGCGCCCGGGGTCATCGACGCCCCATCGTCGGCAGCGGGGTCGTCGGCAGCGGG
>CAXSEF010000058.1:9965-21017 GCA_964236535.1 uncultured Acetobacteraceae bacterium
TCGTCGGCAGCGGGGTCGTCGGCAGCGGGACCGACAGCAGCAGGTCCGCCAGTGCCGCGAGGCCGGGCAGGATCGCCGACTGCCCGGCGAGGCCGTACTCCACCGGGCCGGCGTCGCGGTTGATCCAGTGCGACTGCAGGCCGAACGCCGCGGCGCCAAAGGCGTCCCAGGGGTTCGACGAGACGAACGCCAGGCCGGATGGCGGGCCGAAGCGCGCGACCGCCAGGGCGTAGGTGCGGGGGTCGGGCTTGAAGGTGCCGGCCGCCTCAACGCTGAGCGTCGCCTCGAAGCGGTCGGCGATGCCGGCCGCGGCGAGCTGGCGCGCCATGCCGTCGGGCTCGCCGTTCGACAGCACCGCGCAGGGCAGCCCCGCGGCGTGCAGCCGGTCCAGCGCCTGGGTCACGTCGGGGTGGAGTTCGAGCGTCCGGTTGGCGTGGACGACGTCCTCGACCACGGCGGCATCGAAGCCGCGGCGGGCCGCCACCACCTCCAGCGCCTCGCGCGACAGGGCGCCGAACGGCCGGTGCTGCGCGTCGCCGGCGAGGCTGCGCACCCAGGTGTATTCCATGGTGCGGCTGCGCCACTCCTGGCTCGCGGCCTGCCAGTCGGGGCCGATACGCGCGGCGTGGCGGCGCATCGGCGCGTGGATGTCGAACAGGGTGCCGAAGGCGTCGAACACGATCGCGGCGGGGCGCATGGTGGTTTCCTGACGGTGGAGGCAAGAACAGAGGCTCTGCCCCTGGACTCCGCTGGGACCTGAGGCCCCAAACCCACCTTATCTGAGATCGGGGTTTCGTGGGCCGATGCCCGGGTCTCCAGGACAAGGCCCGGCCGTTCTCAGTCCTGCCGGTAGTTCGGCGCCTCGCGGGTGATCGCCACGTCGTGCACGTGGCTCTCGCGCAGGCCGGCGCCGGTGATGCGGCGGAACCTGGTGCGCTGCTGCAGCTCGGCGACCGTGGCGCTGCCGGTGTAGCCCATTCCGGCGCGCAGGCCGCCGACCAGCTGGTGCACCACGGCGCTCACCGGGCCCTTGTAGCCGACGCGCCCCTCGATGCCCTCCGGCACCAGCTTCAGCGTGTCCTTGATCTCCTGCTGGAAGTAGCGGTCCGCCGAGCCGCGCGCCATCGCGCCGATCGAGCCCATGCCGCGGTACGACTTGTACGAGCGGCCCTGGTAGAGGAACACCTCGCCCGGCGCCTCGTCGGTGCCGGCGAGCAGGCTGCCCACCATCACCGAGTCGGCCCCGGCGCCGATCGCCTTGACTAGGTCGCCCGAGGTCCGCACGCCGCCGTCGGCGATCGAGGGCACGCCGTGCTCGCGGCAGGCGGACGCGGTTTCCATCACCGCGGAGAACTGCGGCACGCCGACGCCCGCGACCACCCGCGTCGTGCAGATGCTGCCCGGGCCGATGCCGACCTTGACCGCGTCCGCTCCCGCCTCGATCAGGGCGAGCGCGCCCTCCGGGGTGGCGACGTTGCCGGCGACCACCTGCACCGTGTTGGACAGCCGCTTGATGCGCTCGACCGCGGCGAGCACGCTTTGCGAGTGGCCGTGCGCGGTGTCGACCACCACGACATCGACCCCGGCCGCGACCAGGGCGCGGGCGCGGGCATGACCGTCCTCGCCGACGCCGGTGGCGGCCGCGACACGCAGCCGGCCGAGCTCGTCCTTGTTGGCGAGCGGGTGCGCCGTCGCCTTGTCCATGTCCTTGACCGTGATCAGGCCGACGCAGCGATAGGCCTCGTCGACCACCAGCAGCTTCTCGATGCGGTGGCGGTGCAGCAGGCGGCGCGCCTCGTCGTGGTCGACGCCGTCGGCCACGGTGATCAGGCCCTCGCGCGTCATCAGCTCGTAGACCCGCACCGCGGGGTCGGTGGCGAAGCGGACGTCGCGGTTGGTGAGGATGCCGACCAGGCGGCCGCTGTCGCGCTCGACCACCGGGAAGCCGCTGATGCGGTGGGTGGCCATCAGCGCCCGCGCGTCGGCCAGCGTCTGGTCGGGGTGGATGGTCAACGGGTTGACCACCATGCCGCTCTCGAACTTCTTGACCCGGCGCACCTGCTCGGCCTGCTCGTCGGCGGTGAGGTTCTTGTGGATGACGCCGATGCCGCCCTGCTGCGCCATCGCGATCGCCATCGCCGCCTCGGTCACGGTGTCCATCGCCGAGGAGACCAGCGGGATGTTGAGGCTGATGGCGCGGGTGAAGCGGGTGCGGGTGTCGGTGCTGACGGGCAGCACCTGCGAGTACGACGGCACGACGAGGACGTCGTCGAACGCCAGCGCCTCGAGGATAAGGGTATCCGCCCGCAGGCCTGCGCCGCCGGTCTGCGGGCCCGGTACCAAGGGGGTGCTGTCGGGTGCCATGGCATCGCGCCTTTCGACGGCGGGCGACGAGAATACGGCCCGGCCTTGACACGTCGTTCTAGCTGGAACGGGCGCGCGGAAGCAAGGACGGCAGGCACGGCGCCGAGCGCCTTGCCCGGGACCCGCCGAAGCGCAAAGGCCTCTGGAAACCGTCCGCAAGAGCCTGCACCATGCCCCGCAGGGTGCCGCAGTCCCTGTCCGTGTGCGGGTCTGGGGCCTCAGGCCCCAGCGGGTCCAGGGCAGAGCCCTGGCCTTGCCTGCGCCAGGGTCAGAACCGTGCGGCGAGCCCCGCAAGGATGGTGCGCCGCAGGCCGTACTGCGGGGCGCCGACGCCAACGCCGGTGCCGTTGCGGATCTCGTAGCGGCGGTCGAGCAGGTTGAACACGTCGAGCCGGAGCTGGACGCTGCGCAGGCAGGGCGTCTTGATGGTCTGCACGGCGGAAAGGTTGAACGTGTAGTATCCCGGGAGGGCGACGCCATTCGGGACCGAGCCGTCGGCGCGCAGGCCGCTGCCGACGACGAGGTCGGTGGACAGGCGCAGCGGCGAGTCGGGCCTGGGCACCAGCGTGTAGGCGGCGCCGCCGGAGCCGGTCCAGCGCTGGTCGTGGTCGAGGTGGATCCAGTGCTGGCTGATGTAGGCCAGTTCCTCCGCGCTGAAGTTGAACTGCGACGAGTCGATGTCCTTGCCGATGGCGCGCGACAGGGCGGCGTTGGCGTAGAGCGACAGCGGACCGTGGTCGTAGCTGCCGCTGGCCTCGACGCCGTGCACCTCGCCTTGCGCGTAGTTGAAGGCGCTGAGGATGATGGGCGCGCCGAACTGGCCCTCGTCGATCAGGTTCTGCGCGTCCTTGTAGTAGGCGTCGAGGCCGATGCGCAGTCCGGGCAGGACGACCTGGTCGACGCCGAGGTCGTAGTAGTTGTCGCGCTCTGCCTTGACGGTGTCGTCCTGGGTCACGCCGGCGGCGGCCGTGGTGCCGTTGAACACGGAAAGGTTGGTGCCCGACACCAGCTCGAACGGCGGCGGCACGAAGTAGCGCGAGTAGCCGCCGTGCACGGTGGTGCCGACCGCGGGCAGCCAGACGACGTTGACCCTGGGGCTGACCTGCTGCTCGTGGGTGTATTCGTCGACGCGGTCGAAGCGGACGCCGAGGTTGACAGTGACGTGCGGCAGGGCGTGCCACTCGTCCTGGAGATAGAGGCCGTAGATGGTGCCGGTGAGGCCCTGGCCCTGGTGGATGTTGAACGGCTGGCTGGACTGCGCGGTGCCGACGCTGCCGTTCGGCTGGATGGTCGAGGCGACACCGGCGCCGTTGGTGGTGCCGGTGTCGCCGCCGGTCGCGGCCAGCACCTCGGAGTCGGTGCTGGTGGAGTTGCGCTCGGCGAACACCTGGAAGCCGGCGCGCAGGGTGTGGCTGCTGTTCACGTGCCAGCTGGCGTCGGTCTGCTCGCCGCTCGACCAGACCGAGCGCGCCGCCGTCTGCCCCACGCCGAGGTAGAGCAGATCGCCCAGCGGGTCCGGGCTGTAGGCGAGGCTGCTGTAGCGCGAGAACACCGAGGTCTGCAGGTCGATCGGCCCGGCCTGCTTCTGCAGCGACAGGATGACGAAGTCGGTGATCTCGCGCTGGTGGGCGTTCAGCGAGGCGCTGTCGAGCGTGGTGGTGCCATCCACCGACAGGCCGAGCTGCGGGGTCTGGCCAGGCACGTTGGGGATCTGGAACGCGGCGTTCGAGGCGCCGGCGAGCAGGCTGACGCGCGCGGTGGGGTCGATCAGCGCGCCGACGTGGATCAGGCCGTGCGTCTGGTTGCTGAGGTCGTGCACCGCGTTGAAGCTGTCGATTGGGTTCTCGATGCCGAGCCGCGTGTGCAGCAGGTCGCCGGTGACGAACCAGTCGAAGACGCCCTGCGCGCCGCCATAGGAGAAGCTCGGCTGGAAGAAGTCACGCGCGCCGCCGTAGATCGAGACCTCGCCGCCAGGGTCGGTCAGGCCGGACTTGGTCCTGATGTCGATGATGCCGGCGGTGTCGAAGCCGTACTGCGCCGGCA
The DNA here is from genome assembly GCA_964236535.1 of uncultured Acetobacteraceae bacterium. Taxonomy (GTDB): domain Bacteria; phylum Pseudomonadota; class Alphaproteobacteria; order Acetobacterales; family Acetobacteraceae; genus CAXSEF01. Next base: position 14,373 of record CAXSEF010000058.1, read on the forward strand.
GCGCGCCGGTGATCAGCGAGAGCGAATGAGCGAAGCGGCTTTCCAGCACCTGGCCGAACACCGAGAGGCCTTCGGGGAGCTGCACGCCGTCGAGGCGGAACTGCACCTCGTTGTGGTCGCCGCGCACGTGGATCTGCCCGTAGCTGTCCTGCGCGACGCCGGGGGCCTGCAGCAGCACGCCGTTGAGCAGGTCGTTGTCGCCGCCCGGCAGCGTCTCCAGCGAGTCGCGGCCGAACTCGTAGCGGGTGGCGCCCAGGCTGGGCAGCAGCTGGCTGCGCGCGTCGTCGAGGCGCTGGTAGGCGGCGGAGATGCCGGGGACGTCGACGTTGATCGTCGGCGCCGCGGGCTGCGCGTCGGTGCCGGTGCCGAGCTCCATCGTGGGTCCGGCCGACGCGGTCTGCTGCGTGTCGGCCCCGGCAGCGGCTGGCAGCAGGAGCGAGGCGAGACCAGCGCGCCACGCGACGGCTGCCAAGCGCGCCGGGCTGTGGCGGCGACGGGGTGCGGCGGGGCGGTGACTGACGGGACGGTGCGGCGGGGGCGCTTCGGGGGGAACGCGGGCGTGAGGCATGGCGGGCTCCAGCCGTCCGGCGCAGGTGCCAGACGATGAAATGATATAACGTAATACTCGCGGGTCTGTGAAGAGGCCGTGTCGACCGGGCCGGCGCGCGGGCGGAACGCGCCGGCCGGTGCGGCGTGCGGTGCCAGGGGCGGCGCTAGCGCTCGGCGCGGAAGCCGGTGGCCACGACGTAGAGCTCGCTGGACTCCCGGCGGCTGGCCGGGGGCTTGGCGTGGCGGACCAGGGCGAAGTCGCGCCGCATCGAGTCCATCATCGCTTTTTCCGAGCCGCCCTGCAGCACCTTGGCCACGAACGCGCCGCCCGGGGCCAGCACCTGGCGGGCGAAGTCGAGCGCCTGGCTGGCGAGGTCGACGATGCGGATGTGGTCGGTCGCGGTGTGGCCGGTGGTGTTGGGCGCCATGTCGGACAGCACGAGGTCGGCGCGGCCGCCGAGCGCCGCCTGCAGCCGGCCCGGCGTGCCGGGTTCGGTGAAGTCGCCGACGAGCAGCGTGGCCCCCGGCACGGTGTCGATCTCGAGCAGGTCGAGGCCGATGACCTGGCCGGCGCCGCGCTTGATCGCGACCTGGCACCAGCCGCCAGGGGCGGCACCGAGGTCGAGCACGCGCATTCCCGGCCGGATCAGGTGGAAGCGCTCGTCGAGCTCGATCAGCTTGAACGCGGCGCGCGATCGCCAGCCCTGCGCCTGCGCGGCGGCGACGTAGGGGTCGTTGAGCTGGCGCTGCAGCCAGTGCTGCTGCGTGGTGGTGCGGCCGCGCGCGGTGCGCAGCACCACCGAGAGGCTGCGGCCGCCCTGCACGCTGTCGGCCGATTTCGCGGCCGGCGCCGCGCCGGACTTGCGCGCCGGGGCGCCGGGGCGGGGCGGGGCGCTGCGCGCCGAGGCTGCCGCGCGCTTGGCCGCCTTGGCGGCGGCGGCGCGCGCCTTCATCGAGCGCGCGGGTGCCGCGGTGCCCGAGCGCTTCGCGGCGGCAGCGGGCGGCGCGTCGGGGTGCGGGCTTGCCGCGGCGGGCCGGGGCGCGCCGGGTTTGGCCGGGTCGGGTTTGCGGACGGCGGGTTTGGACGCTGCGGCTTTTGCGGCGGCAGATTTGATGGCGGGGCGCGTGGCAGGGGTCGGGGCAAGGCGGGGCTTGGCTGCGGCGGACCTGGAAGCGCGAGGCCCGGCGGGACGGCTCGGATCGCCTGCGCCCTTGCGCCGGCCCCGGGTGCCGATGCGCGACGGCGGACCGCCGGGTCCGCTCATGCGCTCGCCGCGACCGCTGCCGACGGCTGGGCGCGAAGCCGCGATCGGCTGCCGCCGGCGTCGCGCATCATCCGCAGCAGCATGCCCTCGCGCAGTCCGCGATCGGCCACCGTGACGTCCGCTGCGGGCCAGCGGCTGAAGATCGCCTCGAAGATCGCGCAGCCGGGCAGCACGAAAGGGGTCCGTTCCGGCCCGATGCAGGGGTGCTCGCGCAGCCCGGCCTCGCCCAGGCGGCGCAGCGTCGCCAACGCCTCCAGCGCGGCCGCACGCTGCAGCACCACGCCGTCGATCAGCGGGCGGCGGTAGCGCGGCAGGCCGAGCACCACGCCGGCAAGCGTGGTGACGGTGCCGCTGGTGCCCAGCATGCGCACACCGCCCATGCGCATCTCCTGGGCGATGCAGTGCACGCGCTCGAACGCCGCGAGCCGGACCGCCACGTCCTCGACCATCGCGTCGTAGCCGGACGCGGTGAAGCCGTCCGGCCCGAACCGTTCGGACAGCGTCACCACGCCCACCGGCAGGCTGGTGGTGCCGATCAGCCGGAAGCGCTCTGCCGCGTCGCCGTCCTGGACCCGTACCCAGGCCAGCTCGGTCGAGCCGCCGCCGATGTCGAACAGCAGCGCGCGGCGCTCGCCCGGGCGCGGGGCGGCACGGAGCAGCGGCGCGCAGCTCTCGAGGGCGAGCTCCGCCTCCTCGCGCGCCGAGATCACCCCGATGTCGAGCCCGGTTTCGCGGTGCACCCGGGAGAGGAACTCGGAGCCGTTGCCGGCGCGCCGGCAGGCCTCGGTGGCGATCGCGCGCAGCCGGCGCACCGGGCGGCGCGACAGCCGCTGCGCGCAGGCGTGCAGGGCGCCGAGCGCGCGTTCCATCGCGACCGGGCTGAGCTCGCCGGATTCGTGCAGGCCCTCGCCGAGGCGGACGATGCGGCTGAAGCTGTCGAGCACGCGGAAGCCCTCGTGCGAAGGGGCGCCGACGAGCAGTCGGCAGTTGTTGGTGCCGAGATCGAGGGCTGCGAAGGACGCCAGGCCGCGCGGTCGCAGGTGGACGGAGGCCTCGACCATGGGCAGGAACTTCCGCGTCGTTGACCGATCATTGTGTTGCCCGCCGGCGACCGGGGGCAAGCGGCTTCTGCCGGCAGGGTCCAGGCCGGCTGTTGTCCGAGCCGCGCGAAGGTGGTAGCCAAAGTCTCGGTCCAGGGTCGCACCCGGATTGGGGGATAGTTTAGCGGTAGAACTCCCGGCTCTGACCCGGGCAGCCTTGGTTCGAATCCAGGTCCCCCAGCCAAGCCCCTTCCTGTCAATGCGTAGAGGCGCCTGACCGTTTCTGTGGACCAGTGGTCCACACGGCTGGTCCACATGATCCATGCTGGACGTCGCGCGCATGCATCCGAATTCCAGGCTCAGGGGCTCCACGTTCCACTTCCGCCGTCGTGTTCCGGACATGTCCACCCATTGCTTCGAGCGATGCGAGATCATCCATACGCGTCACCGCGGCCCCGTCCACCTCGGCTGGCGCGCGCGGGAAGCGGCCGGGGGCACGAAAGAACAGCAGCACGGCGGCAAAGCGCAGCGGGTTGGTCCAGCGTTTGGCCTCGACCAGGAGGCGGTCCGCCGGAACGAAGTCCCGAACGCCTTCGTGAGTGACCGACACGCAGCGCCGCCGATCAGCCTCTGGTGCGAGGTGTCAGCAAGTCGGCCAGGCCGATGTCGCGGAGCATCTCCCGGCGCATACGGTCGGCCACGCCGCTGCCGATCTCGGCGCCGCCCTGCGCAGGGTCGATATGGACACGGAAGGGACGTTTGCCGAACGGGGCGTTGACAACCCTTACGATGGCCCGCGCTACTTCGTCCGGGTCGGCGTCCTCAGGCGACAGGGCAGCCAGTCCCTTCAGCGCCTGATCGGAAACCCCGGCACAGGGACCGTCCTCGTACTCCGCCGCCCGGGTTGCGTCGGACGGCTTGCCCGCGTTCTCGAAGTGGTTCGTGCCCTTGGTGAACGAGCCGGGCACGACAATGGTGAAGCCGTCCTTGGCCAGCCGTTCGGACACGGCGGCAACGCGCACGCGGAATGGTCGGCAAGGGCCTGACGGTGCGTGAGATCGCAACGCGGCTGAGAGTGGGAAAGACACCCGTGGTCAGGCTCGCGTTTCCAGGGGGTGGCCGTGTCGCGGAAAGGCAGACCCCTCCACGGGTCCAGGAACGGGCCCCAGACGCTGGAGAGAGCGGTCGGCACCTGCAGGAGCTGACAGATCAGCTGCGGGCCACCCAGACCCGCCTGGGGCATGCTAAGCTGGCGCTGGGCGAGGCGGTCAGGACGGCGCAGGCGCGGCAGGAGGAGCTGGCGGGGCTTCGTAAGTCTCTGGACGAAGCCGAGACAACCCTGGTGGAGCTACGGGCGGGGTTGAAGGCGAGCAAACCGGGCCGCCAGAGGCTGGAGGAGCTTGGAGATGAGACGCGGCATCCCGGCTCGCAGGGTGATGAACACCAACCGATGGCCATCCGTCGCAAGCGTGGCAGGCCGTTGGGCTCGACCAACCTCGTTCGTGACCAGGTGCCGGCCAGTGAACCGGAGCCGGTGAAGTGGTGGTCGGGAGCGTGACGGTCCGGGCCTCCCGCGCCGAGTGACCCCGAACAACTACATGCCGTTCGCGGGTAGCTGAGGTTATAGGGTGTCAGGTCGGATCACAGCGGCGCCTCGTTTTCTCGAAGGGTCTGTCCGTCTCCGGGCCCGAGCGACCTTGGCTTTTCTATTGTTGCCTTTCTCTGTCCTCATGGCTGCGGCACCTGAATTGTCGCCCGCAGCCGCCGTGCTAATCGCACCGGTCCACAGGGCGTTTGCTCGTGTGGAGGCACAACAAGCCCAGTCAGGGCCGCCAAAGGACGTGCGAGACCGCCTCATCCGCCTTGGCAAGCTGGACCAAGCCGGCCGAGAGGTCATGCAGACCATCGACCTACCGTCACTGCCGCCGGATGAGCGCTTGGCTGCGTCGGCCGCGGCATGGTCGGAAATCAATGCACACGATGCTGAGGATCGTGCTGCGTTGGAGGCGTTGGTGCCACCAACCGGCTGGTTCACCATTCCCCTCTACGGCAAGCCCGCCTCCGACGCCGCATGGAGCATCGTGCAGCATCAGACTGGAGACGTCGCCTTCATGGCGGCAATGCTGGCCAGGATGGAAGAGCCTGCTCACCTCCACGAAGTCGACCCGCACGACTATGCGCTGCTGGTCGACCGTGTAGCCATGCTGCAGGACCGGGAGCAGGTCTACGGCAGTCAGTTCGTGTGCACGGACCACCTCTGGACGCTCTGTAAGCTCGAGAGGCCCAATGAGGTTGATGAACGCAGGCGGGCGCTCGGCCTCGATCAAACCGAGGAGCAGGTCGCGGCACAGATCGCGACCTGTCCGCCCTGTTTTTCGTAAAGAAGCAGCCAAGAAGCTGCCTGCCCTCCCCCCCTGATTTTGTGTTCCCACAACTATGCGCCTGCCAGCAGCACAACGACTTCGCCTTTGAAGCCAAGCGAGCTGCGATGGGTCCATGCATCGAGGAGCGCTGGGGCTGGGATGAGGCGTTCCAACGCAACCTCCACGAACAACGACTCAGAGAAAAGCCTTTGTTCGAGATCAGGCAAGGTGAACGAGCGCCGCCCTGTTTGGAAAGTATCGGCAGGGGATCATCGCCGACACGCCCGCCGCCCGTGCCACAGCCCGCAGGCTGGGCTCCTTTGCATCGATCCCTAGGAGCCCGAGCGCCGCTGCGACCAGCGTCGTCTTCAGCCCTCCGTCCCTATCCATCGAACCCGGCGTCGCTTACGATGTAAGCGGCGCGGCAGGGTTGAGAACAGGACGAAGTCCGTCCGCCTGCAACGGATGCAGCCAAAGACACACGAGGCGTTTCTGCACGAGGAAGATGGGTCCTGGCATTGAAGAAGATCATGGACGGCGCCTATCTCATCCCATTGGGCATGGCGAATGCCGTGCTGCTTGACGGAGGATCGGAGCTTACGCTCGTCGACGCAGGCTTTCCCGACAAGGCATCGATCGTGTTTGACGCGATCCGCCAGCTTAGCCGCAGTCCGAACGACCTGCGCCACCTGGTCTTCACGCACCACCACCCCGATCACATTGGCAGCGCAGCCGCGATCATGCGCGAGACCAGGGCCACCACCTACATGCATCCCCTGGATGTTCCGATCGCCGAGACCGGAGGTCCTTTCCGCGCCATGGATCCGGCACCCGGCCTCATGGAGAAAATCGTCTATCGCCTTGTCTGGCGTCAGCACGAGCGAGTGGAGCCAGTCCACATAGACCGGCCCATCGCTGAGGGCGAGACGCTGCCGATGGCCGGCGGCCTGCAGGTCATCCACACGCCCGGCCATTGCGCGGGACAGGTGGCCTTTCTCTGGCAGGGCGAGCGGATGCTGATCGCCGGGGATGTCGGGAAGAATATCCTCGGGCTTGGCGACCCATGGGGCTTCGAGGATCTTGAGGAGGGACGACGCAGCCAGCGCAAGATCGCTGCCCTCCGCTTCGACGCGGCTGCGTTTGGGCATGGTGGGATGATCCGTTCGGGCGCATCGGAAAGGACCCGGAGGAAATGGGGGTGAGGCGAACATGCGATGCCAACCGCCCAACCCATCATCGAGGGTGGTGAAGCCCTGGATCGAGCGGCCGAGGCGATCAAGCTTCCCGATCACGGGGCAGTTGCCGGCACGCGCGAAGCCAAGGGCCTCGGGCAGGCCAACCGATCGGCCTTCGCTCAGCTCGCCCTGTCGGTGAACAGCCGCCCGCAGCCGGCTTCGGTCAAAGCACCGAACTGCAGCGCCAGATCCC
>CAXSEF010000059.1:0-20791 GCA_964236535.1 uncultured Acetobacteraceae bacterium
CCGGTGCAGCCGGAACCCCACCCCGGCGGCGTGCCGCTCGCCCAGCCTGCGCCGGCATGCCCTGCCGCAGCAGCCAAGCTCGGCGAGCACCTCGCGCCACTGGATGCCGGTGCGCAGCACGAACAGGAGCCCGCCAGGGTCGCACGGTCAGAGGCTCACGGCCGCCCGCCTTTCGGCTTCGCCCGCTCGGGCGGCAGCAGAGACTTGATCACCAGCCACACATTGTCAGGCACAGGAAGCGCCATGCACGTCCAGCGCTCCGGAGCCGGTTCTATCCCCAGATCTTAGCCGGATGGGGCCGGCCTCGGTCGGAATCATATCGTCGTTCCCTTGCCCTGCTGCCTTGAGCAGGCTGCAGTGATATGAACGATCGTTGCCCCGGTAGTTCACGCAATATCAGTGACGCATAGGGAATGCGGACAGACGGTGACTGCTGCGCGCTGGGCGTCCACTCAGGCCGGCCCGCGTTAGCGGTGCTACGGCGCGGTATGCTCTCGGGACGGTAAAGTTTGGCCCACGGAGTTGTGCGACGCCCCGCCTGGCCAGACTGGGACGCCAAACACGCCACACGACCCTGGCTTCCGGCCCGGATCGCGCGGCCGTAGCCGGGTCGCGGTCAAGTCAGCTATTGTCGCTGGCCAGACGCATGGTGATGACGCGGTCGGGCGGAGGAGAGACAATGCCGTTGTTTGCCGGGTTGCCGCGCTTGATCTGGTCGACGAACTCCATGCCTTGAACGACATTGCCCCAGATGGTGTACTGGCCGTCGAGGCTCGGGGCGGGCGCGAACATGATGTAGAACTGCGAGTTGGCGCTGTTCGGGTTGCCGGAGCGCGCCGCTCCCACAGTGCCGCGCAGAAAATGTGCCTCGCGGGTGAACTCAGCCTTCAGGTCGGGCATCTGGCTGCCGCCGGTGCCGGTTCCAGTGGGATCGCCACCCTGCGCCATGAAGCCTTCGATCACCCGGTGAAACGGGGTGTTGTCATAGAATTTCTGCGCGCACAGCGCCTTGACCCGCTCGACATGCAGGGGCGCCAAGTCGGGGCGCAGGCGGATCACCACCATCCCATCCTTGAGCTTCATGTGGATGGTGTTGGTTGGATCATTCTCCGGCGGAGACTGAGCGGCAACAGGCTGGGTGGCAGCGTCGGACATGAGGGCTCCAGCGGCGATTGCGGCGAGTAGGCTGCGGCGTTGCATGAAAAACTCCGGGTCAGCGTCGAAGCCGCGACAGGGTGCGCTCCAGCACCAGAGGCGGCACGAAGGAGGAGATGTCGCCGCCCAGGCGAGCGATCTCCTTGACGAAGCGGGACGAGATGAATTGGTGTCGCTCGCTGGCCATCAGGAACACCGTCTCCACGCCGCTGTCCAGGCGGTAGTTCATCCCAGCCATCTGGAACTCGTAGTCGAAATCCGACACTGCGCGCAGACCCCGCACAATCAGCGCGGCGTCCTGGGCGCGAGCAAACTCGATCAGCAGCCCTTCGAACCCGACCACTATGATCTCGGTCCCGGTACGCTCCGCGAGCGGCCCGGTTTCGGCACGTACCAGCTCGACCCGTTCTTCGAGATCAAACATTGGCGCCTTGCCGATATTGATCGCAACCCCGACCACTAGCCGATCAACGAGCCGCACCGCGCGGCTGATGATGTCGACATGGCCGTTGGTCGCCGGGTCGAAGGTCCCCGGATAGACGGCGACGCGTTTAGTGCCTGCAGGCAACGGCAGCGATGCCGGTCCAGGGATTGATACAGGGGCCAGCCCAGCCGTAGAAGTATCAGTCATCCCGCGCCGGCGGTCCGGACGCCTCGCCCGCTTCGTCGTCGCGGCCGGGCTCGCTCCCATCCAGCTGTGACGAAGGACCCGGCGAGCGGTCGTCCTCGGAGCCTCGTGCCCGTGTAGTGCCGCCGGACTCCGACCCGCCGCCCTCGCCGCTGGACGGCACGCCCACTGCCGGGCCGTTACCCGGACCGGAACCATCCGCCAGGTCGTCGCCGCTGCCGCCCGGTTCCATCCCGCCGTCGAAGTCAGGCTGCCCGGGTCCAGATGCCGCCTCACGCGACACGTCGTCGGCACCAACGGCAGGCTCCAGCACCGGGAAGACGCTGGTCACGTGCTCGCCGCGATCGACCCGGAACAGCGTCACGCCCATGGTCTGGCGCGCAGTGATGCGCACCTGATCCGCCGGCACCCGGATCAGCCGCCCCGCATCGGTGACCAGCATCACGTCGTCGCCGCGGCGCACCGGCAGGGTGGCGACAACCTCGGTGCCGGTGCGCACCGAGAGCAGGATGTTGGTGATCCCCTGCCCGCCCCGGCCGGTGACCCGGTAGTCGTAGGCCGAGGAGCGCTTGCCGAACCCGCCATTGGTGACGGTGAGCAGCACTTCCTCCGCCTCTTCCATCCGCGCCAGCTGCGCCGTATTGAGCGTCACCTCCACATCACCCGGGGCAGCGGCCAGTATCTCGTCAACCCCGGTCTCGGCGCTCACCTCCTCGGTCTCCATTGCCGCCACGATCTCGGCCGCGACCGAGGAGCCAGGGACCGCCTCGGCGGCGACCTCGGCGGCCTCCTCGTCCAGCCCGCCGTTTCGCCGGCGCAGCGCCTGCGCGCGCAGGAACGCTGCACGCTCGGCCACGCTGGCGTCGACATGGGTCAGCACCGAAAGGCTATTGACCTCGTCGCCCTTGGCCAAGCGTATGCCGCGCACGCCGGAACTGTCGCGGCCGGCGAACACCCGCACCGAGTCGTCGGTCAACTGGAACCGCATGCACCGGCCGAGCCGGGTGGACAGCATGACGTCGTCACCCTCCCGGCACGTCGCGACGCCGATCAGCCGGTCGCCGTCCTCGAGCTTCATTGCGATCAACCCGGACGCGCGGATGCGCCCGAAATCGGATAGCCTGTTGCGCCGCACCCCGCCGCTCGCGGTCGCGAATAGAAGGTGCAGGCTGTCCCACAGCGAGGCGTCGAGCGGCAGCGGCAGCACGGTGGTGATACTGTCTGCACCGAGCTCAGGCAGCAGGTTGACCAGCGCCCGCCCCTTGGCCGTCGGGCTCGCCTCGGGCAGGCGCCATACCTTCTCGCGGAACGCCTTGCCGCCGGAGGAGAAGAACAGCACCCACTGGTGGGTATGCGCGTTGAATGAGCGCATCACCACGTCGTCGCCGCGGGTGCCCGCCGCGGTGCGCCCGCGGCCGCCGCGGTTCTGCGCCCGATAGGTCTCGAGCGGGGTGCGCTTGATGAACCCGTCGCGGGTGATTGTAACCACCATCTGTCCCGGCTCGATCAGGCTCTCGTCGTCCTGGTCGGCGGCCGCATCGACGATCTGGGTCAGACGCGGATTGGCGATCAGCGCGCGGATCGTGAGCAGCTCGGCCTCCATCACCTCCATCCGACGCGGGCGGCTGGCGATGATCTCCAGCAGGTCAGCGATCCTGGTGGCGACGTCGGTCAGCTCGGCCTGAATTTTGTCGCGCTCCAGCCCGGTCAGCCGTTGCAGCCGCAGCTCCAGGATACCGCGTGCCTGCGCCTCGGTCAGCCGCACCGCGGCGCCGTCTGGTCCGTCGGTCACCATGTTGCCGCTGTCGTCGATCAGCCGCAGCAGCGGCAACACGTCGCCCGACGGCCAGTCGCGTGCCATCAGCCCGGCGCGCGCCGACGCCGCATCCGGCGCGGCACGGATCAGCCGGATCACCTCGTCGATGTTGGCCACCGCGATCGCGAGGCCCACCAGCAGGTGCGCCCGCTCTCGCGCCTTCATCAGGTCGAAGCGTGAGCGCCGAAGGATCACATCCTCGCGGAATGTGACGAAGCACATCAGCGCGTCGCGAAGGCCCATCAGGCGGGGACGACCATTGTCGAGCGCCAGCATGTTGATGCCAAAGCTCGTCTGTAGCGCGGTAAACCGGTAGAGCTGGTTCAGCACCACCTCCGGTGTCGCCTCCCGCTTCAGCTCAATTACCAGACGCATCCCGGAGCGGTCGCTCTCATCGCGAATGTCGCTGATGCCCTCCACGGTCTTCGCACGCACCAGCTCGGCGATGCGCTCCTGCAGCGTTGCCTTGTTCACCTGGTAGGGCAGCTCGGTGACCACGATCATGAAGCGGTTGCCGCGCATCTCTTCGAATGCCGCGCGCGCGCGAATGATGATCGAGCCCCGCCCGGTCTCGAACCCGGAGCGGATGCCGGCACGCCCCAGGATCAGGCCGCCGGTGGGGAAATCCGGACCGGGAACGACTGCCATGATCTGCTCGAGCGTGGTGTCCGGCTCCCGTATCAGCATCAGCGTCGCGTCGATGATCTCGGACGGGTTATGCGGCGGTATGTTGGTCGCCATGCCGACCGCGATGCCGGCGGCGCCGTTGACCAGCAGGTTCGGGAACGCCGCCGGCAGCACCCGCGGCTCGCTTTCGCTCTCGTCATAGTTCGGCTGGAAGTCGACGGTGTCGCGGTCGATGTCGGCGAGCAGAGTCATCGCAGAGCGCGACAGCCGGGATTCGGTGTAGCGCATCGCCGCCGGCGGATCGCCGTCGATCGAGCCGAAATTGCCCTGCCCGTCGATCAGCAGCACCCGCATCGACCAGGGCTGTGCCATGCGCACCATCGCGTCGTAGATCGAGGCGTCGCCGTGCGGGTGGTACTTGCCCATCACGTCGCCAGTGACGCGCGCCGACTTGCGGAACGGCTTGTCGGGCGTGTAGCCGCTCTCGTACATCGCATAGAGGATACGCCGGTGCACCGGCTTGAGGCCGTCGCGCGCGTCTGGCAGCGCGCGGCTGACGATCACCGACATCGCGTAGTCGAGGTACGAGCGCTTCATCTCCTCTTCGAGCATCACGGGGAGCATGTCGGCGTGGCCGGAGGGCGTGTCGGTGTCGCTCAACTCGGATGTGGTCCTGTCAAAAGAGAGCTAAGGCTCGGGTTCGCCCAGACGTGCCGAAAGCCAGAGGCATTTGGCAGGTCCTGCGTTAGGGTGCGGCGCACGTCTGCGTGCCGCACCCCAACAAAGGTTGATACAGGGGCAGCTCGCCCCTGGCGGGAGCGTCAAGGGCAGGGCTCTTGGCGAGACCGCGAGGCAGCGCCTCAGACACGCCTAGTAAACGACGACGATCTTACCGACCTGCTGGTTACTTCCATAAACCGGCGCGCCACGACGATCTGGTCGAGCGGAAAGCCGGGCAATTACCGGACGCAACACCACGCTCTCCAGCCCGGCGATCACGAAAGCCTTTACTTGCGCAAGGCGCGCTGGGTCACCGATAATCTGAAACAGTGTGCAGCCTTGCACTCAGGACCTCGGGGCCGCCAGTCTCATGCACGCGAACAACGCGCAACGTTCCCGGGTCCGGCGCCGATGCTCCGCTGTCGCTCAAAACGGGATCTCATCGTCCAGATCGCCGCCGCCATTGTCCCAACTCCCGCCCTGGCCGCCCGACGGCGCGGGACCGTTGACCGGCACCGGAGACCTCGCCGCGGGGGCACGGTCACGGTTGTAACCGCCGCCGGCACCCTGGCCCCCGCCGGTGCCACCACCTCCCTCCTCGTCGCCGCCACGATTTGAGTCAAGCAGGGTCAGATTGCCCCGAAACCGGTCGATGACGACCTCGGTGGTGTACTTGTCCTGACCGGACTGGTCGGTCCACTTGCGGGTCTGCAACGTGCCTTCGACGTAGACCTTGCGGCCCTTCTTAAGGTAACGGTCGGCAACTTCACCAATTCGCTCGTCGAAAATGACGACACGGTGCCACTCGGTCTTCTCCTTGCGCTCGCCCGATGCCTTATCGTTCCAGGTCTCGCTGGTGGCGAGCGTCAGGTTGACGATCTTGCCTCCCGACTGGGTGTTGCGCACCTCCGGGTCCTTGCCAAGGTTACCCACCAGGATGACCTTGTTGACGCTGCCTGCCATAGAAACCCTCTCGCCGCCGCTTCTGCGCGCTCTACTATAAGCCTACTATAAGCGCGTGGGGATGGGCAGGCCAGCGGCCTTGAGCCAAACCAAGGGGTGCTGCCTCTGGAAGCCGCCGGGCTAAGCTCCGAGACCGGTACACGCTTGCGTGCACAGACCGCGATCGGGCTTCGACCCAAGCGGATGGGTTTTCAAAGGGCTTGCCCTTTGACAGGTCTGGACAGAGCCCGGCCTTGCTTCCTCCAACCGCTGGCGCCAAGCACCTCGCACGCCTACATTGCCGGAACACCCCGAGAACCCGGCGCCCCCCGGCCCGACCCACAGAGCGGAGCGCGCGACCCACGCATGGCCGGCAACATCCACGTGCGTGGTGCGCGCGAACACAACCTCAAGAACGTGGACGTGGTCATCCCCCGCGACCAGTTGACCGTGATCACCGGGTTGTCCGGTTCGGGCAAATCCTCACTGGCTTTCGACACGATCTATGCCGAAGGGCAGCGCCGATACGTCGAGAGCCTGTCCGCCTATGCGCGCCAGTTCCTGGAGCTGATGGGCAAGCCGGACGTCGACAGCATCGAGGGCCTGTCGCCGGCGATCTCGATCGAGCAGAAGACCACCAGCCGCAACCCGCGTTCCACTGTCGGCACGGTCACCGAGATCCACGACTACATGCGCCTGCTCTGGGCACGAGCCGGTACGCCATACTCGCCAGCCACCGGGCTCCCGATCGAGGCGCAGACCGTGAGCCAGATGGTCGACCGGGTGATGGCAATGCCGGAAGGCACGCGCCTGCTACTGCTGGCGCCGGTAGTGCGCGACCGCAAGGGCGAATACCGCAAGGAAATTGCTGAGCTGCAGCGCCGCGGCTTCACTCGGGTCAAGGTCGACGGCGCGCTTCACGAGATCGGCGCAGTGCCGATGCTCAACCGCAAGCTGAAGCACACGTTGGAGGCGGTGGTCGACCGCATCGTGGTGCGAGCCGGCGCCGAGCAGCGCCTGGCCGACAGCTTCGAAACCGGCCTCGCTCTGGCCGACGGCGTGATGTACGTCGAGAACGCAGACACGCCGGCGCCCGCACCCGTCGCCACAAAGCCGCCCGGTCCGGTGAAGCCTGCCAGGACCGCGAAGACCGCCGCTGACCCGGATGGCGCGAGCCCATCAGATAGTGCGTCTGCCGGCGCAGCCGCCGACCCTAGGCACTCGGCGATCAAGCTTACCGGCAGCGGCCCGCTGCTCGGGGCCACGCCGGTGACGTCCACCCACGCGGCCCAGCTCGCGCCGGGTCAAGCGCCGGCATCCGGCGAGCGCACGGTTTTCTCCTCGCGCTTCGCGTGCCCGGTCAGCGGATTCACCATTGAGGAAATCGAGCCACGGCTATTCTCGTTCAACAGCCCGCACGGCGCCTGCCCGGCCTGCGACGGGCTCGGCGTCGAGAGCATCTTCGACCCGAAGCTGGTGGTTCCCGACGAGCGGCGCTCGCTTGCGGACGGGGCAGTGGCACCTTGGACTGGCGGCCAGAGCCAGTACTACGACCAAACGCTGTCTAGCGTCGCGCGTCACTTCCGGGTTAGCACCCGCACTCCGTGGGAGGACCTGCCGCCAGCCGTGCGGAGCGCCGTGCTCGACGGAACCGGCGAGACAAAGCTTGAATTCACATACAAGGACGGCGTGCGTGCCTACAGCGTGACCAAGCCGTTCGAGGGCGTGCTGCGCAACTTGGCCCGCCGTTGGCAGGAGACCGACTCGGCTTGGGTGCGCGAGGAGATGAGCCGCTACCAGGCGGAGAAGCCGTGCGTGGTGTGCGACGGCGCCCGCCTCAAGCCAGAGGCGCTCGCGGTGCGCGTCGTCGACCTCACCATCGCCCAGGCCTCTGAGTCGTCGATCCGTCGAGCGCTCGAGTGGTTCCGTGAGGTCGAGGCGCAGCTTACCCCGCAGCGTGCCGCCATCGCAGGGCGCATCCTGCATGAGATTGTCGAGCGCCTGCAGTTCCTGGTCGACGTGGGTCTTGACTACCTCTCCCTTGCCCGCGGCTCGACCACACTGTCCGGAGGCGAAAGCCAGCGCATCCGCCTGGCCAGCCAAATAGGCTCCGGACTCACCGGAGTGCTGTATGTGCTAGACGAGCCGTCGATCGGGCTGCATCAGCGCGACAACGAGCGATTGCTCGGCACGCTGCGTCGGCTTAAGGCGCTGGGCAACACCGTATTGGTGGTCGAGCATGACGAGGACGCGATCCGGGCCGCAGACTACCTGATCGACATGGGGCCCGCTGCCGGCATCCACGGCGGTCACGTCATCGCCCGCGGCACGCCGGCCGAGGTCGAGGCCAATCCGGACTCAATCACCGGCGCCTACCTGTCAGGCCGCAGCCGCATCGCCATCCCCGAGCGCCGCCGCACCGATCCGAAGCGGGTGATTCGTGTCGTCGGCGCCAGCGGCAACAACCTGCACGACGTGTCCGCCGATTTTCCGCTTGGTACTTTCACCTGTGTCACTGGCGTGTCGGGCGGCGGCAAGTCCACGCTGGTGGTGGACACGCTGTACAAGGCTGCGTCACGGCGCCTGATGGGATCGGGCGAGGTGCCGGCGCCTCACATCCGCATCGAGGGGCTGGAGCAGCTCGACAAGATCATCGACATCGACCAGAGCCCGATCGGGCGCACGCCGCGGTCGAACCCCGCGACCTACACTGACCTGTTCGCGCCGATCCGCGACTGGTTCGCCGAGCTGCCGGAAAGCAAGGCGCGCGGCTACAAGTCCGGTCGCTTCAGCTTCAACGTGAAGGGCGGGCGCTGCGAGGCCTGCCAAGGCGACGGCGTCCTCAAGATCGAGATGCACTTCCTGCCGGACGTGTTCGTCACCTGCGACACCTGCAAGGGCGCGCGCTACAACCGCGAGACGCTGGAGATCAAGTTCCGCGGCAAGTCGGTCGCCGAGGTGCTGGCGATGACCGTGGACGAGGCGGTGCCGTACTTCTCGGCGCAGACCCGTATCCACGACCGGCTGCGCATCCTGCAGCAGGTCGGGCTCGGCTACATTGCGCTGGGACAGTCGTCGAACACGCTGTCGGGCGGCGAGGCGCAGCGCATCAAACTGAGCAAGGAGCTGGCCAAGCGCGCCACCGGGCGCACCCTCTACATTCTCGACGAGCCTACCACCGGGCTGCATTTCGAGGACGTGCGCAAGCTGCTGGAGGTGCTGCACGCGCTCGTCGCGCAGGGCAATACCGTGGTGGTGATCGAGCACAACCTGGAGGTCATCAAGACTGCCGACTGGCTGCTCGACCTGGGGCCGGAGGGCGGCGAAGGGGGCGGACGCATCGTTGCGGAGGGTACGCCTGAGACCGTGGCGACCTGCGCGGAGAGCCATACCGGGCGGTTCTTGCGGCCGCTGCTGCCCGATGAGCCCGTCCGCAAAGTCAAGAAGCGGGCGTAGCAAGCCCAGGGCGAAACCCTGGACCCTACTGGAGCGAGCTCCCCCAGACCGACAAACCTGGCTTGTCCGGCGGGAACGTGCCGCCGGCCTGAGAAAGGCATGTGCGGCGAACCTAGATGGAGTCTTGAGGGCCCGCGCTCCCGGTTAAGCTTATCTCAAAACCTTCGGGTCGCGCTTCTCCAGGAGCGACTTGCCCGCCATCCAGTACGCACGGCTGTTCGCTGTCACGCCGCTCGCCGCGTGCCTCACCGGCGGCGTCTGTGCGGCACCGTCGGGGTCGGTGGCGGACGTCGCGACCGCCCGCCGGTCGAAAGATCAACGCTTCTCGTGCCGCCTCCGGACGGCCTTTGGCCAGCGCGGCTTCGTGTCGGCACGCAGCACCGTGCGGTAGGTGCCAAGTGGCGGCGCGTCCGCGGGAACGGTATCGGTGCTCAGCCACATCGTCGCATACAGCCCCAGGCGCTCGACATTCTCGTTGTGCGTGCTGGTGTAGAGATCCATGATCGAGATGCTAAAAGACCAGCCCATCAAGGCAGCTTCGCCAGTCCGCGGCGCTGACTGATGAAGTCCACCGCCGAGCCCACGTCGCGTGCCGCGGCGGCGTTGTCCATGATCGGCGGATGACTTCAAAGGGCAATTGGTGCCTTTCGGGTCGGAGTAAGGGCCCAGCCTTGCTTCCTTGCGGTTGGCCCCGCTCGGTGGTCCGAGCGGTGAAAGCCCCACCTTCCGGAGACTTGCCCGTGCGCCACGAGACCCTGACCTACCAGGCCGACAGCCTATCAATGCAGAGCCAGCTGTTCTTCGAGACGACCGCCGGACCCCGTGCCGGAGTACTGGTGTTCCCGGAGGCGTTCGGACTGAGCGAGCACGCGATCGCCCGAGCCGAGCGGCTGGCGGCACTTGGCTACGTGGCACTCGCCTGCGACCTGCACGGCAACGGCCGCGTCGTCGATGGGCTCGAAGAGGCGCTCGGCCTGCTTAAGCCGCTGTTCGCCGATCCATTGCGCACTCGCGCTCGCGGCCAGGGTGGCCTGCAGGCGCTGAGCGCGCGCACCGAAGTGGACAAATCCCGCATTGCCGCGATCGGCTTCTGCTTCGGCGGCACGATGGCGCTCGAGCTTGCCCGCGCTGGCGCCAACCTGAAGTCGGTAGTCGGCTTCCACAGCGGGCTGGGCACGGCGGCGCCGAAGACCGACGCGAAGGCAATCCGTGGGCGCGTTCTGGTCTGCATCGGCGCCGACGATCCGACGATCCCGGCCGAGCAGCGCGCCGAGTTCGAATCCGAGATGCGCGACGCCGGGGTGGACTGGCAGATGCACCTGTACGGCGACACCGTGCACAGCTTCACCAACCACGGTGCGGCCAAGCGCAACATGCCGGATGCCATCCGATACAGCCCGGGAGCCGACGCACGCTCCTGGGCGTCGATGCAGGAGCTGTTTTCCGAGACACTGGGATAGGAACCAGGATCCGGAGGCTCCGCCCCGGACCTCGCCAAGTAACAAGTCCCTCAGAAACCTTCAACCGGCGCTGAGGTAAACCTGGCGTCCGTGCGCGACTCAGACGCCCCCGTGCTCCGGGGGCAACGACCCTGGCCTTGCCTTTGCCGCGACCGCCCCCAGCGCTGCGGCCATATCGGTCGGCACCAGCACGGTGACGCCGCGATCCTTGTTCATCTCATACAGCAGGTTCATCTGCCGCAGCTGCAACGCCACCGGGTTGTCAGTATAGATTGCGGCCGCCTCTAGCACCTGGCGCGCGATGTCCTGCTCGGCCGAAGCCAGCGTGACCCGCGCCGACTTCTCGCGCTCCGCCTGCGCCTGGCGGCTCATCGCGTCCTGCAGGCTCGCGGGGATGGCGACGTCGCGGATCTCGACCGAGCGCACGCCGACGCCCCAGCCGTTGGTCTTGGCGGCGATGGTGACTCGCAACTGCTCGTCGGCGCTGCGACGGTCGGAGAGCAGGCGGGACAGGTCCGACGCGCCGATCATCTCGCGCAGGCTGGTTTGCGACACCCGCTCGATTGCCTCGGCATAGTTCGCGATGTTGATCGCCGCCGCACGCGGGTCCTCCACCTGCCAGAACACGATGGCGTCCACACCCACCGCGACCGTGTCGCGGGTCAGCGCCTGCTCGGCGGTGATCGAGGTGGTCTGGATGCGCAAGTCGATCGTGGTTGCGATGGTGTCGATAACCGGCAGCAGGATGTAGAGCCCGGGGCCGCGCACGGCTTGGAAGCGGCCAAGGCGCAGCACGACGACACGCCTCCACTCCTGCACCACCCGCACCGTGCGCAACAGCAGCAGGACAAGAAGCATGACTGGCACGATCAGGAGCGCGAGCATGGACGAACCTCGATATCCGGGGACGCAAAAGCACGCCTCGCCGGATCTCGTCAGACCATTCGGTTCAAGGGCGGCGATCCCTTGGTGCCGCTGTGCTACGGCGACGCCCATAAGAATAAGGCAGCACAGCCAACAAGCTGTGCTGCCTTATTAATAACACCTCATCTAGAGCAAACACTAGCAGCGTGTAAACCGAGTCACCCAGCTTACTTCTGAGTGCGCCAGAATATCCGGATTACCAATTCGGCGATGCGTCGCAGGGTGTCGACGCGACCTTGCCGAATTGCTGGAGCAAGCAAAGCATAAGCGGGCCGTCAGGCGGCTGCATCGACCAAATCGTTATGCCTCCTGGATCTTATCCAGAGTCGCGGCCGGAACGCCGACCATGTTGTTCGACAGCAGGTACTTTGGAGCTGTGGCCATCCAGTGCTTCAAGGTAATCTCCTCGAACTTGCCGGCATCCCAGACCTGGATGATCTCGAGATCCTTGTCTCCGGTATTATACATCGCGTGTCCATAGCCGGCGGGAATATAGGCGGTATCACCCGGCTTCACGTCAGCTACCTTGCTACGCCCTCCCGAGCCGAACATCGCGACCTGACCCGTGCCCTTCAGGTAGAACTGGAGTTCACTTGCATTCGGATTCCAATGCAGTTCTTTCATCTGGCCAGGCTTGATGACCATCAGGCCGCCGGACATGGTGCTCGAAATCGGCCACTCGTCGACTGTGGCAAGATTGAACGTCCCGCCATCAAAGTCGCGACGCGCCCGGACATCCTTCAGCAGACTGAACTTGTGCGTGGACTCCTTCGGCCACGGGGCGTCGACTGCCTGGGACATTGGGACCACCGGGCCGGCCTGAATGTAGGTCTCGCCCTTCGGGAAGGTATCAAAGGCCGCCTGCGTCAGACCGAAATTCTTTGCCAGCATGTCTTTCGGCGTCACATCGATCCAGTCGGAGATCGAGAAAGTGCCATGTTCAGAAAATGCGCCATTGTTAAACATCAAAACAAAGTGCATCGGCTTGTCGCCGATCGTCTGGATGGCGTGTCCATGGCCCTTGGGGAAAAACCACAAATCGCCAGGGCCATAGTTGTTGATTTCAGTCTGCCCTGAAGGATCGAGCACGACAGTCTGGCAATGGCCTTCAATGACGTAGGCCCACTCTGCCGCAATCGCATGCCAGTGCAACTCACGCGACGCGCCCGGATCGAGGAACATGTGAACTGACGCGAGACCCTGCATAATCGGGAGATTGTGCTCGGTCGATTCCTTGGCCCATCCGCCCGAGGTTATCTTCGGCTTTCCGCCATCGAGCGACCGGGTGAATTCAGGCATTTCTCCCACGTCCTTCGGGTCGTGGTAGGCAACCCCCTGACCCGGCGGCAGTTGGGTCACGTCAAGCCCGAAGCCTCCATCACCAGGCTTGCCGGCATCCTGCTTGACAGCTTCCGCCGCCGCCGCCTTTATCGCAACAAGCCCGCCAGCGCTTACTGCGGCGGTTCCGAGAAAAGCGCGTCTGCTACCATCCATGTCGTTGGCTCTCAATGTTGCGATCTGTTCGCAGTTTGGCCGGCAACCAGGGCATACGCAAGAGAATCGTGTCGGCGCGCCGTATGGCTGCCAGCAGGTCGCATTTTGCGAAATCCGCGGTGGCTCAATTCGGCGGGCGAGTGCCATGCAGCTCCGGCCTCTTAGGAGATGTCGGGATGCCTAGAAAGAGTCAAGTTCGGCATGGTGCTGAACATGACTCGGTCGGCCCGTGCCGGGGCTGGCTCCTGGATTGGCGGGATAACGCCCGAGCCTTCATCGGTGCAACAAGGTAGCGCGCCTTCTTCGCGTGCGATCGGACACGGTGCCGTGCCTTGGCAAATGGGCGTCCGGACTCCGGCCATCCATGTTCGCGTCGCTGACCTGCTCGCCCAGTACAGGGTTTCCGCATCAACCCGGGTCAGCATCAGGCCGGCGCCGTCATGTGAAGCGGACCTGTTGCCGATACGCGGTCACGATCACCGCCAGCCGGTCCGCCAGTCGGCGCCCTGGCCCGCCAGTCCTGTTCTTGTCGCGGGAAAAGCCGCGGAGGTCGCGGTGGGCAAGCACTGCAGGCAGTACTGCTGCCATGGCAGGCAGTGGCAGGCGGAGCCCCTCTCCTGCAGACAGCAGCGCGTGCCCTACCTCCGCCAAATCTGCGCGCACCGCGACCGTCCCGGGCGCGTCTGGATCAGCGATCACCGTATGGCGATCCAGCCCTTGCCTGCCCAGCACGTCCTCGGGCAGCAGGCAGCGGCCCTGCCGCGCCAGAGCACGGACGTTGCGCAGCGTTCCGGCCGCGCCATAGGCGGCGCCGAGCGCACGCACCTGCGTCAGGGCTTGCGAAGGCGCGCCGAGCAGCTGCGCCGCCGCAACCGCCACGCCCCCTGCCCCATCCAGCAAGGTGCAGCGCCATTCGGCGAGCGTTGCGATGACATCCTCGGCCTCAGTCTCACGCGCTGCGACCATGCCCAGTAGGGCCGCGCGGTCAAGAGCGCCGCACTCGACGGCATGGACAAGCGGCAGCGCCACCTCGTGCTGGCGGTGGGCACCCTCGACCACCTCCCGCCACCACTGCAAGCGAATCAGCGCCAGCATCGGCATCGAGGCCACCTCACGGGCGCGCGCCAGCTCGTGGTTGAAGGCATAGAGTATCAGCAGTGTCTCGCGCAGCGGCTCCGGGGCGAACAGGGCTGTCAGGAAGCGATCGGGGTCGTGGCGCCGGACCAGCGCCGCGACAGGCGAAAGTTGCTGCGTCACCCCGGCAGTTCCGAGAGATCGGATGGTCTCGCGCTGCCGGTGCGGCACGGCGCCACCGCTTCCTGTTCCGGAACCATCCCCTGCGCCCGCGTTAGCAGGCGACGGCCGCGAGGGGCGAGTCCGCGCGTCACGGCGATCGATGCGGCTTGCACCTTTGGAAGACCGTCGTTGCACTGCACTGAGATGCACCATGGCGTTCGAGCTTCCCGCGCTGCCCTATGACAAGAACGCGCTGGCCGGCCAGGGGATGTGCCAGGAGACCCTGGAGCTGCACCATGACAAGCACCACCAGGCCTACGTCACGGCGCTGAACGGCTTCGTCGAGAAGGACGCGCAGCTGCAGGGCAAGTCGCTCGACGAGATCATCGCGCTCAGCCACGGCAAGCCGGATCTGGCGCCGGTGTTCAACAACGCGGGCCAGCACTGGAACCACATCGTGTTCTGGCAGGCGATGAGCCCGCACGGCGGCGGCATCCCCGGCAGGCTGGAGCAGAAGCTGGTCGAGGATTTCGGGGCTGTCGACAAGTTCAAGGAGGCGTTCAAGACCGCGGCCACGACGCAGTTCGGCTCGGGCTGGGCGTGGCTGGTGGCGGGCCCGGACGGCAAGCTGAAGGTGACCAAGACGCCGAACGGCTCGAACCCGCTGGCGACCGGCGAGGGCCGGGTGCTGCTCGGCCTCGACGTGTGGGAACACAGCTACTACCTCGACTTCCGCAACCGCCGCCCGGACTACGTGACCAACTGGATGGACAAGATCGCCAACTACGAGTTCGCGGAAAGCCAGCTCGCCGCCTGACGAGACGAGCTCGCCGGTCAGCCGGTTAATCAGCGACCGCAAACCTGACGGGTATAGTCGTTCTCGGCGCTGTTCTGCGGCGAGATCGAACGGCAGAAGTATGGCAGCGACGATCTGGTCTCGCCGACCGGATTATCGCGCGCCTCCGGTCCCGGTTCAGGGGCGAGCCTTGGCTGAGACGACCGGTTTCGCCGGAGACCGACCGGCACCGCGACCACGACACCGCGCGGCCATGGCCCCGGGCTGTCAATACCGGGGTTAAGGGTTCGGAACAGAGCCTGCGCCGCGGCGTCGTTGCGCCCAAAGATGCGCACCAGCAGGCGTGACATCGTTTCTCCGCCAACAGCTCTGTGCATCAGTACTGGCCCGTCATAGCCGCGTGCCTGACGAGAGCTCAAGCGGGCGGGCGGCAGCGGGGGCGGCGACACATCGCCGACCGAACCCTCGGTCGGCTGCTCGATACTCGACCTCGGGTCCGCGTTCGACGCCGCCAGCACCTGGATGTCCGGACTGGCGGGCATAGGCGGTATGCGCGCGGGCGCCACATCGGGGATCGCCAGTTCGATCCGGCTGCCAATCGGGCGGGGCACCGGCGCCGTGACCGAGGCTGCACCCGGCGCCGCTACGAGCGACAGCGCGGACATCGCCATCATCCCCGGCGGCAATGGCAAAGCCGCGAGCGCCGGTGCGTTCGAACCAGATCCATCCGGCACTGGAAGCGTCGTTACCGGAGAGATCGGCGTGGCGAACGGGTCGGCCCGGGGTATCGACGGGCTCGTCAGTGCCTGATCGCCGACCGAGGGTGTCGGGATCGGAGAGGGTGTGCCGGTTCCATTCGACGGTGCCGCACCCTGGGAGGATGCGTCGAGAGGCGACGACGGGGGTGCTGCCGGGACGGAGTCGGCAGGGGCCTGGATCGCCGGGGGTGACAAGGTTCCAATCAAACCCGCGCCCGGCGCCGGACTGTTCACGCGGCTCGGGCCGCCGAGCCCGAGCACTAGTCCGGCGACCGCCAGCGCAGTGCCCGCAGCACCCGCAAGCAGTACGGGCATCGCCCCGCGCAGGCGCACAAACAAGGCAAGCCGGGCCGCCCGGGTGGCGAAATGCACGGTCGCCGGAGTCACTAAACGACCTCTCTCGACGCCGGCGAGCGCGAGGCAGTCGTCGGTCAGATGGTCGATCCGCCTGGGATTGCCTCCAGCACGCAGCAGCACCTCGTCGACGGCGAGCAGCGACATTCTGCGCCTGATGCCACCATGCATCGCGAATCTCCGGGCGATGTACTCGCGCGCCTGACGCAGAGTCAAAGGCGGAATGGTCAGGAACAACGCGTCACGCGCACTGGCCTGAATTTGTGCCCGCAGCTGGGCGGACCCGAGCAGGATGGCGTGCAGCGAGCCGCGGCCTTGTTCGCCAGCCGGGCGGCCGCCGGTCAGCAGGGCGAAGGATTGCACGGCCTCTAGCGGCCAGAAATCCGCGTCATCCAGGATGAAGGCGAGCGGCAGTCCCGGCCGGGCGTTGCCGACCAGTCTTGCTGCCGCCGGGTCCGGAGCGCGCGCCAACAGGTTGGGGTCGATTTCCAGCGATGCGGCGAGCTGCGCCAGCAGGGCCATGCGGGTCGGCCTGGGTGGTCGGCGCACCCGGACTGCCGCCATGCCGCGCTCGCGCAGCCCGTCAGCAATGGCATCCGCCACCACCGTCTTACCGGCACCAGACTCGGCGGTGATCGTGACCAGAGCGGCGTGATGCTCGATCGCGTTCAACGTCGCCACGACCGCATCCTCCTGCGGGATGGTGAGGAGCACGTCGCCGTTGCGCGAGACCGCGGCGTGCGGGTGCTGGGTAACGCCGCTCTGCGTGGTGCTACGGTACTGCTGGTTCATGATCGCCTGGATGGTGCCTCACTGCGGCAGAAGTGAAGCAGATGTTGGTTGGCGCGTTCCGGTGCAACCAAAATGTCTGGCGGCACTCCGCTCAGCTGAAGCGGTGGGCGAATACCATGTCGTAGCCGCATGGGCCGCCGCTGATGCGGCCGACGAATTGAAGCGCCGCGACACGGCCCGTCAGCCTGGTCGGCCCGGAGGCCAAGTCGACGGCGCCGTCCCTGCCCAGCGAGCCGGTAAGGACCGGGTTGCGTTCGTCATGATAGGTGACCTGCCCGGCATCGAGCACGAGTTCCCCCGTGCCGCCGGCGTTGCAGTCGCCATGGAACGAGGTCAGGACCGACAACCCGGAATACACTCCGTCGGGACGCCCGGCTACCGGGTCGGCTGGCGTCTGGTCAGGCGGCATCGCGGGTGGGTAAGGCTGCCTAGCGGCGATCGGTGTGGCACCTGCGCAGCCGCACAGCATCGTCAGAATCAGCAGGCAAGGACTCCGCGGAGCCCCTGCCGTCACGACGCCTTGACCGCTGGCTTGATGTCATTGGCCGGTGTCGGCACGTAGACGCTGCTGATGGTCTCGCGAAGCACGGTCACCCGGACGTTGGGGGCGATCTCCACCTCAATCTCGCGCATTCCGTCCCGCACCTTGGTGACGGTCGCCAGCATGCCCCCGGACGTCACAACCCGGTCGTTGCGCTTGAGCCCGCCGAGCTGGGCCTTGAGCACCTTCTGCGCCTGCTGTTGCGGGCGCAGAAGGAGGAACCAGAACACGATGAACACCAGCACGATCGGCGCGAACTGCAGCACCTGGGCGTTGCTGAAAATTCCGGCCAGGCCGCCGGCGTCCTGGGCATGGGCCGGCGTGATCAGCAGGTCGAGCAGGCTCATGGTTGGGCGCTTCCGGGTTGCCGAGATCCTTGGCGGACCATAGGTTCCGCGCCCATCGCGTCAACCTTGCATCGCGCGGCCCTGCCGGTTGCACGCCTCGTGCCGGACGGGTCGCCTCTCCCGCTTGTGCGACCATGCGCCGTCTCCTCCTCGACCGGATCACCAGCCAATGCCCGAAATCCTGAATACCCAGATCGCTGCGTTGCTGGCCCGTGTCGCCGAGGCGCTCGAACGTCTCGCACCGCCGCCGGCCGGGGCCATCAACCTATCGGTTGCCGACGGCTTCGTGTGGAACCCCGAACGCCCCGAACTGCGACCGGTGGCGCGCGTCGCCCATGTTGACATCGAGCTGCTGCAGGGAGTGGACCGGCAGCGCGGTCTGGTGCTGGAGAACACGCTCCGCTTTGCCCGCGGCCTACCGGCCAACAATGCCATGCTCTGGGGCGCGCGCGGGATGGGCAAGTCGTCGCTGGTCAAGGCCGCACACGCGGAGGCCAATGCGGAACGGCCGGGCAGCCTCGCTTTGATCGAGATCGAGCGTGGCGACATCGGCACGCTGCCCGAACTGCTGCGGGTATTGCGCGGCCAGTCGCGGCGCTGCTTGGTGTTCTGCGACGACCTGTCGTTTGAACGCGAGGACGCCGACTACAAGGCGCTGAAATCAGTGCTCGATGGCGGCATCGAGGGCAGGCCTGATACGGCGTTGTTCTACGCCACTTCCAATCGCCGCCACCTGATGCCGCGCGACATGATCGACAACGAGCGATCAAGTGGGATCAACCCTGGCGAGGCGGTCGAGGAGAAGATTTCGCTGTCCGATCGGTTCGGCCTTTGGATCGGCTTCCACAACTGCGACCAGGACACCTATCTGGCAATGGTCCGAGGCTACTGTGCGCAGCTTGGACTGCCGATCGGGGACGAGGCGCTGCGGGCGCAGGCGCTCGAGTGGTCGACCACACGCGGCGGCCGGTCGGGTCGGGTCGCCTGGCAGTTCACCCAGGATCTCGCGGGCCGGCTCGGAGTTGCATGAGCCGTCGGGCAGACAGGTGAGGCAAAGGCGGCCCGCGGCCTGCGACCGTGTCAGCACAGGGCGAACTTGCGTTCTGCCTGGCAGTTACACCTTGTGCAGGTGGTGCAAAGCTGGCGCGGGCTGCCTTTCGGCCGCCGTATTGTGCGGCCAGGGTCGTCATAAAGTCATGAAAGAGTTCTCGAATGTACCGTTCGCTGATCACGGGCATACTACTGCTCTGCGCCGCCGCAGCCCATGCCCAGCCCTACGCCCCCGAGGGCTATCCGCCGGGACCGCCCGGCGAAGGCTACCCGCCCCCGCCGGAGCTCCGCTACGAGGCGCCGCCGCCGCCGCCGCCGCCGGGCGCGGGCTACTTCTGGGTTGCCGGGCGCTGGGGCTGGCACCATGGACGCTACGACTGGATCCCGGGCCGGTACGTGGTTCGCGAGGCACGCTACCAGAGTTTCGTCCCGGGCCACTGGGATCGCCGCCCATACGGACCACCGGTCTGGATTCCCGACCATTGGCGCTGACCGCCAGTTGGCTCTCAAGCCAGGCGCCGAAGAACTGCTGCTCTCATCTGCTTATACGCGGGCGCAACTCACCCCGGCAGAACATCGTCCTGTGTCAGAGGCGGCGAAGCAAGACTGTTCAGGCGGGCGATCGGGAGGCTCTGCCCTTGGGCGCTCGGTCTCGCAACAAGCTGTTCGGGTGTCGGATCGGCCGTCCACGTCGATGCGACGGCACCTTAGGCGCGCACTAGCCTACAAGCCTCGCTCACGCTTAATTCGATCCCAGGCCGCGTTGATGCGCGCGACCTTGTCTCCCGCCCGGTCGATAAACTCCTGCGGTACTCCGCGAGACGCGAGACTGTCGGGATGGTTCTCCCGCATCAGCCGCTTCCAGGTCGCGCGCAGATCCTCGTCACTGGCCACGCGGCTCACACCCAGTTCCGCATAGGGGTCGCCCCCCGCGTCGGCAGCGCGGCTTGGTGCCGATCCGCTCGCCCGCTCCCACGCCATCCGGTCCAGACGGAACGAGTGGTGAACCTGCCGCAGGAACTCGGCCTCGCCCACGGTGAGTGCGCCATCGGCTCGGGCGATTCCGAACAGCGCGGCGAGCACGTCCTCCAGTACCGACGGGCTGTCGGCGAACGCCTCGCCCAACTGGCGCGCATACGGCCCGAACGGGTCGGCGCTGGCCCGCGCCTGGTCGAACAGACGGCCGATGTCGCGCACCGAATCTGGCGGGATCCGAAAATGGCGCTTGAAGGCGTCGATCTCCTGCCGGTTCACCCGCCCGTCGCACTTCGCGAGCTTGGCCGACAGCACCACCACCACGATCGCGAAAAGCTGGTCGCGCCGTCCGAGCATGGCAGCCAGTCGCGCCGGACCCAGCAGCGAGGTCAACCTGCCGCTCAGCGGCGAGGCTCCGAGCATGCCCTCACGACTGAGCCCGCCAAAACTGCTCTGGTCAGCCGCATGCCCCAGCGCCGCGCCCATGACCGCCCCGAATGGGCCGCCCATCACGAAACCCGCAGCCCCGCCCAGCATCTTGCCCCAGTATGCCATACCACTACGCTATCACGCTCAAGCGCTGCACGGCAAAGCGGATCAGGTTGCCACCGCTGCGACACACCGCCACTTGGCAGCCGCGACGTGTCCTTATACGCCGGGTTTGGTCGTCTGACTTTTGGGGTTCCCAGGCTGGTTCTGTCGTGATTCGGTGTGCTCTGC